>JAIQFO010000035.1 GCA_020073215.1 Terriglobia bacterium | reverse complement strand
GGAACCTGATCTTCCAGGCGGAAGTAATAGAACAGCGCTTCGGAGCGGTCGTGTTGCCCCATCATGATCAGCAGGCCTCCGACGATCAGAATCAAACAGAGCATGTGCGAATGCTTTCTTCTATCATGCTTCTGCTCTATCTCATCCCGCTAATCGACGTGACTTTTTCAACACCCACTCCCGATTACACTCAAAATCCCCCGATCGGATACCGGTGTGTGCCGATACGTGGAGCCTTGCCGACCCTGTCCGCAAGGTCGAGGTCGAACTATTACTTGTAGTCCTTCTTTCGTTTTGCAAACCTTGACGGTCACAACACCCACGTACGTTTACGCCCGCAATCCGTTTTCATCCTCCTCCCACCTGTCTATTTCTCATCCCGGACTGGCCCCGGCTTTTCGGTCGTGATCCAGACACAACCCCAGAGACGCTGCTAAGCGCGGCAAGCAGGAATCCGCGATTCGCTAAGGCCCTCTTGCAGGCCCCTCGTTGATCGGGAGCATGGCCCGATATCGACAATGCGGGCGTCCTCAGGACGCGCTCGCTCTGCATTCGATCCCTCGCGGCTGAACCTAGAAGTGTATTCACCGTACTCGTCCCGTTGGACATCCCCGCACTCGTCCAAAGTCGGCCCGCGTCGTGCACTTTCGCGTACCGTCGTGCACTTCCGAGACCTGCCCAACTCGGGCGAAAAGCCGAAAGAATAGGTTATGCACCGCGTCTGCACGCAATTTGCTTAGTCGCGCGACGCGATGTGGTTGTTCCAAATCCCCGCCGTGCTGCTTAACGCACGGAACAGGAGAACAGACGTGAAGCGCTTCGGTCCCCCATCGACGCACGTAGTTTGCGGTTTAGTTCTTTTAAATGTCTTTCTATTCGCGGCAACCGCCACTGGACAACTGGCGCCCAATCCTTCCCCCGTGAACTTCGGTAGCGTGGTGATCGGTAACACCGCTTCGCAATCGGTGGTTCTGAGCAATACTGGAAACTCGAACCTGACCATTTCGCAAACGACGGTTTCAGGAACCGGATTCGGCATCGGCAACCTTGGCTTGCCGTTGACGCTCGCCCCGGGGCAGAGCGTGCCGCTCGCCACAACTTTTGCGCCGCAGTCCAGCGGCAACTTCAGTGGCAGCGTCTCGATCGCATACTCGGTTCTCAAGAACAAGTCTCACGGAAAAGGCAATCCGCCCTCGAACGGCACGACCACGGTTTCTCTCAACGGTACGGGCGTAACTCCCGGTCAACTCAGCGCCAATCCCAGCAGCCTGAATTTTGGCAACATTCAAGTCAGTAGCAGCCAGACCCTCACAGACTCGATCACGAACGTGGGTGGGGTATCGGTCACGATCTCGCAGGCCACCGTCACCGGGCCAGGGTTTAGCTTCAGTGGGCTGAACCCTCCGCTCACGCTGAATCCCGGCGCCAGTGTGACCTTCAGCGTAGTGTTTGCGCCGCTATCGGCGGGCAGCGCCAGCGGCACTGTTACCGTAACGTCCAACGCCTCGAATCCAACTCTGACCATCCCCCTCACCGGTACCGGCACTCCTCAGGGCCAGCTTGCCGTCTCTCCCACCTCCCAGGATTTTGGCAGCGTGACCGTGGGAGCCAGTTCCAGTAAAGGCGGCAGCCTCAGTGCGAGCCTCGGCAACGTAACCGTCACCTCTGCAAACATAAATAATTCGGAATTCTCGATATCCGGGATTTCCTTCCCCGTGAACATCGCCCCCGGACAAAACGTGCCGTACACGGTAACGTTCGCTCCGCAATCCGCCGGCACCGCCAATGGTGTCCTCTCTTTCACCAGCAATGCCTCGAATGCTCCCACCGAGACTCTCACCGGGAATGGCGTCGCGCCGACATCGCACAGCACCTCTCTTTCCTGGACCGATAGCAACTCCGGGATTAGCGGCTATAACGTCTATCGTGGAACTGTCTCAGGAGGCCCATACGCCAAAATCAATTCCGCGCTGGATCCGAATGCTGTCTATACCGACAACTCGGTCCAAGCCGGGCAGACCTATTACTACGTGACCACGGCAGTCGATTCGACCGGGGCAGAGAGTGGCTATTCCAATGAAGCCCAGGCGGTAATCCCGACGCCATAACCTCCTGCGAGACGGCTCGACACTTGCGTCTGAGCCTGCGCGAACGAGCAATTCGGCCACAATGGTTCAGCAAACAGCCTCCCTCGGGTTGCACCCCCGAGGGAGGCTGTTTCCGTGGTCTGCTTCCAGTTACTGCTGCTCGCTGACTGCGATTCGATCCGGCATGTCCAGAACGAAGTTATAGAACTTACCCGGCGAAACGGCATAAAACACAATGCCATTCCCGCCCGGAACGGTAATTGTTCCTCTCCCGGTGGCGGGGTTGGTCATGCTGTAGGTTCCCGCTGCCCCTAGATCGCCGTAGTTGCCACCGGGCAAGCTGGCATCTTCCATCGAGGTCCACGTATTCACCCCGTCCAGGTTCTCCACTCCGGAGGCATCGATCACCTGGGATGAGGCCCGATCGATCGTTCCCAGGAAGTAGTCGCCCAAGATCGAAGTGTTCGTGAGCCCGCCCGTGGGAATGGTCTGTGGCTCCACCATCCCCGTCATTACGTTCTGATCGTCAGAAACCAGGAACGCCTTGTTCGGCCCTACCAGGTAATAGTAGAAGCCGGGCACGCCCCCACTGGACGGAATGAGGTTGGCGCGACCGTTTACGGCAATGCTGTAGGTCGCTGTGAAGTTGCCCAGCGGGATGCTGTTCCCGCTGTCGTTGCCGGCGTACTCCGCCGTCAGAGTGGCGCTGTTCGGATTCGCCACCCACTGCCCAATCATGATGGTATTGGAGCCCATCGACGCATGCAGGCCCGTAGCATGGAACACCGCCGGACCATTCAGCGAACTGGTCATGAACGGCGGTGGCGACTGCTTGAGTATGCTTCCACTCAGCAGCGGAGCATTCGCGTTGACCGGGTCTGCGGAAAGAAAGAAGAGTTCTCCCGCATTCACCATGTAGATGACCGCGTTGACGGTCGCCATGCCCGGAATTGTCAGCGTCATGGTTCCGCGTCCGTTGCTCGGGCCTCCGGTCGCGCTACTCATCGTCATTCCGCCCGTGAAGCTGTCCACGCGGGAGTGCCCGCCCATCGCCATCACCGAATCGAAGGCTCCCTGCGTCAGGCTTCCGGCGCCGTTCATCGTGAACCGGCCGACCACTGCTTCCCGTTCTCCTGTGTTGCCGCTTCCCGTAAGACCAAAGGCATAGTCGCCCGTGATCTTGGCCAGCGAGAAATCGGTGGTGGTCTGTTTCTTGAATATGCCCGAGCCGCGCACTCCCGAGTTATCCCATTCGATGAAGTAGCCGCGATCGCCGGTGTCGTTGATTGCGAAGCGGAAGACTTCACCGGTGTTCTTGGTGAAGACACCACGGTTGTCTGGCCAAACAGTAAAATTCCCAGTCATCGTGTACGCGCCTGGAGTTGTCGAAACCCCGTTCCGGTCATACACGCCAGTCATGGTGCCGGGGGTGACGGAGCCGTCTGCCACCAAGCTCGCGACACTGGCCACCATATTTCCGGTCGGATCAAATCCCTGGAAATACAACACGTAGTTCCCGTTCAGCTTGAAGTTGCCGTTAGGCATGATCTGCACTGAGGTTGTGCCCGACTTCGTTGGGTCCGCGACCGAACTCGCTTTCACCGTGACCAAGGACGACGGCACCACTGCCGGCGCCACGTAGTGGCCTACACTGTTGATCGTGCCGCAGTCGTCGCCCGAGCATCCGGTGCCGGAGACACTCCAGGTGACGACCGTATTCGACGTTCCCGCCACGGCAGCGCTGAACTGTTTCTTCCCCGTAATGACGACCTTAGCCGTCGCCGGAGAAACCGTTACGCTAATCGGAATCAGCGTCACCGTTGCCGTCCCCGATTTCGTGGGATCTGCCACCGAGGTCGCTTTAACAGTTACCGTTCCCTGACTCGCAATGACTGCTGGCGCTGAGTACAGCCCCGAGCTGTTCGTCGAACCGGGACCCATCACGCTCCAGGTCACTGCCTGGTTCGTGGCATTGGTGACGGCTGCGGTGAATTGCTGCGTCGCGCCACCGAACAGGGTAGCGGTTGGTGGCGTGACGGAAACGGCCACCGCAGGAATGCTGACCGTCGCCGAACCTGACTTGCTGGGATCCGCCACCGAGGTGGCCGTGATCGTCGCCGTGGCCGGCGTTGTCAAACTCGCCGGTGCCGCGTAAAGCCCCGCGTTGCTCACCGAACCCGGACCTGTCATGGTCCAAGTCACCGCGGTGTTCATCGCATTCGCGACCACAGCGCTGAACTGCTGCGTTGCTCCCAGAATAACCGTTGGGTTAGCCGGCGACACCGACACCGCCACCGCCGGAATAGTGAACGTAATCGACATTGTCTTGTCGGGATCGGCCTGAGAAACCGCTCTAACCGTGACCGTGGCGGGAGTAGTCAAACTGGCCGGGGCAGCATACAACCCCGTATTACTCAGGCTGCCCGCTCCTGACAAACTCCAGTCAACCGCGGTGTTGGTGGCATTGGTAACGGTCGCGGTGAACTGCTGAGATGCGCCCAGGATCACCGTAGACACGTGCGGCAAGACGGCGACCGTCACCGCGGGGATAGTAAGGGTCGCGGAGCCGGACTTGGTTGTGTCCGCTTGGGACGTGGCCGTGACCGTCACCGTCTTGGGCGTAGTCACAGTGGCGGGAGTTGAGTAGAGCCCGCTGCTGTTGATCGTTCCTGGCCCAGCTGTACTCCAGGTCACGGCAGTATTCGTCGTGCCCTTGACGGTCGCGGTGAACTGCTGCGTGGCGCCGAGGATGACCGTCGGCGTCGCGGGCGTCACACTGACCGTGACCACCGGCGCAGTGATCGTGATAGTGGCAGTGTCAGACTTGCTGGGGTCGTCGATTGAGGTCGCCTTCACCGTGACGGTCGCCGGATTCGGCACCGTGAGCGGCGCGGTATAGGTCGCAGTCCAGCCTTGGTTGTTATTGCCGCCGTAGCTGCCGAGTGTGCCGCAGGCCGATCCGCTGCAGCCGGAGCCGCTCAGAGTCCAAGTGACTCCGCGATTGTTAGGGTTGAGGATGGTCGCGGTGAATTGTTGGGTCGCGTCTCCAGCGACGCTGATTGCCTTCGGAGAAAGAGAAACCGTGATGTCTTGCTTCTCACCGCCGCCGCCGCTTCCACCACTGCCGCACCCGATGATCGTAATGACGAGCGCGAAAAGAACTAAATTCAAAATATGGTTGCGCATGACTTCTCCCCTTTGTGCAATATCTAATTCCTGCTGATCAGCAACTGAAAACTCGCGCGCTTTTCTTCCATGAACTCGTTGCCTTCCCCGGTTCAAAAACCACCCGGCACGGGTTGCGTGGCTCAATGGCCTGGCCGGTGTGATCCGACGAGCCCGACCTGGAGCCGGTTGAGAACCTCAACAATGCGATGGGAGAGGCGGCGCGCCCTGCTCTCTGGTGGCGGCGATTCCACCGGGAGGTGATCCGGTGGCGGCATCGGCTGCACCTTGAAGCTGATTTCGCCAGGCCCGTGACCCGCAGGCGCCGGTTGCTGGTCGCTGCCGCACCCGGAATCGACCTTCTCGCCAGCGCTGGGCGGCGGAGGCAGGTTGCGGATGATGTGCGAAAGCGGCAGCCACTGGTTCATCTCTTCCGTGCGGGCCAAGTCGGTAACCACGATGCCCCCTACCGCCAGATAGCGCTCGATGTCGACCGGAGAATACGGACCGTACTGCTGTCCGTTGCGGAGGATGAAGTAGCTCACAGACCCTCCTTTCAAAACGTCGCCTGATTCGGACTGCAAATGTGGCTTAAATATCTCGGCAGAGGCGCTCGGGGAAGTTAAATGGGGTGAAAAATCTGGACGAACAATAGCCTCAACTGCTTCAGAAGCTTAGGAGCGGCGGGAGAAGCGGATTTAACGGTGAAATGGGAGGGATAGCAAGTTCAATCGCAAATCAGCTATGGTAGCCAAGACTTGACCTTGCATACCATGCTGTCGGATGGGGTCGCTACTGTCAGACAGACCCTTCGCCGGGGGGAGCGCAATCGCCTGGTTACGCCAGTTGCGGATGTGGTGTACACATCCGCCGCCAATATCTGAGAAGATTTGCTAACGGGGATCGTCTTCAGTCGTCACAGATAACTGGGGCTCTGCCTCGGGGTCTCACGGTCCACTGACCGGGTTCGTCAAAGCTGACGCGATTCGTCCGTGGTCGCCGGACGACTGCGCTGCATTGGAGCTTGAATGTCCGCGACACCCGCTTTTCAATCGTCTTCTCGTGAAACGTCGTCGTCCGGACGCCTGCCACAGCTAGCTGTTGGCGTCTTGATCGTGCTGTGTGCGGCCAAGCTTCTGTTGCACGGGTTCACCAGCGTCCGCCACTACGGATATTTCCGCGATGAACTTTACTACCTGGACCTTGCCCGTCATCTCGACTGGGGCTACGTGGATTGTGCCCCGCTGATAGCCATCTATGCGAAGGTCGCGCTGCTTATGGGCGGCTCTCTCGCAGCGCTGCGGATCATCCCGGCAATCGCCGGCACCGTTCTGGTCGCGATCTCGATGCTCCTCGCACGGGAACTCGGCGGCGGCCGCTACGCGCAACTGCTCGCGGGACTCGCGATCCTGCTTTGCCCAGCGTTCCTGGTCATGAGCAGCCTGATGACGATGAACGCGTTCGAACCGCTGTTCTGGATTGGCTGCGTGCTAGTGCTGGCCCGTGTTGTGCGCACAGGAGAATCACGCCTCTGGTTGTGGTTCGGGATCCTGGCTGGCCTGGGTCTGGAAAACAAACATTCCACGCTCTCCTTTGGTTTCGCTGTCGTCGTTGCGCTGCTGCTCACGCACCATCGCCGCGAATTCGGGAAGCCGTGGATCTGGATTGCCGGCGCCATCGCGCTTGCGCTTTTCCTGCCGAACATCATCTGGCAGATCCGCCACAACTTTCCCACGATCGAGGACTTGGCCAACGTGCGGCGTGAAGGAAAGAATGTCGTGCTCGGCCCGCTGGCCTTCCTCAAGGAGCAGGTCATCGATATGCATCCGATCCTGCTGCTGGTGTGGCTGCCAGGCCTGATCTGGCTGCTGTGGAACCGTATGTGGCGCGTGCTCGGGCTGACGTTCGTGGTTTTTTTTGTCGTGATGGAAGTTTCGCACGCCAAGAACTACTACCTGTTCCCCATCTATCCCATACTGTTCGCGGCTGGTGCGGTCGCCGTCGAGCACTGGCTGCGCAATCGTGCGGCATGGGCACGGGCGGCTGCGCTGGCAGTGATCATGCTCGCGACTATCCCGACAGTTCCGATGTTCACCTGGATGCTTTTGCCCGAGCACCTGCTGGCCTATCAGAACGCCATCGGGTTCAAACCAGCGAAAGTCGAGGTCCACCACGAATCGCTGTTGATGCAGCCCATCGCAGATCAGTTCGGCTGGCCCGAACTGGTGCGCGACGTAGCCGCCATCTACAACTCGCTGCCGCCCACCGAACGCGTCACCACCGGAATCTGGGCCGGGAATTACGGAGAAGCGGGCGCCATTAACCTATTCGGTCCGCAATACGGACTGCCGCGCGCCTGGTCGCGTCACCAGAACCACTGGTACTGGGGACCGCCCCCGCAGGCGTACGCCAACCTGATCGTGATCCAGTGGGGCCGCGAGGATGTGCAGGACAACTGCAGCTCGTTCCAGGCATTCGAACATTATCAGCGGTTCGCTATGGGCGAGGAGAACGCTCCCATCTACCTTTGCCGAGGCGTGAAGTTCAACATGCAGAAGATCTGGTGGCATTCCCATCACTGGAATTAACAAGACCGACCTTCCTTGCGTCGCTATCACGGCCATCGGGACGCTCGTCTCTGCCGACGTTGACTGTTGAGAAATCCCTTTCCTTGGCCCCTGGTGTGCAAATCTCCTCCGTCCGCCGGGACTATACTTTAATTGGAAATCTCGAATCGATCATTTCCTGCAATCCCGACCCGCCTCCCCCACGTGTCGCGGGTCAGCGTTGTCGCCTCAACTTTCACTCCAACCCTTTCATTGGAACTCATGAAAGGAGGTCCATCATGTTTGCACGCATTCTGGAGTTTATCCCGAGGCTGGAGATGAAAGAGGAGTTCATCAACCTCGTAAAGAAAGAGGTTCTGCCCATTCTGAAGAAGCAGACGGGCTTCCTCGAGATCCTCCCCTTCATCCCCGAGTTGAAGGACGAGAAAATGATCACCGTGAGCATTTGGACGGAGAAAGCCCATTTGGAGCGCTATGAGCGCGAAGTGTTCCCCAAGGTCGAGGAGATCCTGAAGCCGTATCTCAAGACTCCGATGGTCTTCGGAAACTACACGCTCGAGACTACCCTGTGTGAGCACTTTGTGCAGACGCTAGCCGCCTAAACCACGCACGAGCTGGTGAGTCGCCTGGCCGGGGCAGCGGATCTGCTCCGGCCTACCGTTGCGCTTACAGAAAACGAAAGACCGGTAGCGTTCAACTGAAGTGTCCCTGCATTGTTGGCGAAAGATCGCCTTTACACTAATGATTCTAAGTTGGTGCAAACGGTGATGTTCGTGCCGTCTAGCCACTGTGAACCCAATCACTGCACCAAACTTTACATCGGAATAGCATATAAGCAGACTAGCGTGCGAGATTAGTGAGTGAAGACCGACCCGGTTGGGGGTCGAAGATGTCAAGCTTCGCTTTGCATCGGAGGGCAGAGCGAGTTCCGCTGGGGGCTACAACGGAGCCCGCCATTTTGCCGACCCTCTTTGGCGAGGGCTATGGACTATACAGGACCCGCAGGAGCACATTTGTTCTCTCCTTCGTGGCCCATGCACTAGTAATCGTACTGCTGTTGTTATCAGGCCGGTTTGTGGCACTACATCGCCACGAGATTCGCCAACAAGTCATTGGCGTCGTCACGGAAATCAGCCCCTACATCTTGCCTCCATCGGCCTCTAAAACGGGAGGTGGAGGCGGGGGCGGAGACCGCGACAAGCTGTCAGCTTCCAAAGGAGCGTTGCCTCGCTCCTCTCGCGAACAACTGGCTCCTCCGGCAGTGGTTGTCCGCAACGAGGATCCTAAACTGCCCGTCGAGCCAACTGTAGTTGTACCGCCCGAAATCCATCTGTCCCTGCCACAGACGGGTCCGCTCGGGAATCCGCTGTCATCTATTATCTTAGGACCCCCGTCGAGCGGGACCGGTTCGGGTGGCGGAATTGGTTCCGGCAGCGGAGGGGGGGTCGGCTCAGGGCGCGGTCCGGGCGTGGGGCCGGGTTGGGGAGGCGGGATTGGGGGCGGCGCCTATCGTGTCGGGGGAGGGGTATCCGCTCCGCGCGCTATCTACGCTCCGGACCCGGAGTTCTCCGAGGAGGCTCGTAAAGCTAAGTACCAAGGAACGGTTGTGCTGTGGGTGGTAGTGGGACCGGACGGACGGACGCATGATATTCGCATCCAGCGCTCCTTGGGTATGGGTTTGGATGAAAGGGCTATCGACGCTATACGGCAGTGGAGATTCGAGCCAGGTCGCAAGGACGGCATTCCGGTAGCAGTAATGGTCAACGTTGAGGTCAACTTTCGGCTCTACTAACCGCCGACTGGCCTTCCCCCGTTATTCGTATCGCTCAGCGTGAACTGCTGCCTCGCGGCTAGCTGTCGATAAATCGCGATAACGCTCACCCCCCTCTGGGTCGGTCATTTGGCGCTGGGAGGCAGCGACGGATTATGCTGCCTCTGTCCGATACTTGGAGCCCTGCCAAAGCTGTCCGCAAGGTCGAGTTCAAACCATTACAAATCAGCGCAGCCGAGAGTACTCCGCTGTCGCCTTTTTCAGAACGGGGATGTCTGTATCGGCGTCTTTCCACAGGGTGAAGAAGTCCTGGTAGGCGCGGCGCGCTTGGAGTTGATCACCCAGCATTGCCTGCGCCCGGCCCAGTTGCAGACGGGCCAACGCGTGCAGCGGGAAGTTCAGTACCAGGTATGGGTGGTCGAGGATCTTTTGGAACTCTTTGGCTGCCGCGTCGCCTTGCCGGGCCAGCAAGTAGGCCTGCCCCCGCAAGTAGACGGGATACAACGTCGCCAAACCCATCGGCGGGGGAGATCCAAGTTCGTAAGGAGCAACTGCCTGCAGCAGCTCCAGTGCGGCACGCGAGTTACTTTGGTGGATCGCGATCGCGGCGCGGATGGTTGGCGCCCAATACACTTGGATTACCGTATTGGCGGGGAATTCCTTCTCCAGATCCCTCAGCAACTTTTCCGCTCCCGCCACGTTGCCGGCTCGGGCCAGGCCCAGGGCCGCTACACCCTTGACGTCCCTGCCGGCAGCGAGCCGCAATGCCTCCGCAACTTCTTTTGAGGCTTCCGCCGCGTTCCCATACTCGGCTTCCCGCAAAGCGGCATTCACCAGCCAGCCGGCGGCTGCCTCTTTTGCGTCCGCACGAGTGGCGGATTCCGCTGCTTGCCGGGAAAGTTCACGGGCTCTGTGGAGTCGCCCGTAATACGCTTCGGTGTCAGACTGCTGCGACAGAAGAGGGTCTTCGTCGCCGGGTTTGTTCCGGACTTCGGCTAGCTGCTGCTCCATCGCTGGCGCATCACCAGCGAGGAAGGCCAGGTAATCCAAGTTGCTGCGCATGAACTTGCTGGCCAAATTACGAGCCCGCGCTTCATCGAGAATGCTCTTCGCCTCCTCGAGCCGGCCGAGTTTAATGTACAGCCCGGCGAGATTCGTGTAGGCGAGTACATTGTTGGGCTCGATACGCAGCGCTTCCTTTGTTTCCGCAACCGATCTTTCATACTCCCCCAACCATATGTAGGCCACGCCGAGATTAATGTAGGGGGCGAAGTCGCGAGGATAACTTTGTATCCAGAGTTCGTAAGTCCCGGTGGATTTCTCCAGTTCGCCGGTGACGACGTGATAGTAATTGGTAGCAATGCGGTACTTCTCGCGCTCGCTGACGCGGTCCCGCAATTCGTACGCCTTCGCAACATAGTGACTGGCCACGCTAGGTTGCCCCAGATTCACGTACGACACACCCAACGCCGCGTAGGCAACCGCAAAACTTGGATCCAGTTCGATGGCGTGCTTGTAGAAGGGGATATCGGCGGGGCTGCCTTTTTCGCGAGCCGTCTTTCTCCCCAGACTGTATGCCTGGAGCGCTTCCAACGAGGGGGTTGTCGCTTCCTCAATGGGAGTATCGAATTTCTGCGTCGAACTGGGCGATTCGCCTAACTTGCTTCGCAAGTCGACCGCGGCCTTGCCCAGAGCGGTCAGCACCGCTTCCCGGCTCGCCGCCTCCACCTGCAGATGCGCCAGCGAATCCCCCGTGCTGCAATTGTTCGCGGTCAACCCTATGACGTACTGGCTCCCCATGCGGCCGATCGAGCCGGCTACGGTCGCTCTACTTCCCGTGCGCAGGCAAACTTCTCGCGCGAGTTCGGGCTGCAGGTGCTCGGCCGGAGAGCGTCCCATCAGCCTCAGTGTCTGCGTTGCCCGCCGGTCGGAAAGGATGTTCAGGAACGGCGACTGCTCGAGCGCCATGGTCAATCCTTGCTTCAGGGTGTCATCGAAGGCGGGATCGCCGGTCGTGTTGACGAACTCGGCGAGTACGATGGAGTCACGCTCGGTTAGCGCCTGCGCGGGTCGAGAACGAAGCAGGAATGTGGCAGCGGCCATTCCAAGGGCCATGCCAATCGCAACCGTGAGCAAAACTGCCCATTTCCAATTTTTGTGCGAGGCCGTGGCCAGTTGCGGGAGGTTGCCGTCTTCTTCTGCGCTTGACGAGACCTCGTGCAAACCGTCCGACTGGGCGGAACGGTGAAACGACGGCAGGTACGCGCCTTTCTGCAGCTTGATGATGATCGGGTCGCCGTGTCCTTGGTCTGCGTAATACTTCTCCACCGCGGCGCGCAGCCGGCGCGCTTCCACACGTACCAGGGAATCAATCCGGGGGTCAAAATCGGCGGGGCGCCCGAAGACTCCGACGCCCAATACATATTCCTTCAGTTGGTCTCCGCGGCCGGCCAATTCCTCCTCGACCACGAAATTCAGGAAGCGCTGGAGCTGCGGGCAACGGACCAGTTCGGCCGATGCCAGCACTTTCTGTAACTCCGTCCGAATCTCCGCCGCCGAAATGGCGTCAGTACCGATGGGCGCGCCTGCTGACTGCATGTTGGTTCCAGCCTAAAGAGACGACAGCGAGCCGAAAACTTAACTCTCTCTTTTCTCTACCCCCGCGGCGACCGGCGCGGAGCCGACCGTTTCAACCAAAACCACTTGCCTGGTCTGTAAGGATATTACTGGCCGCTGCCCGCCCCTGGCCGTGATGGAAATCACGACCGCATGTTATTCGCCGCACGTCGGAGCAAGCTCTTGGTGGCGTTTTGGGAGTGTTCGGAAAGGGCTTAATCAGCAGGAACGCTGGAGAAAGGTAAAGGCTGTGACATTGGTTATGCTCTAGCCACCAACTCCTGCGAGGGAGCCAACAGCGTGGAGACATGCACCGTCACAGCCCTTGATGCGATCACCGCTTTCGCGGTCCCAAACCCCAACTGCCCCTCGCAGAGCCGTCGGTTTTTTCAGGTCTGGCTGCTCTTCGGGTTGCCCCGCCGAGCTGATCACTCAGCCTACTTCGGATCGGCAAAAGTTTAATTAAGCCAACCCTTTCAGCCGTCGACGGAACCCACCTTAGAGAGTTGCTTGAAGATTGTCAATGCCCTTTTTCGGTGCAATCGGGGGGTTGCGAAGCATCAAAAACCGGAAACGCAACCCATTGAATCGGCGTCGCTTAATGAGTGGATGATTAATTTTTCCCCATTTCTCCACAGCCACATCCACAGATGCCGCAGACGCGGTCCAACTGCTGCTTTTGCAATTACTAAAGAATGTGTTGAGAAAGTTCGCCCTTACAGGCTGCTAGTTACCGTGACCGCATGATGATTACGGCGTGGAAGACGAGTAGCGCCGGCATCTTGCCGGCTGTCCCGAGGGCGTCTCGCCCTCGGCGCGGCGGGCGAAGACGGGCCGGACCGCCGCCGGGGCGGCGGCGCTACTCTCTGGCGAAAATGTACAAATCACGCGGCACTAGCGCGTGTTCTTCCCCGTCGGGGCCAGTTTGCGCAAGAGATCGACAAATGCCGTGGTAGCGCAGGAGAGTGTCCGGTCCCGGCGGTAGGCCAGCCCCAGTTCGCGGAAAAGTTCCGCATCCTCAAGATCAAGCAGCTTCGCTCTGCCCGACGCCACTTCGTCCCGCGCGAACGACGCGCTCACCAGCGACACTCCCAGATCGGCGGCCACAAAGCTCTTGATCATGCCGATGCTGGGCAGTTCCATGCGCACTTGCAATTCCTCGCGATAAGGACGGAATAATTTATCCATCAGCCTTCGGGTGTGGCCGGTCTTCGGGAGCAGCACCGGGTGCTTGACGATATCGCGGACCGCCGCCGTCTTATGTTTAGCCAGCGGATTGCTCGAGCTCACCATCAACATCAGCTTGTCCCGGAAAATAGGTTCGATTTCCAGGCTCGGAGACTGAATCGGCAAGGTGAGAATGCCCACCTCGATCGAGCCGTTCTCCAGCTTTTCCATGATCTTGTAGCTGAAGTTCCGGTAAATGTCGATCCGCACTGGCGGATAGAGCCGGCAGTACTCCGCGAAAAGTTCCGGCAGAACATAAAGGCAAGTAGCCTCGTTGGCGCCTACCCGAAGCGTGCCATGGGGCGTGCGGCTGTGGTCCGCCACCGCCATCAAAGATTCTTCGCGCAGTTGTTTCAGCCGCTCGGCATAGTCGTAGAACACCTGCCCGGCCGGAGTCAATTTCACCGTCTTGCCCGAACGGTCGAGCAGCCGTTCCCCATACTCCTGCTCCAGTTGCCGGATTTGGGCGCTGACGGCCGATTGCGAGCGGAACACTTTGTCTCCGGCGCGCGAGAAGCTGCCCTGCTTGGCCACTTCCAGAAACGTGATGAGCTGATCGAAATCCATTGAATTTATGCGGATTATAGCGGACCCGGCCCGGTTTCACTCCGCAATTCGATCCCAGCCCCGAGCTTCGTATTTTTGCATCCTTACCATCGAAATTCTGCATTGTACTTCCCGTTGCATCTGGCGGAAAGTAAGAACTTGCGGGTTTGTGTTCCAGCCGCGCACGCCGCAGATGCCACCATGCCAACGACAGAATGATGACGCGTCAAAACAAAACGAATGCTCCTCCGCCCGCTCAGGGCCTGTACCATCCTGCGCAGGAGCACGACGCCTGCGGCATCGGATTCGTGGCCAACGTTCGCGGCCGCAAAAGTCACGAAATCGTAAGTAAAGGAATCCAAGTACTGCTCAACCTCGCGCACCGCGGCGCTTGCGGATGCGATCCCGAGACCGGCGACGGCGCCGGCATTCTCCTCCAGATCCCCCACCAGTTCTTTGCTCGGGAGTGCGGCCAGTTAGGTTTCGAGTTGCCTCTGCCCGGCGCCTACGGCGTGGGCATGACCTTCTTGCCGGTGGAGAAACACCCGCGCCTGCAATGCGAAGGCATTCTGGAACGCATTGTGCGCGAAGAGGGATTGACGGTTTTGGGCTGGCGCGATACGCCTTGCTTCGCGTCCGCCATTGGCCGCGTGGCGCGGGGTTCGCAACCTTACATCCAGCAGATTTTTGTAGGCTGTGGCGCCTTCACCGAAGAAGACGCCTTTGAACGCAAGCTCTACGTAGTGCGCAAGCGCGCCGAGAGTGAGATCGCAGCGTCCGGCATCGAGGATGCGAGTGTCTTCCACATTCCGTCGCTCTCGTGCCGCACCATCGTCTACAAAGGTCTGCTCCTCGCCCCGCAGATCACCAATTTCTACGCGGAGCTTTCCGACCCCGAAGTGACCAGCGCGTTGTGTCTGGTGCACCAGCGCTTCTCGACCAATACATTTCCGAGTTGGCAACGAGCGCATCCCTATCGCTACATCGCGCACAATGGCGAGATCAACACGCTCAAGGGCAACGTCAACTGGATGCACGCCCGCCAGTCGATTCTGCAATCTCCGCTATTCGGCGACGATGTGAAGAAGCTTTTTCCCATCATTGCCCCGGATGGCAGCGATTCCGCGAACTTCGACAACGCCGTCGAACTCTTGCTGTTAGCCGGACGCAGCCTGCCTCACGCCATGGCGATGCTGATTCCAGAAGCCTGGGCCGGCAATCGCCACATGAAGCCCGAGAAGCGCGCCTTCTATGAATATCACGCGTGCCTGATGGAACCGTGGGATGGGCCCGCGGCAATTGCGTTTACCGACGGCAGAGTCATCGGCGCCATCCTCGACCGCAACGGCTTGCGCCCTGGACGGTACGTGGTTACGAATGACGATCATGTCATCATGGCCTCCGAAGCTGGAGTCCTCGACATCGAGCCGGAAAACGTAAAGATGAAAGGCCGCCTGCAGCCGGGAAAGATGTTTCTGGTGGATACGGTGGAAGGCCGCATCGTCCCCGACAAGGAAATCAAGCAACGCCTGGTGTCGCGACAGCCCTACGCCCAGTGGGTCAAGGACAATCAGATCACCATCGATCAGTTGCCCAAGCCCACGCGCATGCACCACCCCGACGCCGAAACCCTGCTACGCCGCCAGCGTGCGTTCGGCTACAGCGATGAAGACCTGCGCATGATTCTCGGCCCCATGGCGTCCAAGGGCGAGGAGCCGGTGGGCTCGATGGGCACGGATACGCCGCTCGCCTGTCTCTCGGACCGGCCCCAGTCGCTGTTCAATTACTTTAAGCAGCTCTTCGCGCAGGTCACCAATCCTCCCATCGACTCGATTCGCGAAGAAATCGTGATGTCACTCGTCAGCTATATCGGAGCCGAGCGCAACATTCTCTCGGAAGAACCCGAGAACTGTCACATGCTGAAGCTGGATCACCCGCTTCTGACCAACGTCGACCTCGAGAAACTGCGCCGCGTATCGACCGGGGACCTGCTGGCCATCACGCTACCCGCGTTGTTCCGTGCCAGCGAAGGAGAAGCGGGACTGAAGCGAGCTCTAGACGAGTTGTGCCAGCGAGCCTCGCTCGCGGGAAAAGCCGGCTACACGCTGCTGATTCTTTCCGACCGTGGAGTGAACAAGGATTACGCTCCCATTCCCAGCCTGCTCGCGCTCGCCGCCGTGCATAACCTGTTAGTCCAGGAGGAAACGAGAACCCAGGTCGCTCTGATTACGGAATCGGGCGAACCTCGCGAGGTGATGCACTTCGCGCTGCTCAGCGGCTATGGGGCGAGCGCCATCAATCCTTATCTGGCGCTCGAGAGCGTCGAAAGCCTGGCGCGTCGCGGAGAGTTAGCCGACGGAGTAACTCCCGAACTGGCCGTGAAGCACTTCATCAAATCGGTGAATAAGGGTTTGCTGAAGACCTTCGCCAAGATGGGCATCTCGACCTTACAGAGCTATCAGGGCGCGCAGGTTTTCGAAGCCATCGGGCTGAACCGGGAACTGGTGGATTCCTATTTCGCGGGCACGGCGTCACGCCTGGAAGGCGTCGGCCTCGAAGTGCTCGCCCGCGAAGCGCAGCTGAAGCACGAGCACGCATTCCGTCCCCTCACCGAATCCGAGACCGAACTCGCCGTCGGAGGCAATTATCACCAGCGCGTCAACGGCGAGTATCACCTGCTGAACCCGCTAACCATCAGTAAGCTGCAGCAAGCAGTACGGCAAGATAGCTTCCAGACTTTTCAGGAATACACCGACCTCATCGACCACCAGAGCAGCAACCTGGCGACCCTGCGCAGTTTGATGAAGTTGAAGAAGAGCGCCAATCCCGTTCCGATCGAAGAGGTAGAGCCCGCGAAAGAGATTGTGAAGCGCTTCACTACGGGAGCGATGTCGTTCGGTTCCATCAGCAAAGAAGCCCACGAGACCCTGGCGATCGCCATGAACCGCATAGGAGGCAAGTCCAATACCGGCGAAGGCGGCGAAGATGAGGGGCGTTTCCAGCCGGATGCGAACGGAGACTTGCGGCGAAGTGCGGTCAAGCAGGTCGCCTCGGCGCGCTTTGGAGTTACTGCCCACTATCTCGTCAACGCGGACGAGTTACAGATCAAGATGGCGCAAGGCGCAAAGCCCGGTGAAGGCGGCCAGCTTCCGGGGCATAAGGTGGACGAGGTCATTGCACGTCTGCGGCATTCCATCCCCGGCGTGGGTTTGATTTCGCCGCCGCCTCACCACGATATCTATTCCATCGAAGATCTGGCGCAACTGATCTATGACCTGAAAAATGTGAACCCGCAAGCGCGCATAGCGGTAAAGCTGGTGGCCGAAGTCGGAGTAGGCACGGTGGCAGCGGGCGTGGCCAAGGCGCACGCGGACGTCGTGCTGATCAGCGGAGACAGCGGAGGCACGGGCGCTTCGCCCCTCAGCTCCATCAAGCATGCCGGCATTCCGTGGGAGCTTGGCTTGGCCGAAACGCAGCAAGTTCTTCTCTTGAACGACCTGCGCAGTCGCATCCGCGTGCAGACCGACGGCAAGCTGCAAACGGGCCGAGATGTCGTAGTCGCGGCGCTGCTGGGCGCAGAAGAATTCGGTTTCGCCACAACGCCGCTGATTGCAATGGGCTGCGTCATGATGCGCAAGTGTCATCTCAACACCTGCTCTGTGGGCATCGCCACCCAAGATCCCGTGTTGCGCAAGCAATTTCAAGGGCAGCCCGAGCACGTCATCAATTTCTTCTTCTTTCTAGCGGAACAGGTGCGGCAATACATGTCCGAACTCGGCTTCCGCCGCATGGATGAGATGATTGGCCGCGTTGACATGCTCGACGTGCAGCCCGCCGTCCATCACTGGAAGGGGCGGGGCCTGGATTTGTCGGCCATTCTTCATAACCCGGAGGTGCCGTCGCGCGTGGCGCGCCGCTGCCTTCAGGCGCAAGATCACGGTCTGGAGCAGGCGCTCGATCATCA
Organism: Terriglobia bacterium; assembly: GCA_020073215.1. GTDB lineage: Bacteria > Acidobacteriota > Terriglobia > Terriglobales > Acidobacteriaceae > Acidiflorens. Next base: position 34,364 of record JAIQFO010000035.1, on the reverse strand, counting down.
GCTTCTCGCCAGATCGCAGAATGCGCTCGAAAACCTCACGCCGGTTGTGATCAAAGTGCCCGTGCGCAACGTTCACCGCTCCGTGGGAACCATGTTGAGCGGGGAGATTGCTCGCCGCTACGGGTCCGCGGGTCTGCCCGACGATACCATCCGCATTCATCTCGATGGATCGGCCGGCCAGAGCCTGGGCGCGTTCCTGGCCAAGGGAGTTACTCTCACCCTCGAAGGCGAGGCTAATGATTACGTTGGCAAAGGGTTGTCCGGCGGCCGTTTGGTTGCCTACCCGCCGCGGGGATCCCGTTTCGCGCCGGAAAACAATATTCTGATTGGCAATGTAGCCCTCTACGGCGCGACCAGTGGCGAAGCATTTTTCAACGGCATCGCAGGGGAGCGCTTTGCCGTTCGCAACTCCGGAGCCACCGCGGTAGTCGAGGGCGTAGGCGACCATTGCTGCGAATATATGACCAAGGGCTTGGTCCTCGTGCTAGGAGCTTGCGGCAGAAATTTCGCCGCCGGCATGAGTGGCGGTGTCGCCTACGTTTTCGACGAGCGCGGAGACTTTACTGAAAAGCGCTGCAATCTGGAGTCGGTCGATCTCGAACCGGTTTTCGAAACGCCGCCTTTCGAAACGCCGCCTTTCGACAGGGAAAGTGCGCAACTGGCAAAGGCCCGACTTGCCGAAGCAAAGCTAGTCCAAGGTCTTGTCACCCGCCATCTCGGACTGACCGGCAGCCCGCGGGCCACCTGGATCCTCGACAATTGGTCTGAGGTGCTCTCCCGGTTTATCAAAGTCTTCCCGCATGAACACAAGCGCGTGCTGGGAGTGAGCCGCAGACACCAGCCCTATATCCCAAGTCCGCCGCTGGCTGCTCCGGCGCCGGTCGCGCAGGTGCAACATGGGTAAGGACTCTGGCTTTCTGGAATACGCGCGCGAGCTTGCCCCGCGGCGTCCAGTCACCGAGCGCGTCAATGACTGGTTCGAGATCTATCTCGATTTTCCCGAACCGAAGCTTCGTACCCAGGGCGCGCGCTGCATGGACTGTGGCGTGCCCTTCTGCCACACCGGGTGTCCCGTCAACAACCTGATTCCCGACTGGAACGATCTCGTCTATCACGGCCGCTGGAAAGAAGCGCTTCGCCAACTGCATGCCACCAACAATTTCCCGGAATTCACTGGCCGCATTTGTCCAGCGCCCTGCGAAGCGTCCTGTGTGCTGGGGATCAATCAGCCCCCTGTCACGATCAAGCAGATCGAAAAGAACATCGTAGAGCGCGCCTTTCATGAAGGCTGGATCCGGCCTGAGCCGCCGAAGCACCGCACCGGGAAGAAAGTGGCCATCGTAGGTTCGGGCCCTGCGGGATTGGCCGCCGCCCAGCAGTTGTGCCGCGCCGGACACTCCGTGGTGGTTTACGAAAAAGCCGACCGCATCGGCGGCTTGCTGCGCTATGGCATCCCGCAATTCAAGCTAGAGAAGCACCTCATCGATCGCCGCCTGGAACAGATGTCCGCCGAGGGCGTGAAATTTGTTACTGGAGCCGAGGTGGGCAAGAATGTCGCGGTCGAAGAGTTGCGCAGCGAGTTCGACACGATTGTCCTCGCCGGAGGCGCCGGGCACCCGCGCGACCTGAACGTCCCCGGACGCGATCTGAAGGGAATCCATTTCGCGATGGAGTACCTGCCCCAGCAGAACCGCCGCAATCTGGGCGACACCATCGCCCCAGAAAATGAAATTCTGGCAACCGGCAAGCGCGTGATCATCATCGGAGGCGGCGATACTGGCGCGGATTGTCTCGGAACTGCTCATCGGCAAAAGCCCCGATCCGTGCACCAGTTCGAAATCATGCCGAAGCCTCCCGATGAGCGCTCGCCGCTCACGCCCTGGCCATTCTGGCCGATGCAACTGCGCACCGAAGGCGCACATGAAGAAGGTGGCGTCCGCGACTGGAGCATCGCGACCACCAAATTCACCGGCTCCAGTTCTGGGCAGGTCCAGCACCTGCACGCCGTGCGAGTCGGCCCGCCGCCAACGTTCGAGCCGATCCCCGGCACCGAATTTGCAATGGAAGCGGATCTTGTATTAATCGCGATGGGCTTTGTAGGTCCGGTTCGCAACGGAATGATCGACCAGTTAGGAGTGAAACTCGATCCGCGCGGCAACGTGGCCACCGACCAGAACCATATGTCGTCGGCGCCAGGAGTTTTCGCGGCCGGCGACATGCGCCGCGGTCAGTCGCTGGTCGTGTGGGCGATCGCCGAAGGGCGCAGAGCGGCCGCCAGCGTGGATCGTTACCTGCAAACCAACGCGCTACTCTCGGTCACACCCCAGGTTACGAACACCGAGAAGCAGCCGATTGCTTCATAATTCGTTGGCGCGGGCGCCAACCGAAGCCCGCAGCACCAGTGCCGCCAATCAGGCACGCAAAATATGAATCCGCTGAATCTGGATTGGCGCGCATCCGCACTTCGCAGGCTGTGCCACCGCCGCGCCATCTGTCCTACCCTTCGAGATTAGAGCCGATTTCATAAATGTTTTTTGGGAAGGGCACGGCTTCAAGAGCCTGCCCTGAGCGAAGCCGCAGGGTGCCGCCCCGAGCCAATAAACACGCGGGCTTTAGCCCCTGAGGGATGGGCCTTCCGCGTTGAATGGCATTTTTGAAACCAGTTCCATTTGGCTAGAGACGGCCAAGAGTTACTTGGCTTGAGGTGGCCAAAAGCTAACACTGGATAAGTCAGATTTATATTCCCCATAAATTACTGCTATTAGCAGAAAGACACATGCGTAGCAGAAGAAATATGCGTTGGACGCACGCTCGTTCGCCCGCTAAGGTCGAGTTGCTGGCAGAGGAAACGCACGGTCATCCGCTGCACGCGCCAGGGGAGAAAGCGAGCCACTCAATGAAAAACCGCTCCCACCTCGGAGCCGCAATCGTACTAGCAAGTCTTCTGCTAACCTCGGTCGGCCGTGCGCAAGAACCGGCAGGCACAGGCGCCCCTTCGCCCACCGCCGCAGCGCCGCAGGATGCTGCCGCTCAGCCGGCGACTGCGCCCGCCGCATCTCCAGACCCGCCGGCAGCGCTCGCCACCCCCGCCATCACAGGTCCGTTGTTTGCGCTCCCCCCCGCCAGCTTCGACGCCGGCCCTTTCGGCAAGATCGCTGTGAACGGCATTCTCGACGGTCTGGGTATGTGGACGGGGAATTACGTAGCAGGCGATGACAGCCACCAGGCGGCGCTGAGTAACGGCCAGGTATTTATTCAAAAGGCCGACGGCTGGTTTCAGTTCTACCTGCAGGCGGGCGCGTACAACATAGCGGCTCTCGGGGCGCCGTTCCTCGCAACCGACAAAACCATGACCAGACTCTACGGCTCGGTGCCAGTTGCCTTTGCGAAGCTCCAGCCCGGGAAAAACAGCCCCTTTAAGAACACCTCGTTGCTGATCGGCGAACTGCCAACCTTAATCGGCGCCGAATACACCTTCACTTTCGAGAACATGAACATCCATCGCGGCCTGTTGTGGAACCAGGAAAACGCCGTCAATCGTGGAATCCAGGTAAATCAGGTCATGGGCAAGTTCACCGCCTCGCTGAGTTGGAACGATGGCTTCTACTCCAACCGCTACACGTGGATGACGGGTTCCTTAACTTACACCAAAGGCCCGCATAGCGTGGCATTCGTGGGAGGTGGAAACTACGGGCAGACCGCGTTTCAGACTTACGCCACACCGGTGCAAAACAACAGCCGTATTTACAACCTGATCTACACCTACTCCAAGGGTCGTTGGATTCTGCAGCCCTACTTTCAGTACACCAACGTACCCACCAACCAGAAAATCGGCATCGTGAAGGGCGCATCGACGACGGGCGGCGCAATACTCGCGAGTTACACCTTTAAACACGGTTTCTCACTGCCGGTGCGCTGGGAATATATTTCGAGTTCCGGGAGCGCCACGGACGAAGCTGTCAACCTGCTGTACGGCCCGGGCAGCGCTGCCACATCGATCACCGTAACGCCCACCTTCCAGCGTGGCGGCTTCTTCGTTCGCGGAGACCTCGCTTATGTTCATGCCAGCGATATCACCCCGGGAGACGCCTTCAGTCGCAATGGCATGAACCAGAACCAGCCAAGGGCGATGGCTGAGTTCGGGTTCATGTTTGGGAACAATGTTGTTGAGAGAAAACAATAAATTCGTGGCTCAAGGGAGTGGATTGAACGCATCGTGGTCACTTTCGACAGCCGCGAGGCCCACTAACAATGAGACTCACGCATAACACGCAAACGCACGATGGTTTCGGGCAGCTGCAAGCTGTGCTGTCCGCGATGTGGGGACTAGCGGCCGGGGCTCAATCCCAGTCAACCCCTGGCGCCAGCGCTCTGGCCGCTCCCCCACCAGCAATTCCGGCTCGCGCTTTTCGCAAGGACGTTGAGCAAAGGTTTTCAGAACGATTAGCGAAGCAGACAACTTAGAGGAGAACACGAATGGCAGAGAACGCAGCGGAAATGAAACCGACGGTAGGCTTAACTGGCCTCACCATGAACGCGATGGCCCTGATCGCTCCCGGCGCCTTCCTTTGGCTCACGTTCTTCATTCAGGCAACCACCGGCGTAACCGGACCCTCGATGTGGATCGGCATCGTCGTGGCTTTGCTGCTCTGCCTGGCGACCGCCGTGTGCTACGCCGAAATGGCGAAGCTCTACCCCGGCACGGGCAGCTCCTACTACTTCGCGGAGCAGTCTTTTCTGAATCACGACAAGGTGTGGCGCTATGCCCGCTTGTCGAAGTTCATCGTGGGCTGGGCCTCGCATCTTTATTACTGGATCTACCCCGGTGTGATGGTCGGCGTCATGGGCATCCTGTGCGGATACCTGGTGGGGACGCTCTGGCCGAACTTCATGAACGCGTCGAATCCAGGTCCGGCGTTCATGATGGCCGTCGCCGTAGTGTTCTCGTTTGCCATTGCCTACATCGCGCATCGCGGCATCAGCGGCTCCACCTCGATCAACATCGCCATCAACGTAATTCAGATCAGCGCCTTGCTGGTGTTTTCCTTTTTCGCGCTCAGTTACCGCGTCAGTCACAAGCCCGGAAGCGAGGCCTACCAGTTCGATTCAACCGCGGGCAATGCCTATAACTACGAGTTCGCCACGACCTCGCAGATGGTCAATGGCACGGCCACAGATGTGGTGACTCGCGACGCGAACGGCGTGCCCCAGCCCAAACTCGACGCCGCTGGGAAGCCCGTCCCGTATCACATCAGCTATCCGGCCACCGACGACAAGGGAAACTTCCTCACCCACCCCAATGCCAAGTCGGTCGTCGGCATCCACAACTTCGGCTGGATATTTATTCAGGCCACGGTTGCCATTCTCATCCTCGTCGGATTTGAATCGGTGACGGCGATGGGCGGAGAAGCAAAGAACGCCAAGCGCGACGTTCCGATTGCCGTCATCACGTCGCTGCTGGTGCAGGGAGCGTTCTGCTACCTCATCGAATACTTTGCCGCGAACTATTTTCTGAACAGCGGCTACAGCATGGCCAGCGCCTCGGGCTCGGCCGCCCCCATCGGCGACATGATGGTGATCGTGGGCAACCATTTCTTTGCCGGTCATGGCCGGGCCTTCATGCTGGCGGAGGCTTTCACCGTGTTTCTCGCCTTGATTGGCACCACTCTTTCCTGCATGAACACAGGTGCCCGAGTCACCTACGCGATGGGCAAAGACCAGGAAGCGCCAGAGCACTTCGGCATGCTGCACTCCAGGAACCTCACTCCGCATCGCGCCATTTGGACGCTCGCGATCATCTCCGCAATCGTGGGCTGCCTCGCCGTCGTGATGGCGTTCGGCGATGCCGGAGCGCCCGCCGACACGGCAATCCAGGGCTTGCCCCATGGCTTCTGGTCGAGCTTCGGCTATACCACCCATGACAAAATGGCGGCCTTGCCCAACTCTCTGCTCACGGTCACGCTGGCCTCGAACTTCGGGACCTTCCTGCTGTACGGGCTGAGTTGCGTCATCTGCATCGTCGCCTACCACGGGCACCCAAAGTTCAAGCTGATTCGCCATCTGGTGATTCCCATCTTCGGATTGATTGCGAACCTGGCCTGTATGGCCTTCTATCTGATCGGACCGTTCATGGGGTACGGCACGAAAATGGAGCCGTTGCTCGCCCTGGGAATCGCCGCGGTCTGGGGCATCTACGGCGGAATCTACTTCCTCCGTGTGGGTAAGAGGTCCGGCCGCACAACCCTAATTCAAGACCGGGCGACAACGCTCGCGTGACCTGAAGCAGATTCGCGATGGCAAGTGCGTGACGCGGGTGCCCCACCCTTGTCCCTCCGTTTTGTGGAGGGACAGGGTGGGGATTTTGACTTCGAACCTCCGCAACTGCGAGATTAGTTTTCAGAACCCAATCTTTCAGTAAGATAGTTCCATCCCGAAGCCGAGCAGCATCGAAGGGCAGGTAGTCCGCTGTTCGTCGTACTTTACATGTTAGATCTTGAATTCTCCGAGCTCTCCGATACGGGCCGCGTGCGCACGCACAATGAGGACTATCTTGGTCACGTAGTCCCCGGCTCTCCCGCGCAAACGCGCTCTCACGGATGGCTGTTCGTCCTGGCCGATGGCGTCGGCGGCCAGCGCCAGGGCGAAGTGGCTTCGCGCGCTGCAGTGCAGGAAGCGCTAGCCGGATTCCGCCGCGCCAAAGACGGAGCCTTACATAAGGATGTGGTCACCGAGCTGGTGCGAGCTGCCAACGCGCGCGTCTGCGAATCCGAAGCTCTTTCCGGCCGCTCCGGCACCGGCATGGCGTCAACCATCGTCGTCGCAGCGTTACGATTCGACCGCGCCACGGTAGCTCACGTCGGCGATTCCCGTTGCTATCTGATCCGCAGCGGCGACGCCAAGCCCATCACCCGCGATCACACCGTAGCCGCCGACCAGGAGCGCCTCGGTCTGGTTACCGCCAAAGAGGCCGCCGAGTCTTCGGCCCGCCACGTTCTCAGCCGCTCTCTCGGCATGAACCTTTTCGTAAACGTCGATATCGACGAGGTCCAACTCTTAGCCGGCGATGTACTGCTGCTCTCGTCCGATGGGCTGCACGGCGCCGTCACCACCGCCGAAATGGCCGAGGCCGCGCGCCGCCACCGCAATCTCGCCGCCGCCGCCCAGGAGCTCGTAGACCGCGCCAACGAACAGGATGGCAGCGATAACATCAGTCTGCAGCTCATTCGTGTCCGCAGCGTAGAACGCATGGGGATGTACCGGGGCCGCCCGTATAAACTGCGCTGAGGCCCCCGGTGTAAACCAGATTCGATTACCGTAGCGCCGGCATCTTGCCGGCTGTCCCGAGGGCGTCTCGCCCTCGGCGCGGTAGGCGAGACGCCCGCCCGACAGCCGCCGAGACAGCGGCGCTACAGTGGCAGGCACGGAAGAAAAGCCATGGCAAGAGCGAAATCGTCCGGTCACAGCACGAGGACGGTTCTGGCACCGCAAAACATCCTTACGCCTTTTTTACGAAAGTTCTGCCATGATGGCGACCTATAAGCTAGATTGGAGTTTCGCTGCTTGCCGAGCGCCTTTGACGCAGATTCACTCGCAGATTCACTAACGATGACTGTCCTTCACGCCGGCGACCAACTCGATCACTACCGCATCGATAGCCTCGCTGCCCGAAGCGGCATGGCTTCCCTCTTCCGTGCCACCGATCTCAACAACGGCCGCCCGGTTGCCATCAAGATTCCCCATCCCGAAGTCGAGAGCGACCCCGCTCTGTTCGATCGTTTCCGCCGTGAAGAAGAAATCGGCAAGCTGATGGACCATCCCGGAGTGATGAAGGTCTTCTCCGACGACGACCGCAGCCAGGTCTACATGGTCATGGAGTGGGTTGAAGGGCGGCTGCTAAGGAAGATCCTCGCAGAACAGCCGAAGCTGCCCACCGAGCGCGCCATCCAGATCACGCTGCGCATCCTCGATGCGCTCGACTACATTCATTCGCACGGTGTTGTGCATCGTGACCTGAAGCCCGAAAACGTGATGGTCGACGAGCACGACAACATCAAGCTCATCGATTTCGGCATCGCCGGTAACGCTGGAGCCCGCCGCATCACCTTCGCCAAGTTCTCCCCGACCATGGGTACGCCCGACTACATTTCTCCCGAACAGGTCAAGGGACAGCGCGGCGATGCTCGCAGCGATCTGTATGCACTGGGTGTGATGTTCTACGAGATGCTGACGGGCAAAGTGCCCTTTTCCGGCGCGAATCCCATCCTAATCATGAACGACCGCCTGCTGAACAATCCCGTTCCGCCGCGGGAAGTCGATCCCGCCGTCACGCCGCAATTACAGGAGATCATCTATCGCGCCCTGGAGCGCGATCCCAAGAATCGTTATCCGAGCGCCCGCGATTTTGCCCGCGATCTCGAGCATCCCGAGCAGGTGGGAGTCACCGACCGCCCGGAATTCCGTAACTGGAAAGATCGCCGGACTCCCTGGAAGAAGAGAGTCCTCTTTTACGTGCTGATCGCGCTGATTCCGATTGTGATCTTCGGCCTGTTACTCTACGTCGCGCGCCACAGCTAGCGGTCGCCTGCTTTAATCGCTGCCTTGGATACCCCCTCGCTTCGGTCTAATGAAGTCAAAGACTTAGAGGCCTTTTTCTGTCAGGTCTTTGAAGAATAAGGACTTGCTTATAAAGTCTTTATTCGTCAATACTTTGCGCTGTTTGATCAATAAGTAACTGACAAATCAACGAGACTGTGAGAGAGTGAATTCATGCGCGGGATGCGGGCGGTTCGGCGAAATTTCTCGGGGCTGGAGCGGCGGCGGATGGAGGCGGCAGGGCTGCTTCGGGAGGGCGTGCGGCAGGCGGAGGTGGCGCGGCGGCTGGGGGTACGCCGGCAATCGGTGAACGAGTGGGCGAAGAAGATTCGGCGGGGAGGGGTATGGGCGCTGAAGGCGGGGCGACTGGGAAGACCGCGGAAGCTTCATGCGGAACAACTGAAGCGGGTGGAGAAACAGTTGCGGCGGGGTCCGCAGGTGATGCGTAGGAAGTGGACGGTGCGGCGGGTGGGGGAGTTGATTGAACGGGAGTGCCGGGTGCGGTATTCGGCGGCAGGGGCTTGGGGAGTGTTGCGCGGGATGGGGTGGAGGTGGAGGGGCGGCGGGGGATGGAGTCAGGTTAGAGGTTAGAGGTCAGAGGTCAGAGGTGAGAGGTTTGCATCCTTGCAAAGAGCGCAAGGGTGGCCCGGGTCCGGAAAAATCGGGGAACGTGCAGTCTGTCCCCGGGGTTCTCCACCCCTTCGAAAAACGCAACGTTGGGGCACCCTCGGTGGGAGTGGTGCAAGCAAACATCACATTAAAGTTGGGTCACCCGCCCAAAAACCGCGTATGATCCGCACATTAAAATATTCTTTCAGGAAACGGATTGATGGAGCCCGACATCGCCGGAAACTACCGCCTGCTCAAACTCGGCGGCGCACTCGCACAGATCGGATCCGGTTCCAATTTTCCGGCCGTCAAGCTCGTGCAGATTTTTACTGCCGATGATTGGGAGGGCTTCACGGAAGAATATGTCGCCTCGGTTGCGCCGGCCTACAAACTCACGGTTAGATTCACCGGCCCCGGTGACATGGGCCGCGATGTAGTCGGCTTCAAGACCGACAAAGGCTTCGAGGGATCGTGGGACAATTATCAGTGCAAGCGATACGGCGACGCATTGGTTCCAAGCGACGTGTGGGTAGAGATCGGCAAGCTTATCTACTACACGTTCCGCAAGGAATTCCCTCCACCCGAGAATTACTATTTCGCTGGCTCAAAGGACATCGGCCTCAGTCTGAAGAAGCTGCTCACCGACGCCGCCCAGCTCAAGGCGCAGCTCATCGCCAATTGGGATAAACATTGCAGGAAAAGGATAACGGACACGGAAGAGATCAAACTTGAAGGGGGTTTGAAAACCTATCTCGACGCGTTCGACTTCAAAATCTTCAAGCCGCTATCCGTCGTCGCGATGATCGGCGTTCATTACAAAACGCCGTACTACACGAGGCGTTTCGGCGCGGCCAACATTCCTGAGCGACCCGCAGCCGAACTTCCGCCGGCCGACGTTCAGGCGAAGGAAAGCCGTTATGTTCAGCAACTTCTTGCCGCCTACGCGGATCATAAAGGCGTGCCCGTTAGCGAAGTGAAGGACCTGGCGCAGTGGCCGGAAATCGAGCAGCATTTCAATCGCGCACGCGAACTGTTTTATCATGCTGAGTCGCTGCGCAATTTCGCGCGCGACAGCGTCGATGCTGGTATGTTTGATGCTGTAACGGAAGAGATTTACGTCGGCACCGTCGACACGTATGAAATGGTCTATGACGATGCACTCGCGCGGATTCGCTCGACCGTCACTCAGGCAGGCAATATCAGCCCCACCTGCAATGCTCTCTGCGTCCGCGTGCAGACGCAGGATAAACATGGAATCTGCCATCATTTGGCGAATAAAGACCGTTTCGTGTGGGTGAAATAATGGCTCCCGCGACCGCTTCCCTCACTCCGTTTAACAGTCCGCTTGAAACAGGCATCCGCGCGCTCATCGTTCTCGCCGAAGCGTATCCGGCTGCGCTCGACCTGCAGCGCATCCTCGAATACGACTACCTCATTGTCCACTCCGGCGACTTCGAAGGGCCGCCTAGCCTTCACCCCGCTCTTCCGCTTCGCTCCGGAGAGCTTCTCGTCCGACGCCAGCTGATCGAGCGCGGGCTATTATTAATAATGAGCCGTGGATTGATCGAACGCCTCGCATCGGATACGGGCCTTAGCTATCGAGCCGACGAGGCGGCCGGTCCTTTCCTCGACGCGCTCTCTGCCGCCTATCTGAAAGACCTCAAGCTTCGTGCTAAGTGGGTGATTTCGACTTTCGGCCTCATGAGCGATGCTGACATCAAGAAAACTTTGTCCAAGGTCTATGACCAGTGGACGAGGGAATTTCAGCTTTACGAAGGGCCGGGCATCGCCTCGTGAGCTTCAACGGCATTTCGCTGCGCTTCATACGCTTCCGTGGACCTAAGAAGCCTGACGCCGAATTCAAATTCGCGCCCGGCCTGAACGTTCTATGGGGCGCATCGGACACAGGCAAAACCTTCCTCGTCGAAGCGATTGATTTCATGCTCGGCGCTGGCGATCAGCTCAAGGACATTCCCGAGCGGCAGGGATACGATTCGGTCGAGTTGGGGCTAACCACGCCAGCGAAGAAGGACTATACGCTCGTCCGCAGCATGCAAGGCGGCAGCTTCCTACGATTTGAAGGTTTGCTCAATGGCGTCAAGCCCGACCTGAAAACCGGAGTCAAACTGGCAGGCTCGCATTCATCCTCGAACGACAAGAACCTCTCGCGCTGGCTTTTGCAGCAGCTCGGTTTGGACAAGAAAGAAATTCTCTACAGCGTCCAGACGGGACAGAGGAAGAGCCTCGGATTTCGCGGACTGGCACATCTCTGCGTCATAACCGCACAGGACATCAGCAAGCCCACGTCTCCGCTGGAAGGCGGCCAGGTCATCGAGAAAACCCGCGAATACGGAATTTTCAAACTCGTTCTCACAGGCCTTGACGATACATCCGTGGTTGAAGCGCCCAAGGCGTTGAAGGCTCTACAGGAATCCGTCGAGCCGGAAGTCCTAAAGCAAATGCTCGCGTATTACGAAGCCGAACTCGCGAAGCACACGGAACAGCCGGAAGAGCTTGAAGCGACGGACAAGAAAATTCAGGATCGCCTCGATGAGGTGCAAAAATCCCTCGGCGCTATGGAGAGCCAGCTATCGGAGACAACGACTGCGCGCCGCGAGGTCTACGAGAAATACAAATCGCTCATGGCGCGTGACAATGAGATCGGTGAGCTGCAGGCGCGGTTCAAGCTGCTCGATGAGCAGTATACGACCGACCTGAAGCGCCTCATGGCTATCGAGGAATCCGGTCAGTACTTCATTCTCCTGACGATTAATAAATGCCCGCTCTGCGGGGCTACATCCGAACATCAGAAAACCGATACCGAGTGTGATGGCAACGTCGCCGCCGTCACGACGGCCGCTGCTGCCGAAATCGCCAAAATCCGACTGTTGCAGAAGGAATTACGCGACACAGTTGCCGTCCTTACAAAAGAGCATGACTCGAACGGCGTCGAGCGTACCCGGCTTGAGAAGGATCTTCGCCAGTTGCAGAAGAACGTCGACGCGGCGCTATCGCCTGAATTCACTCAGGCGCGAAAGACCTACTCCGATCTCGTCGAGCAGCGTTCCACCGTGCGTGCCGCGCTCTCGCTCTACAAGCGTGTAACGGAGACAAAGGAAAAAATCTCGACCAACGGGTCATCGAAAAAAGCCGTCAAGGAAGCTGTCGAAGAAGACTCTGCCGTTGCCCAATATCTTCCGAAATCAACGCTGGATGAATTCTCAGCCGTGGTGCAGTCCATTCTTGAGGCTTGGCATTTCCCAAACCCGGCGCCGACCTACTTCGACGAAGCGAAACGCGACCTCGTAATCGGAGGCAAACCCCGCGGCAGTCGCGGCCGCGGGCTCTGTGCTATCACGCATTCCGCGTTCACCATCGGACTACTCGATTATTGCCGTCAGAACGAAATGCCGCATCCCGGTTTTGTAATCCTCGATTCGCCACTGCTCGCCTACAAGGAACCGCAGGGCGATGATGAAGAAATCGCGGGAACGGATTTAAAGGAACGCTTCTACGAGCATCTTTTGAAATTCATCGGCGCGCAGCAGCTTTTTATTGTCGAGAACACCGAGCCACCCGCTGACATCCTGAAGCAGATCAACCACGAAACCTTCACGGGAAATCCCAACGAAGGCCGCTATGGCTTATTCCCGCTGGTAGCCAAGCGCGCGCATCCAGCCAAGAACTAGTCAGGCAGATGAGGGTCCTGACCCAACAGGAACCAGAGCGGCAATTCCTGCAAGAGCGGATTCGGCAGTTGAAATTAGAAAAAATGGAGTAGCTGTCGATCTTCGGCCTCCCAAACGACTATCTGATAACAGAACGATGAGCTACGGCTCTGAGTCACAGGAAACGAGGAGTCACAGGAAACAAGGAGGAATGGATGAAATACATCTGTTTGGGATACATGGAGCCAGGAAAATTCGAAGGGATGACCAAGGACGAGCGCCGCGCAATGTTCGACGAATGCTTTGAGTATAACGACCGTCTGCGCGCCAACGGACAGGTTGCTGCCGAAGTACCTCTTCAGCCTCCGGAGACCGCCGTGACCCTGTACTGGAAAACGGCAAAGTCGCGACGACCGACGGCCCCTATGCGGAAACCAAGGAACAGCTCGCCGGCCTTCTCATCGTTGAGGCGCGAGACCTCAATCGTGCCATTCAGCTTATCTCGCAGCATCCAGGCATGAAGTTAGGAACGAATGAGATACGGCCGGTTGCGGATTTGAGCGAAATCAAAAAGGCGAGCGAGCGGCGACGGCGAAAGGATTCCTCGCGAGTAATTCGGGAGCCCTTCAGTTGTTCGCGCTGACGGTCCGGAAACGGGCTATCGGAACCTTTACCTAGAGTGTGTTTCATAAACCCTTCTCAGGTCGGGAGACGCGGCCCTCAGGGGCTAAAGCCCGCATTCTCCTTGGCCCTAAACGGCACGGCTGAAGCCGTGCCCTACCCAAAAACCGATTTATGAAACACGCTCTCGTCACTGCCTGGCAACTTTCAACGCGGCAGGAATTCGTCGCCGTGAATGTCAAGCTCGGGATAAGCGCCAGCGCCTAACTCGAACAGATCCATTCCCTGCAACTCGCCTTCACGTGCCACCCGCTGGCGGTAGACGCGATTCAATAACCAGTTCAATCCATAGGAAAGCGGCAGCACGAACCCGAGCAGCGTGGCGATTCCCACGACCTGCGCTATCCACTGTCCACGCGGCAACGCATCCGCCAGCAGCGCGACCGCCAGCACCCCCCAAAGGCCGCCCGCCGCATGCACGGAAACCGCGCCGCCCGGGTCGTCAATCGCGAGCCGGAACTCCAAGAAGTCCGCTACCCAAACCACCAGGATTCCCGCCACGCCGCCGACAATCATGGCCGCTGCCGGCTTCAGCAATGCGGCCGCCGCGCTGCTCGCGACCAGGCCCGCGATCCATCCGTTGGCGATGAGCGACGCGTCGGGCCGCCCGAACCTCGCTCGCGTTACCACCGCCGCCGTCAATCCAGACGCCGCCGCACACAGCGTTGTATTGACCGCGATCAGGACCGTGCGCCCAGGTTCCACACCCAGAAACAACATTGCGCCGGCGGAATTCAGCGCCATCCATCCGATCCACGCGAACACGCATCCCAGAAGAACCACCACCACGTTGTGTCCGGGAAGCGCGGTCGGCATTCCCTCGGCCGAGAACTTCCCGCGCCGCGGTCCGAGAATCCACGTGATCGACAACGCCGTCAGCCCACCCACCACCTGAATGGTGCCTGAACCTCCGCCATCCACGAAGCCTCGACCCAAACCGCCGTTCACGCCGAGTTGTGCCAGCCATCCTCCGCCCCAAACCCAGTGCGCAAACAGCGGATACGTCCACCCTGCCAGCAGCGCCGTCGATGCGCAGATCGCGCCCAGTCGCCAGCGGTCCGCGCCTGAACTCAACGGAATCATCCCCGCCAATCCGACACTGAACATCTGCAGCAGGGCCACCAGCGCCGCTGGAGAAAGGTCCAGTCGCAGCCCGCGCAGAAAGAAGGGTTCGGCCGCAATCCACCCCCAGGTTTTTCCTGCCACGACCAAACCGTGATCTGGACGGCCAGCAGCGCCTTGCCACGCGAAACCGACGATCACGTATACCAACACCGCCACTGCCGTCACAGAAAGCGCCCCAACCATGGCGTGGGCCGCGCTGCGCGACCTCCCCAAGCCTGAATTGATCAGTGCCAGCCCCGCGCCGGCAAATGGAACCAGAAGGATGAGGAGCAAACAGAACACCGCGGAGACTTCAGAGAAAGCGAGAAGAGAAGGAGCCACGAAAGGCGTCACTCTCCTTCCGTCTGCAGAACCAGATGAGCGCGCACCGTCAGCGCGAGCCCGAACAACTCTACGGCTATTCCGGAAAGCACGAATCCAACGCGCCCACCGGCCGATGGCAGCAGCACGACGGCGCCCACGACAATCGCCCATCCCGCAACCAGCAAGAACAGACCCGCGAGCTTCATACTCTTTCAATCCTCAATAGCTAGATAGGAACTCTAACGCTCTAGAATCGTCATCGATGACGCTTGGACATTAGCCCAACCGCTAACGCTAATGCGGCAGAGACGCTGCGTCCAATCGAATTTTTTCATCGTACCTAGAAAGGAAAACCCGGAAAGGAAAAGACCAGGCGAAACCGGCATTCCTGTTAGCATGGCGGGACGCCACGACCTATGAGAAACCTGCTCAATCTAATTGTCGCGCACCGCAGTGGAGCGCTCTTCCTTCTGACCATCGCCGCGTTCCTGGAAGTGTACGGCGACTCGTGCTTTCAGTCGGCGCTCTATCGCGCTTCCGGAATGAGCCGCGCCCTCGCCTTTGCCGGTGGAGCGCTGTCGCTCGCCGCCTATGGACTGGTGGTCAACGCTCCCCGCTGGGAATTCGGCAAACTGCTTGGCGTCTACGTTGTCCTTTTCTTCCTTCTGGCGCAGATCGTGGCCCGAGTAAAGTTCGGCCAATCGCCCACGCTTCCCATTCTGATCGGCGGAGCGCTCATTCTCGCCGGAGGCGTAATCATTTCGGTCAACTGAAGTCCACGGCGCGGGCTGGACCTGCCTTCAAGCGGAAATTCTGCCTGAATACAAAGCCATCCCGACCACGGCATCCACCCCCAGCGCGTCGAGCATGTCGATTTCTCGTCGAGTTGTAATTCCACCTGCAGCCACCAGTCGCCGCGAGGTCGATTGCCGGATTGCCTTAACCGTCTCCATCGGGATTCCGCCCATCAACCCCTCGGTATCGATGTGCGTGTATAGAAAAGTGTCGCAGAACGGTTCGAGCACGCGAATAATGTCGAACGCGGTAAGGGCAGTCTCTTTGCGCCAGCCGTCGATTGCAACGCGGCCGCCCCGCGAATCGATGGCAAACACCAGCGCAGCAGTGCCAAGTGCATTTGCCAGCGTAGCAGCGAACTGGGCGTTGACCTTGCCGTCTTCCAACAACGCGGAGCCGAGTATGACCTTGCGCGCACCCGCCTCTAAAAGTTCCTGCGCTGTTTCCAGGCTGCGAATCCCGCCGCCAACCTGGCAGTTGAGCCGTTCGACAATCCGATTCACCAAGAGCCGGTTATTCCCAGCACCCCGAGCCGCGTCGAGGTCGATCACCTGCACCAGCGGGTACTTGGAGAAGCGCTCGATCCAATAGTCGAAGTTGTCGAACTCCAGAGCTTTCTTCTCGCCCTGCACCAACTGCACAATTTTGCCCCCCATCAGGTCGATCGACGGAATCAGCATGGCCACCTCACCGCAACGCCGACGCCGTGTAGTTCGTGCTTCAGTTGTGCGATGTCCTCGATGCCGAAGTGAAAGATGGAGGCAGCCAGAGCCGCGTCCGCGCGTCCGTCACGAAACACTTCGATGAAGTCGAGCGCCGATCCTGCGCCTCCGGAGGCAATGACAGGAATCGAAACCGCCTCGGCCACCTCGCGCACTAACTGGCAGTCGAATCCGGATTGAGTTCCGTCCCGGTCCATCGAAGTCAGCAGAATCTCGCCCGCACCGCAAGCCGCCGCTTCCCGCGCCCATTGAATCGCATCCCGGCCTGTGGGCGTGCGTCCGCCCGCAACGAATACTTCAAAACCTCCGTCAACTTTTCCGGCATCAATAGCCACCACCACCGCCTGCGAACCAAAGCGCCCTGCGATCCGGCCGATCAACGCGGGGTCGCGGACGGCGGCCGAGTTGATGGCGATCTTGTCCGCGCCGGCATCGAAGACCGCGGCTGCGTCTTCGAGCTGGCGAATTCCGCCTCCTACCGTGAACGGAACAAACAGCGAGCGCGCGGTTCTGCGGACTGCATCCAGCAGGGTGCGCCGGTTCGCGCTGGTCGCGGTAATGTCGAGCAGGACGATTTCATCGGCGCCGTTGCGGGCGTGGGTCGTGGCGCACTCCGCCGGATCGCCCGCGTCGCGCAGATTCTTGAACTGCACGCCCTTCACGACGCGGCCGCCGTCCATGTCGAGGCAGGCGATGATACGTTTGGTCAACACATTCGACCTCGTAAATCGGACCTCAGATCAGACCTCACAGAAATTCTTCAGAATCGAAAGCCCCACTTCGCCGGATTTCTCGGGATGGAACTGCACTCCGAAAATGTTGCCGCGCTCGACCGCACCAGCAAACTGCAATCCGTATTCGCTGGCCGCCGTCATTCCAGCCACCACCGGCGCATGGAACGAGTGGGTGTAGTAAACGAAGGAATCCTGTGCGACGCCTCGCAGTAACCGTGAGCCTTGCTGAATTGTCAAAGAATTCCAGCCGACATGTGGCGACTTCACCGAGGACGGAAACTGCCGGCATCTGCCGGGAAAGATTGCCGCCCCTGCGAGTTCGGCGCATTCCTCACTGCCTTCGAAAAGCCACTGCATTCCCAGACAGATTCCGAGAAACGGCTTGCCGACGCCGGCGGCTTGCAACAAGGCCTCGCGCAAACCGGTGCGGTTCAGAGCTTGCAGAGAGGAAAAATGCCCCACTCCCGGGAATACGACCTTGTCCGCCGCCGCCACAGTCTCAGTCTGGTCCGTCACGGCGACTTCGGCGCCGAGGTAGTCGAACGCTTTCTTCACGGAATTCAGGTTGCCCGCGCCGTAATCGACGATAGCGATCATAGAAGTCCCTTGGTGCTCGGGAGCATGCGGCCCAGGCGGCGATCGCCGGAGCACGCGACGCGCAGCGCCCGCGCAAAAGCTTTGAAGAGCGCTTCGATCTTGTGATGGCTGGAGCGTCCATAGAGCACGCGCGCGTGAACATTGGCGCGCGCGCCCCGCGCAAAGCCTTCGAAGAAATCGCTCACCAGTTCCACCTGCAGATCGCCCACTCGCGCCGCGCGGACCTTGGTATCGACCACGGCGACCGCGCGTCCACCGAAATCCACCGAGGCCAAACCGAGAGTTTCATCCATGGGCATGACAAAGTAACCGGCACGCAGAATGCCGCGGCGATCTCCCAAGGCGCGGTCGAAGACCTCGCCCAGAGCAATGCCGACGTCCTCCACGGTGTGGTGCTGATCCACGTCCAGGTCGCCCACCGCTCGGAGTTTCAGATCAAACGCGCCGTGCCGCGCAAAGAGCTCCAGCATGTGGTCGAGAAAACGGATTCCCGTCGAGACTTCGTACTTCCCGCGACCCTCAATCGTGAGTGCAATTTGAATTTCCGTTTCCGCGGTCTTGCGATGCAGCTTGGCTGTCCTCACGCCCTCACCTCACGGCGTTCCCTTAGTCTCTCGACCACATCCCTCAGCGCGCCAATCAGAGTCCGCGTATGTTCTTCCGATCCCACCGTCAGGCGCACGCAGCCTTCGCATCGTTCATCGGAACTTCGATCGGAGCTCCGATCGCGCACCAGGATTCCCCGCGTGCGCAAAGCTTGCACGAATTCCGCGTGGGCGGCACCGATCCGCACCAGCACAAAGTTGGCGCGGCTCGGCCAGTAGTGCAGACCAAGACGGCTGAGTTCCCGCTCCAACATTTCGCGACCGCGCCGCACCTCGGCGACATAATGTTCCACGTACTCCTGATCTCGAAGCGCCTCCGGCAACGCCGCCAGCGCGACCGCATTCACGTTGTAGGGCGAAGCGACGCGGCGCACCATCGCCATCTGTCCCGCATCTCCGGCAAAAATGCCGATGCGAAGCCCCGCCAGCCCGTAGGCCTTGGAAAAGGTGCGCGCCACGAAAAGATTCGCAGGCAGGCCGCCGGAGTCAAGGATCGTCTCTCCATGAAACTCAACATAAGCTTCGTCCACCAGAACCGCCGCCTGGGGCGCGGCCCGAGCGACCCGCAGCAGCATCTCGCCCGCCACCGCCGCTCCCGTTGGATTGTTCGGATTTGCTACTGCGATGAGCCGTGTACGTTGGCTGATCCGCGACAGCAATCCCTCCAAAGGAAAGGCGAAGTTCTCATCCGATAGAACCTCGATCACGCGAGCGCCTTCCGCCTGAGCAAAGATCGCATACAGCGCAAACGTGGGCACGACGATGATCGCTTCGTCTCCGGGCTCGAGATAAGTCGAACACAGCAGATGAATCGCCTCATCCACGCCGTTCGTGAGCAGAACCTGAGCGGCATTGAGTCCGAGAAAATCGGCGGCGTGGCGTTCCATCGGTTCGCGCTCGGGATAGCGTGCCAGGACTTCGGCATCCAGCGAACGCAGCCGCGCCAACACGCGCGGCGAGCATCCGATCGTGCTCTCGTTGAAGTCAAGACGCAGTCCCTGACGACCGGCCAGGGGCGGCCGATAGGCATGCAAGCTCTTCACTGCAGTGCGGGCCTCAAGCATAAGAGGATCTCACCCGCAACGACTCAGCGTGTCCGCGCAGGCCCTCGGCTTCGGCCAGCGCCATCGCTGGCGCTGCGATTCGGCGAATGCCTTCCCGGGAAACTTCCTGGCACGAGACGATGCGGACGTAATCCAGCACGCTCAGGCCGCCGCGCACGCGTGCCATCGCACCGGTAGGCAAAACGTGATTTGGACCCGAGATGTAGTCGCCCGCGGACTGGGGCGTGTACTCGTTTACGAAAATCGACCCCGCGTTCCGTACCGCCGGCACGAACGCCGACGGCAGCGTGAGATGTTCGGGTGCGATGCGGTTCGCGGTCTCGACCGCCTGATCGAGCGAAGCAACCAGAAGGATGGCCCCGCGACGGGAAAGTGAGTCGGCAGCAATTGGATTGGTATGCGTGCGCCGCCGCACTTCCGTCTGGACAGTCTTCGCGAATCGACGCGAACTCGTAATCAAGATGCACAGCGCGTCGGGATCATGCTCGGCCTGCGCCACCAGATCGGCTGCAATGAAAACCGGGTCGCCCTCACCCTCCCTGCTAAGGAACACGGCTTCGGTAGGACCAGCCAGGAACTCGATGGCGCAATCGAACGCAACCAGCTTCTTGGCCGCGGTTACGTACCTGTTGCCGGGACCCACGATCTTGTTCACGCGCGGGATGCTCTGGGTTCCGTAGGCCAGCGCTGCGATTGCCTGTGCTCCGCCAACTCGGTAGAACTCGCGCACACCGAGGAATGCGGCAGCCGCCAAAGTAGCCTGGGCCGGGCGCGGCGACACCACGCGAATCTGCGGCACGCCGGCGACCTGCGCCGGAATCACCGTCATCAGCAACGTCGAAGGCAACGGATAGCGGCCGCCGGGAACATAGCACCCTACCGCTTCTATGGGGCGGACCAACTGTCCCACCGAAACTCCGGGCTGAATTTCGCGCCGCCACTCCTCCGGTTTCTGCCACTCGCAGTAAGTGCGAATGTTGCCTGCAGCCCGCGCGATCGCGTCTTGCAGTTCCGGGGGAGTTCTCTGCCATGCTTCCTGCAGGCCAGTCTCGGGCACGCGCACCGGCTCTCTGTTGCCCAACCCGTCCCAGCGCTCCGCGTATCGGCGTAAGGCAGAATCGCCTTTCCGCCGGACATTGCTCACGATGCGCCGCACCGCCGGCTCAACCTCTGTAAGGTCGTGCGCCCCGCGCTCCTCCACCGCACGCACAAACCGGTCCCTCGCCAGCCCTTCCAGAATGCGCATCATCATCTTCATCACATCACCACCTTGTTCAGCGGATACTCGACGATCCCTTGCGCATTCGCGAGCTTGAGCTGCGGAATTAACGTCCAGGCGGTTTGCTCTTCGATGACGGTATTGATCGCAACCCATTCGCCATCGGCCAAAGGCGCGACGGTAGGATTCTTCAGCGCCGGCAGCAAGCCCAGAACCGCGGCCAAATCCGGCTTGCGCACGTTTAGCATCAGCCCAACCCGGCCTTGAGCGGCCATCGCCCCGCAGAGCATCACCGCCAGGTTTTCAATCTTGCGCCGCCGCGCGGGATCGCCCCACGCCGCTTTGTTCGCGACCAGTTGCGTGTTTGACTCCAGTACCGTTTCGATGATTCTCAGATGATTCGCGCGCAGCGAGCTTCCCGTCTCCGTGACTTCGACAATGGCATCGGCCAGCAACGGCGGCTTCACCTCCGTCGCGCCCCAGGAGAACTCCACCCGCACCGGCACGTTCCGGCTGGCAAAGTAATTCTGCGTGAAGCTCACCAATTCGGTGGCGACGGTGCGGCCCGCAAGGTCATCGGGCTTCTGGAAAGCGGAATCCTCGGGCACGGCCAGCACCCACTTCACTTTTCCCATGCTCTGTTTCGCATAGATGAGGTCGGTCACGCTGACTACCTCGAGGCCGCTTTCCAGCACCCAGTCCAGGCCGGTCAGGCCGGCGTCCAAGGCGCCGTGCTCGACATAGCGCGCCATTTCCTGCGCCCGAATGAGCAGGCATTCGATTTCAGGATCGTCGGTTGCGGCGAAGTAGGAGCGCGGGTTGGTGTAGACTCGCAGCCCGGCACGCGTGAACAGGCTGAGCGTCGCTTCCTGCAAACTTCCTTTGGGAATGCCGAGACGAAGTTTCATCGCCGCGCCTCTTCTTCTACAGCCAGCGCCGCCGCGCCCAGCGGCAGTTCCCGCGTGAAGCAGGATCGGGACCCGGTATGACAAACCTTGCCTGCGCCCAACACGCGGACCCGCAGCAGCACCGTGTCGCGGTCGCAGTCCGTCCATGCCGCCACCACCTCCAGACGATTCCCGGAGGTTTCTCCTTTGGTCCACAGCGTCCGCCGGGTGCGGCTGTAGAACGTGACGAAGTTCGTCCGCAAGGTCGTGGTCAGCGCTTCGCGGTTCATGAAGCCAACCATCAGCAACTCCCCGGTAGCCGCGTCCTGAATCACGGCGGGCGCCAAGCCTTGCATTTTGTCGAAATCGATCTCCATCGCAATCTCCTCGTTCCATTCGTCTTTCCGTTCCTCGCCCGGCGCTCAGAACGCCCGCAACAGAAATAAAAAACCCGCTGTTGCGAGGTTCGCATCAGCGGGCTCGGAGTTCCTATGACTGCTTTCAGGCTATCATCCGTCGTTCTCCGCCGACACGCTCATCGCATGGTGATGATGATTGTGGCGGTGGGAGTTCGACGAGATCATAACGATTCGACCTTAGGACACTTCGTCTTTCTCCGTCAATCGAATTCCATGTCGTCGCCGTGGCAGAAATCAGGAACGCTGCAATTTGTCTTGCGGCGGCCCTCTCGACCGTCCCCGAGCGGAGCGGATAAATCCTGTCAAGGAAATGACTTAGCTCCTCGGGGATTCGGGCCGCGGAAATCAGCATCACAAATTTGAATTGGCTCGATCAATTCTTTGCGTACGCATGCTGCCCGCACAACGAAAGATTGAATCTAAAATTGACAATGTCAATCGAAGTCTTTAGGATCACGCGAATGTTGCCCGCTCAAAACCAGAAGAACCGGACTTGTTGCTGCATGTGTTGTTGTTGTGCATCCGTGTCTTCTGGCACTGGGAGGTTGCTGACTTAGAAATTTCATAAGTAATCGGCATATTCCAAACCCATCGCCAGAGAAAGCTGGCGATGGGTTTTTCTTTTTTATGGCTAAAGCTGACCAGGAAACAAAAACGCAAAGGGTCGAGCGTCTGAAGCGGGAGAAGAATCCCTGGGAAGGCCTCGAGGAGATTCGCCGCTTCGCGCGCGCCGGGTATGACTCCATCCCGCCGGAATGGCTGGGCACATACTTCCGCTGGTGGGGCATCTACACGCAGGGCGACGGAGCCGGCGTGGTCGGGGGCAAAGGCGGTGAAGGCAAGGCAGTCCCCTCATTCATGGTCCGTATTCGGATCGCCAATGGCCTGCTCACCTCTCACCAACTCCGAACCATCGCGGGCCTTACCCGCCGTTTTGCCCGCGGAATCGCCGACATCACCGTTCGCCAGAACATCCAGCTGCACTGGGTAACCATCGAAAGCCTGCCCGAAATCCTGGGATCCCTCTGGGGATGCGGCCTGAATACTCTGGCCGCCTGTGGCGATGTCACCCGCAACATCACAGGCTGCCCGGTCGCAGGGGTTGACAGGGACGAGATCTGCGATGCCTCTCCACTCGCGCTCGGGGCCACGCGCATCTTCACGGGCAACTCCGACTTCTACAACCTGCCGCGCAAGTTCAAGATCTCCATCACCGGATGCCGCGTGTGGTGCGCGTATCCAGAGATCAACGACATCAGTCTGACTGCGACCGAGCGGACGGTCCGCGGCAATCCGGAAGTGGGCTTCTCGCTGCGGGTCGGCGGCGGCCTTTCCACCGATCCCCACTTCGCCACCCGCTTGGATGCCTTTGTGCGCTGGCACGAAGTCCAATCCGTGCTCCGAGCGATTGCGGAACTGTTCCGGGAATCTGAGGTGCTTCGCGAGCATCGCGAGCGAGCCCGCCTGAAATTCCTCTTTCTGCGCAACGGCTGGACTGCCGAGGGTTTCCAGAAGGAACTCGAGCGGCGGCTGGGCTACGCCCTGGAACCAAGGGTCGAGGAGAAGGTTCCCGACGATGTTTACCGCGACCACACTGGAATCCACCCGCAAAAACAGGCCGGCTACTGCTACGTCGGCGCGTCGGTTCTGCGCGGTCGCATCACCGCCGATCAGATGGATGCTGCCGCGAATCTCGCCGAGCGTTTTGCAAATGGCGAATTGCGAACCACGAACATGCAAAACCTTCTCATCGTGAACGTGCCCCAACTGCAGGCGGAGTCGCTGGCCAAAGAACTGGCTGGAATCGGACTTCAAGTAGGAGGTTCGCCGTTCGGGCGCGGCGTGGTCGCCTGCACCGGGACCGAATTCTGCAAGCTCGCCATCACCGAAACCAAGAGTTTCTCCCGATGGCTGGTCGACGAACTCGACGAGCGCCTGCCCGGATTCGCGCAGCACCTCAGGCTGCACGTTACGGGCTGCCCCAATAGCTGCGGTCAGCACTGGATTGCCGACATCGGAATCGAGGGCAAGAAGATCAAGGTTCGAGACCAGATGCTAGACGCGTACTACTTCTGCCTCGGTGGCGGGGTCGGCCTGCACCAATCGCTGGCGCGTCCGGTTGGATATCGGTGCCTGGCCAGCGAAGTCCCCGATGCGATTGAGCGCCTGCTGCGCCGCTATCTCGAGCGGCAATTGCCGGGCGAAAATCTGCGCCAGTTCTTTGCCCGCCACGGCGACGACGAACTGCGCACATTTCTGGCGGGAGAAGCGGTGGAAGCAGCCGTCCGGGATATTCCCGCCGGACTGGCACCACACGGTATTGAAGGTTGAATTCGCTGCAGGAGGTTGGGATCGTATGAAAGGCAAAGTTTATCTCGTTGGCGCTGGACCCGGAGATCCGGAATTGCTAACTCTGAAAGCGGCGCGCGTGCTGAAAAATGCGGACGCGGTGCTGCACGATGATCTGGTGGGTCCGCAGATCCTTAACTTCGCTCCGCCCCATGCCGAGCGCTACAACGTCGGCAAGCGCTGCGGGAAAACAAACGTCACTCAAGCGGACATCAATTTCCTCATGGTGCGCCTGGCCTCTCTGGGGCTTCGAGTGGTGCGGCTAAAGGGCGGAGACCCTCTGGTATTCGGGCGTGCGGCAGAGGAAATTGCGGCCCTCCGCGAGGCCGGCATCGAATTCGAAATCGTGCCCGGCATTACGGCCGCTCTGGGCGCCTGTGCGTCCGCCGAGATTCCATTGACGGACCGCCGCTCCTCTCACGCCCTCATCTTTCTTGCCGGGCATCACGCGGTGGAAGGCGATCCGACCAACTGGCAGGCTCTGGTTTCGAGCGGAGCCACGCTGGTGATCTATATGCCTGGTTACCAATACGGAAAGATCTCGAAAAAGCTGCGCGCGGCGGGATTGGCAAGCGAAACACCCTGCGCCGTGGTTTCGCGCGCCACAACCGCGCAAGAACAGGTCTTCACGACCGACCTGGAGAACCTGCCGGGAGCGCCGCAGTTGCCTGCTCCGACTCTGCTTGTGATCGGCGAAGTAGTACGGCATGCGACTCACGACAGATTGCTCAAACAGTCGATTTCACGGAATTCCAATTTCCTGCAGCAGAACTTCCCAGTGGAAGCGGTTCATTCACTGATTGATGAAGGGCGGACAGCATGAAGTCAGAAGTAGAAAGAATCCATCTACTGGCAGAGCAGTGGAGCGCTCAAGACGTCTTGCGTTGGGCATTCACCACCTTTCGGAACCACGTCGAAATTGCTTCGGGGTTTGGCGTGGAAGGAATGGTGTTGATAGATATCGCCGCGCGTCTGCAGCCGGCTCTGCGCGTGTTCACCGTGGATACCGATTTTCTGTTTCCTGAAACCTACTCCCTCATCGAGCAGGTAGAGAAGCGATATGGAATCGCCGTCGAGCGGCTGAAGCCGGAGCTCACGCCCGAAGAACAAGAGCTACGTCACGGCGCGAAGCTCTGGAGCCACTCCCCGGATGCGTGCTGCAACCTGAGGAAAGTCGAGCCGCTGCGCAAGAAACTGTCTGGGCTGCAGGCTTGGGTCACGAGCATCCGGCGCGATCAAA
This sequence comes from Terriglobia bacterium, assembly GCA_020073215.1. Classification (GTDB taxonomy): domain Bacteria; phylum Acidobacteriota; class Terriglobia; order Terriglobales; family Acidobacteriaceae; genus Acidiflorens. Next base: position 8,755 of record JAIQFO010000035.1, on the reverse strand, counting down.
CCTCGGCGCGAGCGACGGCGCGCAAAGTCGAATGGGATTCCAAGTTTCACCTGGTGAAAGTCAATCCCCTGGTCGATTGGACTTCGGAGAGGGTCTGGCGTTACGTTCGTAAACACAACGTTCCCTACAATCCTCTCCACGATCAGAACTATCCCAGCTTCGGATGCACCCATTGCACGCGCAGTGTTCTGCCCGGAGAAGATCCCAGGTCAGGACGATGGGCAGGCTTTCAGAAGACCGAGTGCGGATTGCACGGCCCTTCGCAAGACGGCAATCTGGTTTCCGAAATCGCGCCCGTGAGTTCGTCGGTCTCGACCGGGTAGCAAACGTAGCGCAGCCCCCAAGTCGTTCACAAAAGGGTGCCGTCTAAGACCGGCACCCAAAACTATCTCGCCAAACCCTGGCGATTCCCTCCAGGCTTGCGGCGTTCTCAGTGGCCGCCCAACATGATTACCGTTTCCGTCGCCAGCTTGCCTCGCAGAATGCTGATGCGAACTTTCCCGGTCTTGTCCGCCAGTTCCGCGGCCAGTTCCATCGGTGTCCGCACGGCTTTGCCATCCACCGCCTTGATGAGATCACCGACGTGCAACGATGCCATCTCGGCGACGCTTCCCGGCTCGATCGAGACAATTCTCGCTCCGTCGAATTCCTGGGGCGCAGCCACGATGCCGAGCGGATGGACCTGCATCCCGCGACTGGGGGCGGGTGCCGGCACACTCGCCGGTTTCCGGGGCGGTTCCGGGGCGGACGTCACCGGAACCGGAGATCGGCTCTCAGCAGGCGTCTCAGACGGTTGCCCCTCGGATGGCGCAGACTTGGTCTTATGCCAGGGTCGTTTCCAGGAACGATGGGACGTTGACTTTTCCTTAGGTTCCTTCGGCGCTTTGGGTTCCTTCGGCGCCTTGGGCTCGGACGGAGGGAACCCGCCAATGCGAAAAGCGATTCCCGCACCAACCCGGAAGTCGCTTTGGTTCGCCGCGCCGAAGCTGTTCAAGTGGCGGGCAAAAATATAATCGACCGGCCCGAACTGAATTCCGACATGACGAAAGATCCAGTAGTCAGCGCCGCCGCCCATCGCCGCCGCGAAAGACGTATCGGACACCGTAGTCCCGCTGAGCGCAAGAACATCCGCCCGGTCTTGGCCCACCAGGCCGTGCACAAAACCGGTAAATTTGTTGGAGCGATTCCCAATCGTGTAGCGTGGCCCAAGCCCCCAGGAGAAATTGTCGCACTTCAATCCCAGAATACCGCCGCAATCGCTGCGATGGTGGCTGCTGAAGTCCCCCTCCACCCCAAGGCGATGAAACAAGCCTACCGAGGCGGAAAACTCCCAGCCATTGAGCTTCAGCTTCTGCGACGCCGTTTCCGCGCTCGACGGCACGTCAAACCTCAGGTAGGAGTAGCCGCCGAATACATCGACCGCCGGGATATTCTGCGCCGAAGCAATGCCCAGAAGAAAGAGGACTGACAGAGCGAAGTAGACAAGATTTTTCATGTTCCCGATTACGCCTCCAAGGATACAAACCACGGCACGACTGCCTGAAGATAAACGCCACCGCCGCCAGCCCCTAAAGGGGCGTCTGATTTTTGAAGAACTTGCGGTATCGCTAAAGCGATACCCTGATACGAACCTGGAATACGAACCTGAGTTTTTCCGCAACCGGTTAAAGCTGCGCCCTACCCAAAACCCATTACCGTGCCCAGCCCAAAACCCGTTTGCGAAAGCAACGTTAGAACGTGATCCTTACTCCGAACTCCATTTGCCGCGGAGCCCCGTTCGCGTACGTGCCCGAACCGGCCAGAACCCGGTCCAGCCTCGAAGTGCAGAACGTGCTGGAGTTACCGCAAAATCCCGCCGAAGTTGCGTTGTTCAGCGAACTGCCCGGCGCGCCGTTCAGCACGCCGCTTAGCTGGTTCCCCGCGCCCCCGAAGTTGGCAAAGTTGAAAACGTTAAACAACGACGCGTTCGGTTCCAGCTTCACCCGCTCCCCGACCCGGAACGGCCAGCTCAACCGCAAATCGATCGTCTTCAGCCATGTCGCTCCGGCAAAATGCCCTGGCAGCCCCTGAATCACGGGCGAATAAGCCCCCAGTGCCACCAGCTGTTGCCCGGTGAACAACTGGGCGTTGGTCAGCGCCTGGCCCGCCGGTGTCAACTTCCCGCCGAATGTTGTGTTGTAATACGTGAGCAACTGGGTCAACTTGCTCGTCGAGTATTTTCCCGTGCTTCCGATGAACCCCAGAAGATCGCCGACGGTGCCGTCGCCGGAAATATCGCTGCGGAAAATTTCCCCCGCCACTCCGCCCCCGTCCTGTTGCGGAATATACAGGCTCAGCGGAAGCGGCGACGCCAGATGCGCGATCATCGAAAGGCGCAGCCCGCGCGGCAACTCGGCTGTCGGAATGAAAGTAAACTGGTGTGTCCGGTCCAGGCCCGACGACCCGAAATGCCCCCGGTGCGGCCGGTTGTAATCTTCCGCCACACCCATCAGCGAATAATCTCCGCCGCTGCCGTTGGGCTCGGCCAGGTTAGTCCGGTAGCGCGACCACGCGTATGCCATTGCAATGTCCAGTCGCTGCACCCGCTTTGTCGGATTCGCCACGCTCGTCTTGTACGCCAGATGCAGTCCCTGGTATTGCGACCGCCCGCTCGGAAAGTACATGACGTTCGACCCCACCGCCGGATTGATCCCGCCGAACGACGCCTGCTGCTTTCCCAGCACCGAACACGGAAACGGTCCGCAGTACGCGTTCGACGAATCGAGCCCCTGGCGCGCGAAATCGGTGATGGTCGCTCCCGGCACCGCAGCCAGATAACAAGTCACGGCAGCCTGCGAACTGCTGCCGGCAAACAGCGCCGGATGCAGCGTCGGACATTGCGCGTTCACCGATAACGGATTCGCGGCCAGCGTCGCATTGATCGCATCCAACTCCGCCTGATACGTGTTGAGCAGCGGGTTCAGATTGTGGCCGTCCGTCAGCAGGCTCGAATCTCCCACGTGGTTGGTATCAATTCCCAGCGGAAACTGCGTCCCAATCTCGCGCACATAGTCGACGGAGAACATGCCGTGCTCGCCAATCTGTTTCTGAATTCCGAAGTCCATGTGCACCACGCGGGGAGTCTTGAAACCGGGCGCCAGCAGCCCTCCAAAATTCGCCACGCTGTTCGCCAGCGAGTAAACGTTCTGCCCGCCTGTCACCGCCGACTGCGCCGCGACAAACTGCGCCTGCAAGTCCTGAATGGCCGTCGCTACGCCCACCGGCTGGTCCAGGGTATTGAAAATCGTGCCCCCGATCGGCTGACCACATATCTGCGAAATCGCAACTTGATCTTGGGCGACGGAACTCACCACCGATCCATCCGGAAATAAGACGGACGTTGTCGGACACAGCGTCAAACTGCGGTTGTATTGCCCGTTCGACAACCGGTTAATGCGATCCTGATACGCGTTCTGCAGCAGAAAGTTGTCATAGAACATCCCCGCGCTCGCCCGCACCACCATCCGCCCATTGTGTCCTGGATCCCACGCCAAACCGAATTGCGGAGCAAAATTCCAATCTGGCTGGTTCACGGTCTGTCCGAGAAACTGATGCGTGGGGCCCGGCGGGACCGCGTTTGCGATCAGGCCGAATTGATCGAGAATCAAGCCACTCGGGCACGGCACCGATTGCGGCACGATGCCCCGGTTGATCGCCGAACACGGCACCGCCGGCAGATCGCTGTTGTTGCGCCCGGTATCCCGAACATAGTTCACGCCAAAGCTGAGGTTCACATTTGGGAACAAACTGAAGGTGTCGCCGAGGTAGCCCTCGATCCGCGTGTCGAAGTGTCCGCCAGTCGAGCGATTGAAGACCGAGTTCTCGCTGAAGTTTCCGAGGCCATTGAAAATCGTGACGGTTCCCACCGGATAGTTCAGCGGATCGTCCGCCGCCCCGCGCGGATCGCCTGGGTAAAGCGGCACGAGGGTCGGGTTGCCGTTAATGGCGTTGATCACGTCGAGCCCGTTCGAACTGGTCACCGACGCATAATTTCCCGGCGCATAAAAATCTCCCTGCGTGATGCGATGAACCGCTCCTCCGAAACGTATCGTGTGTTTCGCCTTGTAAACCGCGCTGCTGTCGTAGCGCCCGAAAAGGTCGCGCTGAATCGTCTGTCGTGGACCCTCCACGCTCGGCCCGAATGCCGCCGATCCAATCTGCATGTGGAGCAGCGGCGCCCCCGGCACAATCGTCGAATCGCCCAGCGCCGGATTGATGGCATCGACCATCTTCTGGTAGCCGAAGCGCGCGCTGTGCACAAACCGTCCCCGGTTCCAATCCAGTCCCACCACCGCCGCCGGAACGTTCCACTGATTGCGAAAATTCGACTGGCTGTCGGGCGGCCCAATCTCGTTCGCGTTGTCATAGCTGAGCCGCACGAACCCCTTTGCGCTGTCGCTCAGGTTGTAGTCGAGGCGCGCTGTCAGCGTGTTCTCACGAAAGTCCGCCCGGCGCAGAGCGGTGGTGTTGAAAATCGGGGAACCGGCCGTCGACGGCAAAATCAAATCCTGGGACGCGATCGGCAAGACTCCATCCTGCTTCGTGCGTTCCCCGCCGATGAATAGAAACGCCTTGTCCTGAATCAATGCGCCGCCCGCTCCAAATCCGTACTGCTGCCGGCTGTACTTCGCTCGCCCCGACGGAAACCCCGCGAGTCCGGCGGTACTGTCGCGGAGATTTCCAAACAGATCGCCGTGCCATTCATCTTCGCCCGAGCGCGTGGTCACGCGCACCGCCCCAGCTGCGTTCAGCGACTGAAACAGCTCGGGGTTGGCGCGCGAGACAATCACTTCCCGCACCGCATCGGCCGGCAGGTTCAGCGTGGAGGCGCCTCGGGTCTAATCCATCGACTCGACTTCATCCACATCGTAGTGCGTCGTGCGCCCCAGTTGGCTGTTGATCGAGAGCGATTGGAACCCACTCTTGCCCGGATCCAAAATCCTTCCATCCACCGCCTGCACACCCGGCTCAAGCTGTCCCGCGTTCAGATAATTCCGCCCGTTGATCGGCAGGCTGTCGGCGATCGTGCCGCCGAACTTGCTCTCCAGCCGCACCGGTCCGGGATTGATCCATTCCAGCTTGAAATCCGCCGTCGCTGCCGCCCCCAGCGTTACCGTGACGCTGGTCTCGACCGGCGCCATGTCGCGGCCTTCCACTCGGACCACATACGCGCCTGGCGGCACCGGTTCTGTAACGTACGCCCCGTCCTTGCCGGAGCGCGTCACCCCCTTGGTGTCGGTGGCCGCCGAGCTGTACAAAACTCGCGCCCCTTCCACCGGGCTCCCGACGTCATCCCGCACCGTGCCTTGAATGGTGCCGGTGGTCGGGTTTTCCGGGGCTTCTTCCTGCGCCCACAACGAAACCATAGATAAAACAGTGAATGCGGCAACTACGAAGAGCAAGAGGCCGATGCGAATGAACACAGAACGACGAACACGCAAGCCAGAGCGATCCAACAAAATGCCACTCTCCTGGGGGCAGAACCTCAAGTAGAACCGGGAAGCGATTCCGCGTCTAAGGGTCTAGTTTTACACTGCAATGATTTTCGACTGAAATCGAATAGAACAGTTTACTAGATGCGCCCACTTCCCCGGGGCGATGTATGGCGCTTTTACGCGGGAGTAAACCTGTGTTCTGTAGAGACGGGACTTGTCCCGTCTCCGCGCGCACTGTCTAGATTGCCACGGCCGAAGATGCGGCACGCCGCGTCTCTATAGACGATCCTCAGAACGTCCCCTTCCGCGTGTAGTACCCCGCCCGGTAATGCGACTGATAAGGACCTCCCGCGGGCGCATTCGTCAAATCCACCCGCAGTTGCCGGAACTCCGAATCCGAATAGCGCTCCGACGGATAGTACGCCAGCAGATACTGCGTTCGCAGTTCGTCGCTGATCTTCTGAAACGCGCTGTCCAGTTGCGGCAGCGATGTGGCATAGAAATACTTCCCGCCTGTGTCGTTTGAGACCTGAACCAGCGCATGCTCGCCGCCCGTGTCCCGACCCGCGTCCGCTTCAATGGGCACGATAATAATGCTGTAGATAATCGCCTCCGCCTCTTGTGCCGCGCGCAGCGCCTCTTTGTAGTCCACCTGGCTCACCGTGTCGCCGCCGTCGGTGATCACCACCATCACTTTTCTTCCCTGCCGCCGGTCGAGCGCCTGCGACCCCAGAAAGATCGCGTCGTAGAGCGCCGTCGCCGCGCCATTGTGCACCCGGTCGAGTCCGGCGTCGATCTTTTTCAAGTCAGAGGTGAAGGGCACCACCTGGTCCACCACCTCGCTGAACTTGTACAAGGCCAGCCCGTCCTGCGGCCGTATAATCGCGTGCGCAAACTTGCGCGCCGAGATCAGCTCCAGCGGCAGATCTTTGCGCGTGCTCAGGCTCGTATCCACCGCCAGCACAATCGACAACGGCAGCGCCGATTCCCGGCTGAAGAACGCGATCTTCTGTTCTTTGCCGTCTTCTTTCAGCAGAAAATTTCCTTTCTGCAGGTTCGGTACCGGTGCCCCGTGCGCATCCGTGACCGTAACGAACACGTTCACCAGCTTCACGTCGACTTTGATCGTCGTTTCCGGTTCCTGGGCCATCAATGACGCGCCGGAACAAACGATCAGGACGAAGACGAATGCCGCCCCTAGGATGTGCTGAGTCACAAGATGCCAAGGTTTCAATGACTTAATGCCTCAATGATTCAATGATTATGATGCGGGCGGCTCCCCCGCTGTTCCTTCCGCCCGTCGAATTTCTTCGGGAAACGCCTCTCCGTCCGCCCACACCGCTCCATCTTCAAAGTATTCTTTCTTCCAGATCGGAACCGCCTTCTTCAGCGTGTCGATGATCCACCGGCACGCCTCAAACGCCGCGCCCCGATGCGCCGCTGCCACCACGATCAGCACGCTCGTCTCGCCAATCTCCAACCGCCCCAACCGGTGGACGATCGACGCTCCCCGCACCCCAAAACGCGCCCGCGCCTCCACCGCCAGAGATTCCATCTGCTTCAGCGCCATCGCTTCATAGGCTTCGTACTCCAGATAGAGCGTGCGCCGCCCACGCGTGTTGTCCCGCACCACGCCGTCGAAAATCACAGCCGCGCCATCCGCCGTCCGCTTCAGCCGCCCGACCACTGCCTCCCGATCAATCCGCTCGCGAACAATGCGAACTTCACCGCCGTCCTCCGCCGAGCCGCCCTCTGAAGACCCACCGCTCACCGGCGGCAACAGCCCGACTTCATCGCCCTCTCGCAGCACGCGGTCCAATCCCGAATACTCCTGATTCACCGCAATCGCCAGTGACGGTGCCATCGCCTCAAATCGCGGAGCCTCTCGCGCATAATGAAGGAGCATTTCCCGGACCCGCGCCCCTTCCGGCAGCTCAACGGCCTCGACCGACCGCCCGAGCACATCTTTCAAAACTCCAAAGAAAAGCACGCTAATCTTCATCTGGGTACTGGGTACCGGGTACTGGCAACTGCGTTCGTGACACCAGTGTAGCGCGCCCATATCCCAAAGGGTCTGTACCTCCGTGTATTCGTCCCTGTCCTTATGTTCGGCTAAGTGACCTACGTAATCGTGCATTATGGTCACTCTCCCGCTTAGTCTGTGGGAGAACTTTATTCCGAGAGGAGTCTGTTATCGCCAACGTCGCGCAAACCGATGCCGGCCGCAGCGCGTCCGCTCGCTCGTTCCTCCACAGCCTCAATATCTTGATTAAGTACACCCGGCTCTATGGAGTGAAGCACAAGCGCAGCGTGGACCAGTTCCAGACCGCCTGGAACGAACTCCAGCAAGCGCTGCCCAAAAGCGGTGACACTGGTTTTCTGCTCGGCGTTTCCGACAACAAGCTGCTTCTCGACGGCATCCCGCTCGAAGCCGGACAGGCCGAGCGCAGCTTCGCCCAGTTGCTGACGGCCGCCGGGCTCTCCAGCATCCTGTTCTCGAACAAGGTGACGCTCGACGACTTTACCCGGCTGGTCCGCGCTTTTGCCATGGGGGGCTCCAAAGCCCAGGACTTCGCGAAGCAGATTAAGGAAACCCTCGGCGATAACAAGAATTCCTCCATCCGCATCAATGAAGTCAAGTTCGTCGCCGCCGATCCCGCCACCGGCGAGATTTCCATGGCCGCCCAACTGGCGGCTCAGGCTCTGGGCCCCGAAGCCAAAGAGTGGCTCCGCGATCCGCAGAAGCTTTTGCAGTTGATCGCCGCTGCCCAGGGAGCGAGCGCCGGCGGTTCCGGTGCGCCCGGAGGCGCGCCCCTCGGCAGCGTCCCGAGCGTCCCCATTCCCGGCGGCACGGGCTCGGGCGGAGCATCGTCTGGAACCCAGTCGGGCGCCGCATGGTCGGGTGGCGTCGTTCCTCTGCAGGAAGAGGAAGTGATCCAGACGATCCGCCTGCTCACCCATTTTGGCAAGGCGTTGCACGACCCCAACTCTTCCCCGGAAGATATCCAAGCCGAGGTCGCCAAGGCTCCCGAAGGCGCCAAGGTCAATCTCGCCCAGTTGCTCGAGAGTCTCGCCGCCAAAGCCGCTGTGAACAACGACCCGGACAGCAACGACACTCCGCTGCTTATGAAGGCCGCCGAGGGCATGGCCATCCGCTTCGCTCTCGACCGCTACCAGCACGGCGACGTTAAGGTCAACGCCGTCCACGACATGATGGAGCACATGAGCCGGCAGATGGATACGCTCCGCCAGATTCTGCGCGTCCAGGAAGACAAGATGTC
>JAIQFO010000003.1 GCA_020073215.1 Terriglobia bacterium | reverse complement strand
TCGGACTTGACTTGTTGCTGCTGCTGTTTCTGTTGCTGCTCCTGCTGACCCTTGGCTTGCTTCTGCTGTTGCTGTCTTTCGGACTTGACTTGTTGCTGCTGCTGTTTCTGTTGCTGCTCCTGCTGACCCTTGGCTTGCTTCTGCTGTTGCTGTCTTTCGGACTTGACTTGTTGCCGCTGTTGTTTCTGTTGCTGCTCCTGCTGACCCTTGGCTTGCTTCTGCTGCTTTTCAGGCTTAGCCTGCTGCTCCTTTTTCGGGGCCTTAGCCTCTTGTTCATGTTGCTCCTGCTGTGCGTACGTGGGAGCAACGGTTAAGAGTAGAAGGAGCAGAACACCCGTGCTGAGAACGATAAGTCCAACTTGTTTCATGGTGTTGCCTCCATCGCGGTGATTTTATGCGCCCCTCGTTCGTCACGTCGGGCGAGGTTATTCCTTCCGCTGATTGGTCTCCGGTAGACGACATGCGGATTCAGTCTTTCTCCATCATGCTAGTCAGGGTCGACTTGGGAGGTCTGTTCAAAAGAGCTCACTTCACCCGCAACCGCGATAACCGATTGCTCTGTGATGCGAGTCGATAAGAAGTCCAGGATGGAAGTGCTTCTCACGGAACACGCGCTTTCCGATATGTTCGTGGCATTAGTTGCTGACGCGGAACACCAGCGGCGGCAAAGTGCGCGTGGCCTCTACTGACGACCGATCCCTCAAGCACTTTAGGTTCAAGCTCAAACCGGGAACGTACTACTGGAAAGGCACGGCAAAAGGATTCGCCACAGTCCGAAGCATTGCAGCAATTCTCGGCTGCTGAGTGGCCTCCTACTCGGTTGCTCCCGTGTTCTTGGGCGGGTCGGCGCGCCAAACGTACAGGTATTTCTCGTCGCTCGACGTTACCACGGGGATGTTCTTGTCGCGTGTTACTCGGTTCAGAGCAGAGCGAAGATTCTGCATCTTCTCCCCGTTCAGGCTGATCAGCGGAATCTTGACCGCTTGCTGGGTTTTCAGCTTTGAAAGGTCGGCCAGAATGTCCGCCACCGCCTTGCGATGTTTTCCTTTACGGCCCTCCGGAACATCCGCCCGATTCACCGACTCATAGTGCATGCCGTTTCCGTTTCCATTTCGTCCCATTTCGGCGGCGCTCCTTTCCTCTGAAATTCGTATCCGTACGCGAAAAATCGTACCCTAAAGAATCGTTTCCTGCAACTAAAAATCTGTACGAGCCCAGGCTACAGCCGCGATCCGCTGGGTATGCATGCATTAAGGGTCGTGCTATCAGCTATTTACACTGCCTGCGTTGCCCTAAGACCTGCTAAGAGTTCACCCGTATGATTCGGGCCGCGCTAGGATGGTTGGCGGTTCGGGTGACCGAGACGCTCAGGAAGTAATCGATGCTGCAGCAATCGTTCCTGACGCTCTCTTGAGGGGGAGGGCACCCGACCATGACTTCGGTTGCATGACCAGGATGAGGCGCGATTTCGATCCCGCGCATTCCTCGCAACCATCGTTGAGGACAGCAAATTTGTGCTTTTGCAGAAGAAACAAACCATCTTTCTTTGTGCGGGGGATACCGCTCACGTTGTGGCGAACCAGGAAGTTTTGTCCCCTGTCAAGAGGTTGCTAGGCATTGCGGTCAGACAACGTTGGGGGCGCAGCGACAAAGGTGGCCATGAGCCGGAAACTGGTGTGGATTGAACAACAGCGTTTTCGAGGTTTTGGTTGTACTGACTGCGGCTGGCGATTCAAACCCTCCGGTCCGCCCACTGGCGCATCTTTCGATGAGATGATGCGCGTCTTCGAGTTGCAGCGCGACAAGGAGTTTACATCCCATGTTTGCGCTGATCACTCCAAGAGCCAACAGTACGAGGAACAAAAACGCTGACAAGGTTGTCGCCGTGCTCTCCGCAAAGCAGGCGTGCGGTGGTCCGTTAAAAGCAGAAAGGCCTCAAGTTCAGAACTTCACAAGCAGTGCCCTACGTTCCCACCTCTTTCTCCATCGCCAGCAATCGCTCCTTTCGCTCCAGTCCCCAGCGGTAGCCGCCTAAATTGCCGTCTTCGCGGACGACCCGGTGGCAGGGGATGGCGACGGCGACCGGGTTGGTGGCGCAGGCGCGGGCCACGGCGCGCGCGGCTTTTGGCATGCCGATCTTTTTCGCTACCGCGCTGTAGGAGCGGGTTTCTCCCCGGGGAATTCTTTGCAGGGCTTCCCAGACTCTGCGTTGAAATGCGGTTGCCCTGATGTCGAGCGGGAGAGACGGACTTGCCTCGCGTCCCTCCATCAAGCGCGTCAGGTTTACGCGCCATTCCGCCATGCCGACATCGTCGCGGCGGCGAGTGGCGAAGGGGAACTCGCGCATCAGGCCTTGCTGCAGTTGTCCATCGTCATCGGCGAATTGAATCGAACAGATTCCTTTGTCGGTGGCCGCGATCAGCATGCGTCCAAGCGGCGAGTTCGCGATGGTGTAGCGGACGACAGCGGCCACGGCTCCACGGCGGTACTTTTCCGGCGTCATCCCGAGTTGCGTGGCGGTGCGCTCATAGAGCCGGCTGCTGGAGCCGTATCCGGCGGCGTAGAGCGCCGTGGTCACGGAGAGGCCCGCTTGTAAATTCTGTTTCACTTGCCGCAGGCGGCACGCGTCGATATAGGCCTTGGGCGACACGCCGAGCACCGATTTGAACGTCCGCTGCAAGTGAAAGGGACTCAGCCGGAATGCTTTCGCCAGCAGGCCGAGCGTCAGGCGGTCTTCGATGTGCTGCTCGATGTAGCGGCACATCGCCCGCACCAGCGCGGATTGCGGGTTCCCGTCCACCGCCTTCGGGCGGCAGCGCAGGCACGCGCGATAGCCGGCCTGCTCGGCTTGCAGGGCACGGTCGAAAAAGAGCACGTTCTGGCGGCGCGGGCGCTTCGCCGGACACGAAGGACGGCAGAAGATGCCGGTGCTCGACACCCCGAAAACGAACGTGCCGTCGAGCGAGCCGTCGCGATCAAGCACGGCTTGCCAGCGGCGCGCGTCGATCTGTTCGGCGATCTGATCGTCGATCGGGTCAGCAATCGGGTCAGCAATCGGGTCAGCGACCGGCCCAGCGGTTCGGGTTGGATTTGCCTTCATTGCTTCCTGTGAGAGTATCGTATTCGTAGCCATGCGAGGTAAGATAAGGTCGTCGCCCCGCGCCGACTATCCGAATGTTGCGGTCAAACCAATTCTTTGGCAGGCTGCGGAAAAACTCTGGTTTCGTAGCAGGGTATCGCTTTAGCGATACCGCAAGTCGTCTGAAAACCAAACGCCCCGTTAGGGGCTGAACGGCGAATGTCGACTTTGGCTCAAGCGGCGCGGCCCCGTTCCTGCGACGAACTACTGATGAAACACGCTCTAACAATCTGAGGAGGGTCCCCTATGAACTGGAATCGAAACTGCTATCGCAACCTGGTGTGGCTGGTGGTGACGGTGGCGATCGGCTTGACGGCGGCCAGCGCGCAAGTGCTCACGGCGGATCAAGTGAAGAAAGCCGCTCCGACCTCGTTTTTCTTTGCCGGTCAGAACGCGGCCGCCCAATTACGGAATACGGCCGGGCTGAAGAACTCGGCGGGCAAGCTGGTGCTGGCAGGCTTGGTGGATACATCAGGATATGCCACCGCCATCGCGGAGAAATACCAGGGTTTCCTGATCACTGAAATCAAGCTCACCTTTGAGGGAGCGACGCTCGATCCGGGAGCCTATGGCTTCGGCTTCAAGGACGGCAAGTTCACGGTGATGAACGTGGCGGCAACAGATGTCATCTCGATTGCCAGCAAGAACGACGAAGCGCTGCAACACCCGGTTCCCCTGAAATTTGAAAAAGACGGCGCCCAGTACCGCCTCTACGCGGGTCGAAAGTATGTTGTCGTAAAGGCGGATTAGCCGGCGGCGGAAGAACTCGATTCAGCAGGTCCAGCGAAGGACACAACTTCGCCGCCTGCAGAAAAACTCAGGTTTCGATCTAGGGTTGGGTATCAGGGTATCGGTCTACCGATACCGCAAAGAGATCCATATCAGGGTATCGCTTTAGCGATACCGAAAAAGATTCGAAATCAGAAGCCTCTTCAGGGGCCGATCGTCTGGACCGCGGGGCCGCACGGGCCTCCACCCAACCATGGTCCCCTGCCAAACTCCTTGGCTGGCGCGGGTTTCCGGGCCGATGCCTCCGGGCGAACCAGCCATGCGAACGCTGGATTCGTTTCTCATTAAGTGCAGCGACTTGCACCCCGGAGTGCACCCCGCTGCCGTTCCCGTTCGCTAACCCCATATTCCACACAAGCTTAAGTCCTCCCCTGCATATGGTTTCCCGGGTGCAGTATTCCTTCCTGGAGCCCGGAGCGAATGGGCGATCTCGGGGGCAATTGTGACCGTCGTCTACAGCGCTGAGTGCATCGCTTCTCAAACCAAGTCGCGACCGGTAACCCTGCTGCCTCTATTGGTGATTTTGTTCATCGTCTCTTACGGCATTCTGACCCTGCTGGTTTTCGAGCAGGGCCGGACCATCGATTCGCAGCGCGCTTTGATCCGCGACATGTTGCAGGACAGCTCCCAACTGGCTTCGCTGAAAGGCAAACTGGCTCGTGATGAGAGCAAGCGGTCGCAAGACAAGCCGTCAGCGCAGGCGGATCACAAAGATGCGGATTCCGGTACTCGTTCGCCAGGCAATTCTGCGCCGGGCGCAAAAGGATCCGACAAAGAAAAACAACGACCCGGCAAATCGACCCGTTCCATGAGGGAAGCTCCCGGGAAGCCGGCCTCGGATCTAACCGATGTGCGGCGTTCCACGCGAGTCATCTAGCAGGCGTCCCGGTGTGAAACGCACGCACCGGCGAAGACGTAAAGCTTTAAGCAGAAAAAGAAACGGTTCTGTAGAAGCGCGGCCTCTCTGTGGGGGCCGTAGTAGAAGCGAGACCCAATCATGAAGGCCCTGGCCCTAGCCTTAGTTCTCTCTCTTCCCGTCCCCAGATTAGCCCCACCCGTTCAGCTCTCTCCCACCCCCAGCCAGCAGCCCGCAAAGCGAAAGGGAGGGCAATGGTACTTCGCGGCCACCGGGCACGCCGTCTATTGCTACGGACCGGTCATGACCATGCCGGTGCCCCGCCGAGGTCTGTCGAAGGTTGCAACCTTCTGCCGTGGCGATCAAATTATGGTCCTGCTGAAAGACTAACTGCTGAAAGATTAGGCAACCCATACCGCCCGCCCCGAGTTCGGAACCACAAAGCTCCATGGCGCGCTGACTGTTACCCCCCGGAACCCGGTTCGCAAGAAGACTGAGTATCGCCCCGCGTGCATCCCCTATAATCTGTAGTCAGACTCCCGTTCTAGCGCGGGCCCGTAGCTCAAGCGGATAGAGCATCGGATTTCTAATCCGAGGGTTGCAGGTTCGATTCCTGCCGGGCCTACCATTTAACCCCGTGCCGCGTCTATCGTTTACGGTTCGCTAGGAACTGGGCGCGGGGTTCCGATTCAAGCGAAATGGGCAGTTTTCGTGGCACTTTTGCTCTTTCTTCCGCGATCTTCCGCGAGATCACTCGTCATTCGCGCGTATTTTTCGTCCAGCCGTTTCGCGGCATCCTGAAGGTCGGACTGATCGACAATATTGTACCGGTCAAAGACGGAGAGTGTTTTCCAGCCGCCGATCTGCATGATGGTTTTCTCCGAGACGCCAAGCCTACGGAGTGAAGATCATCTCTGTTGAAGTGCGGGCCTTATTCCGGTGAAAAGGCACAGCGTTAGGCACTGTTTAGGGGACCTTCCCCGCCCTTTGCTTCAAGAGCCGCTCGTCGTTCAGCAAAGCCATCAGGTCGGCAACCGGAACGATTGTGGTAATTCCACTGTTCGCTGAGGCTGTCGCCTCGACGGTCGTCTCCAGCTTCAAAGACATGTTTTCGTCTTCCGTTAGATACCCGCTGACGACGCCGATGAGACGATAGTCTTCTCCGAGCGTGAGTGAACTGCCCTGAATCCCGCCGAGGTTCACCATGACCGGAGACCCGCTGTTTCCGGCCAAGACGTGGACATCACCCAGATAAAATTTCGCGGCTACGTCCTTCTTCAGTAAGATGAGCGGTTCGTCTGCCAGTGACGAAATGATCCCCTCGCGAACGATGGGCTGCGCTTTCTTCACGCCCTCGATCTTCGGGAAAAAACCCGTAAACACAATGCGCTGACCTTCGTGTATGCGCCCGCTTGAAAACATGTCGTCAGTAGCGAAGAGTGATGTTGGGATCGTCAGCCATTCCGCTTTATCCGTCTTCAATCCGAGGGGCAGCACGGCGAGATCGACCGATTCACTGGACGGCAGCACCCATGGCGCATTCCCCCGCTCGTTGAGGGCGACGGTTGTCGAGGAGCCATCCAAGAGGTTGATGCGAATGCTTACGGACTTCACCTCCATTGGGCGCTGGCGGTGATCCCAGCACTCCGCGACATGGCGATTTGTGACCAAATAGGTGAACGCCGTCCCTTGCTTCCAATCGCCAATTTGCACGAAGAAACCCGTACCCGAAGCGGGATACGGTGTCGGCCCATCCTGGCATTCAAGCTTGATGACGATCACAGTTTCTTTGAGTTGTGCCATGATCGGCTTTTGAGGTTGCGGCGGCGGCGGTTTCGGTGTGTCCTGCCCGAAGGCCGTTGAGCAGATCGCTAGCATGAAGCCAACAATCAGTTTTCGCATTTTTTCGGCACGGCTCCTTATATCTATTATCTGAATGGCGAGGAAGTGCTGTCTTGCAAAAACTTTTCGACCGTGGACCAGAGAGGGGGAGATTTCGGTCGCCGTTCTAGTCGCCCCGCGAAAAAAGTCAAATCAGTATCCTTGAATAAGGAAGGGCACAAACGGTGGCACTTCGTTCCGAAAAGGAAGGGTCCGGAACGATAAGGAACCGCGAGGAAGAAATTCGATAACCGTCGAACAAATAAAGGCTTTAGCTTCCCTTTCCTTCCTCCTCTTTCCGCTGAGAAAAAGGATTTCTAATCCGAGAGTTGCAGGTTCGATTCCTGCCGGGCCTACCATCTCAACGTTAGATTTAACACGGGGTTCCGCTTCCCAAAATGATGTGGGCCAACTCTAGAAAGGTCCTGAATCCCGAGCAAGCCTCAGAGAGAAAAGCCCCAGGGCTCAAATAGCGCGAGACCTGGGGCCAACCTGTTCGTGCCGGCGCCGTTCCTCCTCAGCGCCGTTTTGCACTCCTTATTGAATCGTCAAAGTGACACTGGTGTTATGGGCAACGCCGCCCCCCGTACCGGTCACGGTAATCGTGCTGGTCCCTCTTCTGGCGTTTCTCGAGACCCTGATCGTCATCACTGACGATCCGGTCCCCGGTGCGGCAATGGGATTCGGACTGAAACTAACCGTGACACCTTTGCCTTGTCCGGATGCCGACAATGAAATCGCCGCGTTGAATCCGTTCAAGGCCGTGGTACTGATGGTAGATGTGCCCGCAGCCCCTCGCGCCACCGTGACCGAAGCAGGCGAAGCGCTGATGCTGAAGTCCGGCGTCACACCGGTCACAGTCAGCGAGACCGTGGTGGTGTGCGTAATTCCGCCACCCACTCCCGTAACCGTGATGGGGTAGGTGCCCGGCGCAACGTTCGCGCCGACGGCCATTGTCATTAGGGAACTGCCGGTGCCGGGCGCCGGAATTGGGTTCGTGCCGAAGGTGACTGTCACTCCATTGGGCTGTCCAGAAGCAGACAACGTAACGGCATTGTTGAGGCCGTTCAACGCCGTGGTCGTGATGGTAGAGGTCCCGCTATTGCCCTGCTGCACCGTGACCGAGGAGGGCGACGCGCTGATGGTGAAGTCCGGGCTGGTGCTCCCGCAATTTGAAAACTTGAAATTCGCGATGCGGGTTGCCCAGTTGAATGAGCCGGTGGTCTTCTCGTACTCCTGCGTGTACCAGAAGGTGCAGTCGTCCACCGGATCCACTTGCATGGCGCTGTAGTCGCCCCAACGATTGGACGTGGCTTCTTGCACGCCGGTGCCGGTGACGACATTGACCTCCGTTTCCATGGTCCCGGACGGGTCGCTCGGGGTGCGCCCGGTGATGCGGACCGTAGGATCCAGACCGCTCGAAGAACTCACCACGCTGTAGCCAATCGCCTGGTCACCCGCCGAATCCATGGCGGTGCTTCCCATCCAGCGATTGCTCGAATCAGGTGAGAACGTTCCCTGCTGCGCAACCGTGGGCGTGCCGTTAGGATTCTGGATCTCATACCAGCGAATCCCCGAAGGATTCCCCACCGAGTGATTAAATCCCACCGATTCATGCGAGCCGAAGTTGCGGTAAAACAGCCGGTACATCGGCCGGTCCGACAGCGTATCCAGAGCTTCCCCGGGGCTGGGTTGCGCGACCGTCGAGGGCGCCGGCGTAAATGCCGCCACCGAGATGTTAGTCGGCCCGGTGAACGTGGAATTCGTCGGCGAGGTGAAATCTACGTGATATTTGAACAACTGCAGAACGCCGCTGGAACCGAAGGTCATGAAGAAATTCGGCTCGCCAGAAGGCGGCGCCGTCGTTCCATCCAGGTCCGAAGGTAGAAGTGGATTCAGTGAACTGGATTGCTGGAAGCACTGCATCGGACGGGCACCGGCTCCGGTCAGCATGTTGGTGCGGTCGTACGCGCAGGCGTCCGGCCCGGTAAAGAAGATCCCGTTCTGGAAAATATTGAAGGACATGTAATACGCATCTGGCCACACGCCAAGTTTTGGGTAATCGGGAAAATTCGTACTGCCAAAGCTGAAGGCGTATCGGTTGTACGCACCCGTAGCGTCGGAGGTTTGCGAAACTGCAATGCACTCCATGTAAGGCGTGTTGGATACAACAAATTGCTGGAACACCCAGCGGTCGGCCAGTTTGTCGAAGGCGACCGTGCCATCACCGTCGTTGTCGGTTTGGCAGGTTCCGCCAAAGCCGCTCCACAAAGTGTTGGTGGCCGTGGGCCCGGCAATCACCGCGCCGTTCGACTTGTTGTAGACCGTGAAAACGGTATTCACCAGTTGCACGTACTGGGTCGTCCCAACCGCGCCGTTCGTGTCCGGTGGAGCACAATTGCAAGTCGTATCGAAGTCATTCCCTTCGAAATTGAGCCCCAGGGCAGGGGCGAGTGGCCCGAAGCCGCCGACATGTTGCAGCACCGGATCGACTACGTTGGCAGGATAGTCACGAGGTGGAATCGGGAGCACCGGCCGTATCCACGGTTGCGCCGGCGGGTTCGGTTGCGGGTAATACCGGATCATGTCCAGCAGCGACATCGACGTGTCATGATGGTCTTCCCAATACTCCTGGGGACCTCTTTGAACGGGCGACGAGTCTTGCGCCAACGCAAGCGTCGAGAAAATACACATGCAGACCCAAACGCCAAGCAGCAACCGTGTGACTGCACTTCGATTCATAAGCCTCTCCTTCCATCTTGATTAAATCTATTTTTCGGTTTTTCGGAAGACTCCCCGTTTCTCTTACCCGGCCCATCGGGAGATGTCCCCGAGCACAAGCGATTCAACCGGCGAAGGACGCGATGAAATGGAACTGACCCCTGCAATGGCGGCGCTAAAATTTTGCTATTGTAACCCTGAACGGTCCTTAATTGAACGGGCCAATTGCGGTCACAAAGAAAAACGTAAACCGAGGTCCCCAGATCCCCCCGTAGGCGGAGGCAAACCACGCCGACCAAGGTTCGCCTCGCGACAGGACTTTCAGGTCCGTAGCCGAAGCTTACGCCTCGCCCAGCTTCCGCGTCGCCAGAAGCATCTTGTACTGGTTCTTCCGGCCAAGTTCCCGCTACGCCGCGCCCTCTTTCGAGAACGACTGAACCGCGATGGCCTCGTCCTCTATCACATCGATCACCGTATTGAGCATTGTGAGGCGCAGAACGTTCTGCACGCGTTCGATGGGTTTGGCCAGCTTCATAACTCCGCCTTGGCCTAGCACCGTAGTACTGCAGGCGAACAATTCGCCGATACCCGAACTGTCTACGTAGGTGACGTCGCGCAGATTCAACAATATGTTCTTATGGCCCTGCTTGACGAGGTCACGAACCAGCTCATGAAGCGAAACACCGCCTCCGGAGCCAGCGGTAACCAACTCACCAACCACGATTCGTCCCCCAAGGTCGATGACTGCTACTCCTTTGGCATGCCGAATGTTACACGTAATGCCCATGGGAAACTCCTTTCCGGCAATCACAATGGATTTGTCTGCCCGTGTTTGGGCCGCGCGCGGGAACATGGTTCCAGCGCCAGATTCTACATCCCTGGAGTTCCAGCAACGGTAAACCGGTGCCTATATAGCGCAACCTGGGAATGCCAATACCGTTATTCGCCACTTCCTTTTTGGATTCCCAAGCGGTCGGCATTGTACACCCAGTTGCCTCCCTTCGCGTCAATCTGGAGGGGTTTCCCATCCCCGGCTGTTCCAAACGCTCTCCGCAAGACCGTGCTTCTCTCATCCCCAGGCTTTCAGCCGGATTGCTGGGGTAGAATCGGCTTATCACTGGCGACGGCGTTTTGAGCGTAATCGTAAATGCATTGTGGATACTCACAACTCCGGCCTCCCCGTTCCTTCGACTCCGGAAGCAAAAAGGTAACGGTCCGAATAAGCATGCCTCGTGAATTAAGATTCTATGGACGCCGCCACCAGGTGGCCCGCCGATAATTCCGGAGAAATAGGTTGCCGTTGAAGCGCGAAGCCGGTTGGTACAAAGACGCGATCATCTACCAGATCCATGTCCGCACCTTCTTCGACAGCAACGGCGACGGGATCGGCGATTTTCAGGGTCTCGCCCAGAAGCTGGATTACGTGCAAGAACTGGGTGTGACCGCCATCTGGCTGATGCCGTTTTTCCCCTCCCCCTTGCGCGACGACGGTTACGACATCTCCGATTACCGCTCGGTTCACCCAAACTACGGCACGCTAGAAGATTTCAAGACTTTCCTTGCGGGCGCTCACGACCGCGGCATCCGCGTGATTATCGAGATGGTGGCGAACCACACTTCCGATCAACATCCCTGGTTCCAGGAAGCGAGAAGTTCGCAAGACAATCCCAAACGTGACTGGTATGTGTGGAGCGATACCGATTCCAAATATCGCGGAACCCGAATCATCTTCGTCGATACCGAAATGTCGAATTGGGCCTGGGATCCCATTTCCAAGTCCTACTACTGGCATCGCTTCTTCAGTCATCAGCCCGATCTGAATTACGACAATCCCGCGGTACGCGAAGAAATGTGGAAGGTGATGACCTTCTGGCTCGAACTCGGAGTCGACGGTTTCCGCCTCGATGCTGTCCCCTACCTGATCGAGCGCGAGGGCACCTCCTGCGAGAACCTGCCCGAGACCCACGAGGTCGTCCGCGAACTGCGCAAGAAAGTTGACGATCAATTTCCGGGCGCCATGCTGCTGGCCGAAGCGAACCAGTGGCCGGCCGATCTTCGTCCCTACTTTGGCAACGGCGATGAATTCCACATGGCCTTCAATTTTCCCTTGATGCCAAGGATGTTCATGGGTTTACGCCTGGAAGACCGCAAGCCCATCACGGAAATTCTCCGCCAGACGCCAGAGATTCCCGCCTCCTGTCAGTGGTGCCTCTTTCTGCGCAACCACGACGAATTGACGCTGGAAATGGTCACCGATATCGAACGCGATTACATGTATGACATCTATGCCAGCGACAAGAGTATGCGGCTGAATCTCGGCATCCGCAGGCGCCTCGCTCCCCTGCTCGACAACGATCGGCGCAGAATCGAATTGATGAATGGCATGCTGATGTCGCTGCCCGGTACTCCCATCATTTATTACGGAGACGAGATCGGCATGGGCGACAACATTCATCTGGGCGACCGCAACGGCGTACGAACTCCCATGCAGTGGAGCGGCGGCTGGAATGGAGGCTTCTCTACCGCGGATCCGGAAAGTCTCTATTCGCCCCCGATTCTCAACCCCGTCTATGGGTACCAGGCGGTGAACGTGTTATCCCAAAAGCGCACCGAGCATTCCCTGCTTTCCTGGATGAAGCACATCATGCGGATTCGCCGTTCCAGCCCCGTGTTCGGCTCCGGCTCGATCGAGTTTCTCTACCCCGCCAATCACCGCATCCTGGCCTATGTCCGGCAATTGGGCAAGGAGACGGTCTTGGTGGTAAACAATCTTTCCAGCGCCGCGCAAGCCGTCGAACTCGATCTGCGACATTTGAAAGGAAATATTCTGATTGAGATGTTTGGCAGAAATATTTTTCCGCGCATCGGCGATCTGCCTTACCTTCTAACCATGGGCCCCTACCAGTTCTACTGGTTCCGGCTCCGGCGGATCTGAACAAAACGCATATTGGCGGTCTGATTGGACATGCCCATGCTGACTCATAGCGTCAAAACGATCCAGATCGTCTGGCTGTTATCGTTGTTCCTGGCTGCGACGGCAGCGGAGCCGCAGTCGCCGCCCCCGCCTCCGCAGAAACGTGTTTCGCCGGATACCTATGGCCGCGCGCCCGCCGCAATCCAGGCCGCGCTCAAGAAGCAGCACTGCGAACTTCCGGAAACACAGCATTGGGACCAGACACAACTGAATATCGTGCCCGGCCACTTCGCCGACCCTACCCAGAATGATTGGGCTGCCCTCTGCATCGCACCCGACGGCTCTACGCGTGCGCTCGTATTCTGGGGCAAGTCGGCTCCGTGCCCGGCCGAGATTCGCCACGGCTGGGCCCTGCAAGGTCACTTCCCGCCCGGCGAGGCTGGCAGTCTCTACCTGCTCAAAGCGCCGCCAAGTCAGATCACCACCTACCGCGAGTTCTTCGGTGACCCGCACACCAACCCGATCCTCCACGACGGCGTCGAAATCGGCGGCGACGAAGCCTCCCTCATTTACTATTGTCACAACGGGCGCTGGCTCGAACTGCAAGGGAACGATTAGTCTACCGTAAGGAAAATCTGATTAAGTCCCAGGGTGCCTCCGTGCACCCCGTGTACCCCGTGGTTCAAGCTCTTCGGGGGTACTTAATCAGAGCTTCCTGAAAACTTCGCGCGGAGGACGAATTGGCGGAAGAGACCCTTTTCACCGATGATTTTCTTCGCCAACTCATCAACGTAGGCGAGGTCGATATCGTCGTAGGCCTGCCCACCCACAACAATGCCAAAACCGTCGAGCCCGTCATCCGCGCCATTCAGTCCGGCATTCTCAAGTGTTATCCCCGCGAACGGGCTGTAATCATTAACGCCGACGGTGGATCGCAAGACGGAACTCCCGACCTGGTTGTGGGTACCTCGATCGATGATGCGTGGAGCGCGTCCAAAGTATTCGCGTTACGTACCTTGCACTCCATCAGCACCAGTTATGCGCGCACTCCAGAGCCCGGAACCGCGCTGCGGACGATCCTCGCCGCCGCCGACTTGCTGCGCGCCCGGGCCTGCGTCGTCGTTTCACCCGATTCCACAACCATCGAACCCGACTGGCTGCAGCGCCTCGCCACTCCCGTCTACCGCGACAACTTCGACCTGGTTTCCCCTATCTATCGCCGCCAGAAGTTCGAAGGCGTGCTCATGCGAAATCTGCTCTATCCCATGACGCGCGCCATCTACGGTCAGCAAATCCGTGAGCCCTACGCCTCGGAATTCGCCATCTCCGGACGCCTCGCCACCGACTTCCTCGCACAGGGAATCTGGAACGACGACTGGGGCAGAAACGGCGCCGAAATCTGCCTCACCATCACCGCCATCACCGGGAAATATCGCGTGTGCCAGTCTTTCCTGGGGACGAAGACGCAGCCCAATCGAGGCGCCGGCGATCTGGTGGCAGCCATGCGCCGGACGGTGGGCGCTCTGTTTTCGTCCCTCGACGGCAATTTCCCGCTGTGGAGTGCGATCGCCGCGTCTCAACCGGTGACCACGCTGGGCGCGCAATCGGAAGTCATGCAGGAACCTGCCCGCGTAAACCGCAAACATCTGCGCGAGATGTTTTCGACCGGCGTCGCCGAATTAGAACCGGTCTTCCGCTCGATCCTCTCCGCCTCAACCCTTTCTGCGCTCCAAAGAATCGCGAATCTTGAAGTCAGCGAGTTCAGTTACCCGCCCGACGTCTGGGCCAAAACCGTCTTTGAGTTTGCGGCTTCCTATCACAAATCTGTCATCAGTCGTGACCATATTGTCCAGGCCCTGGTTCCTCTCTACCGTGGAAGAACTCTGTCCTTTCTGCTCGAGAATCGAGATGTGTCCGGGGAAGACATCGAAACCAATGTGGAATCTCTGTGCCACGAGTTCGAACGACTGAAGCCCTATCTGCTCGAGGTTTGGGCGGATAAAAAGTGAGGCGCCAATGCGGGAAATCATTATCACCGAACTGACTCAGGCCTTGCAGGAACTGGTCCGAGGCTTTGCCCACTACCTGCCCCGGCTGGTTGTCACGCTAATCATTGCTTTCATTGGATGGGTGATTGCCTCCCTGTTGAAGCTGCTGGTGCGCAGCGTTCTGCGCCTGACCAGGTTTTCCAAGCTCTCGGAGAACTCTGGCGCCACCCAACTCCTGAACCAGGCCGCACTCCCTTCGTCCACCGAACTGCTCAGCCGGTTTGTCTTTTGGGTGGCGTGGGTCGGTTTCATTCTCCTGGGCGTCAGCGTGCTGGGAATCGTGGGTTTGCAAGACTACATCGCGCGATTCTTTCTCTTCCTGCCCAGGTTATTTGTGGCTCTGGTCATTCTCTTCTTCGGATTGTTGGCGGCCAACTTTTTCGCCCGCGCCGCGCTCTTGGCAGCCGTCAATGCGAACTTCCGCTCGTCCCGCCTGTTGAGTATTTCGATCCGCATCATCATCAGCATCTTCGCCCTATCCATGGTGTTCGAAGTCTTGGGCGTCGCGGAACAGACGATGCTGATCGCGTTCGGAACCGCCTTTGGAGCCGTCATGCTAGGCCTGGCGATCGCCTTCGGCTTAGGAGGCAAGGATCTGGCGCGGGAGTTCCTGGAGAAGAGACTTGTTACGAGGAAAAAGGAAGAGAAGGAGGATGAGCTATCGCCGCTGTAAGCGCGCCATCCTGTCGTCTGGTAAGACTCAGACGTCGAGGGCCAGCGCCTAAAGGCGCATTCATAACGCAGCTCTTACGGCATCGCTAAAGCGATGCCTTGATACGAACCTTCTTTTCACCACGGGTTCCTAACCCGAACGGCGAAAGTTTCCGCGCAACACCGCGATTTCTTCGGGTGAGCCGAAGCCACGCTCGTGAGCTTGCTTCGAGACGAAATATAACCTCAACTCGTTCCAACTCCATCGACTGGAAATCGGCGGCCGGCCGCAGGAACAGTACAAGATCCATTCTTCCCAGAATCCTTCGGCAACAGGCAGCAGGTACGACCCGTTACGGTATGGACTGAAACCAACCAGATACCGGGTAAGGCACTTTGGACACTCGACGCAATGGCGAACACGAGGTGTCATAGCTACTGAAAGAGAGAAGCGATCCGGCGCAATTCCGACCCTAGCGAAATGGATGCCAACCGATTGGACGTTTGCGGACCTTAATACCAATATCGCCGGCCAGTTCGAAGTGCCGTCCGAAAACGTCCAGCCGATTCGGTGCCGTCGAGTATCATGGGTTCGCTAACAGAGGTTCGCGAACATCGGTTCGCGAAAGAAGACGATATGAATCTCGACTGGCAGGTCTGTTCCCGAGCGCGCCTCTCGCGGGATGCGCGCTTCGACGGCAAGTTCTTTATCGGCGTGATCGGAAGCCGGGTTTACTGCCGTCCGATTTGCCCTGCGCCAACTGCGAAGGAAAAGAACTGCCGCTATTTCCCGAGTGCCGCCGCGGCGGCGGAAGCGGGCTTTCGCCCATGTCTGCGTTGCCGTCCCGAGTGTTCGCCCGGAACTCCGGCATGGCTGGGAACGTCAAACACGGTTTCCAGAGCTCTGCGGCTGATTGGTGAGAGCGGTCTCGAGGATGGTGGAGTAGAAGTCCTGGCGGAACGACTGGGAGTTGGTTCGCGGCACCTTCGTCGCTTGTTCTTAAAACACTTGGGGGCAACTCCCATGGCGGTCGCGCAGACGCGCCGTCTGCACTTCGCGAAGAAGCTCATCGACGAAACCAGTCTGCTCATGAGCCAGGTTGCTCTCGCTTCCGGATTCGGTTGCGTTCGGCGCTTCAACGCGGGCATCCGCAACGTCTATCACCGAACTCCCACGCAAATCCGGCGCCTGGCGCGGCAAACCGAAATCCAGCCCGGCAATCAATACCTTTTCCGCCTGCACTTCCGGCCACCGTATCACTGGCCGGGTATGTTGGCATTTCTGGCGCCGCGCGCCACGCCGGGAGTGGAAGTGGTCGAGCAGGGCACGTATCGGCGTTCCATTTCCTGGAAGGGCCGCAACGGCTATTTTGAAGTTTCCCCGGACGAAGGGCGAGATGCGCTGCGGGTGCGAATTCAATTTGGCGATCCCCACTCCCTCTTCTTCATTATCGAGCGCATCCGTGCCATGTTTGATCTGAGTGCCGATTGGGCTGCCATCGTGCAAACTCTCAGAAACGATCCAGCGCTGGAGGGCCGAGTGAAAGCCGATCCGGGCCTCCGCGTACCCGGCTGCTGGAATGGTTTCGAGCTGGCGACGCGCGCGATTCTAGGCCAGCAAATTACCGTCAAGGGCGCGACCGCGCTGGCCGGCCGCATAGCGAGCAGGTTCGGCAAGCCCTTCTCCGGAGCGAGCGGCCTCACTCATCTTTTTCCCACGCCTGAGGTTCTCGCGGATGCCAAACTCGGCGACATCGGCCTGACCGGAGCACGAGCCGAAACCATTCGCGCTCTAGCCCGCGCCGTCTGCAGCGGCATGATCGACTTTGAGGGAGTAGTTGACTCCGACGTATTTCTGAACCGGCTGTGTGAAATTCCCGGCATTGGGAAATGGACGGCGCAGTATGTAGCGATGCGAGCGCTCCGGGAGCCTGATGCATTCCCCTCCAGTGACCTCGGCCTCTTGCGCGCCATGGCCTTAAGCAGTTCTCGCGCGCTAGAGCGCCAAGCCGAAGCCTGGAGGCCGTGGCGCGCGTACGCAGCCATGTATCTCTGGAGAATTGCCGGCCAATCCGCAGTTCGTGGAAATCACACGGTTCCTTCCAATGCCCGGAAGGGAACCGTTGCCAGGATATCGTCCCCCGAGCCCGCTTCAATCGCTGTATGACTTCAGAGTCTGTGGAGTGCCAGCCCGGTTCCCAGCCGCGAAGCGGCGTAAGAATGCAGCCCACGGCGCAAGCCGTGGGTGCCAAGTGAAAATTGAGCAAGCCCCGAAGGGGCGAAAGAGAAGCTACGACTCTTCAGCGCGGCACTGAAAAACGAATGCCCAACAGGACTTTCAGTGCAACGGGCTGGCCGTCAATCTGCGCGGGCTGGAACAGCCAATGGCTCAGGGCTGAGAGCAGTGGCCCCACCACCGCGTCTTCAGAGTTCTGTGGAATCGAGACCTGCTCGAGTTTCCCCGAGGTATTCATGACCGCCGAGGCGAGGATCATCTTATGCGAATACTTGCGCAGAAGCTCGGGCGTGAATTCCGGAATTTCCTTGAGCATGGCATAAGGTGGCGTCGGGGCTCCGTTAATTCGTGTCCGGCCATTTGCATCCGGATCACCAGGCGGTGGTTGCTGGACCGCGTACTGCAGAATCCAGGAAGGAGCGTGGTCTTCATCCGTCGCCCTCATGTCGAGGAAAACGGTATAGACCTTTTCATTGTGAAACACTCCAAGGTCGGGAAGCCCGCCGCCGCTGCTGGCGGTGGCGACAATATTCATGTTGTAGGTGGTCGGACGGCGAGGCTCGGCCTTCGACATCATGCTGCCGGTATTGCCGTTACCGTATCGGCCTCCCTGAATCGAGATGCCGGGGAACCCGCCTCCGCCCGGTGCGCTGCCGGCGCCGGCGCCGCTACCGTGGCCGGTTGCGGATCCAGTTCCCACCCCGGGACTTGAACTCGAGCCCCGCCCGGTGCCGCTCGCGTTACTATCGGAATTCACACCACTGCCTTGCCCGCTGCCGTAGCGGCCGCCGTTCCCGGCGCCCGATGCTACCCGTCCTTGATTCGTACTGGGATTCGTGCTCCCACCCCCGGCCGGGCTCTCCGCCAGCGTGTCGCCGGTGGGATTGTCGGCGGGGCTGCCGGTGCCTGCCGCCATCGGGGACATTCCGCCAGCTTTGGTGCCAGCGCCTGGAGCCGCGATGATCGTGGTTTCCCCCGGAGCAACCGCAAACAGCGATCGCGCTTCCAGCCGCGGAATTTTTCCGGATACATCGGGAGGAGGAGCAACGGCATTCAGCACCAGCAACCCTGCTTGATTGTTTCGCACGCCGGGTACTTCAGACGCATCCACCGGGTCCGGCGCCGCTCGCTGCGGCAACTCCGGCTTCGTTTCGACCAGGTTGGCGATCTTGCCGTGAGCAACGACGGGCAGCGTGATCTTCGGCGCGGCAATGGGTCTTTCGGCAGGTTGAGGATAAGACTGCTTTTCGGCCTTCACCACCAGCGCCGCTTTCGCATGACCCAGTTCCGATGCCGTGGAAGACGGTGGTTGGACGATATTGGGCAAGGGCAGATAACGCCGCGTGCGCGGAAGATTTTCCAGCGAAGGCTGAAGGATGGTCTGAATTCCAAGCGTAGCCCCCGCCGGATTTGAAACCAGCGGTTGCGGCCCCGGATACGCAAAGCCCCGCTGGCTGCGAGCCCGCAATCCCGACGAAGCCTTCTCCGCGCTTCCTTTTTCGCCGCCGGTTCGACCGCTGCCCTCGCTTCCACCCCCGAGCGTAGGCAGAACCAGGATGTCGTGGGCCCGGCTCAACTCTAATTGCGGATTCACTACGATGGTTGGCTGAAGAACCACGTAACGCCCAAAGAACACAATTGCGAGTAAGACCAGTGAGTGAGCGAGAATCGAAAGCCCAAGGCTGCGTCCGGGACGATAACCATAGCCGATTTCGCGAAGCGTCAGCGACGGCGCCTCGCGCCGCACCAACACAATATTCCGCCTCGGCGGCGCTTGCTCGAGAACAGGAGTCATCGCGCGCTCACCCCGCTCCCGAAGCCGATATGATGAATCGCTGAACTCATTCCAGGTGCGACGCCTTCAGAATCGTGAATGCCTTGGTACTGCCCCTGCATCAGCCGGATGAGAGCAACTTCAATTGGGTTTTCAACATCCAGCGGAGATGGTGTCATCCTGAACTCAACCCTTTGGGTCGTTGGAGCCATTGCCGTTTGCATCTACGCGGGACTCACCTGCCATCGTTTCTGCCGGGCACGCCGTTTAGTTCGCATCGGATTCATTCATTGCAAAAGTGACGCCTTCAGTACGTAATACAAGGCGTTCGGGTTTAAATCCATGACAATCGAAGGAGTCCCGCCGAGTCCTAGCATATCCGTGACTATATCCCCAACAACATAGGAGGTCGACCCTGGGGTGCCCTGAAGCGTTATATTATCCGTATAAGCAGATGTGGGGCAGTTAGTTCCCAAACCAGCGCCGTCGGGCGAATTACAGTAGTGGAAATACATTGAGCCCAGGGCCGCGGCACTACCACCTCCGCCCCAAGCCGGCTGGTCGCCTGCGGCCGCCAGATTTGCGGAGCGATTCTCGAAGAACAGGATCCCGTGTTGTTCCCCGATGGGGTCACCTGTCAGCAGCGGGTCGCCGTATGGGCCGGTACAGGGGCCCATAAGCAAATTTCCGGTGAGAGTTGCGGGAAGGTTGGCCGGGACCTCCGAGACCGCGGTGCACTTCACGCCAAATTGCAACTGGCCTGTGCCGCTTGAAGCGGTAGTACTGATTGGAGCAGGGCAACTGCCGCCCGAGTTCGCCGCTATAGCAAGAGTGTGGGTGTTGAAGTAGAAAATCGTCCCGCCGCTGAGGTCTCCGGCTTGCGTACTTGGACGCAAGCAGGAGAGTGAATCAGCACTGAAATCCCCATCGAGGTAATATAAGCCCGGAACGAAAAGGGCAGTAGTGTGGATCTTCAAGGGGCACCCACCCTTTCCAACGCATATTCCGCCGCTGTAGTACCCTGGCGTGTATTCATAACATCCTCCACTTCCAGCCGGGCAGCCGTCGATGTTCTCCGCAACAGAGGACACCGCCCCGTCGGCCGGCTTTAGTGGCACCGGCAGTAGGGCGAAGGGGTCGGATATGCGGCTTGTGGGGTCGAGCCACTGACCCGTTGAGCCTGGGCGGTATACAATTCCGGAAGTTCCCAGCGATTCGTTAGCGGTTACCCCTATATCGCTACCTGTGTTATTAGGGCCGCCTAGGTGGAGATCTACAATCGGGTTTCCGTTAGAGGAAAAAGCTGTGGCATTGGATGAGTTTACTTGAATGCTCCTCTGCGGTCCGCCGGAGATCGTAATTTTTGGTTGGTTTCCCGTTCCGCCCAGATTAAGAGTGCTCGGCAAAGTTGGATTAAGAATTAGCATCGGGATTGGCGAATTCGCGAGAACAACGCCGCACGTAGCTTGTGCGCCCACATCGGTGGTTCGAGAACCCGATAGCAATCCGGCAAAGTAGAGCTGAACTCGATCATCCACGTTGGCCTGGACGTAACAGGTTGCGAACACACTGGTATCGCAGAATACCGAAGGCGGAGGCGTCCCACCTGAGCCGGGCACCCCGGCAACCGTCGGGGGAAACGTGAAGGCAACGTCGTAGCCTGGCGTTCCCGCGGTGAGCGACGACGGGGCATAGCCCATATTCTTGGCCGCATAAGCGCAGGGCGCCGCCGTGGGCGAACTTGAGCAGGAAAAAGGTGTGCCGGCGGTGAAGCCGCCTGCCGCGCCGCCGCCGGTTGCGGTAGACAGCATGTCCATAGCAGCCGCGGTGCAGGAGGCGTCAGCAACACCCTGCGCCGTCTGGCGGTGGAACCACAGGTTCCCCATATCTACCGAGAAAGCGACCGCTCCCAGCAGAACCAGACTCAACACAAGCACAACAAACACAATGGCCTGGCCGGCTTCATCCGGCTTGCGGCTTCGCTTGCCCCGGCGATGGCTTGTCATAATTGTGTTCCTCCCGTCTCTGGTCAAAACCCGTCTCTGGTCAAAAAATGATCCGTCCCTCGGCCGCCGCATGTACGGTCACCGTGGGCCATCCCAAACCAAAAACAGGTTGGTAAGGATAGCTGACAGTTACGCGAACCAGGCAGGGGGATTTATTGCAGGCGGTCGCGCCATTGTTCCCGCCGGGGTTGTAGTCTACCGCCACCGTCATCGTGGTAGTGTCATGCAACGAGTACTGGGCATAGGTCTTAACCACCCCGGTACCAGGCGCCCCAGTAATCGCTGCACACGAAGCGGGCCCACACCCCCCAGTGTTCCAGGCGCCATGGACGATCGCATACCGCACCCCTTCCTTGGCGGCATCCGCGATTACGTTGTAGGTGTGCATCATCAAGATGACCTCAATGAAGCCCACGATCAGCAGCATAATAAACACGATGACCAGGGCAAACTCCACTTGCGCTTGTCCCGTTTCCCCGCGCCGCGCTGGCCTTAAGAAATTCATGGTTTTCAGCTCCCCATCGCCCGCATGGACACTTGACGGTGAAAGGTGCAAGTTACCGTGGCACCGCTCGCGGTGCAGGCTGAAAGCGGAAGTAGGGCTAAGCCAAAAGGTGTTCCGGGTATGAGCGGGGTGAACGCGTAGGTAACGTCCACACGATTCAAAACGAATGCCGGCGCTTCTGGATCCGAGTCGGGTGCCGGGCTGCCGGTCCCGGTTGCGCCGCAAGCGAATGCGGAACCCGCTGCGGAACTCGTGCAAGTCTGGCATTGTGCGGTTTGCGAAGAGCCAGTGCCAGAAACTCCGAGACCAGCGGAACAAATCTGGATTGTCGCACTCCCCGGCGCGTTCAGCGCGCCCGTCATGTCCTGATAAGTCAGATAACTAGCCGTTGAAGGCGACGTTCCGGTCGCTGGCGGCAAGGCGGTGCCGGCAGGAGTCGACGAGCCTATCATCGCGTACAATGCGCCGGTTCTCGATGCGGAGGTCAAATTCAGAGCTACCAGATAGAAGTAACCAAAATTCACCGCATTGAGCAGCACCAGCAACAGCAATGGCAACATCAGGACCGTTTCTACCAGGCTCTGTCCCGTCTGCCCACGCCTCAACGCAGTTTTCCGAATGTTCATCGCGACCACCTCAAGCAATCTGCGCGACGGCGCCCAGTCGCCGCGGTTCCGATTGCATTTCCTTCGTTTCTTCCTCCGCCGCCAGTTGGTACGACTCATCGATAGTTTCCGCGTCGGCCAGCTTCAACTGGTTCAACAAGCGATGCAGGTAACAGCGGCTGATGCCCAGTTCCTGGGCGGCTTTCGACTTGTTGCCGCCATGCACTCGCAAGGCTGACCGTACCAACTCTCTCTTGAAGCTGTGGACCGACTCATGGAAAGAACCGACCGGCACCTCTTGCGAAACCGTCAGCCCTTTCAGTTCCTCCGGCAAGTCGGCGATACCCAGGCATTCGTTGCCGTTGGCCAGCACCACACAGCGTTCAATCACGTTCTGCAGTTCGCGCACATTTCCTGGCCAGGGATGCCGTAAAAGTGCGCTCAAGAAAGCGGGTGTAAACGTGCGCGCCGCCTTGCGATGCGCTCTGGCAAACGTATACAGGAAATGTTCCGCCAGCATGGGAATATCTTCATTCCGCTCGCGCAGCGCCGGCATCGGGATCTTGACCACCGAGATCCGGAAATACAGATCCTCCCGGAATGTGCCTTCCTTCACCATCTTTTCCAGGTTGCGGTTGGTTGCGCAGATGACGCGAACGTCGACGGGCCGGGCCATATTCGACCCCAGGCGCTCCACCGTGCGCTCCTGTAACACCCGCAACAACTTAGTCTGCAAGGGAAGCGCCAAATCGCCGATTTCATCGATCAGGATCGTTCCCCCGTTGGCTTCTTCAAATCGTCCGCGACGGACTTGCACCGCCCCGGTGAAGGCCCCCTTCTCATGGCCAAACAGTTCGTCTTCAATAAGGGAATCCGGAAACGAGCAAACAGAGAAGGCCACGAACGGTTTGCTCGATCTCGGGCTCAGGCGATGAATCGCTTCTGCCAATACCCCTTTCCCCGTCCCGCTCTCGCCGGTAATCAGAACCGTGGTGAAAACTTCTGCGACTTTTCGGGCCACGTCGTCGACCCGTTCCATGACTCGGCTGTTCCCCACTAACCCATCGATTCGACTGGTTCGCAATTGCCTCTGGGCTTCGGCAAGTTCGCGCGCCAACTCCACCCGGCGGCAAGCTCGATCCAAAGCGAATTTCAGTTGCTGGATATCGAGGGGCTGCTCGAGGATGTCGAATGCTCCTTGCCAGAAGGCTTCACGGGCGCTTTGCCCATGGCGATCCCAGCTGTACGCGATCACGGGTATGGGAACGGCCTTCTCCGAGGCTGCGTGCAGAAGTTCGTGAGAATCCTGGCGTGCCGCCTGCTCCGGCGGAAGGTCGAAATTGATCAGAATGGCGTCAGGCGTCTCGGCATCAAGTCTCGCAACGGCTTGCTTCACGGAAGACGCTTGCTGGAGGACGTAGTCGTTCCCCCAAACCTGCTCTAATACCTGACCGAATGCTTCATCGGAATCGACCAGCAGTATGTTCCTGGGTGCAGAACCTGAGTTTGACAACGGGATTTTCCCCCTGTTGTTGCAATTTATGGGTGCGAGAGAAAGCACAGAATACATCCGGCGATCCCACACACCGTCTGACCACTAGACGACCGCGCGTTGTTTCGGGAGAGAACAAATTGTACCCAACTCCAAAGATTCATGAAAAGGACTTCTAAAGATCACTCTGGCTTGGCAGCAGAGCCAGCGTCCCGAGCGTAACAGAACCTGCCAATCACTGTACGGGGGATACAGCGGGATTCAGTGTTCAAGGAATAGTGTTGCTTTATGGCTACATTCTGTAAATGGCACGTTTGCGCGGTACCAATGGCACTGTTGAGACGTTACCGCCCGGACAAACAAAGTCACAAAGTCGAGCCGCTTTCCGTAACTTAATCAAACCAGAGCGCTTAACCGATGCGAAGCGGCTATATACAGGACCATTCCGAATCCTGTTGAGAAGGTCCCTCCCCAAAGCGCGAAAGGGAACGGGAACGGCAGTGGTCCGAAGGTCCGCGACCGTCTCTGCCAGCTCATCCGCCAACACAAACTCGACCCGGAACTCGTGAAAGCCTATGCCGTCGACTTCTGCGGCACGAAAACTCTCCGAGAGGCCACTCGCGAACAGGTTGAGAACGTCGTCCAGCAGCTGGCCGACTGGGCCGAGAAGGACCGCAATGCCCTACTCTGCAGCTCAATGGCTACTCACATCCGAAACAGGAGGTGGTGGCATGAAACGCCAAATCCCTGGACTCGCTGAAACTGCCCGCGGTTCTCATCCGGAGATTCCCGACGGCATCTTCCTCGTTCGCGTCGATGGTGCCCAGTTCCGCTGGCACGCCCATAAACCCTTCTACGTCCTTCGACTCTCTATCGTAGAACCTAGCACTGTGGCCGGGCAGTCCATCGTCGGCCGTCTCCACTGCACCCAGAAAGCGATGTGGAAGCTCGGCTGGTTTCTGCGCGATTTCCTCTATGACCCTGAACTTCTGGCCCATGAACAGGTCGACGAGAAGGCTTTGGCAGGATTGCGCGGTGTAGTCGAGATCAGCCATGCCGTAATCAACGGCATTTCGCTCATCAACCTCGACGGCTTCGCCCCCGCCAGCCAGTGGGAAGAACTGTCTGCACTTCCGGTTTCGAGTCCTTCTCGCTCCAACTCTGCGGAGGCGCCGCAATGACCTATTCCTACACCCAGATCAGCCAGTACCTTAGCTGTCCGCGCCGTTACCGGCATCGCTACCTTGATGGCTGGCAAGAGAAAGACACTCGTGCCGCCATGCTCTTCGGCCGGGGCTTCGAACAAGCCGTCGCCGCCCTTTTTCGCCGTGAAGACCGGGCTGCCGTGCTGTTCAAGCAGTGGGGAGTGTGCAAGGACATGGGCCTGACCTACTCCGGCAACGACACCTGGGACCGCATGCTGCAACAAGGCGTCCAGTTGCTCGAACGTTTCGCTCAGGGCGGCCGCGTTCGCATTCGGCGGCCTCGTTCAAACCAGCAGATTCAGTTCAATCGGACACTCGGTTCTGGCAACACCTTCGTCTCCTACGTCGATGCCATTGGTGAACTGGACGGCACAGCCTGTGTGCTGGAGTGGAAGACCACTGGTGCGCGATATCCGGAAGAACCGGCCGGCATTTCCGCACTCGATCCGCAACTCGTCTGCTATTCGTGGATGACTGGGATCGACGAAGTTGCCCAGGTTGTTTTCGTCCGCAAGCGCCTGGTTGAAGTCCAGTACCTTCGCGCCACCATTTCTGACGAGCAGCGGCAGGAGTTCGCAACTCTGGTCGAAGATACAGTCCGACGGGTCGAGTCCGGGTTGTTCCTGCCACACAGCGGCATCCGCTTTCCCCAGAATCCGGTGATTGAGCAGGCGGTCGAGACGGCGGCCCTCATGCTGGGCTCGGACAAATCGCGTGGCTACTGTCTGGAAATGATTTGCGCAGACTTCCTGGCTGGAGCGCACCTGGACAATGGCAACCCGGAGATCCTGCTCCAATCGATCTCACGCTACTACCGGTTCATGCCTGGCGAACAGCGGCAGGCTTTCCTCGAAAACCTGCGGGAGAAAGCGTCCTGACCGACTGCCCAACGAAAACGCCTCCTGCAGCTTGAGCAAGAACTGTGCGATCAAGCTGCATCTATGCGTCGGCGGCCTTGCCGGACATGCTATCTTTTAGCTTGGCGGATCGAGAAGTTGCAATGTGCGGCGGTTTAGACGGAGGCAGAAATGAAAAGCTTCACACGCATCACCGTGGACCCCAACCAAATGGGCGGCCTCCCGTGCATCCGAAGCCTGCGGATACCCGTCGCCACCGTTGTCGGTATGGCAGGCGAAGGCATGGCGGAAGCGGAAATCCTAAATGCTTATCCCGACCTTGAGGTCGAGGATGTTCGCGAAGCTCTGCGCTTCGCAGCTGAGGCCGTCCGCGAGCGGGAAATTCCCGTCGTTGGTGGTTCTTGAAGTTCCTGGTGGACAACGCTTTGTCACCTTTGATCGCGCAGGGTTTGCAAACCGCAGGCCACAGCGCAATTCATATCCGCGACTACAACATGCAATCTCAATGTCCTAAAGGCAATCGCCGGACTCGAATTCGCTTTTCTTCGACGACGATAATGCTGCCTTCGCTCAAAGGCCTCCCCATCACGGGCATAGCCCCTAACAGCAATTGCAACTGAACTGCGGGACGTTTGGGACCGCGCCGAAGCAGAATGACGGATGGCTTTTCTTCGTTGCGCAAAGCCAACAAGGTGCCAAAATCTTCCACCACAGGGAGTTCCGCAGCCATTCCGGCCACGATTCAGAAGAGAACCTGATCACGCTGTGCACACGATGCCATGCCGACATCCATCGCTGAGAAACTGGGCGAGCACTCTGGTCGGGGAAAACCAGAATCCCAAGTCTAACCGATGTCGATCGCTGGTCCTCGAATACGGAGAGACGCAGGCGTCACAGAGATTGTGTCATTTTTGTCGCTGCCTTTCATGAAATTGGCACGCTTCGTAAGTTGCGACGGGCACAACCGCGAACCTTGTATGGCACGTATGCTGGATCGTGACGGTAGTGTATGCCGACTGCATCCACCGGGGAGTCGAGGGGTATATAATCGGAAACACTATCCGGTCCGCCGTTACGCTGATGCCAGGTCCTGGTGACCGTGATGGCGAAGGGAATAACGGGTATCTTGTCGCTATATCTGCGATTTCGTCCAGCCTCTGCAGAATAAGCTGGCAACCGGCCCTTGGGAATTTGCGCTTCCTTGAGCCGGCCACGATCCCGTCGCGATCGCCGGTGGTAATTGGATTGCTTGCTTGAGAAGAAAGGGGGATTGTGTCTGTGCACGCGAATGACGCAGCCGACGAGGTTGGCGGGCAAGCGATGAGTGCGGTTAACGCGCCACCCACCCGCGAAACAGGCGACACGGACGAACCGGGAGACCAACTGACCGGCGCGCCGGCGGGCTGGCGCGAGCGCCTATTCCCGGCCGTCTCCTTTCACGTTGTGCTTACTCTGATCGTCGTGACGCTGGTATTCATTTTGTCTCGCAAGGGCATCAGCGACCCCGATATCTGGTGGCACCTTCACAATACGGATTACCTGGTCCAGCACCACAGCCTTCCTCGCGCTGACATGTACTCCTTCACGGTTCCGGGCCATCCCTGGATCAACCACGAGTGGTTGGCGGAATTGCCTTACTACTTTGGCTGGCGAGTCCTGGGCCTGAGTGGAATTAACGGGGTTATGTTCGCGATCCTAACCTTGATTTTCCTGGGAGTGCTGTATCTCTGCTACCGGGAGACCGGCCACTACAAAGCTTCCATTGTGGCCGCCTGCTTCGCAGTTTTTCTAGGCTCGGTTTCGTTCGGCCCGCGCACGATTCTGTTTGGTTACGCCGATCTGGTGCTCCTGCTGATTGTGTTGCAGCGCTTCCGTCAGAAGGGCGATGCGCCGCTCTGGCTGATTCCGCCCCTTTTCTGCCTGTGGGTGAACACTCACGGATCGTGGCTCCTCGGGATGGTGATCTTTTCGGCCGTAATCGGCGCAGGGCTGTTCCAGGGAGAATGGGGCTTTATTGCGGCCGAGCCCTGGACACCTTCGCAACGCAATCGTCTGCTTATGAGCTGGAGCGCCAGCCTGGCCGCCCTGTTCGTGAACCCGTTCGGCGCTCGCCTGGTCTTCTATCCTTTGGATCTCGCCTTTCGCCAGAAACTCAATATCGAGCATGTTGCGGAATGGGTTTCGGTCAACTTCCACGACCTGCGCGGCAAGATTGTCCTCGTGCTCCTGATGGTTCTGCTGGTGAGCGCACTGCTGCGAGCGCGTCGTTGGACTCTAGCCGAACTGGGAATGGTCTTGTTTGCACTTTATAGCGGATTAACCTACACCCGCTTTCTGTTCCTGCTGGGCATCGTGATTGCGCCTGTCCTCGCTAAGACGTTTGATTTCGTGCCCCGCTACCGGCGGGAGATGGACACTCCGGTGGTCAATGCCATCGTAATGATTCTGATCATCGCCGGGATGGCTCACTACTGGCCTCGGGAAGATCGACTGCAGGCTTTGGTCAGCGAACAATATCCCGCAGAGGCTGTTTCATATTTGCAGGCCCATCCTCCTTCCGGGCGGGTATTGAATTTTTACCTATGGGGCGGATACCTGAACTGGCGCGATCCCAGCGTGAAGATATTTCTCGACAGCCGGGTGGACATCTTCGAATATGCCGGCGTTCTAAAGGATTATCTCGACTTGCTGGGTCTTAACGATCCGGCGCTGCTCCTGGACAAGTACAAGATTCGCTACGTTCTGTTTCCGCGAGGCGAGCCGCTCACGTATGTGCTCCAGCATGATCCGAAATGGAAAGTTCTTTACAGCGACAAACTCAGTATTCTGCTGGAGAGAAACAGTGATGATTCGGCCGTCGACGCTGTCGGCGCCAGTAGCACTCTTCCGAGCGCGGCAGCATTGTCGACGGCTGTTACCACGGCACGATGAGTTGTGCCTGGATTCGGCGAGAGAGATTGAAAGGCGTGAAACGAGTATGGCGGTTCAGCGACGGTACGACATCATTGCGATCATCGTGTTTGTGATCTGCGTCGCGCTGTATGCCTCGATCCGCTCTGAATTCCGCCTGCGTTCGACGATGCCGGTGGAATTCTTCGATGCCTCCCGCGTTCCGGCGGACAAGCGCGCTGCGGAGGAGAAGATCGCGGAGGCATATTGGAAGTGCGCTGTCACACAAATTCAGTGGCAGTATGGCTATGCTCATCGGCTTCCCGACGAGCCGCCAGCGGAGTTCTCAGTCACAGCGGCCGAGGCTGGAAGCGCGGCGCAGGATTCTGCGGTACGTGTCCGATATTGGCGAAAACTGCGTGCAGTCTGGGGTATTTCGACCGTGTGGCATCAGCAGTACGAGTGGAACACCATCTCCCTGACGCAATCGCTGCAATCCGCGGGGCAATGGCTGGAGAGCCACATGCGGAGAATCGTCGGGTAGTGGTAGCCGCGGAATGACATGACTCCCCTCTTTAGTCCGAGTTTAGATCGAGTGAATTTGAGGGTTCGGAGTCAAGGCTATTCATGTTCGCGCATATAGGGCCTGAAGCGTTGCTAGTCTCACTGGCGCTGCTGCTGGCGCTGGTGAGTCCCCAACTCGGCGCGACGTGGTTCGCGCGGGCGGAGCGCGCGCTGGCCGTGGTGGCTCGAAGGCGATCTCTAAGCGTCCTGCTTTGCGGGTTCTCCGCGCTGGCAATGCGTCTTGCCTTGTTGCCCTGGCTACCAATTCCCGATCCAATGCTTCACGACGAATTCAGCTATCTTCTGGCGGGGGACACCTTCGCCCACGGACGCCTCACCAATCCCACGCCACCCATGTGGCTGCATTTCGAAACCTTCCATGTCATCTTCCACCCAACCTATGCGTCCATGTATCAGCCGCTACCAGGATTGGCCCTCGCCTTTGGCCAGGTCGTTTTCGGACACCCATTCTGGGGAGTGTGGCTAAGCGTCGGCCTGATGTGCGCCGCTTTCTGCTGGATGCTGCAAGCTTGGCTTCCGCCATCGTGGGCGTTGCTGGGCGGCATGCTGCCGGTGTTACGCTTCGGCGTATTCAGCTACTGGGGTAACAGCTACGCGGGCGGCACGCTCGCCGCCACTGGAGGCGCGCTCGCGTTGGGCGCCCTGCCGCGCATTATGCGGCGCCAGCGCGTGCGCGACGCCGTCGTGATGGCAATCGCAATAGCGATGCTGGCCAACACCCGGCCCTATGAAGGGCTTTTTGTGTCCGTGAGCGTATTGGCGGCGCTTGTTGCATGGATCTGGCGCAAGCGGTTGCCGAAGGGAATTTGGATGAAGCGCGTTGCCGTTCCGCTGCTGATCGCGCTGGCGTCCGGTGGCGCTGCGACCACCTATTATTGCTGGCGCGTCACAGGAAATCCCCTTCGCCTGCCGCAGCAGGTGAACCGCGACACCTACGCGATTGCAAAATATTTTTATTGGCAGAAACCTTACGTCAAGCCCATTTATCACAACGAGCCGATGCGCCATTTCTACGAACGTGTGGAATTACTCCACTTCACAGCGCAGCATTCTCCACGGGGTTTGGTCCTGGGAACAGCCATCAAAATTGGCGTGGGATGGATTTTCTACATCTGCCCCGCGCTTACCATCCCGCTCTTCTTCCTCCCATATCTGATACGTGACCGCCGAATCAGGTTTCTGCTCATCGCGACAGCCGCTTGTCTCGCGGGAAACGCCGTGGTCGCCTTCTACGCGCCCCATTACTCAGGTCCCGTTGCAGCGGCGATTGTGGCCATCGTTCTACAAGGAATGCGACACCTCCGCACGTGGCAATTC
This sequence comes from Terriglobia bacterium, assembly GCA_020073215.1. GTDB lineage: Bacteria > Acidobacteriota > Terriglobia > Terriglobales > Acidobacteriaceae > Acidiflorens. The sequence continues at coordinate 167,963 of JAIQFO010000003.1, read as the reverse complement.
GACAGCCGGCCCACCGGCCTTTTCCTGGTACGTGCTCTAGTAGTGGTCTCTATACTGATGATTCCCATCGAGGTACACGTGCTTCGAATTCCGCCAATGCCGGATTCATGGCAGAGAGTGGGCGGGACGCGGCGGAGCATGCTGGTACACCTGAGCTCCTTACCGGGGCACCAACTCGTTCTGGTGCGCTATCACTTTGACCACGACCCCTTCTTTGAATGGGTTTACAACGATGCCGATATCGACCAGGCCAAGGTCGTGTGGGCGCGAGACATGGGACCTGATCAGAACGAAGAACTACTCCGCTACTACAACGATCGCCACGCCTGGCTGCTGGAGGCGGATACTTCCCCTCCGCGCCTTGCACCGTATGCTGGCAAAGCCGGTATCAGACCCACAGGGCTTGAGTCGCATGCGCACAGCAGCACAGGAGACCTTGCCCCTTAAGAACGCGTCAACCGGCGTTTTTCCGACAGGGAGAACTTGACGATGCTGCTGATCGAATCCATCTTGGTGCTAGCTGCCGTGTTCATGGCGCTCACCTTTCCCTCTGTTGGATCAAACTGGTTTGAGAAACTTGAGCGCCGATTCAGCCAGCTTGCACGCCAACGAACGCTTTCGGTAGTCGCCGTTGGATTGCTCGCACTGGCATTGCGAGCCGCCTTGCTGCCGGTCCTGCGGATTCCAGAACCGATTGTTAGCGATGAATTCGGGTATCTATTGCAGGCGGACACGTTCACACATGCGCGTCTGACCAACCCCACTCACCCGATGTGGATCCACTTTGAGACCTTCAGCGTCATCCATAAGCCCACCTATCAGTGCTTTGCCCAGCCCGCACAGGGACTGATTCTGGCATTCGGCAAAGTGCTGTTCGGGCATCCTTTCTGGGGTGTTTGGCTGAGCGTCGGAGTCATGTGCGCCGCGATTTGTTGGATGTTGCAAGGCTGGATGTCGCCCGGATGGGCCCTACTGGGAGGATTCCTGGCGATCCTCCGTTTTGGCACCTTCTCTTACTGGGCGAATAGCTACTGGGGAGGAGCTGTGGGGGCCATTGGCGGTGCATTGGTATTGGGCGCCCTTCCTCGCATCAAGCGCTCGCAACGTGTGCGTGACGCGCTGCTGATGGCGCTCGGCTTGGCGATTCTGGCGAACAGCCGTCCTTATGAAGGATTGGTTTTCAGTCTGCCGGTCGCCGTGTCACTCTTCGCTTGGATGTTCGGCAAGGAAAGCCCCGCCTTCAAAGTGACTTTTCGCCGGATTGTTGCGCCGTTGTGTTTGCTCTTAACGTTGGCGGCAATTGCCACGGGATACTACTTCTGGCGGGTCACTGGTAGTCCGTTTCGCATGCCGTATCAGGTGGAGCGGGAAACGTATGGCACCGGTCAGTATTTGCTCTGGCAGTCGCCAAAGCCTTTACCGAGCTACCGCCACGCGGACCTGCAAAATGATTTTGTGAACGGGGAACAACCCCGGTATAAGGTTTGGCGGACGGCGTTGGGTTTTGCTTATTTCTCTGTCGAGAAGGTTTATCTCATTTGGGACTTTTACATCGGTCCGGCATTGACCCTTCCGCTGCTGATGCTTTTCTTCGTGCTGCCCTATGGCTTCACCATAAGGGACATCGGCAAGTCTGCACGTTTCATGTCGCTCACAATGTTCGTGCTACTCGCCGGCTTGCTCGCGGAACTCTACTCTTTCCCGCACTATGCTTCTCCGGGGACCGGACTAATTTTATTCTTAATTCTTTCTGCCATGCGCCGGCTACGAGTGTGGCAATGGCGCGGTGCAAGTAGCGGCCTATCTATCGTACGCGCGGTAGTTACCATTTGTTTGTTCACCTTCACTCTTGGGGCTTTTGCGGGGCCGCTCCATCTTCCCGTGCCCGAGAACAAAGCGCCGGCGTGGCACCAACGGGGCCCGAACATTCTAGGACGTGCTGGCGTGCTCTCACAGCTAAGTCAGGCTCTGGGTCCCCAGGTCGTCATCGTACGCTACAAACCGCGGCGCATCCCGGACCGAGAGTGGGTTTATAACTCAGCAGACATTGACAATTCCAGAATTGTTTGGGCGAGGGATATGGGTCCGGTTAGGAATCAAGAACTAATCCAGTACTTCAGTACTCGCAGAGCGTGGCTGCTGGAGGCGGATGAAAAGCCCCCGACGCTCTATCCTTACACGGCAGCGATTGCAACCAGTCAGGACGTGCATGAACATCTCTCCTCCTTCCGCTAGGGAGGATGTCCCAGGTGAGGAGAGCTGTAGGAAGGCCGCGCGAACATGTTTCGAATCGAGTGTGGCTTTGTACTGATAGCGATGATCTTGGCGTTTGTCCGGCCGAAGCTCAGCGCGCATTGGTTTGAGCCGCTCGAACGCAAGTTTGCCGCACTCGCACGCAAGCGTCTTCTGGCCGTGTTTGTGGTCGGTCTGTCGACCCTGGCGCTACGCGCTGCCCTGCTGCCAATTCTGCCGGTGCCGGAGCCAATTGTTCATGACGAATTTGGGTATTTGCTCGCGGCCGACACCTTTGCTCACGGGCGCCTGACTAATCCAACCCACCCGATGTGGGTTCACTTCGAAACATTCAGTGTCATCGAGAAGCCAACCTACCAAAGTTTTGCTCAGCCTGCACAAGGCCTGATTCTGGCTGTGGGGAAAGTCGTCTTTGGGCATCCCTTCTGGGGAGTATGGCTGAGCATCGGTGTGATGTGTGCGGCTATCTGCTGGATGTTACAAGGATGGATGTCCCCACGATGGGCGCTGCTCGGTGGATTGCTGGCAATATTGCGTCTCTCGACAAGTTACTGGGGAGACAGCTATTGGGGAGGAGCCGCCGGGGCTGTTGGAGGTGCATTGGTTCTCGGGGCCCTGCCGCGTGTCAAGCAGTCCATGCGACCCGGAAGTGCGATCATCATGGGTGTCGGCTTGACCATTCTGGCAAACAGTCGGCCCTATGAAGGTTTTGTTCTCAGCCTAACGGTAGCTGCTGCGCTTTTTGGGTGGATGTTGGGCAAGAGACGACCGCCGCTGCAAGTTTCGTTGCGGCGTGTTGTCTTGCCCCTCTGTCTAGTTCTCTCCCTTGCGGGCCTCTGCACCGGTTACTACCTCTGGCGGGTCACAGGGAGTCCCTTCAAATTAGCTTACAGCGTCCACGAAGAAACGTACGCGGTGACGCCATACTTCGTTTGGCAATCTCTTAGACATGAGCCAGCCTATCATCATCAGGTGATTCGGGACTTTTACGTCAATGTAGAGCCACGGTCATACGCAATATCACGCTCCATCCCGGGCTTGACAATCAGGGTTATTTGGTCATGGGCCTTTTACATCGGGCCTGTGCTGACGATCCCATTGATAGCAGGTGTTGTTAGCCGACTATTCGGCGATCCTTCGCAGCGAACCGGCAAGCGAACCCGCTTCCTACTCTTAGCCTGCGGAACGACGGCAGGGGCAATGGCCTTCGAGAGCTTCTACACTCTCCATTACGCATCTCCGCTCGCGGGCGCCACACTCGCGCTCGTACTGCAATCTATGCGGAGCACGCATAATTGGACTTGGCGAGGCAAACCCTACGGGCTGTTTGCAACTCGAGCCGTCGTCGTTATTTGCGTGGCTATGACAGTCGTGCGGACCGCCGCTATACCAAACAGTTGGTACATCCCTGAACACGAGAATTTTAATCGTGCGGCCATTTTGGGTCGTCTGCAGCAATTCCCGGATCCGCAGCTTGTGATCGTGCGGTATAGACCTCATCGCGACTCATTCAATGAGTGGGTGTACAATGACGCCGATATCGATGCAGCCAAGGTGGTCTGGGCGCGTGACATGAGTCCGAGTGAAAATGAGGAATTGATCCGATACTTCAAGGGCCGGCGGGTTTGGTTGCTCGAGCCAGACCAGAAACCGGTGCGCTTGTCGGAATACCCAGTCGGACAATCGCTTGTGAGTCCCGTTCAGCAATGAAAAACTGGTGGTTTGGAATCGATTCTGATGACTACGCCACCGAGAGGTTTAGAGGATGCGCCGGAGTTGCTTTCCTCTTCTCTCCTCGAACGTACTCGATAACTTCATCGACAATCACCGTCAGCCCAGTCGTTGGACGAAAGCAAATCAGGGACATGAGCTTTTCGACGCAGGGGACCCTGCGTAGCATGTCTTCGAATCCGGGGGCGTACGCCTCGTCATATGAAAGGAATTGAATCGGGGAAGCGCTTTGCGCGCGCGCTTTAATCAGCTCAGCCAAAGCCGTTATGCTGATCTCTTTATCACTCCCGATATTCACAACGTGACCCACGGCGGCAGGACATGAGACGAGCCGAACGATCGATTCCACCACGTCGCCGACGTATCCGAAGCATCGAGTCTGTTGCCCATTCCCGTAAACCGTGATCGGAGTGCCTTCGAGCGCCTGCCGCACAAACGTTGGCAGCACCATGCCATAACGGCCGGTTTGGCGTGGACCGACGGTATTGAAAAGGCGGCCGATCACGACCGGCACATTTTTTTCTTTCCAGTAAGCCAGCGCCAGGAACTCATCCAATAGTTTCGAGGTGGCATACGACCACCGCGATCTTGAACTGGGCCCAAGCACAATGTCATCGTCTTCGCGGAACGCTGCGTGGACGTTCTTGCCGTACACCTCCGACGTGGAGGCGATGAATACTGTCTTTTTCTTCTTGCTGGCACACTCCAAAACCAGCTCGGTTCCTTTGACATTGGTTTCGATGGTCCGGACTGGACTTTCAATGATCCGCCGAACGCCAACGGCGGCGGCGAGGTGGTACACGACATCCGCCTCGTCCACCAGTTCGCAGAGCAGGGTGCGCTCCATCATGCTCTCGAAATAGCAGTGAACTAAAGGATTGGTGCGAAGATGTCGAACGTTGGTGACCGAACCGGTGCTCAGGTCATCCAGTATGATGACCCGCTCGCCACGTGCGACCAAGGTTTCCGAGAGGTGGGACCCGATAAAGCCCGCGCCTCCAGTAACAAGAGCAGTCATAGCCTTCTCCAAACTTTCAAATTACAGAAACAGGCCATAGCGCAAAGTGCACCACATGCCCCGCACGGCATCCTTCCATCCAATCTTCTTGCCTTCATCACGACTGCGGCATGCATAAGAGACAGGCAGCTCACAAACCCGATAACCTGCCTTGGCAATCCTGGCCGTGACCTCAGGCTCGAAGCCGAAGCGGTCCTCGCGCAGCTCGAGACTCCGCAATACTTCGCGGCGAAAGACCTTGTATCCCGTCCACACGTCGGTAAGCCGCATTCCCGTACAAATGTTCGAAGTCTGTGTCAGAAGCTTGTTCCCTAGAAGATAGAGGAAAGGAATGCCATCTCGAGGCGGCTCTAAGAAGCGCGACCCATAGACGACGTCCGCTGTACCACGTTCGATGGGCTCAATCAATTTGCTGTATTCCTGAGGATCAAGCTCCAGATCGGCGTCCTGAATGATGACGATGCCCCCCCGCGCTTCTTGAAAACCCCGGCGAAGTGCCGCACCCTTCCCGCAGTTCTTGCTCTGCAGCAAGATTCGAAGGTTATCGGAAGTCCAGCCGGCCCGAGAGGGCACTTCCTGATTCGCGTTATCCGGTGAGAGGAGTTCTAGAACCCTCCGAGTTCCGTCCGTCGAACCGTCATCTACAATGATGATCTCTTTCTCGATGGACACGTCTTGTACCCGCCGTACAACTTCGGCAATGGTTCCAACCTCGTTGTAAACCGGTATGACCACGGATAGGCGAGGCCCTGTCCGCGGCTTCGCGCGATCCAGCCCCTCGACCTGCGGGTTGTCCACGGCAAGCGGGGATCGGCTCATCCATTGAAGAAGTGCACGTTCACTTCCAAAGAACGACAACCCGGTGGAGCAGTCGCGAGCCGAAGTCCTCATATCGGAGCAACACCAGCATCCTCTTTGCTGCGTTACACTTAGAAATCCGTTGGGGCGGTAAGGCCGACTGAGATCATGTCGGCATCCCGGAGCGGATGTGCTCCGGACGCCCCCAAGTGGAAACGGATGGCTACAGGTGCCGAACTGGCCAGATACTTGCAGTATCGAGTCAGCCAGTAGTTAGTTTGGTATCAAAGACGAGATGATGGAGTTCCAGACCACCACGAAACGTATCGAACTCGAGAACGTCATAGCTCTACTCGCGTTCGCAATTTTGCTGGTCTCCGCGGTTTTCTGGGCCGACCGGCCGCCCACCATGGAGAAGACGGACTTTTCCGTTACCTACATCGGCAGCCGGATGGTTTACCTCGGGCAGGGGTCCAAACTCTACGATCTCGCCGAGCAGCGGAAGCTGAAGAGACTGCTTCTCCCGGACGCCGAACCTCTGATCTACGAGCATCCGCCTTTTGAAGCCCTTCTTCTCGCACCACTCGGAGCGCTTCCTTACAAGACCGCATTCCTGATCTGGGGACTCATTAACGCGGCGATCTGGTTGATGCTGCCTTACCTGCTGCGTCCCTACGCTCCCGCTCCGCGAGACGATCTCGGATTTCTTGTACTCTGGTTGCTGTTCGCGCCGCTTGGCGTAGCACTGTTTCAGGGTCAATCGTCTCTGCTGATTCTGCTCGCCTACTCGCTCGCTTTTGTCGCACTGAAGCGGGGCCGCGATTTTCGGGCAGGCGCGATCCTTGGCCTGGGCCTGTTCAAGTTCCAATTCATCCTTCCCTTCGTCCTCATCTTTCTCCTGCGACGGCAGTGGCGTTTTCTGAAAGGATTCCTGGCGACGGCTGCAGGGTTGGGCGTGCTGTCCGTGGTTGCTGTAGGATGGCCGGGGATCTGGAGCTATATCCATTTGCTGGTGAGCATTGCCAGGCATCCGGATAACTCGACCTTCGGGGCGGCGATTGGCATGGGGACGGTTCAGGGGTTCGTGCACGCACTGCTGGGGAAAGTCCTCGGCCGTTCCGTCATTTCCCTGCTGGTGGCGGCAATCTCAGCTTCTCTGATTGGTTGGACCGCGTGGCGCTGGCGCGCGGCAGAAGACAGGGAACGCGGCCGGACCTTCGATCTTCGGACCTTCGATCTGATGTTCGCCGCGTCGGTGGTGGTCGCGCTCGTTACCGGCCTCCACATGTTCACCCACGACCTCAGCCCATTGCTGCTTGCCATGCTGCTGGTCGCCGCGCATTTTCCCGGGAGCGACAAGCCCGCTCTACGTTTTACGCTGGGCGCAGCCCTGGTGGTGTTCTGGATTCCCCCGCTTTACTTCGCGCTGTTGGCATGGCACTGCGTGTATCTTTGGTTTCCTGTGCTAGCAGTTTTTTGGCTTGGGACCCTGCGACTTGCGTTAAATGGATCTGCTTTGCCGGGCTGCTGAAAAAGGGTTTTGACGTGAATGGCTTAAAAGAGCAAGGGACCAAAGACGCGGCCAAGCCAGTTCCTCCCTATTACGTCAAAGGTCTCGCGCTTGGAGTGACTGCCTATCTTATTGGCATTCACTTGTGGACGTGGGTTTTCTTGCTTCCGACCTTCCTGGGCGGTCGGGCCGACTTTCGCCAACTCTATACCGCCGGATACATGGTCCGGTCCGGTTACGCACGGCAATTATATGACTATGACGCGCAGCTACATTTTCAGCGTCTGCTCGTGGGTCCGGGAGACGTTCCACTACCCTTCATACGCCCAGCCTTTGAGGCTTTGCTGTTTGCCCCTTTTTCGTTCCTGCACTACCGAGCGGCGTATTTTACGTTTTTGCTTTTTAACGTTGTCCTTCTAGCTATTTGCTTTCGCCTTTTGCGCGCCCGCCTGGACAACCTTGCCGATGTGCACCCATGGCTTCCGACCGCTATGTTTCTCGGCTTCCTGCCGCTGGCAGCGGCATTGATGCAGGGACAGGATTCGATCCTGCTGTTGACATTGCTGACCGTGTGCCTGACCTTGCTCGACAGGGGCAGGGATTTCGTCGCCGGGCTCCTGATCGGATTGGGACTCTTCAAGTTGCAGATCGTGCTTCCCCTGGGCCTGCTTTTTCTCGTTTGGCGGCGGTGGCGGTTTTCTGTCGGGTTCGTCATCACATCTGCGGCAATGGCATTCTTGTCGATCTGGGTAACGGGTTCTTTGCAGGCTCAGTCCTACGCCCGCTCGCTCCTCTCCGTGAGCACGGGGAGCGGTTCCCTAGAAAATCAGTTCAGTTATCCCGTGCCGGTAGCGCAGATGGCCAACTTGCATGGGCTGATCTTCGGGCTGGCGCACACGCGAATGTCTGGATTTTTTGTTCGGGCAGCGACGATTTCAACATCGGCCTTGGTGTTTGTCGTGAGCGCAGTCCTGGTTCGCGGGCGACAGAGCTCAGACAATCTCCTGGTGGCCATTTCCATTAGCGCGGTTGTAAGCTACTACCTCCTGATCCACGATTTGAGCGTGCTGTTCCTCCCGGTCGCGATAACGCTGAATCGGTATCTACCAGCGGAGGCTACCGGGGACAAGAATGGCCGTCGGCTGGCACGAGCGGCCGCATTGATGTTCGTGGCGCCGATGTGCTTTTCTTATGCTCCCAACCATTTCTACGTAGTAGCCGTACCCGCGTTGGCGTTCTTGTTTACTCTCGTGAACGCCACGCGTCCTGAAGAAGGTGGGATGTGGAACTGGCATAAACAGCGAATCGCGACGCCTCATGCTTGACCATGTTCGAGTGATCTCCATGGTAGTAGGCACCACAGAATTCGGACAAAAGATAGGAGTCGGAGCCGACTTGTCTGGTCCATCATCGGGCCTCCGCCGTACGGAACAGTTCCGCTCCGAACGCTATATCGCTGTTATTCTCTTTCTGCTCTCGTTTCTCTACCTCTGCCTCTTCCGCCACTTCACTACCATGGAGCCCGACGAAGGGATAATTTTGCAGGGTGCGCAGCGCATCCTCGCGGGGCAGGTTCTCTACCGGGACTTTTTTTCTTTCTACACGCCGGGCTCGTATTATGCGTTGGCTTTGCTGTTTAAGATTTTCGGCAGTTCGCTTCCGGTGGCACGGACTGCACTCGCTTTAGCCGGAGCGGTTCTTTCGTCGATTACCTATCTGCTGGCGCGCCGGGTGTGCTCACTCTCTATCGCCTTAACCCTGGCCGCGCTCGCAACCCTCACGACGTTGCCGTATCGCTTTCTCGTTCTCCACAACTGGGACAGCACGCTGTGGGCATGCCTGGCCCTCTACTGTGCCGTTCGTCTGCTGGAGATGCCCAGCCGGAAATGGGCATTCGCGCTGGGCTTGTTTGCTTTTCTCACTGTGCTCTTCGAGCAGTCGAAGGGTGCGGGACTCTGCCTGGGCCTGGGAATGGGATTTCTGGCGATCTGGCTCCTGCAAGGACGCAGGAACTTGCTGAACCGGTTTGAATTCCTCGCGTTTGTTATCGGCTTCGCATGTCCCATCGCGATCGCGTTCGCTTATTTTGCTTCGCAGCACGCCGCCTCCACCATGCTGGCGGATTGGCTTTGGCCTCTGCAGCACTATTCGCGCGCCAATCGGGTGCCCTACGGCTATCAGAACTGGTCCGATGACGCCCGTCATCAACTGTTCGGCACGGGCTCGCTGCCGGAGCGGCTGATCAAGGTGGTCGCGATCAGCCCGTGTTTCTGGATCCCGGTGCTGCCACTCATCGCAGTCGGGTTGCTTGCCTATTGGATCGTTCAGGCGCGGCGCAATTCTGCTGCTAATGAGAAATCCGCGTACTACGTGATCGTGGCTGCTGGATTTGTGGGGCTCTCGCTGAGCACACTGCTGGTGAGAGCAGACATTATCCACTTCATGTACCTGCAGCCCTTGAACTGCCTGGTACTGGCGTGGCTTCTTGATGGACGCGATCTTCCCGGCCGTCTGATCCGGTCGGCACGGCCGTTGCTCACCGCCTATGTGGTGGTTGCGCTGGCGCTGTTCGGCCTGGTCCCGCTGCTTGGAACCCGCGCTGCCCACAACCAAGTGGCCACGCGCCGCGGGGCGGTAACCACGGGGCGAAAAGACACCGTTATTGACTGCGTCCAAGCCCACGTACCGGCGGGGGAGACCATTCTTGTCTATCCTTACCTGCCGCTCTATTACTATCTGACCGGCACGTTCAGTCCCGGCCCCTATGACTACTTTCAGCCGGGCATGCATACCACAGAGCAAGCCAACGAGATCGTCCGCGAGCTTGCTTCGCGCCGAGTGAATGTCGTGCTGTTCGAAACTTCCTTTGCAGAAAAAATTCCCCGCGCCTGGCCGGAAACCCCGCTAAACGCCATCGTAGAGGATCGGATTGGGGACTATATAGGACACAACTACCGCCCCTGTAGAATTCTTACCTCCCCGGCGGGGTGGCGGTTCTTCTTTATGGTTCGCACGGACTTGGTATGCCCCACAAATTGATGCAGACTGATGTCCGCCGGATCAGACTTGACAATTCGCTGCGTGGATAGAAATACCCAAAGAACATGAAGATGCTAAGAATTGCTTCGGGCTTGGTGCTGTTGGCTCTGTTGGCGTGCTTTCTGGTTGCGCACCAACAGTTGATACGGGCGAACGTCACCGCCCGCGATTCGATTGTACGCACAACGTTTTCGCAGGTGCGATGCTGCCTGACCGGAGGTCGAACACTTCTGGGTGCCAGTTGCGCACACGGAACGACCGTGTTGGGCGAGGGAGGCAGCATAAGTGAATAGCAAAATCCAGCTGAGCACGAAGCGATCAGGAACGGAAGGGTCGATAAAATCTGGACTGGAAAAGGGAGTCCGCTGCATGGCGGTCGCGTTGGTGATCGCCCTCATAGTCGGCATCGCTTTTTATCAGTTTTCCCACGCCCACAGCAGCGACTTTACGCAGTTCTATTGCGCGGCCCAGATGGTTCGTCGAGGACTAGGCAGCAGCTTGTACGACCTCACGAAGCAGATAGAATTTCAGTCGAGAGTCGCGCGGGTCCAAGTTTTCTATAACCACCCTCCCTTCGAAGCGCTGCTGTTCGTACCGTTCACGTACGTCTCGTACCGTGCCGCCTATATGTTGTGGACGATCACGAGTTTGAGTTTGCTGATCAGCGCGGCCCTCTTGATCGAAGCGGCAAGGGGGCTTACTTCCAGCCTTTCGCAGTTCACGAGAGTGCGTGCCGATGTGGGCCTGGTTACGGTTGTGTTCCTGACATTCGCGCCGGCAACCACCTGCCTGTTGCTCGGCCAGGACTCCATGCTCATGCTCGCCATCTACAGTATGGCCTTCGTGTTACTCAAACGTGGTTCCGATTTTCGGGCGGGTTGTGTCCTAGCCTGTGGGCTTTTCAAATTGCAGCTGATTCTACCCTTTGCCCTCATACTTCTCTTGCGTCACAAGTGGTCGGCGCTGAGGGGGCTTGGTCTGGTCGGGACGTTATTGGTGCTGATCTCCGTCGGAATATCCGGGGCCGGAGTACTGAGCGCCTATCCTCGATTCCTGTTTGACAGTACCTATCAGAAAATCGGGGGCTTCGCCCCGGAGTACATGCCAAATATCCGGGGCCTTTTATTCGTTTTGTCACGTGGCAAACTCGTGGGACTGGCCTTTGGCGTTTTGGTTGCAACCTGTTCGATGGTCGTACTCTGGTACGCAGCGAGGAACTGGCAGGATGAGCAGCTTCCGACCTCTTTTGCAGCCTCCGTGCTGGCGACACTGCTTTCCAGCTATCACCTATACAACTACGATTTAACGCTGCTGCTGTTGCCGATCGCTATTCTGTTCAGCGAGATGGTCCGACGAGGGCTTCCCCTGGGCAGAAGCACTATCGGCGCAGCCCTGATTGTGCTGTTCATACCACCGCTACACCGCCTCCTGTTATTGCACAGTATCTACGCGCTGATGGGCGCGCCGGTCGCCCTATTGTATGTGCGCGCGCTGTGGCTGGGGCGAACCGGTGTCTCGGCGGCGCATTCTGGTCCCTCCCTCAGATCCTCAGCACTGTAAACAAACGTACTCAGATGCCCAGATTACCGTCGTTCCTATTGGTATCAAGTGGAAAAGGGCTTCCTAGAAAACGCGGCTTGTTCCTGGGCCGGTCTCCTTGCGGACACGGCGTCTTCGTTCTAAGTATCTCTGCCACATTGACATAGGGCTGGCGCACGTAGGTGCCACTCGGCACCGGGCGATTTGGCGGCCCAACTGCTCCTAGTACGGGTGTCAGACTGTACCCATGGCCACCCCCAGTGCACTGGGAACAAAAAAACTACACAGGAGAAAAGAAAATGATGAACCTCATTCTGAAATCACTGAACCGCCTCCACAAAGATGAAGCGGGCCAGGGTCTAGTGGAATACCTGCTGATCATTGCGCTGGTTGCTTTTGCCGCGACTGCTGGTATGACCAGCCTGGCATCGGGACTCAACAGCGCGTTCACGGCGATCAGCACCATTCTCAGCTCGTACATCAAGTGATGTTGCTGTCCGGGCTGTTTCCGGTCTGCGACGTTTGTTTTCAACCCACGGCCACTCCCCCGGCTGCGGCTTTCAAGAAAGTGATCATGCTAGAAAACTACTTTCTAATCGGCGCTGTGCTGGTCGCCTCCCTTGGGGGAGTTAGCGACCTGCGCAGCGCTCGCATTCCGAACTGGCTGACGTACAGCGGGCTGCTGACGGCGCTGGTGTTGCGGTTTGCTGTATTGGGCTGGGTCGGGTTAAAGAGCGGTGCACTTGGTTTACTGGTGGCGGGCGGCTTATTTTTGATCCTTTTTGTCACGGGCGCCATGGGCGGCGGGGACCTGAAGTTGATGGCCTGCGTCGGAGCGTGGGCCGGAAGCGGGCATGTGGTCGCGATCCTTTTGGCGGCCGCGCTGGCGGGCGGACTGCTCGCAATCTTCTACGTATTCTTTCGTCAGGGAGTGCGCACCACGTTTTGGAATCTTCTCGAACTTATCCGCTTTCGTCTTACTTCCGGCTTGCAACCTCACCCCCAGTTGAATGTTCGCGAAGCGGGCACGCGCGTGCCCTTCGGGGTCGCGATCGCGATGGGGACTCTGTTCTGTGCCGGCAACGCTATCTGGTGGAGGTGACTTACGAACGCTCGACGTATCTTGCTCGCATTCATGATGGCTGCGATTTTGGCCACTGCGGTGACATTCCTGGTCTTCCGGCGTTTACGCGCAGGGCTTGCGCAGCGCGCCGTCACTCAGATCGTGACCTCGGCCAACGATTTGCCCGCAGGCGTGGCCCTCGCCGCGAAGGATGTCGCCCTGATTGACTGGCCGAGCGATGTCCCGCTGCCCGGCTCATTCAACAAGGTCGATGCGGTGGTTGGCCACCCTCTCCTTCGCTCGCTAGGGCCAAAAGAGCCCATCCTGCAGCGTGATCTGGCCGTGGAAGGCTCGGGCATCGGCCTGTCCACCAAGATTCCACCGGGGATGCGCGCGACGGCCGTACGTTCCAATGAGATCGTCGGCGTTGCCGGTTTTCTCTATCCCGGCTCCCACGTCGATGTCCTCGCCACCTACAACTTGCCTGGGGCCGGTGGGGCTGCTGGCTCTCTTACCCAAACGGTGCTGCAGGACGTCGAAATCCTTACCGCTGGACAGACCATTGAGCCGGACCCTCAAGGCAAGCCGCAACAGGTGAACGTGGTGACCCTGCTTCTCAGCCCCGAGGACTCGCAGAAATTGCAACTCGTCAGCACTCAGGGCACGCTCCAGTTTGTTCTGCGCAATGGCACGGATACGAAGACTGTCGATCTGCATCCCACCCACGTCGACCAGTTGATTGCTACGGCGAAGCCGCCCGTCGCGGTGCCAACGAAGAAGACGGGGAAACGCGTGGCGCCGCCCCCCAGTAAGCCGGTTTACGTGCTGGAAGTCATTCAGGGTACCCAGCACACAGTGCACAAGTTTGGTGAAGGCGACAAAGAACAGGGGATCAAATGATCAGCTCGAAAATCGCGAGAACCGCATTTTTTCTTCTTGTGATCGGCGTTGTTTCCATGGTGGGACAAGACGCGCCCCAAGCGGCAGCTCCCGCAGAGGGAGAAACGCTGCACGTCCTGGTTGGGAAGTCGATCGTCATCAATGTGCAAACACCTCTGACGCGCGTGCTCTCCAGCAATCCAGCCGCGGTTGAGACCATGGCCACTTCTCCCACGCAAGTGGTGATCGAGGGCAAGGCCACCGGATCCAGCAGCCTGATTCTGTGGGATGCGAGCGGACGTTCGCAGGTGTTCGATGTGGTTACGGATGTCGATATTGCGGGCCTGCGAAATGCCATTCAGAAGACTTATCCCAAGGAGCACCTGGAAGTGGAAGCCGATGGAGGACATCTGCTTCTCACCGGGACTGCTTCCAATCCCCACATCGCGGAAGATCTAGCCAAGATGGCCGGCGCCTATTCCAAAGACGTGGTGAACTCCATCATCGTTCCGCTCACCCACGATCGCCAGGTACTGCTTGAGGTGAGGTTCGTGGAAGTCGACCGCGCGGCGCTGACGCAGTTCGGATTCAATCTTCTATCCACCGGGGCTACTAACACGATCGGCACGACTACCACCGGGCAGTTTGGTGGCTTCGGCGCGCAACAGATCAGTGACACCATTGGTGGACCCCCTACGGCGAGCAAAGGCTTCTCCACTCAGGAAACGATCTCGCAGGTGTTGAACATCTTCATGTTCCGGCCGGATATCCATCTGGGCGCGGTAATACAGGCGATGCAGGCGCACAATGTGCTGCAAATCCTGGCTGAGCCGAATCTGATGGTCATCAGCGGCCAGAAAGCTACGTTCCTGGCGGGCGGCGAGTTTCCCTATCTGCTGGCCCAGCCTTCAGCCGGTATAGTCACTTACTCCGTTCAGTTCAAGCCGTTCGGCGTCAAACTGGACTTCACCGGAACCGTGTTGGAAGACAATACGCTTCGACTGCATGTGTCCCCCGAAGTCAGCACGCTGGACTACGCCAATGGCGTAGCGGTTCCTGGTGCGGGCACGCTGCCGGCTCTTTCCACCCGGCGCGCCGAAACGGAAATCGAGCTGAAAGACGGGCAATCGTTTGGCATCGCCGGCCTGCTTGATCGACGGACTACAGAACAGCTGAGCAAAGTCCCCGGAATCGGTGATATCCCGATTCTGGGACAGCTCTTTCGTTCACGGTCTATCAACAAGACAAATAACGAGTTGCTGGTCGTCGTGACGCCGCACATCGTGGATCCTGTGCATGCGAACACGACCGCTCCTGCGGAACCCCAGATGTCCGCTCCGTTCCTCGACCAAAAGAAGTTTGACGAAAAGACCCCTGACAACAAAGAAATTGCGGCTCCTCCGCAAGCTGCGGGAGCGAAATGAACACCATGCTAGAAAACGATTTCCGGAATGCGTCGTCGCGTGAAAGCTCTTATACAGGCGAGCCCTTGTCCGTAGTGGGCATCTGCCTAGACGATGAAACGTGGCGCTTCCTGAACCTGTTTGCCGGCCTGACACCATCGATTCGGGTGCGCTCGCGGGTGGCTTCGTATCGCAGCGACCAGGATCAGGACGCAATCCTGGAACAACTCGGACAGCCCGCGCCTGACATCTGTCTGTTGGACTTCGATACAAATCGCCGGGCGGCGGCGATGATGGCGGAACGCATTCACGCCAGCGTGCCCGGGGTCGCGATCTTCGCGGTCTCGTCGCACAACCAGCCCAGCGCCATTCTGGAAGCGATGCGTTGCGGCTGCAGTGAATACCTGGCGAAACCGATCGACCGCGAACAACTGGCGAACGCGGTGGTGCGCATCGGTTCACGCCGCAAAGAGAAGCGGGATCAGAGTCACGCGCAACTGCTGGCCTTCATGGGCGCCAAAGGCGGCTGCGGAACCACTACGATGGCGACCCAGTTGGGTGCGCTGCTGGCCGGTTCTTTTTCGCGGAAGGCTCTCCTTCTGGATCTCCATCCCGACTTCGGAGACGCCGCGCTTTATCTCAAGCTGACCAAGACCCGCTACCACTTCTTCGAACTTCTGGAGAACACCGACCGCATGGATGCCGACTTTCTAGAGAGCTTCCTCATGCGGCACTCCAGCGGCCTGGAACTGATTCCCGCTCCCGAAGGTAGCGTAGGTACCCGCGACGCGTTGCCGCCTGGCGCCCTGGCCAACACCCTCGATTTTCTGCGCCCCCGCTACGAGTTCATCCTGGTCGATCTTCCGCCGGCCCTCAACGAAGAAAATCTCGCGGTCGTTCGCGATTGCGATCAGCTCTACCTAGTCACGGTCGCCGAGGTTTCGGCGGTGCGCAATGTCGTTCGGCAGCTCGAGTACTTCCGTTCCATGGATATTCCCCGCGAAAAAATCCGGGTGGTGTTGAACCGGCACCACAAACGCAACGTATTGACTGCAGAACAGATCGAAAAAGTCATTGAGCAGAAGATTTTCTGGCGGGTCCCCAATCACTACCCGCAGGTAGTGAAGACGATTTCCGAGGGTGACCCGATTGCCCAGCTGGCGAATTCGGAAGTTACCCGCAGCCTGGAGCAGTGGGCTGCCGAAATCGGCGAAAAGCCGGGCGCGGAAACGAAGAAGAAGGAAGGCGGCGGACTCCTGGGGTTGTGGAATCGGTAAGGGCGCCGCGAAAGCTGAGGAGAAACTATGGGTGACTTCACGCAAACGACAACTCGGCCGGTCTCGATTAATCCGTTGATTTCAGGCGAAACAAAGAAGAGAGGCGGTCTGGACTTCCGCGTCTATCAGGAACTGAAAACCGGGATCCATCGCGACCTGCTAAACCAAGTCGATTTGGAGAAGGTCGCGACGCAACGTGACGACCGTACCCGACGCCAGGTGTTCGCGGTGATTCAGGAGTTGGTGTCGGATTTGAAGACTCCCCTGAGCGCACCGGAGAAAGAACGCCTTTCGCTCGAGGTGTTGGACGAAGTCTTCGGTCTGGGCCCACTGGAACCACTGCTTCAGGATCCGACCATCAGTGACATCCTGGTTAACGGCGCCAAGGAGGTCTATGTCGAGCGTGCCGGCATGTTGGAAGAAGCCAATATCGGTTTCAAGGATAATGCCCACCTGATGCACATTATCGACAAGATCGTATCCGCGGTCGGGCGGCGGGTGGACGAATCGTCGCCCATGGTGGACGCCCGTCTCGCCGACGGATCCCGCATAAACGTGATCATCCCGCCGCTCGCCATCGACGGTCCGCATCTTTCCATCCGGCGCTTCGGTCACATCCCGATCACCGAAGACGATCTGATGTCCAACCAGACCCTTACTCAGCCGATGCTCGAGTTACTCAAGGGTGCGGTCAGGTCTCGGCTTAATATTGTAATTTCCGGCGGCACCGGCGCAGGCAAAACGACCTTTCTCAATGTGCTCTCAGGGTACATCTCAGACAAGGAACGGATCGTCACCATCGAGGATTCTTGCGAATTGCAACTCAAGCAACGTCACGTTGTCCGCCTGGAGTGCCGTCCGGCCAACGTGGAAGGCAAAGGCGCGGTCATGCAGCGGCAACTGGTGATCAACAGCTTGCGCATGCGGCCCAATCGCATCATCGTCGGCGAGGTCCGCAGCGAGGAAGCTCTCGACATGTTGCAGGCCATGAACACTGGCCACGACGGCTCGCTGACCACCATCCACGCGAATAGTCCGCGGGATGCGATCGCCCGCATGGAGACCATGGCCATGATGGCCAATCTGAATTTGCCCGAAAAAGCCGTCCGCAAGCAGATCGCGTCGGCGATTACAATCGTCGTGCAAGTGGCACGTTTCAACGATGGCACCCGGCGCGTGACGCATATTACCGAGATTACCGGGATGGAAGACGACGTCGTCAGCATGCAGGATGTGTTCTTGTTCGAGAAGCAGGGCGTTTCGCCCGATGGACGCACCCTCGGGACCTTCACGGCTACGGGTATACGGCCGAAGTTTGCCGATAAGCTCCAGGCCTCCGGCATTTCGCTGCCGGCGAACTTCTTCGAGCAGTCGGTCGACCTCTGGAGATAAGGATAACGATATGTCCCCGGTGCTTTTGTTCATTTTGCTTCTGATCGTCTCGTTCGCGGTGCTGTTCTATTTCTTGAAACCCAGCGCGATGGAGAAGGCGGTCGCCCGGCAATTGGCGGACATTGAAGACAGGCCGAATTCTGCCTCGGACCGTAGCTCCATCCTTAAAGAAGACGCTTTTCGCTCGAATGCCCTTGCTGAGCAACTCTTCGGCAACATGCCCTGGTCAGCGGCCCTGACCCGGCTGATCAAGCAATCCGGCAAAGATTGGCCCGCCACTACCGTTTTTCTGCTTTCAGTCGCTGCCGCGGCAGGAGTCGGCTGGATGGCATTCTTAGTGACCTCGAACCTCGTGATCAGTAGCGCAATCGGGGCGGGCGTCTGTGCCTCCCCGTATGTCGCTCTCTACGTACTGCGGGCGATTCGGAGACGCCGCTTCGAAACCTTACTACCTGAGGCGGTCGATCTCATGGCGCGAGGCCTGCGGGCCGGGCATTCCATTGCCTCCGTCCTGGAGATGGTGGGCAATGAGATCGCCGACCCCGTGGGAGAGGAATTCCGAGCTTTCAGTAAGGAGCAGGCGTTGGGCCTTCCGATCCGAGAGGCGATGATGAATCTGGTTGAACGCATGCCGGTTGACGACCTGCGCTTCCTCGCCACTGCGATTCTTCTGCAGAAAGAGTCGGGCGGCAATCTTGCCCAGATTCTAGACAAGACCACGGCGGTAATACGCGAGCGCGCCCGTTTGCGGGGCCAGCTCCAGATTTACACCGCCCAGGGCCGCATCACTGGCTGGATCCTTTGCGCCGCTCCATTCCTGATGTTCGGTTTGATCAGTGTGATCAACCATAACTACGAGAAGCCTCTGTTCACCACTCCACTTGGGCTCAAGATGGTTTATGGCGGTTTGGGGTTGATGGTTCTTGGTGTTCTCGCCATCCGCAAGATTATCGACGTGAAGGTCTAATCCATGATCCTTGCCATCATTTTCGGATTGAGTCTGTTCACGGCGCTGGCGATAAGTTTTGTTTTGCTCATGCGACGATCTTCGGAACAGGGCGCTCTGCTCGAAGAAGTCACGCGCCCGGTCCAGGGCGCTGGACATGTGCCAGCGGCGTGGCGTTCTGCGGTGAGCGCCGACACCATCGCGAAACCGTTCACCGCCTTCCGCCGGTTCTTTGCGGCCGAACCGGACCCTGAAATTGTGCGCCGCCTCTTGCTGGCTGGCTATCGTAAGCCCTACCATGCGGACATTTTCCTGGGCTCACGGCTGGCGGTGCCTGCCTGCCTCGGCCTCGCGGTGGCGCTTCTGTTCAGCGAGAACACGATTATCTTTTTTTTGATCGCGGTTGTAATTGGTTTTTTTGCGCCGGATTTCTGGCTGGCTCATGCGACCAACAAGAGGAGAGAGAGGCTTCGGCTCAGTCTTCCAGACGGCTTGGACTTGCTATCGATCTGCCTGGAAGCCGGACTCGGCCTGGACCAGGGCGTTGTCCGGGTCGGCCAGGAACTGCACGTCAGCCACCCCGAACTCAGCGAAGAGCTTCTGCTGGTCAATTTTGAACAGCGCGCCGGTGTACAACGCAACGCGGCCTGGCAATCTTTTGCGACCCGCGCCAATTTCGAGAGTGCCCGGTCTTTCGTGGCAATGCTGATTCAGACCGACCGCTTCGGAACGCCAATTGCAAAGTCTTTGGGTGCGTTTTCCGATGCGCTTCGAACCCAGCGCCGGCAAAAGGCCGAGGAGATGGCGGCCAAGACCACCATCAAGCTGGTGCCCCCGCTCGTGTTCTTTATCTTCCCGAGCATGGGCGTGGTGGTGGTCGGTCCAGCCGTAATCGCCGTGGGCGACTTCTTTGCACACTTTTTGAAGTAAAGACTTAGAGCAGTCAAATCAATCGACCGAGGTGAAGAATGGATAACGTGACGTTAATCAGGGTAGTCGCCGGGATTCTGGCGGTGTGCTGTCTACTCCTGCTGATTTACCGGATGAAGAAAAAGGCCCCTAAATAGATTCAAAAAAACGACGTAAGGAAACGGCCATGTTTGGAACATCACGCGAAGTCTTTGTGTACAACCAGACGAAGGGGACTTTTCTCGCCTTTCGGGTGGGCGTTGCCGACTCGATCTTGGGCCGTCTCATCGGTCTGTTGGGCAGAAAGTCCCTCAAACCGGACGGAGGTGTCTGGATCGTGCCCGCAAACGCGATCCATACTGTTGGCATGCTGTTCTCGTTCGACGTGGTCATGATCGACAAAGATTTCCGGGTCGTTAGTGTGACCGAGATGGTGAAGCCGTTTCGCGTTCTTCTGCCCAAACTGCGCGCCGAAAGTGTGATTGAACTGCCGGCCCACACCATTTTCCGGAGCCGGACCGAGGTCGGCGACCAACTGTTAATTGACCGCTATGAAGCGAGGAAGGTGGTGGAGCCGCTGTCACCGAACCGGCAGGAAAAGGTCACCGCCATCACCCCGCCTACTGCGGGTCGAGGTGAAGCAAGAGAGCGGGCGTCAAGGGCAAAGACTACGGCATAATCTGCGATGCGGCCTTCGAAACCGGTGCCATCCTGGTCGGTAACGCCCGATCACCAGGCTTGACGTTCCATTCATTCAGACGCGGTCTTCGCCTGAGTTATACGGCCGATCGCTCGGGCGTTCTCTGACTTGCGACTGGTTCCCCGTGTGACCGCCAACCGGCTTTGTTGTGCGCAGCCCCTGAGCTCACCTGTCGAGCCGGATCCGGCTGCAAAAGCGTTGCAGGCTCCGGACCATGCACCAAAGCCGCAGTCTGCGCGCAGAGTTTGTCGACGACCCTAGTGATGTTGAACGGTGAGGGAGAGCAATATGCAGATATTCCAGAGAACCACGCCGGCATAAAACAGATTCGCCACCCACACCAGCCGGCGCACCGGCAAAACGATCAGCATCGCAATTACCTTGCTCCAAATCAGTCCCCGCACCGCGCCAAACTCGTGCGTCAGCCTCGCGACCAGTGGGTTGACTTCGAAGGCGCCAGCATGGAAGGCAGCCAGCGTGGTCAGCACGTCCATGACCTGGAGTCCCAAAAACATCCACTTGGAATGAACGAATTTCATCCCTGGCGTTCGCTCGAAAACGGCTTCAGCATTGAGACCCATGCGTCACGTGAATCACGATGCTAAACTGCGAACCCCAGGTCAGCAAGCAATTTCGGTCGCGATTCTTGATCTGGGGAAGAATGAAGACTCCGGGCAAGAACGAGAAGCTCCCGTTGAAGCCGCGATGGCCAGAAACAGGCCGGTGAAAAGACAAGGGCAACCTCGGCGAACTCCCCGAGGTTTGCCCCTGCGGAAAGCATTTCAATCCTCGGTCCCAAACTTTTTCAGGTCCTCCGGGCCATCTGCAAGCGCCACCGACTCTTTGCCCTGGGCCATTTCCCGGACCTTTTCCACCGCATCCGGATTGGCCAAGGTCGAGATATCTCCCGTGCTCATGTTGTTGGAAACGGCGGCGAGCACTCGACGCATGAGCTTGCCGGACCTTGTCTTTGGCATGTCCGGAACGATGAGGATTCTTCGCGGACGCGCAATCTTGCCGATCATGGTCTCAATGACCTTATTGACCTTGTCCACAATCTCCGGGCTGGCCACCAGACCCGGCTGCAGGGCGATGTAGACTTCGGGCACGCGGCCCTTGATTTCGTCCACTACCGGCACCACCGCCGCTTCCGCCACCTCGGGAACCGTCAGGCACGCAGATTCGATTTCCTTAGTGCCCAGCCGATGGCCGGCCACGTTGATGACGTCATCCACGCGTCCCAGGATCCGGAAATAGCCGTCCACGGCCAGCACCGCTCCATCGGCCGCAAAGTAGGGCCAGTCATGCCAGTCCTTGCTGTTGCGATTTTTGCAGTACTTGGCGTAGTACTGCGCGACGAAACGGTCGCGATCGCCCCAAATGGTTTGCATGATCCCCGGCCACGGGTTACGGATGCAGATGTTCCCCGCCTTGCCTGATCCCGCCGCTACTTCCTGGTGGTTCTCGTCATAAATCGCGGCATAAATTCCAGGCATGCCCGGGCCCGCGCTTCCCGGCTTCATAGGATCGAGCGCAGGTTTTGTGCTGCACAGAAAGCCGCCGTTCTCGGTCTGCCACCAGGTGTCGGCAATGACTGCCTCACGCTTGCCGACGGTTTCGTAGTACCACCGCCAGACCTCGGGTTCGATGGGCTCTCCCACCGTGGTCATGTGCTTGAAGTGGTAGTTGTACTTGCTGGGCTCATCGTGACCAGCCTTGCGCAACATACGAATGGCCGTGGGCGAGGTGTGGAAGATGTTGACATCCAAACGCTCGGCGATTCTCCATACCCTGCCCGCGTCGGGATAGGTCGGGACCCCTTCATAGATAACGCTGGTCGCGGCCAACGCCAGCGGACCGTAAACAATATAGGAGTGGCCCGTGATCCAGCCGATGTCGGCCATGCACCAGTAGACATCTTCGGGATGAATGTCCTGGATGTACTTTGAAGTGCCGGTCACATAAGCCAGGTAGCCGCCGGTGCGGTGTTGGCAGCCTTTGGGCTTCCCGGTGCTGCCGCTGGTGTACATAAGAAACAACGGCGCCTCCGAATCCATGGGAACGGGAGGCACGATTTGGCCCGAGTAGTTGGGGAGCAGTTCGTCGACCCAGAAATCTCGCGCCTTCACAAACGGCGAAGCGGAGGCATTCTTGCCGGCGTGCCGCCTCCAGACCAGGACCTTGTCCACCACCTGGCCTTCCTTCTTGGCGATATCCAGCGAGATGTCGGCGGCCGCCTTGTGCTCGAGCAACTTGCCGTTGCGATAGTAACCATCCATCGTGATCAAGACGTGGCTACCCGAATCGGCAATGCGCATCCCGCAAGCCTCGCCGCTGAAGCCCCCAAACACCACCGAGTGAATCACGCCCAGGCGGGCGCAGGCCAGCATGGTGATGGGCAACTCGGGGACCATCGGCATGTGAATGGTGACGCGATCTCCGCTCTTCAGCCCGCAGAAATCGCGCAGCAGCGCCGCGAATTCATTCACTCGCACATAAAGTTCGCGGTAGGTGACCGATACTGGCGCTTCCGCTTCCAGCTCCGGGACAAAGATCAGCGCCGCTTTGTTTTTGTGCTTGGCGAGGTGCCGGTCCACGCAGTTGTAGGAGGCGTTGATCTTGCCGCCCACGAACCACTTCCAGAACGGGGGATCGCTGGTGTCGAGCGTGGTGTCCCAGTACTTGTCCCAGCTCAGCAGGTCGGCGTACTCCCGGAAGCATTCCGGGTAATTCTTCTCGCTGAAGCGCTCTACGATGCCGGGATCGGTCAGGTTAGCCTGGCCAATGAATTTCGCGGAGGGATAGTAGTATTCTTCCTCCCGCCAATGAACTGCGATCTGAGCCTCTGTAGTCTCGCTGGCCATCTGTTTCTTACGAATATCTGCCATATCGGTTGTCCTCTAAATTCTGGATTTGTGATGGACACAGGCGATTCCCTGCCAGCGCTTTCTCGGTTGAAGGAAGCGATCAGGAGTGTGCGCAGTGTACAAAGAAGATCCGCCGGTACCGCGCCCCCAGGCCTCTACATGGTGCCCATGAGCAAAATATCAAGCGGGATGCCCGACCCCACATCGGGCGCTTGAAGAATTCAATCCCCAACTCTTGGGGGCGCATGGGCGCTCGTGCCGAGAGCGCCCTTACGCTCCGTTCAAGTTTATTATGATGCAACATCCTGTGGCGGACTGCAAAGGCTTTCGGCAAGTCGGGGACCCATCCGCCCGGATCGAGTCCCCAGCACGCGCGTCTCGGAGCCCCATCGCCCCGCCTTTGGCGCGATGGGGTGAAAGCTAGGCCACTGCGGCAGGCACTCGCTTTCCTGCCACGCCACTTTCGAGGATTGCCGGACGCTTGGCCAGCAGTTCGCAGACCAAGGCGACCGCAGCCATCACCGCAGCAGCGTAGAACGGCGCTTTGTAGCCGCCTGTTGCTTTTAGCAGCTTGGCCCCGATCATCGGGCCAAGGATGCCGGCGATGCCCCAGGCGGTAAACAACATGCCGTAGTTGATGCCAGCGTTCTTGGTGCCCCAGAAGTCGGCGGCGGCCGAGCCGTTGACCGACAACTGTGTGCCATAACACCAGTAAATGATGAAAATCAGCGCGAACAGCAGGGTTGCGTTGGCGCCCACCAGGAACAGGATCGGCATGCCCACCATGGAAATGCCGATCATCAGGCGCAGGACGTTGATGCGGCCGATGGCATCCGACATCCACCCGGACAGAATGCGGCCGGAGGCGTTGCCTACGGCGGCCACGATGAACACCGTACCAGCCAGGCTCGTGATCACGGCGTCACTCATGGTTCCCTTCAGGGCCGCCTTGAAGAACGGCACCAATTGGCTGATGACCATCAAGCCAGCCGCACAGCCCAGCGCGTAGGCGATCCACATGAAGTAGAAGGTGGGCGTCTTGAGCGTTTCGCCGGGTGAGAACTCATAGGTGGAAGCCGCCGCCTTCGCTGCTGGCGCAGGCGTCCAACCCGCGGGCTTGTAGCCCACCGGCGGGTTCTTGAGCAGGAAGGCGCCGATCATGGTCATCACAAAGAAGATCACGCCCAGGATCATGAAGGTGGACCGCCACCCGTAGGCGGGCACCAGGTAGTTAAGCGCCAGCTTGCCAAAGATCGCCGAACCGCCGCCGTAGCCGGCGACGGCCAGTCCGACCGCCAGGCCGCGCCTGTCTGGGAACCACTTCGCCATGACCGGGATGGGCGTCGCATAGCCGAAGCCGTTGCCCAACCCGCCGACCACCCCGAACCACACGTACAGAGCGGTCAGGCTGTGCGCATAGCCGGACATGAAGAAGCCGATGCTCACCAGGATTCCGCCGATTATGGAACAGACGAACGGCCCCTTCTTGTCCTGAATGCGGCCGGCCGCCACGAACGTCAAGGCAAAGACGAACACCGCGATGGTAAAAGTAAGCGCGTAGTCGGTCGGAGCATATCCCTTAAATTCCGGGTCCTTGCTCAGTGGTCCCACGAACAGACTCCACGCATAAAGACTGCCAAGGGCGAGATTCATGGAAAGCCCGCCCACGACCCGCCACCAGCGACTTATGCCAGGGTTACCAGAATCACTATTTGCATTAGCCACAGTTTTTCTCCTTTACAAAATGAAATGAGAGTCGGAAGCCGCTCTTTCCTTCGCTACCCGCGACGCGGTAGCCCGTCCGAAATCCTGGTGGCAAGCAACGTACGCTTGGCCCAGGCATGTGGATCCATCGATTCAGGGGTAATAATCGGCGCACACATGAAGAAAATGACGAATGAAGATACTTTGCGTGGCACCAGTGAAAACTCCTTACCCGTTAACGCTCCTCGGCCCCATGGTTCAATCCGTGTCTTTTTTCGCCGAGTTCTTCCCGGGACGGAATCGCTTCCAGAACCTGGTGGCGATTCCTTCTCCCGGATTGTAGGAATTGCACTTTCTCAGCGAGCTATCCTCTCTCGCTCAGAACGTAAACACTGGCCCGAACTCATTGCGCCAGTTGTGCGCTTGGCGAGTTTGCCGACCCTCAAAGGGCAGGGTGTGTACTGAAAAGCCGCTGGCCGATTGGTCATTGGCGGTGAACGTTGTGATGTAACTGCCCTCGTACACGAACGTGGCCCATTTGTTGAGCCGGTAAGTGAGCGAAGCGCTGTCGAGATCGGTCCGGCCCAGGTGATTCGCGTGCTGGGAATCAGAGTACTTGGCGCGGTCGGTGCCATACCCCACGTGCAGAATCCATCCGGAATTGGCGCCGTTCGGATTGGCGTGGAAGATACGCGAGAGCGGGAAGCTCAACTCCGCGAACCCGCCAGATCCGGCGACCGGTTGCATGATGGCGGCTTGGACGGGAGTGCCCGGGCAATCAAGGGTTGAGGGCAACACCTCGTCCGGAGCTCCACCTGCGCAGCCGAAGGTGATGGCACGTCCGCTTTCGGAAATGCCAGTCCCCGCAATGCCAGACTCGCCGAACGCGTTTATGTTGTTGTAGACATCGTTGAGTTGGCCGGCGAAGAAGAACCGCATGTCGTTTCCACGGTAGTACTTGGCCGCGAAAGTTACCCACGGCGTGGGCAATTGAACCTCAGCCGTCCAGATGTTCTGGGGGTTGCCGGCCTGGGCGCCGGTGGGAAAGATTTGTTCCAGGTTGCATGCCCCTGATGCCTCGGCGCAATTGGAGGCTCCCAGGATGGTTGTGGTTGTGCTGAAGCCCACATTCTGACTGTTCACGTTGGTGAAGATGGTGGGGACTGGGACTGTGACCGTGCAGGGCGTAGTCTCGCAAGTAAAAGTGAAAGGGGTCGGAATGACCTGTTTCGCATGGGGGATGATCTCGTTCATGCGAGCATGGTGGCCGCTGAAGATGATCTGAGCTGGCGCCACGCCCTTCCAGTTCTTGTTGAGCGGGAACTGGAAGACCACGCGAGCCTCCACCCCGGGCTGGTTGGATTCGGCTCCGGCGCGGTCGCCGAAGCGCAAGCGTTGGTCCACGCTGAGTGCGGCGGAGCCTTGAATCGGCATCACGATCGCGAACTCGGGCTGAACCTTGAACTCACCTGCATGGAATTGCACGCCGGTTTTGAACATCGGCATGCGTTCATAGAGAGAGCCCATCCCGACGCCCAAGCCTGTGGTCTCGAACAGGCTGGGGAGGGTGGATGAGCCGAGTAGTGACCAATCCTCGCCGAACTCGGCGAACCAGGGAAGGTCGCCAATCTTATGGTCGAGGCGCATATAGGCGATGCGAAGGGAGAACTGGGAACGGGCGTCACCACTGATGTTGCGGTTGTTGACGTCGGTGTAGTCACCTTCAAAGTCGCCTTCAATTTTGCCGGTGAGGGTGAAGGCCGAACCCTTGGGAACCCATTCGGTCTGGGCGCCAATGCGGAAGCCGCGGGCCTTGATATGGACCTGCGGGTCGGAGGTGGGACCTGTATCGGCGAGCAGGAGCGGGAGGGGCCAGTCCTGGCTGCCGAAGGTGGGCCCGCCGCTGGAGGCGGTGTCGGAGACGGCGGTGGCTTTGTAGAAGCCGTAGAACTTCAGATTGGCGCCGCTGCCCAGTTTGACATCAGGAATAATCCCGCCCTGCTTGGGGATGTCGATCGGCAAAACCCGTAGCGGTGCTACCGCCGGGATCACCGCGGGCTCCGCAGGCTTTGCGGGAGCCGCCGGTTGAGTGGCAATCGCCATCGGCCCCGGAACCGCGGTGATTGCCGACAGATCCGTCGCGCTCACTAAACCTTTTTGGGAGAGCGTTTCCACCAGGGCCTGAAACTGAGCGGTGGGCGAGGCCTCTCGAATCGCGTTCGCCTCGGTAGGCGCCAGAACCCCCTTCATCACGAGCACACCGAGCAAGGCCGTGACATTCGCATCGCTCGCGCTCGGCGTTATGCCTAGCCCTACGCTTGGGTTCGGACTTGGACTGGGCGCTGGACTCGGGTCTCCCGCAGTGGGGCTCCCTTCTGCGCTGGTTGTAGTCGCTGCATTTGCGCTTGTCTTTCCAGAGTCGTTGTTTCCCGCCATGACGGGTACTGCCATAATGGCCACTACTAAGAGGCTCAGCAGCCACACTTTGAGCTTCAACATAGACGGAGTCCTCCTCGTTCCGGCTCGGGTCGGGCCTGGGCACAGAACATGGGGCGCAACCGTATGTCCTTTTCCCGAATTTGGCTGTGATCACGGTCACACTTCTGGGTGATTCATGTCATGGAACTGCGGAGAGCCCGACGAGCCCTCTTCGTCGTAAAGCACGCCAGGCTGTGACTTGCATCACTGCCGACGACTTGGAGGGAAGACAAAATCCTCCCCATTCCATCCCGCGGGCAGGCCAGGCCGGAAAAGTGCGAAGTATTCGTGTGCCCATTTAGCATAGGCATGTGAGGACCCAGAAACGAATTGGCCTGGCCAGAGCCCTTTCCAAGATGGGTTATTGCTCCCGGTCTCAGGCACAGGTTTTGATTCGGGCCGGACGTGTTACGCGGAACGGGCAGATCGCGCGGGACCCGGAGAGCCCGGTGCGCATGCCCGATGGTCGTATAGCCGACCGGATTGAGGTCGATGGTTCGCCGATCGACAAAGTGCCGGC
Organism: Terriglobia bacterium; assembly: GCA_020073215.1. Lineage (GTDB taxonomy): Bacteria > Acidobacteriota > Terriglobia > Terriglobales > Acidobacteriaceae > Acidiflorens. Next base: position 139,937 of record JAIQFO010000003.1, on the reverse strand, counting down.
CACCTACCTCGTCATGAATAAGCCGCGGGGCGTGGTCACGACCGCGTCCGATGAGAAAGGGCGTAAGACGGTTTACGATCTGCTCGAGCCCGGGTGGCCCTGGCTCGGTCCCGTAGGGCGATTGGATAAGGCGAGCGAGGGTCTGCTGCTCCTGACCAATGATTCCGAATGGGCAGCGAAGATCACCGCCCCCAGCAGCCACCTGGACAGGAAATACCACGTACAGGTGGACTGCGTTGCCGACGCCGCTCTGCTGGCGACAATCACTCGTGGGCACGCCGCGGAGGATGATTCGGTTGACAACCGCTCGGTTAAGGACAACCTAGGCGAAGACTTGCGCGCGAAGGAAGCGCATCTGATTCGCCACGGCCACAAGAACAGCTGGCTGCAGATCACGCTGGACGAAGGCCGGAACCGGCAAATTCGGCGTCTGCTCGAAGCGCTGGGGGTTCAAGTGTTGCGCCTGGTACGAGTGTCGATCGGGCCGCTCGAACTAGGCGACCTGAACAAGGGCGCGGTGCGAAGGTTGACGGCGGAAGAGAAGAAGGCCATCGATCGGGCGCTGCAGGGGTGAAGTGGACAAAATTCCCAGTAGAGACGCGGCTTGCCGCGTCTCCCTCCGCGGCGTGAGAAGGGGCAAGCCCCGTCTCTACTTCTCTTCGGAAGAGGGGTAAGGTCAGAGGCCTTTGGTTTCCAGGTAGTCCTGTGCTTGTCGAAGCACCTTGCGCTCGTTGCTATACGCAAGCTGTCTGCTCGCATCGCCGAGCGCTATCCACATCGCCCGCTTGACTTCGATCCGCATGTCGGAAGCGAGGTTGTCGATTTCTCCGGACAGATAGCGCATCAGGTAGAAGCTCACAATCTTAAAAACGCGTTGCCCGTCGCCCCACGTGCGGACATAAACATATTTGTTGTCCGCGAGTTTCGTAACCGGTTCGGCCACAATGCCGGTCTCTTCCAGCACCTCCCGCACGGCGGCAGCCTGCGCTTTTTCGCCCGGATCCACCAGCCCTTTGGGAAGCGTGAACACGGCCCGGCCGCGCTTGCGCGGCGGTGCCGGTTTCGAGGCAAGTCTGGGGCTTTCGTTTTGCGGCTCGATCAGGGCGACGTGCCAGACCCCGGAAATCTGCCGCAGCACGACCCCGCCCGCTGAAATTTCCCGCGCCATAGCCGACACGGTATCAGAAACTCCCGAGCTTCCCAGTCTCTTGCTGGATTCGCTGCCAGGCTCGTTCCACATGGCGAGCCTGCGTGTTGGTTTGGCCAACGCAGAATCGAAGGGTGAGTTTGCCATCGAGCTTGGTATGGGTGAGGTAGAGGTCGCCGCTGCTGTTCAGCCGGTCCATCAGGAGTTGGTTGGCGGAATCTCCCGCGCGCAGCCGGAAGCATACCAGGTTGAGGTAGGCGGGAGCCGCCAGTTCGAAGCGCGAATCGCCGCGCATCCAGGCGGCGAACTGCTGCGCCAGGCGCACGTGCTCGCGAATATGGTGCTGCAGTCCTTCGATTCCGTAATGCCGGATCACAAACCAAAGCTTGAGCGAGCGAAACCGGCGTCCAAGAGGAATATGCCAATCGCGATAATCAATAACGGCGCCGGATGCGGTCGCCTGGTTGCGCAGGTACTCGGGCAGGACGGAAAGCGCTTGAATCAAGTGTTTCCGGTCGGCGACGTAAAAACAGTCACAGTCGAAGTTGGTGAACATCCATTTGTGCGGGTTGAAGCAGTAGCTGTCGGCGAATTCCACGCCATCGTTGATAAAGCGGAATTCCGGGCAAAGCGCGGCGGGGCCGCTCATGGCGGAGTCCACATGCAGCCAGAGATGATGGTCGCGGCAGATGCGGCCAATCTCGCCGACCGGATCGATCGCGTTCGAAGATGTCGTGCCCACGGTCGCGCAGACAAAGCACGGAGTCAGCCCGGCCTTGATGTCGGATTCGATCTGCCGCGCCAGGGCTTCCGGGCGCATGGCGAAGTTCTTGTCCACTTCGATCTGGCGCAGGTTGTCCGATCCCATGCCGGCGACCTTCATTCCTTTTTCCACCGATGAGTGCGTTTGCGTGGAGCAATAGGCGGTCAAGCGTCCATCGCAGCCTTTGCGATTGCTGGCGAACTGGGTGGCACGCTCGCGAGCGGCCAGCAAGGCGACCAGCGAGGCGCTTGACGCCGTGTCCTGAATCACCCCGCCGCCGGTGCTGGTGGAAAGAAACTTTTCCGGCAGGCCGAGCATGGGTACCAGCCAATCGAGCACGTGCGTTTCCAGTTCGGTGCACGCCGGACTGGTGGACCAGAGCATGCCTTGCACGCCCAGTCCCGAGGAAACGAGATCGCCAAGAATGGCCGGCCCGGATGCGTTTGCGGGAAAGTAAGCGTAGAAGTTCGGCGACTGCCAATGGGTGATGCCGGGCAGGATGATGAGCTCGAGGTCGCCGAGAATCTGTTCGAAGGCTTCGCCATGCTGCGGCGCGTTGGGCGGAAGCTTCGAGCGAATTTCTCCCGGCTGTACTCGCGACAGAACCGGAAAACTCTCAACGCGGGAATGGTAGTCGGCAATCCAGTCCACGACGGCGTGGCCCTGGCGGCGGAACTCTTCGGGGGACATGTGAAAGGATTTTGAGTCAGACATAGCAATAAAGTCAGAAGTCAGAAGTCAGATTGAAGAAGTAAGCGCCTGTGGCAGCTGGGTTTTACTTCTTCAATCTGACTTCTTACTTCTGCCTTCTGATTCATCAACTACAAATGCCCGTAGTACACCCGCGTGTTGTATTCGAATCCAACCTTGTCATTGGTGGCATGGGCGCGAAATATCCGCTCCAGTTCCCGCATCATCGGCGCGTGGCTGGGATGACCCTCGAGTGGCGCGTACGAAGAAGACAACAATCGTCCGGCCGTGCCTTCGTAGTCGAACTGCTGGCACAGGCTGAAGACGCGCTCCTGGCACCGCGAGGGCGCAAAGAACTTGTGGATCAAGGCGGTCGTGCGTTCATGCCGCACTTCCTTGTAGTCGGTGCCGTAGGCCAGCAGCAGCTCTTCATAGTCACGCAGAAAAGGCGTGGTTGCGGTGCGGCGCTCATTCCAGATCAGCACGCACCATCCCGCGGTTCTTAGAATGCGGACGAATTCGGCGCGTGCGCGAGGCAGGTCGAACCAGTGCGCGGCCTGGGCGGCGGTCACGAAATCGACGGAGGCGGAGCGCAGCGTCGTTTCTTCGGCCGTACCGGCAACGGACACCAATCGAGCGTAGGATTCGAGCTCGTGGACGCCGGCTTCGCGCATTTCCGTGTTCGGTTCGACGGCAAAAACGGTATTCCCGTTTTCCAAAAGCAGACGGGTAAACATACCTGTGCCGGAGGCGATGTCAGCGACGATGTGACTCGTCTGCAATCCACATTCGGCCCTAAGAAGGTCGAGAACTTCAGGCGGATATCCGGGGCGGTAGCGGATGTAATTCTCCACCCGATCGGAAAAACGAGCCGTTGGCGATTGAGTCATTGCTCTTTAGTGTAACGCGTTCCAACAGCGACTCGCCCCGCACGGTACAATCTTCATTTCGTGGCGGGTTGTGTCGGGTCCTATGCCTGGTTTATGAAGGTTTTATGACGGACGACCGTTTACGCGGGGTGATCGAGAACCAAACGCCGGGCGTCGGGGATGCGGCGCCGGACTTCGAACTGCCGGCGCTGGTTGCCGGCGTCAAGCAACCGCTGCGTCTGAGCGCATATCGCGGAGAGAAAAACGTAGTGCTGGCGTTCTATCCGTTCAACTGGCAAGAAACGAGTGCGGCCCAGTTGGTCAGCTACCAGGTGCAACGTCCGCGAGTGCTGGCGAATAACGCGGATATCGTGGCCGTTACGGTGGATTCCATCATGAACACCACTGCCTGGGAGCGCGTGATCGGCCCATTCGACTTTCCGTTGTGCAGCGATTTCTGGCCGCACGGGGAAGTTTCGGAGCGCTACGGGGTTTTGCGGAAATCCGGTGCTGGCGCGGGCTCGAGCGATCGCGTCGTGCTGATTGTGGATCGCAACGGAAGCGTCGCCTTTCGCAAGACCTACGCCCGGGAACAGGTTCCGCCGGTGGACGAAGTTCTGACCGCGCTGGAACAAATTTGAATCAGAGTGGTCGGCATATTTGTTTACGAGGAGCTTCATGAAACTTCTTTTGGGTGCGGTTCTGTGCTTTGTGCTGATGGGTTCAGCCCTGCAGGCGTTTGATCGCGCTGGTAAAGAGAAAGATCAGGCGGGTAAAGAGCCGCCGGACAACTGGTCCATCAGTGGGTTCCGCGATGTTGCTGCCGAGCGGGAAGTCGAAAAGAAGTTCATGGCGGTGCCCGACCCCAAGCTGGCGGAAGAACATCTGCGGATTCTGACCGAAGCGCCGCACATCGCGGGATCTCCCGAGGACAAAGCCACCGCCGAGTACGTGGCAAAGAAGTTTCGTGAGGCCGGATTGGACACCGAGATTGTCGAATACAAGGTGTGGCTGAACTATCCGGCGGAGATTCGGGTGGACCTGACCGCGCCCGGCGGTGTTGAGATGCATGGGCCGCGGCCCGAGCATGTCGACGGCGATCCGTTTCAGGACGACCCGCGCATCGTCAACGCCTTCAACGGCATGTCGCCCTCGGGCGACGCTGAAGCGGATGTCGTCTATGCCAACTACGGCTCACCGGCGGACTTTGACAAGCTGAAGGAGATGGGCGTCGATGTGCGCGGCAAGATCGTCATCGTCCGTTACGGGGAGAATTTCCGGGGCGTCAAAGCGTTTGTAGCGCAGGAGCGCGGCGCGGCGGGAGTCATCATCTACTCCGACCCGAAGGACGATGGCTACTACCGTGGCGACGCCTATCCAAAAGGGCCGTGGCGCCCGGCAAGCGGCGTGCAACGCGGGTCGATCGGATACATGTTCCAGTTTCCCGGGGACCCGACCACTCCGGGTGTTGCGTCCACTCCCGCTCTGTCGGATGCGAAGCGCGTGTCTCCCGCCGCATCCGAACAGTTGCCGAAGATTCCCGTGACTCCGCTTTCCTACGCCGATGCCGCGCCCATTCTCGAGCACCTCGGCGGAGCAGCCTCTCCGCGCGAGTGGCAGGGCGCGCTGCCGTTTACTTACCACGTGGGTCCGGGCCCTGCGAAAGTGAAGATGCACCTTAAACAGGATTACCAACTGCGTACCATTTGGGATGTCATTGGCAAAGTTCGGGGGACATCTTCGCCCGACGAGTGGGTGGTGGCGGGCAACCATCGCGATGCCTGGGTGTACGGAGCCGTCGATCCGAATAGCGGTACAGCCGCAATGCTCGAGACGGTACACGGTTTTGGCGCACTGCTGAAGGCGGGCTGGAAGCCGAAGAGGACGATCGTCATCGGAAGCTGGGATGCGGAAGAGGAGGGACTGATCGGTTCCACCGAGTGGGGCGAAGATCACGCCAAGGAACTGGGAAGCGCCGCCGCCTATTTCAACATGGACGTCGCCGTATCGGGCAAGAAGTTTGGGGCTTCAGGGGTGCCCAGTCTGAAAGAATTTATCCGCGAGATTGCAAGATCGGTCCCTTCTCCGCAAGGGGGTACCGTATATGACACCTGGAAGAAAATGACCCAGCCGAGTCCGGAGAACCGCTCGCAGGAGACCAGTACGTTCCGCCCGCCGCCGGCGGCGATGCAGGGCGATGTGCCGGTCGGCGATCTCGGCAGTGGCTCCGACTACACCGTGTTCCTGCAGCATCTGGGTGTGCCCTCGAGCGACATCAGTTCCACCGGCGATTATGGCGTGTATCACTCGGCGTTCGATAACTTCAACTGGTTCAAGAAGTTCGGCGATCCCGACTTCAGCTACGAGCAGCAGATGGCCCGCATTTTCGGACTGGAAGTGCTCCGCATGTCCAGCGCCGACGTGCTTCCATATGACTACGAAGACTACGGGAAGGAGATCCTGGTTTATCTAGACGCTGCCAAGAACAAGAGTAAAGAACGCTTCGGAGACAAGGTTCCCGACTTCTCGCCAGCGTTGGAAGGCGCACGCCGCCTGCAGGAAGCGGGTGCGAAAATGCTTCAGAAACAGCGGAAAATGCCTGCGGTTCCGGATCGAATGAATGCTAAACTCCGGGAAGCAGAGCGGGCGCTGCTGATTCCCGAGGGACTACCCAACCGTCCGTGGTTTCACCATGCCATTTACGCTCCCGGACAATACACCGGGTACGCGGCCGTGGTGATTCCGGGAGTGAACGAGGCGATCGATCTGGGTGATCTTCGCCGGACCGAACAACAAATCGCTGCGCTGGCGGCTGCCTTGAACCGGACCGCCCAGGTTCTGGACCAGTACCGCTAACCGCGGCTAGAAGGCTGCCCCGCAACCGTGTGGCGTGAGAAACGCCGAGGCAACACGAGTTATGGCACTGGCAAGAATCATTACGCGCTCTCAGGCGTGCTCGCGAGAGCTGGCCCTCGATCTGCTTGCCCGCGGTTACGCCGTCGAAATTGTTTCTCCCGATGCGGTCCCTGACAATATCGCCGATCTCGAATTGCGGGTCGATTCCGGTCCCGGGGATCGGTTGACCGCGACGGTCGCGGCGCACGATGGCGAGCGTTCGGCGTCGCTTGATTTTGTGCATCACTTGAAGGCGCCGATGGGGGACTTCATTCGCCGGCCGCCGGAACCGCCTGACGTGGTGCGCTTCGTGGAACAACCTGTTCGCCGCAATGCCGAGCCCCCCGTCAAGAGTCCCGCGTTGCCTGCGCAGATTCCGCAACCGGCGCAGAAGATTGTTTCCCCGTCCGCCACGGCTTCGCTTCCTCGCAAACCCGATCTAAACGATGCTGCGCCTCTGACCGTGCCGCCCGATCCCGTCCCCACGCCGCCGCTGGAAATTCCGGGCTATTTTGCGGTCGAGGACTCGACCGTTGTCCCGCCCGCGATTGTCCCGCCAACGATTACCCAGCCAACCGTACCCCGGCCCGTGCCGTCGTGGCGACGGCGCGATGGCTCCGCGGCATGGGGTTGGCGCGCCGCTCTAACGTTCGGAGGCGTGGTGCTGCTAGCCGCGGTTCTCGGGTTTGGCATGCGCCGGACCGGCAAACCCGCCGTGCAGGATTCCGAGGCGGCGCCAGTTGAGAAAGTCGCGGCCGCGTCACCCGAGACGAACTTCCCGGGCGCCGCGGATTCCGAAAGAGACGCCGGGAAAGATCCCAGACAAGTCCCCGCTCTAGCCTCGTCGCCGTCAGCCGTAAATTCGGAAGGGAACTCGGGCCACGCGACGAAGGGTGCGCCAGTCGCGAAGGCGGCGGCTGCGACTCCAAGCCGCCGCGTCAGGTCCTGGCGCAAACATGGCGACGACTTGATCGCGCGCAACACCGTCACTTATCTCGACAAACGCTTCGAGCCGGGTCCTGTCAGGAAGCCCGCTCCGAAAGTTAAGACCGCGAAAAGTCCAGTTCGCCGCCCGAGTTGGCGCAAACGTGGTGGCGTGATCGCGGCGAATGACGTGACCTATCTCCACAAGCCTTCTCCGAAGACGCCGAAGTAGCGTGCTGCTGCTTCGCCGCGCTACGGATCGGCTCGTGCGCTCTGTACGCTCATTTTGAGTTTGCGTATCCCATCGTGAATCTGACGTGCGTCCAGGCCCCCGTAGCCGAGGACGAGGCCGCCCCTCGTCGGAGGTTTCAAGTAGCATGTGGACAAAGGCATTACAGAGATGCCTTTCTCGGCCGCCCTCCTCGAAACCGCCACATCGTGGGTGCCACGCGGCAGCAGCAAGACCAGATGCATCCCCGCTTCGGCTCCGATCACGTCAGTTGTATCTCCCATCTGCATTTGGATCGCATTGACCAGCGCCCTTCGCCGTTCCATATAGAGCATTCGCATACGGCGTATATGGCGAGCGAAGTGCCCCTCGCGGATGAAATCGGTCAACACCGCCTGGTAGAGAGTCGAGGAAAAGATATCGGCGGCATCCCGCGCGGCGGCGAACGCGGGAACCAAATCCTTGGGAACAACCACATAGCCCAGGCGCAAAGCAGGAAACATCACTTTGCTGAACGTCCCGACATAAATCACTCTCCCATCCGTGTCCAGGCCTTGCAGTGACGCGATCGGGCGGCTTCCAAACCGATACTCGCTGTCGTAATCGTCTTCAATAATCCACGCGCCAGAGCGTGCCGCCCAATTGAGGAGAAGCATACGGCGCGAGGCACTCATCGTCATGCCCATGGGATATTGGTGCGATGGCGTGACATACACCGCACGCACGTCGCGGCCTCGACCGATGATCTCTGCTACGTTCATGCCGTCGTGATCTACCCGAACCGGAATCAATTGGGCCCCGGCCGTCAAGAAGGCCAGGCGTGCCCCGGGATAGCCCGGATCTTCGATGCACACGCGGTCTTTGGGATCCAACAGAACCTGTGCGGAAATCTGCAAAGCCTGCTGTGACCCGGTGGTCACCAGAATCTGCGATGGCTCGCATCGTACCCCGCGGACTGCACCCAGATACTCCGCGATGGCTTCGCGAAATGGCAGATATCCCATGGCATCGCCATAGGCCATGATGCCCCTTGGTGGCCTTCGCGAGTGCCGAGCCACCAGCTTCGACCAGATGCCGATGGGAAAGTGGTCGAGGGCGGGAAGGCTTACTCGAAACGCACCCAGGGTGTCGAGCCATGATTGCGGCGGCACGTGCGTCAACGCCGCCCCGCGATGTGAAATTCGGCGTGGACCTCGCTTTTCCACTATTTCTCGGAGACCCTTCCTGGCAATCACGGCCGGCGGACTCAGCGTGTCATCCGGGATCGACCTGGCCACGCACGTCCCCGCGCCAACGAAGGTTTCGAAGTACCCTTCGGCCAGCAATTGCTCGTATGCGTTCAAGACCGGAATGCGTGAAATGTTCAGCTCCGCGGCCAGGTTTCTGGTTGACGGCACTCGTTGTCCAGGCCGCATTTGACCGTCGAGGATGGCCCGCCGAAACCAGTCATACAACTGGCGATACCTCGGAGTCTTCGTGCGATCGTCGAGCGCGATCGGTGGGAGGAAGCTGGCAGGAATGTGTTTCATCCGGAACAATCAACGTCTGTGTTGTTACCTAAAGTGGTTATATCGTAACAGATCACAGTGGCTATTGTGACAGACCACTGCTCCGATTAGTTTCATCAAGACGTAATGATGAACCGCAAACATGTTCGGAGTTTTCTCCTGGTGTACAGCGTGGTTGTCGTCATGGGAATCCTTCAGGCGCGCGCTCAGCAGAATTCCGACGGGTCGAAAACGGGCCGTCAACAAGCGCTCACGGGACGGGACGAGCAGCACGATTTTGACTTCGAGATTGGCACTTGGAAAACGCACCTCAGGCGTCTGGTGCATCCGCTGACCGGTTCCTCTACCTGGGTCGAGTATGAGGGCACTACTGTCGTTCGCAAGGTTTGGAATGGTCGCGCCAATCTTGTGGAACTCGTAGCTGATAGCGCGGCAGGCCACTTCGAAGGTTTGAACCTGCGTCTATACAATCCTGAATCCCACCAGTGGAGCCTCAATTTTGCCAACAGCAACGGCGGGGGCACAAGTCAACCCACCATTGGCGAGTTCAAGAATGGGCGCGGTGAGTTTTACGACCAGGAAACCCTGAACGGCCGAGCCATCTTCGTTCGCTTTGTTATCGAGGACATCACTCCGAATTCGTGCCGTTTTGAGCAGGCGTTCTCGGACGACGGAGGCAAGACCTGGGAAGTGAACTGGATCGCGACCGACACGCGGGTGAACGGCGAGTCTGACAGAGCGCACTGAACTCTGGACAGGGAGACGGTTTAACGGAGGGGTGATGAACATCAAACATATTCGGGCTTGTCTCATGGGGTGCAGCTTAGCTGTCGTGTTGCTGCCCCTTCAGGGTCTTACACAGAATCCAGACCCATCGAAACCCAGCGTTCAACATGCTCCCACGGAACATGACGGACAGCACGATTTTGATTTCGAGATCGGCACCTGGAAAATTCACCTGAAGCGCCTCGATCATCGTTTAGTCGGCTCCACAAACTGGGTCGAATTTGACGGCACCACGGTTACCCGAAAGGTTTGGGATGGCCGCGCTAATCTGGAGGAGTTCGAGGTGGACAGCCCGACCGGCCACATCGAAGGTCTGACGCTTCGTCTATACGATCCCCAAACCCGCCAGTGGAGCCTTTATTGGGCGACCAGCAAGAGCGGTGCCATGGGCCCGCCCACGATCGGCGAATTCAAGAATGGACGCGGCGAGTTTTTCGACACGGAACCATCTGGCCCGAATGGCAGATCCATCTTGGTTCGATTTGTTTGGTCCAACATCACCCCGAATTCGGCCCACTTCGAGCAGTCATTCTCGGACGATGGAGGCAAAACCTGGGAAGTGAACTGGATCACGGACCAGACACGGGTAACCGATGAATCTGACAAAGGGCACTGAACGCCACCGCATCTCCGCGCTCGCGGATGCAAAGCAGTTTGATTTTCTCGAAGGCGAGTGGGACGCCCTCTGCCACTTTTCTCTGCCCGATGGATCCTGGGGTGAGGGCCCCGGCTCGCTGAAGGCAAGCAAGGTACTGGATGGCTGCGTCTCCCTGGAGTTCTTCGAGGGACCCTATCAGGGAACGATCATCAAGGGCCTCGGTCTCCGCGCCTTCAATCCGCAAACCTCCCAGTGGGAACATACGTGGACGGACACTTCCGCGCCGGGTGGCTTCCTGGTCTGGCGCGGACGGTTTGAAGGCAACGCTATCGATCTTCACGGCCAGTGGAGGGATGAGGCTGGACGCCAGGTTCTCTCGCGGCTCACCTGGTCCCGGATCACCGAGCGGTCGGCGCACTGGGAGAGCCATCGCTCCATGGATGGCGGCAAAACCTGGACCAAGCACTGGGTAATCGATTTCACGCGCAAGACCGCGTCGTAACCCTGCGATTTCCGCCCAGCGATTTCGACGCTGCTCGCTGACAACCTTACTCGCCAGTCCCGATCTTCTCGCCGCGCTTGAGCGTCCGGTCAAAGAACTCGGCAGTCGCAGTGTAGGTCCGTATCCAGCTCTTCCACATCAAAAAGCCGTGAATCTCATCCGGCAGGACCAGTTGTTCGAAGGGCACGTGCTGCGCCCGCAAACGCTGCACCAGGTCCACGGTTTGCGTGAAGGGCACGTTGCGATCATCGTCGCCCTGAATGAGCAGTACCGGCGACTTCCACGTGCCCACGTAGGCATTGGGCGAGGAATCCCACGCCAGCTTCACTGCCGTTTCCGTGTCCGGCGGACGGAGCGCAAGGTTGCCGAAATAAGGCCGCTCCGTCAGAAAGACGCTCCAGTCATGCACGCCATGGAAATCCACTCCAGCCTTGAATAGCTCTGAATCTTTGGCCAGACCCATGGCAGTCAGAAAGCCGCCGTAGGAACCGCCCCACAACCCAATCTTCTCGCCGTCAACTTCGGGAAGCGATTGCAGATACCGTCCCGCCGCCACAACGTCCTTGTACTCCGCCGCTCCGCGCCAGACCGTGTTGGGAGGTTCACGAAATGCGCGTCCATACATAACGCCGAGCCGGTAATTCACCGACAACACGACGTATCCACGGCTGGCCAGGTATTGATTCTCGGCGTAAGCGTTGTGGTAGTAATCCATGTAGTGGAAGCCCAGCATCATCTGGCGGATCGGTCCGCCGTGCATGAACACCAGCCCGGGGCTTTTCCCCTTTGCGTTGCGCGGCAGGAAAAGCTGGCCGTGTAGCGTGACCCCATCCTCGCTCTGGAAGATCACCTGCTTCGGTGTCACCAGTGAGGCCGAAGGAAAGTCAGTAGGCAGGGCTTGCCTCGCGATCATTTCGCGGCCTTTGGCAGTGACTTCGTACGGCATGGCCGGTACGGTTGCCGTGGAGCCAAGGCAAAGAATGCTCTTGCCGTCTCCAGTTTGAACAGGGGACCACTCCATGGTCTCGCCGCTGGTTAGCGCCTGCTGTGGCGTGCTTCCGGCGACGGCCACGCGCCACAAGTGCCGGCGATCTACATCGTCCTGGTTCGACGAGTAAATCACCCACGCCTTGTCCGCGCTCAGCGCGACGTCTTCCACGTCAAAATCTCCGGGCGTGAGAAGAGTGGCAGTGCCTCCTTCTGCCGGAATCGAATACAAGTGATTGCGGCCATCCTGCTCCGAGGCAAACACCACTCGTCCATCCGCGGCAACATTGAGCGAGCCATCTTCGGTAAGCTCGGGCAGCGAATCCTCCGGCCTGCTGCCGCTGCGCCATAACAAGCGGCCCGTGCTGGTCGCAGCATCGGCAATCCACAGCGTCCACGGCTCAGGGCGCACCGGAATCAGCGGCACCTTCTGCTCCTCTCCGGCGGTACGGACAAACACAATCCACTCGCCATCCAGCGACCAGCGCGGCATGGAATCCTTATCAACCGAGGGTGCGAGGTACCGGATGGAGTCGCCAGCAAAATCGTAAATGGCAATCAGGCTATGACTGTCACGCTGGCTGACGAAAGCGATGTGTTTGCCATCGGGCGACCACTTGGGCTGAATCGCTGCTCCTCGGACTGACGCCAGTTCTTTGGCCTGCTGCTTGCCGTCCACACTGGCCAGCCACAACTTCTTTTTCGCGGGCCACACCGCCCACCGGCCATCGGGCGAAACCTCGATGTCTTCGCAGCCCTCCTCGGGGCAACCCATGTCGCCCAATAGCCGCGGTGTCGCGTCTTTGGTATCCGTGTCCACGGCGAAGACCTGCTGTTTGGCTCCCTTCGTCCAGCTCTCCGGATTGGCGCTCTCCTGCCCTTCGTTCAACTCGCTGCCACGCGCATAAAGCGCAGTTTTGCCGTCGGGCGTGAGCCGAAGACTGGCAATAGGCTGGCCGTCGTCCGTCGTGTAATGAGTCAGCGGTCGCGCGGTGCGAGCGAAGTCCGGGCCGTCCGCCAGCCACACGTTGCGGACTCCCTTGGCATCGAAGACCCACACGATGCGGCTGCCATTCTTGGAAGCCACCAGTTCGCTGGGAAAGCTCGAGCTCATGACTTGCTCCAAGGTGAACGGAGATTGCGCCGATGCGGCTGTTGTGCAACCCAAAATCACGCCAAGAATGATCGCGAAGCGAAGTTTGGCAAATGGCATAGGCCACTAGGGTAAGGGAAGGCCAGCCTGTCTGCCAATGGCAGAGCGGAAACGAACTCCGCCGCGCAAGTCAGCGGAGAGCGATCGTTGTAAACTTTTGTTATCGGGGTGACGTGGGGTGAGATGATGGCTGCCATTTCTCTGAAGGTCAACGGTCGCGTCCACGCGGTGGAAGTCGATCCGGAGACTCCGCTGCTGTATGTACTGAGCGACGATCTGCAATTACGCGAACCCAAGTTCGGCTGCGGCCTCGCGCAATGCGGAGCTTGCACGGTCCTCATCGGAGGGCAGGCGGTACGCTCCTGCGTGATGCCAGTCCGCGCCGTGAAACAGCAGGAGGTCACAACCCTGGAGGGCTTGGGCACCCCGGAAAGACCGCATGCGATTCAGCAGGCGTTTATCGATGAGGGGGCGGCCCAATGCGGATTCTGCCTCAGCGGCGTGATCCTCACGGCAAAGGCAGTGCTGGATGAAAATCCGAAGGCCTCGGACGAGCAAATCCGTGAGGCGATGGCGAATGTGTTATGCCGGTGTTTTGCACATACACGGATGATGCGCGCCGTCCAGCGTTACCAGAGGGCGCGCGCGTGAAAAAAGAAATCTCGCGTCGCGACTTTGTCAAGGCTTCTGGCGCACTGGTAGTTTCCTTCAGCGTGGCATCGTTCATAGAGCCATTCGCCGAGGCACAGGGGCCCTTCGACACGCATCCGTCGCATGTTGATCCAGAGAAGCTGGACTCCTGGCTCGCGGTTGCATCCGACGGCACGGTGACCGCATACACAGGAAAATGCGATTTAGGGCAAGGCATGTTCACGGTGCAGACCCAGTTAGTCGCCGAAGAACTGTGTGTGTCTATAAGCAAAGTGAAACTGATTCAGTGCGATACGTCTGTGACTCCGGACCAGGGAACAACCTCCGGCAGTCAGTCCACGCCGACCAATTTCAATACGGAGAACCTGGCACAAGCCGCGGCAACCGCACGCGAGGCTCTCGTCGGAATGGCAGCGCAGAGGCTAGGCGTTCCCGCCGACCAACTTGCGATCGAGGATGGAATCGTCAGCGCGAAGCGCGGACGCCATGTCAGCTATGGTGAGTTGATTGGCGACAAGCATTTCGATATCTCGGTGAACTCTACGGCAAAACGCAGATCGCCGAGCCAGTGGAAGGTGCTGGGGAAACCGGTGCCGTCGATGGACCGAGTCGCGCTGATGACCGGCACGTTTGAGTTCGTTCACAATGTGCACGAGCCGGGAATGGTTCACGGTCGGGTGGTGCGTCCGCCAGAGATCGGAGCCACCGTTGCGAGCGTCGACGAGAAATCGGTGCGGCACGTCCCCGGGCTGATTAAGGTGGTCGTGCGAAACAATTTCGTCGGTGTGGTCGCGGAGAAGCAGTGGCAGGCAGAGCAAGCCGCCAAGGGTCTGAAGGTCGCATGGAAGCCGGGCCCCGGGCTGCCGGCGCAAAAAGATTTCTACGATTACATGAGAAAGCAGCCGTCCCGCGACGTAATGCTCGTTGATTCCAGGAATGTGGATAGCAAATTGAAGTTGGCTTCGCGAGTCCTGAAGGCCACATATTTGCATCCCTATCAGGCGCACGGTTCGATTGGTTCATCATGCGCAGTAGCCGATGTGCAGGCGGATCACGCAACCGTCTGGTCGGCAACGCAGTCGGTGTATCCGACGCAACATGGCGTGTCAGCGCTCACGGGCTTGCCGCTCGACGGCGTGCGCGTAATCTTTGTTCGCGGCTCGGGCTGTTACGGGCTGAATGCCGCGGACGCAGTCTCCTACGATGCGGCGCTGCTATCGCAGGCGGTGCACAGGCCGGTTCGCGTGCAGCTCACACGACAGGACGAGTTCATTTCCGAAAACTATGGCTCCGCGTGCGTGATCGAACAACAGGCTGGACTCGATGCGAGCGGCGCGATTGACGTTTGGGACTGTGAGACGTGGTCGGTCTCGTTCGGCGGGAGACCGGGATATCAAAAGCCTGGAAACATAATCACGGGCATGCTGGCCGGTTTTGATCCTGTGACGATTACTCCGCAGGCAGCCGTCGAGCCTGCCGGAGAACTGCGCAACGGCAGCAACGCCGTCCCGTCGTATGTGGCGGGATGCATCGACGGCAAGTGTGGCGGGACCGGCTCGATCCGTGGTGAACGAGTGCTGACGCATGCGGTGAAATCGCCTTTCTTTACCGGCCCGTTGCGATCGCCATTGCGCTTGCAAAACACTTTCGCACACGAATGTTTTATGGATGAGATTAGTGCGTACGTCAAGGCCGACCCGGTCGCCTATCGGTTACAGCATCTGAGGGACACGCGGGTCATTGACGTCGTGAAAGTCGCGGCCAAAACAGCGAACTGGGATGCCCGTCCCTCGCCCAAACCCGGCACTGCGCACACCGGTACTGCCACCGGACGCGGTATCGCTTGTGTCGCGTACGAGGGCGATAACGGATACGCTGCGCTGGTCGCCGAAGTGCAAGTGGATCGGGCAAGCGGGCGAGTGCAGCCCCGGCGGTTTGTGGCTGCCCTCGATTGCGGACCGGTTTCGAATCCGGATGGCTTGCGTAATCAGATCGAGGGTGGAGTATTGCAGGGAACCAGCCGCGCACTGGGAGAGGAAATCACCTGGGACGATCATAAGGTGACTTCGACCGACTGGCAGAGTTACCGCACGCTGCCGCTTGGAATTGAGGTGCCAGTGATCGAGAGCGTTCTCATCAACCGCCCGGCAGCGAGAGCGACGGGCGCGGGCGAGACGGCGATCACCCTGGCCGCGGCAGCGATCGGCAATGCCATTTTCGACGCAACCGGCGCGCGAATTCGAGAAGTGCCATTCACGCCCGATCGCGTGAAAGCGGCGCTGTCTTTGCGTGGGTGAGAGACGCTGGCTGCAGTCTGTAACCATCAGTCTTTAAGCCGTGCCGAGCGGCCTCGTCGCGCCACTTCGCCACGCCCTTCCGGCTTCCGCCGATATTTCGCGGGCTTTGCCGGTTCCCACTTCGCAATGTCACCGAGGCCCTTTTGTCAGGGCGAATGTCAGTCGAGCGCTTTGTGGAAGCGCAGAACAGCAACCGTGAGCAGCCCGATCCCCAGCCCGGCCATCGCGACCATCTGTGGCCACAGAACCTCCATGCCAACCCCTTTCAGATACGTGCCCCTTAACACGATCAGAAAATAACGCAGCGGGCTAAGAAAGGTGAGGTATTGCAGCCACTGCGGCATGGTGCTGATGGGGAATCCGAAGCCCGAAAAAGTTATGGCGGGCATAACAAAGAAGAAGGCCGTCACCATTGCTTGTTGCTGCGTGGATGAGACCGTTGAAATTAACAGGCCAACGCCCAGCATGCACAGCAGAAAGAGAATCGCGCCCGCGAACAACACCAGAATCTGGCCGCGAAATGGAACCTGAAACCATAGTGTCCCTACCGTCGCAATCAGCAAAACATCAAACAGGCCAATGAGGAAGAACGGCAGCGTCTTGCCCAATATGAACTCGGCCGGGCGGATGGGCGTGACCATGATCTGTTCGAGAGTGCCAATCTCACGTTCGCGGACCACCGCGAAGGCGGTCAGATTGACTACCAGCACGAGAATAAGACTACCGATGATTCCAGGCACGAAAAACCAGCGGCTCCTCAGGTCGGGGTTGTACCACGGCCGCTGCTCGAGTTGCACAGAGGGGATTTTCTCGATCATTTGCGGTGAGATTCGTGAGATGCGGTCTTGCTGGTAGTGCTGGGCGAAGGCGAGTGCGATCTGCGAAATATAGCCGGACGCGATCAAGGCAGTATTCGAGTTGGTTGCATCGACAATTACTTGCAGGGGCGCCGTCTGTCCCTTGCGCAGATTCTGGGCGAAACCGGCATTGATCTCCAGTCCGACCGTAGCCTCTCCTCGATCGATGAGATCACCGATCTGGCGATAGTCGGTTAATTGTCGTTGCACGTCGAAATAGGGGCTGGAGGTAAAACGGGAGATCAGTTCGCGGCTTTCCTGGCTGTGGTCGAGATCGAGGACGACGGTTGGAACATGATGAATCTCGAAAGTGGCTGCGTATCCGAAGATCAGCATCTGAATGATCGGCGGGCCAAACAGCACGGCGCGCGTGCGCTTGTCGCGGAAGACCTGGATGAATTCCTTAATCAGCATCTGCTTGAGTCGCGCCAGCATAATTTCCTCCTCAGGCCAGCCTCTTGTGGAATGAGTGGGTGGCGAGCAGCGCCAGCACGAGCGTGAAAACGGCCAAAGGAACCAGGTCGGCGTAGAGCAGAGCCGTGGGTGTCCCCTTCAGGAAGATTTTCTTCAACACCGAAACGTAGTAGCGTGCGGGCAGGATGCGCGTGATCCACTGCAGGGCGATAGGCATTTGCTCAATCGAATATAGAAATCCGGACAGCAGGAAAGCGGGGAGGAAGGCGACGAGCAACGCGATCTGACTCGCCGCGAGCTGACTTTTTGCGATCACGGAGATAAAGAATCCGAGCGAAAGCACCACCACCATGAACATGGCGGAACTAATCAGCAGAGTTAGAAAAGAACCTCGAAAAGGGACATGGAACCAGTAGATGGCGATCAGGGCGCAGACGATGACGTCGAACATCCCGATGGTGAAATAGGGCACCAGTTTGCCCAGCATGATTTCAAGCGGAGTGACGGGAGTTGAAATCAGCTGTTCCATGGTGCCGCGTTCCCACTCCCGCGCGATGGTGAGAGAGGTGAGGAAGGCTCCAATCACCGACATGACCAGGGCGAGCACTCCGGGAACGATGAAGGCGCTGCTTTCGAGATCCTCGTTGTACCAGGTGCGGGTTTGAACACTGACAGCAGCAGGCTGGACGAGTTGGCCACGGCTGCGCAGCCAGTCGAGTTGAATATCCGACGAGTAGCCTTGGACAACCGCCTGGGCGTAGCCAATGGCAACATTCGCGGTATTGTCATCCGTGCCATCGACCAGCGCTTGAATCTGAACTGGCCCGCCGTCGTGCAAACGCTGCGAGAAGTCCCACGGGACGACAATCCCTATTTTGGCGTCGCCACCGTCAAGCGCCCGGGCGAGCGCGGGATAGTCGTTCACCACCCGCACGATATGGAAGTAATCGCTGGCCTGGAAACGCTTCAACAAGTCCTGACTCTGCTGGCTGCCGTCGCGGTCATACACATAAACGGGAAGGCCCTTGAGATCGAGATTGACACCGTACCCAAACAGCAGCACCAGGATTACCGGCATGATCACGACAATGATCAGACTGCGCGTGTCGCGCAGGATTTGTACGACCTCTTTATGGGCCACGGCCAGAAAGCGCGTGAAGCTCATGCTCCCTGTTCCTTTCGCGAATCGCGCGCGGTTGTAAGAGAGACGAAAACGTCCTCCAGGCTGGGACGTATCTTCTCGATTCGGCCAACGCTGATACTGTGATCCGACAGATACTTCTCTATCTGCGGGACCGCAGCCGTCGCGTCCCGCACCACCAGGTGTAGAGCGTTACCGAAAACCGCGGCATCCATCACGCCGGGTGCGGACTGCAGGACTTCAACCGCCATGCCCAGCGGTTCGCACTCGACCAGGAGCAGTTCGCCTTTCATCGATTTCCGCTTAAGCTCGGAAGGTGTGCCCAGGGCGACCATCTTGCCCCGGAAGATCAGCGCAAGACGTTTGCAGTATTCCGCTTCTTCCATGTAATGCGTGGTCACGAAGACGGTCACACCTTCTTCCGCCATATGGTGAATGAGGTCCCAGAACTGGCGGCGCGAGATGGGATCGACACCGGAAGTGGGCTCATCCAGAAAAATGATGGGCGGCTTGTGCAACACGGCGCAACCCAGGGCGAGGCGCTGCTTCCATCCGCCAGGGAGCGTGCCGGTAATTAGATTTTCCTGGCCTTTGAGGTTCGCCATCTCGAGCGCCCATTCGATTCGTTCTCTGAGTTGGTTGGAAGGCACGCTATAGAGGCCGGCGAACAAACGTATGTTTTCGATCACCTTGAGATCGTTATAGAGAGAGAACTTCTGCGACATGTAGCCGATGTTCTGCCGTACAGACTCGGGTTCGCGGCCGACGTCGTATCCGGCAACCCGCGCACGGCCGGATGTGGGTGTGAGCAGCCCGCAAAGCATGCGGATCGTCGTCGATTTGCCGGCGCCGTTCGGTCCGAGAAAACCAAATACCTCGCCTTTGCGTGTTTCCAGGTTGATGCGATCTACGGCCACAAAATCGCCGAAGCGCTTCACAAGGTTCTCGATCACGACCGAGTTGTTATCCTCAGGCATGAGGGGATGCTCCGTTGTTCTTGCCGCTGCCAACCGCGTCGATGAATAGATCTTCGATTGTGGGAGTGACTTGTTGAATCGCGTCGAAGGGGACGTGCGCGTTCTTTAGCCGAGCCTCGAATTCGGGAATGCGCCGGACGGCATCATCCACCACCACATGCACGCCATCGCCCGTCAGCACCAGGCTCGAGATCCCAACTGCGTGCTCTATTTCGCTTCGCAGTCGGCGCGGTTCCGACGAAGTGACCGACAAAACTCCTTTGCCCAGCTTCGCCTTGAGATTTGCGGGCGTATCGCAGAACAGCAGCTTGCCCTGATGGAGTAACGCGACTCGATGACAGCGTTCGGCTTCGTCGAGGTAGGCGGTGGAGGTGAGGATCGCCACACCCTCCGAAATCAGTTCGTAAAGGATGCGCCAGAAGTCCCTCCGCGAAACCGGATCGACGCCCGTAGTCGGCTCATCCAACAAAATTACCTTGGGTCGATGGATCAGCGCGCAAACCAGGCCAAGCTTCTGTTTCATGCCGCCGGAAAGTTTCCCGGCGAGACGCTTGCGGAATTCGCTCATGCCCGCCGCCCGCAAGAGTTGCGGGGAACGTTCTTCGCGCTCCCGCTTCTTGACTCCGAACAGGTCGGCGTAGAAGCGGATGTTCTCATCGACCGTGAGGTCTTCGT
This sequence comes from Terriglobia bacterium, assembly GCA_020073215.1. Taxonomy (GTDB): domain Bacteria; phylum Acidobacteriota; class Terriglobia; order Terriglobales; family Acidobacteriaceae; genus Acidiflorens. The sequence continues at coordinate 119,874 of JAIQFO010000003.1, read as the reverse complement.
AAAGTCCGAAGCGTTGCGGCATGTAGCTGAGGTGGTGCTTGGCGCCTTCGGGATCGTGAACCACATCAAAGCCAGCGACCGTTGCCTTGCCTTCATCGGGAGGCAGGATGCCCGCGAGCATTCGGAGCGTAGTCGTTTTCCCCGCGCCATCGGGACCGACCAGTCCAAAGATTTCGCCAGCGTGTACATCGAAACTCAGGCGATCAACCGCGCGTACGCCTGGAAAGTTCTTCGTAAGTCCCTCGGCATTGATCGCGGGAACGATCGCGGAAATGCTGGCGGAAACGACCGCGGATTGGGTTGGCTCGGTCACTGCTTCTCCGGTGCAGTTCCTGGTTGGGGCGTATTGGCTGCGGCCAGACTGATATGAGCGTCCGCGGGCATGCCCGGTTTGAGTTCGTGATTGGGATTGTCGATGTCGATCTTGATGCGATAGACCAGCGTGACGCGCTCCTTATAGGTCTGAACGCTTTTGGGCGTGAACTCGGCGGTAGACGAGATGAACGAGATTCGTCCGTGGTACTGCTTGCCAGGATAGGTATCGGTCGTGACGGTTGCGTCCTGGCCCCAGCGGATTCGGCCGAGGTCGGGTTCGGCGATATACGCGCGCAACCAGATGTGATCGAGGTCCGCGAGCGTGACCACCGGAGAGCCGGGAACGACCACCTCTCCGAGTTCCGCCTGGCGCACCGTGATCACGCCTGCAGAAGGGGCCCGGAGCGTGGCGTAGTCCAGGTTCACACGCGACAGGCCCAAAGTGGCGCCGGCTTCCGCGACATTGGCGCGAGCGATCGCGATGTCTTCCTTACGGCTGCCTTCGACAGCTTGGTTGTAACGTTGTTGCGCCGCCTGGAAAGTTGCCTCGGCGCGTTTCCGTGCGGTTTCCGCGAGGTCGCGGTCCTGGGCGGAAACCTCATCTTTGCCGAAGAGTCGCTGCGCCCGGTCGTAGTCGATCTTCTTCTGCTGCAGATCGGCTTGGGCATCGAGCATGGTTTGCTCGGATGCCTTCACTTCCTGCTCGCGGGTTCCCGCCAGCACCAGCGCGAGGTTGGACTCGCGCACATGAACATTGGCTTCGTCGATACGGACCTTTTGCCGGTAATCGGCATCATCCAGCCGCGCCAGCAACGTACCCGGCTCAACCGACTGGCCCTCCTCGACGGGCACATCAACGATGCGCCCTTGCACCTTGAAGCTCACCAGGCTCTCGTGCGCTTCGATGTTGCCAGACAGCGTGAGCTGATTCTCGGGCCCAGATTTCTTGGTGAGACGCGGATAAAAGTACACACCTGCGGCAATTACGGCCGCCAGCACGATCAGAACCGGTAGACGTCGTTTCATAGCTTCAAACCTCGCGGACGGAAAAATAAGTGGCAGTCCGCTCGACAAATCGCTTACGGGTTTCCTAGTACCGTGACCGCGTGATTTGTACTGTTTCACCACTGAAAGTAGCGCCGCCGTCCCGGCGGCTGTCCGGCGGGCGTCCTCGCCCGCCGTGCCGAGGGCGAGACGCCCTCAGGACAGCCGGCAAGATGCCGGCGCTACTCGTTTTCCACGTCGTAATCATCATGCGGTCACGGTACTAGATACTGTCCAATGTTCTTCTCGGTATCGCCCAGGGCCCGCGCCAGCGCGAACTTGGCGTCAGCGTGGCTGGAAACGGCAAGAATGTAGTTCTCCTGCGCGCGAGCCAGTTCGTCCTGGGCGGTGACCACTTCAACGTTGTTGGTGGTACCCGACTGAAAACGGTCTTGCGCCAGTTCGAGTTCGCGCTCGGCGAGATCCTGCCCGTCTTTGGCCACCGCAACCTGCTCGGCGGCGGACTCCAAATTCAGCAGTGCCTCGCGAATGTCCTCTTCAATGCCACGGCGCAGGTCTGCGATTTGGGCGTCGATGCGCTTAACCCGGCTATCCAGTTCCTGCGCCTCGCCGTTGCGGTCGCGATCAAAAACCGTAAGGTCGATCTGGCCTTGAATAATGCCGGTGCCCTGCACGCTGCCGATGCTCCGGCCAAGCCCGCCATAGTTCCCGTTGATGCTGAGTTTCGGAAGAGAGCGGGCATGGTTGGCGCGCTGCTGCTCGACCAGTCCCTGGCGCTGGCTGGCCAGCGACAGGTAGTCGGGGCGCGCGAGCAGCGCGGTAGACACAAGGCCCTCGGCCTGAGGCTGGGTTAAGGCCTGATACACCAGCCGCTCGGCGAGTTCCAAAGACGTGCTCGGACTCATCCCTATATTGCGGGCGAGTGCGAGCAGCGACTGTTTGTGGCGGTTCTGCGCGACCAGCAGAGCCTGCTTGTCATTCGCCAGTTGCACCTGCGAGCGCAGCACGTCCACACCGGTCGCGGTCCCGGCATCATGCCTGTCCTTTGCGAGCTTGTACAAGACATCGGAAGCGGTCACCCGCGATTGCGCGGCATCGACACGAGCAGCGGCAGACTGCGCGTTGAGATAAAGCCCGGCAATGGCGCGGATGATGAGATCGCGGGCATCCTGATAGTCCATTTTGCCGGCGTCAAGAGCCCGTTCGCTCGCTTTCCACCCGCGATAGCTTTGCAGATCGACCAGGTTCTGTTCCCCATAAACGCGAAAATCGTAGTTAGAAAACGGCCCCACGACCTCTGGAGTGCCAGGGAACGAGATCCCGAAAGCGCGAAGATCGCGATTCTGGACGTTGGCATAACTCTGGACGCGTACGCGCGGAAACAGCGCGGCCGACAACCGCCGCGCCCGCGTGCCTTCCGCCTCCTCAACTCGAGTGTTCGCAACCAGCACGCTGAGGTTGGCCTGCAATGCTTTTTGAATCGCATCCCGCAGCGTCAGGTGGTAGGGAGTTGCTTCCTGGGCTGCGCTGAACGTACCGCAGGTCAAAGTTGCCAGCGAAAGGATCAGGACCGCACAAAACTTGTATTTCATCGCTTCTGCTCTTTACCGGAGGCGGCGATCGCCCTCCAAAAGTGTTGAAAACTTTCTTCTGCCCTGGTTTCGAGCGCGGGCCCACCATGTAGCGACCAGAGCAGGAGTGTTCCCATGAAAGCCTGCTGCAGCTGGAGCGCGACCTTCTCTTTTTTCAGGCGAGGATCGATTTCTCCACGCTTTTGTCCCTCCGCCACAACTTGGGCGACCATCTTGCGGCCCTCGGACATGTTGTGGTCGATCAGTTGACGAACGCGCTCGCTGGCCAGAAAAGAAGTGATCAGGGCGCGAGCGAGGTCGGGACTCCGTCCCGGTTCCTCGGCGACCCGAAGAAATAGACGGTGCAACACCGAGTAAATGGTCAGTTTGCCGCAGTCGGCCAGCGTCGTGGCTTCTTTGATCTTGCCCAGCTGAATTTCAGCCATTACCCCGAGCACGTGATCCTTGCTCTCGAAATAGTTGAAGAAGGTGCCCTTGCCCACATCCGCCGCTTCGGTGATGTCTTCGACCGTGACATTGGGGAAGCCGCGCTCGCCAAAAAGCCGAAGCGCGCAACGAAACAGCCGCAAACGCGTTTCGGCGGCACGGCGCTGCCGGCGTCCCATGCCCTGCAGGTGGGGAAGGCTCTCGGAGGCGAGCGCTTCGACCGGGGATTCAGATGCATGACTTATATTCATACTAGACTTATAACCATATTCGACCAGCAGTCAATATTGTGGTTCGGAACCTCGGATTTTGTCAAGCAGAAAAAATTGCGGGTATTTGGTTGACCTGAAATCGAGGCGGAGTTCGCAACGAGGGTGCTTGGTTCCTGAATGCTTCGGCTCAGAGCACGCGCTCTGCCTTGCGCAAGCCGGACGCGCCTCGCTGCCGTTGCTGGAAGGCGCTTTTCTCTTCGTCTAATGGCCTGGCGCTGCCGCTCTCGCCGCCGGCGCCGATATCGTGATCGAGTCAGGTTCCGTCCAAAGCGCCGTGCCGCTCGTCAGGTCCAGACGATGCATGGTGACTTTGGCCTTACCGCGATCGACTTCCACCTGCAGGTAGTGGTAGTTCACGTCCTTGCTCTGGAAAGGATCGTCCGCGGCGCGTTCAATCGGATAGGCGTGCGCCCCCGCACCGCCCGTTACAAAATAAGTCACGCCGCCGTGCTCATGCCGTTCGTAGTTATGCACGTGTCCGGAGAAAACCACGATCCGGGCGCGGAGGTTCTGCTGCCGTGCTTCCAGCGTCTTGGCCAGTTCCTTCTCCTGGCTCCGGGCGGAGTGTCCGCCGCCGAACGTCTTGGTATCGGTCGAGCTGGTGTAGGGAGGATGGTGCATCACCACGAACACGAAGTCCACGTCGCCAGGAAGATAGTCCAGCTTCTGGGTGAGCCAACGCCCTTGCGGGCCCGAGATCTCGTCGAGCGAGCTGTCGAGCACAAGCAGGAGCGTGTTGGCAGCTCGGACGGAATAGTAGCGGCTGTTCTTCAGATCGGGGAAGCGCTCGAAGTAGTTCCCCAGCGCAACTTCTTCGTTGCCATGCAGCTCGTGGTTGCCCAGCGCCGGGTAAACCGGAATCTTTTTCGCCCGCCATACAGCGGTTTCGCGGTCCCACACCTTCCAATCGTCCGCGTCATAGCCGTTATAAACGATGTCACCGCCGAAGGAGATGAACGCCGGATTGGATTGGGCAATCGCCTGCACCAGCGTCTGCCGCACTTCGGGATTCGCTGCTTCCCTGTCCTTGGGATCGTGGAAGCGCGAATCTCCGTAGGCGACGAAATGGAAGGGAGCGCTCACTTGCAGTTGCAGCTCTACTGGCTCGGCTTGCGGCGCCGCCTGCGAATGCGACCGTGAACAGGCAGCGCAGCCGAGAAAAAGAAAAGCAATCGTCAATGTCTGGAAACGTTTCATCTAGCGACTCACAACCTGCACTTCAAACTGTCCCGCTTCCGCCGTGGATAGGAAGAGTTGGTGCGTCCCGGCACATCCTCAAGATTATCGCAAAGGTAACCCTACCCGCGTGACCAACACGGGCGCGAATGTCTCCGGCCTGGGGCACACTCCCTTACAGCGCAGCGGATAACGCCGCTCCTGACAGTCAAGGGTTGCAACTTTTTTTCCTATTGACATCTGCCATTAGTGATAGATTGCCGCGAGGACGGTAACGCTGACCAACAACGCAGGCGCAGCGATGAGCGGCATCAGTTTTGTCGCCAGCGGCGACTACGCTGCGTTCGCCACGGGTGCCACTCCATGTGGGCGAATCTCGGCGCACACGCAAAGTGTACGATCGGTGTTACCTTCACACCGTCCGCGACCGGCTCCATCAAGGGAAACGTAACGGTGACGTATTCCGGCGTCACCCCAAGCTACAGCCCACAGGAGATGAGTCTAACGGGCACCGGACAGTAGCAAGCCCTCCCGCGCCCGCACTATCGGGGCGGCGGTAGTGGTTTTTTCGATTCCGTTGTTCAAGTCTTTCGTTATGAGTTGAGCAATCGAGCGTTCCTGACTCAGTTACAATTCAAAATAACGCGGGCGCAAGACTGCAATCCGCACCTCCGATGCGCACCGCGGTAACCAAAAATCCCGCGGCTGAAGTAAGCCGTTCCGCTTTCACCCGCTAGAATGGTTAGAAGGGATGGCTTTTCTAACCGTTTCGCGCCGCGAAGCCGGCTGCTGGGAGAACCGTTGCAAGACTTGGGGAATGTAAGCGATTGGAGACCAGATTTGGACCGACCGAATGAGCCCGTTCCGGCTCAAGACCACGCTGCCTGCTCTCTCGATGCCAGCCATGTGTTGACCTGGGAAGAAATTGCAAACTTGACGGCGGAGCCCGGCAAGCCGGCCGAAACCCTGATGAACGTGGTCGCCTTGATTGCCCGGCGATTTGGCACCGATGTTTGCTCTGCCTACCTGCTCGAACCGGACCGCGCCAATCTCGTGCTTGCCGCGACCCTGGGGCTTCGCCATGAAGCCGTCGGCAAGCTTCGCATGGCGGTCAATGAAGGACTGGTCGGCCTGGTCGCGGAACAGGTCCGCCCGGTGGCCGTCGAACAGGTCAGGAATCACCCTCGCTTCAAGTATTTCAGCGAAGCCGGCGAAGATGCCTACCAATCGTTCCTGGGAGTTCCCCTGATCGATCGTGGCGTGCTGCAAGGCGTGCTGGTGATTCAGACCGTGGAGGCGCGAGTCTTCCCGGAAGATGAGATTCGTCTGCTTACCGAGGCTGCGAACCGGGTAGCGCACGTGGTGAGCGAAGCCCGCACCCTCGACCGTTTCATCGCGCCGGTCCAGGAGCGTCTCTGGGCGCTGGCCCGCAACCTGTGGTGGAGCTGGGATCACGATTCCGGCAGCTTGTTCCGCGAACTCGATCCGCTGCGTTGGAGCCAGCTCAATCACAGCCCCGTCTCCCTTCTGAACGAATGCCCTCTCGCCAAACTCGAAGCGCGCGCCACCGAACTCAATCTGCACAGCCGCATCAACTACGCCTATCGCCGCCTGCGCGAATACGAAAACGCCGAGCGAACCTGGGGGGCGCGCCACGCCGGCGTGCTACGGCCCCGCCCCGTCGCTTATTTTTCCGCTGAATTTGGCGTGCATGAATCTCTCCCCGTCTATTCCGGCGGACTCGGGGTTCTGGCCGGCGACCACATCAAGAGCGCCTCTGATCTCGGCATCCCCCTCGTTGGCGTGGGCCTGTTTTATGGCCAGGGATATTTCCGCCAGCGCCTTGATCGCGAGGGCTGGCAGCACGAGGAGTACCTCGAGACCGATGTCAACCAGCTTCCCATGGAGGCGGCCATCGGGAAAAACGGCCGACCGGTCGTGGTGCAGATCGATACCCGCCATGGCTCGATCCGCGCCAAAGTCTGGCGCGTCAAGGTGGGCCGCTGCGATTTGCTTCTCCTCGACTCTGACGTAGAAGGCAATTCCCCGGAGGACCGCGTCCTCACCTCCCGCCTGTATGGCGGCGACGGCCGCGTTCGCGTGCATCAGGAACTGCTTCTCGGCGTGGGAGGTTTGCGCGCCCTGAAAGCGCTCGGCATCACCCCGGGCGTTCTGCACCTGAACGAAGGGCACAGCGGATTTGCCGTCCTCGAGGCGATTCGCCAGCGCATGGAAGAAGAGGGCATCGGCTTCGAGAAGGCCATGCCGCGCGTTTCCCGGGAAGTGGTCTTTACCAGCCACACTCCCGTGCCCGCCGGCCATGACCGCTTCGATGCCGATCTGATCGAAGAACATCTCGGACCTCTGCGCGAGGCCCTCGGTCTTTCCAAGGAAAGTTTCATGGCTCTGGGACGAGAGAATCCCGATAGCGACGAACGTTTCTGCATGACCGTGCTCGGTCTGAGACTCTCGCGGCGCGCCAATGCGGTTTCCTCTCTGCACGGGGAAGTTTCCCGCGCCATGTGGACCGGACTTTCCCCGGGCAAAACCGAAGACGCGGTTCCGATCGGACACATCACCAACGGCGTCCACGTCCCCTCCTGGTTGGCGCCCCAGATGTTTCGCCTGTACGACCGCCACCTCGGAACGGGATGGCATCTCCGCAGCAGCGAGGCCAAAATCTGGGATGGCATCGACGACGTCGACGACGGCGAGCTCTGGGAGACCCACTTCGGCCTGAAGTCGCGAATGATCGAATTTGTGCGCCGCCGCGCCGTCCAGCAGGCCGTGCGCCGCGACGAGCCGCGCGCCGTGCTGCAGCACCTGGAGCGCGTCCTCAGTCCCGACGCCCTCACCATCGGTTTTGCCCGCCGCTTTGCCACCTACAAGCGCGCCAATCTGATCTTGACCGACATCGAAAAAATCGCCAGCATGGTCAATGACCCGAAACGCCCCGTGCAATTCGTGTTTGCCGGCAAAGCTCACCCTCTCGACGAACCCGGCAAGCGCGTCCTGCAGCAGATTGCCCGGTTGATGCGCGATCCGCAATTTTCCGACAAGTTCGTCTTCGTCGAAGATTACGACATCAACGTCGGCCGCCATTTCGTGCAAGGGGTTGACGTCTGGCTGAATAATCCGCGGCGTCCGCTGGAAGCCTCCGGAACCAGCGGCCAGAAAGTCGTTTTGAACGGCGGGTTGAACCTCTCGGTCCTCGACGGCTGGTGGGCGGAAGCCTACGACGGCCTGAACGGTTTCGCCATCGGAACCGGCAGAACTCACTCCGACATGAATGTTCACGACACCCGCGACGGGGAAGACCTGCTGCGGGCGCTTCGCGACGAAGTGATCCCGCTCTACTACCAGCGCGATCGCGACGGTCTGCCCCGCGGCTGGATCCAACGCATGAAGCGCACCATCCGCACCCTGGGCTGGCGCTTCAACGCCGATCGCATGGTGATGGATTACACCCTCCAGTGCTACGTCCCCGCCGCCGGTGGCACCTCGAGCGACCTCCGGCGAAAACTGTAAGCCATCGCCATCTCAACCGTTTCGTAGAGACGGGGCTTGCCCCGTCTCACCCGCACCCCGAACTCAAAAAGTCACTCCGGTGTGATTTCGACTTGACAATTCGCGGGGATCGTTGAATCATGAATGAATATTTATGCATAACTGTGGATAATTATGCCGAAGTGAAATATGCCTGCACGTGGGGAACCGGCCAGCGATCCGATCGGGACGGCTTGAAGAAAATCTGATGACGGCGAAACTCAAAACCGCGGTTCTCGGCGCGACCGGCTATTCCGGTCTCGAACTCGCCCGCCTTCTCGGCCGTCATCCGCGCACCGATGCGCCTTTACTCTTGCGGCGGAGTGCGGAAACTGACGAGTCCGCCGCCGCCCTGCCGCACGTTTCCGGCAATGGCAATGGCCATTCGCCCCTTCAGCCGTTTTCCTGGCCCGCGTTGCAGCAACAGGGTGTGGAACTGCTGTTCCTGGCGACGCCGCACGCTGTTTCTCGCGAACTTGTTCCCGAGGCGGTTACGCGCGGCCTGCGGATCGTCGATCTGAGCGGCGCATGGCGCCTGAAACAAGAACAGCATCGTGCCGTCTATGGCTTCAAAGATTCGAACCCCCAGACTGCGGCGGAACTCACCGAGCATGCCGTCTACGGCCTGCCCGAGTTGAAGCCCAATGCGGACCAGATCCCGTCCGCCGCCCTGGTAGCAAACCCCGGTTGCTATGCGACGTCCGTCATTCTTGCGCTGGCTCCCTTGCTGTCGTCCGGCATTGTCGATTGCGATCGCGGCATCGTCTCCGATTCAAAGTCCGGTGTATCCGGAGCCGGCAAGGAACCCACCGCGCGCACCCACTTCGTATCGGTGGCCGACAATTTTTCCGCCTACTCGGTCTTCGGACACCGTCACACCGGCGAGATCCTCGAACAATTGGCGCTCAAGTCCAGCCAGTTGATCTTCACTCCCCATCTTTTGCCCATCCCACGCGGAATTCTGTCCACGATATACGTGCATCTGAAGCACGAAACGACATCGGATGAAATTCAAAGCTGCTTCCGGGATTTCTATAAGGGCAAGCGCTGGATACGCGTCTTCCCGGCGCCGAGTTTGCCGGAAATCCAATTCTCCGTGCACACCAACCACTGTGATCTCGGTTTCTGCCTCGCGCGCGATGGCCGCCGGTTGGTTGTCGTTTCCTGTCTCGACAACCTGCTCAAAGGTGCGGCCGGTCAAGCCGTGCAGAACATGAATCTCATGTACGGCTGGGACGAGGCGGAGGGTCTGCAGTGAAGATTGTGGTCAAGATCGGCGGCGCGGCGCTGGAGGATAAAGTCACCCTTCACAAGTGCGCGCGAGCTGTGGTGCAACTCGCCCAAGACGGCCACCAGATCGCTGTCGTGCACGGCGGGGGCAGCGCCCTGACCCGCACTCTGAAACTCCTCGGGAAGAAAAGTGACTTCATCCACGGACTGCGCGTGACCGACGCCGAAACGCGTGACGTTGCCCTGATGGTGCTCGCCGGCATTGTGAACAAAAGCCTGGTGGCGGCGATCGCCGCGGCTGGACAACCGGCGATCGGGCTTTGTGGCGGAGACGGCGGCGTTTTTCGTGCCCGCAAGAAACAGGACGCGGGATACGACCTGGGATATGTCGGAGAAATCTGCTTCTCCGAGCCCCGCTGGCTCAAAGCCATCTGGGCCGAAGGTGGCATTCCCGTGCTTTCCTCGGTCGCGCTCGGAGGCGACGGCCAGTATTACAACGTGAATGCCGACCAGATGGCGGCCGCGTGCGCCATCGCCTGCCAGGCCGACGCGCTCATTTTTCTGACCGACGTGCCCGGTGTAAAGCAGGCCGACGGTTCGGTGATGCCTCGGTTGGATACCAAGCAGGTTGCCGGGCTCATCGGCGAATCCGTAATCAGCGGCGGCATGATGCCCAAACTCGAAGCCTGTACCCAGGCGCTCAAGTCCGGCGTGGGGCGCGTGCGCATCCTGCCCGCCGCTCAGGTCGAAGTTCTGCCGCTGTTCTATTTCACCAAACTGGAATGCGGCACGGAGGTGCTGAGAGCATGAGCCTGGCTTCGGTTTCGCGCATGGAAGCGAAGCTCTTGCTTCCCACCTACGAGCGTCAGCCTATCCTGTTTGTTCGCGGGCGCGGCGTGTATCTGTGGGATTCCGGCGGCAACCGCTATCTGGATTTCTTGAGCGGAATCGGAGTCAACGCACTCGGTCACAACCACCCGGCCGTCCAGGCGGCGATCAAGCGGCAGGCCAGCCGGTTGATTCATATTTCGAATCTGTACTTCCACGAATATCAAGCGGAACTTGCGCGGCTGCTGACCGAAATCTCCGGCCTGGATCGCGCCTTCTTTTGCAACAGCGGCACCGAGGCCTGGGAGGGAGCGCTCAAACTCGCCCGCGCCTTTGCGCAAGCCAACAACAAGAACGGCAGCAGGCCAAAGACGCGCATTCTCGCCATGGACAACTCTTTTCATGGACGCACCTTTGGTGCGCTAGCTACCACCGGTCAGCCGAAGTACCGAGCTCCGTTCGTTCCTCTCTTGCCCGGCGTGAGTTTCGTCAAGTTCAATGACCTTGATGACCTGCAACGAAAATTCGATTCCAGCGTTTGTGCCGTGTGCATCGAGACCATTCAGGGAGAGGGCGGGGTATGCCCGGTCAATAAGGAGTTTCTCCAACTCGCTTCCCGCCTGACCAAACAGAGCGGAGCGTTGCTCGTGCTCGACGAGATTCAATGCGGCCTCGGCCGCACTGGACGCCACTTTGCCTACCAGCACTACGGCTTGACGCCCGATGTAGTAACGGTCGCCAAGCCCCTGGCGTGCGGTTTGCCGCTCGGCGCCATCCTCACCACCGAGCGGGTTGCGAGTTGCATCCACCCGGGCATGCACGGCACCACGTTCGGCGGAGGCCCGCTGGCCTGCGCCGTGGCCATCGAGTTTTTGCGCGAGGAAAAGAAATTGCTGAGGCACGTGCGCGAGCTCGGCCAATATTTTCACGCCGCGCTCCTGGCGCTGGACAAGAAGCATAAGTCGATTCAGGACGTCCGCGGAGCAGGCCTGATGCAGGCCGTGGAAGTGGACTCGCCCGGACTGGCGAAGGCAGTGGCCAGGCAACTGCTGCAGGAAGGAATTATCATCAACCGCACGCACGAAACCGTGCTGCGCTTTCTGCCGCCTTATGTGATCCAGAAGAGGCACGTGGATCAGGTGGTCAAAGCCCTGGACGCGGCGTTGCGCAAGAATTCGGAATCCTCAAACCGACATACGTCGAAAAAAGAGAAGACCGCTCCGCCGCGGCGCAAGGGGGCCATCCATGCGCACGCGTGAAGCCATCCTCCCCGATGCCGAACAAATTCACGCTCTCATCGCCGCCTACTCCGGCGACGGCACTCTCTTGCCGCGCACGCTCGCGGAGATCTGCGAGAACGTCCGCGACTTTGTCGTCCTCGAGCAGGAAGGGCGCATCATCGGATGTGGCGCTCTTCACCTCTACGGCGTGCATCTCGCCGAGATTCGTTCGATTACCGTCGATCCCGCAAGCCAAAGCAGCGGTGGCGGCAGACGCTTGGTCAAAGCTCTGCTTGCGCAGGCGGAAAAGCACCAGGTCACCTGTGTGTGCCTGTTCACGCGCATTCCGGAATTTTTCGCGCGCATGGGATTCGTTGCCGCTGCTCACCAGGATCTTCCCGACAAGATTCACAAGGACTGTTATAAGTGTCCGAGGCTCTATCGCTGCGACGAAGTGGCGATGATCCGTGGCAATCTGCCTGCCTTCGCAATTTTGCCGGCACCAAAGAGCTGGTTGAAAATTCAGGCATGACCGCGCTGCGCCGCTCTCCCGAGAGAATTCGTTTGCCCCTGGGGTTTTCTTTCTCCGCGGTCGCCGCCGGCATTAAAGTAAGTGGTAGGCCAGACCTCGCGCTGGTGGAAGTGTGGGGACGGCCTTGTGTGGGGACGGGCGCCTCGCCCGTCCAGGCCGAGCGAAGCTCGGCAGTTGCCGGTGGCGCGAGTGCTGCTGCGCTATTCACGACGAACCGAGTCGTCGCCGCTCCGGTGGAAGTGGGCCGCGCGTCGTTGCACTCGACCGGTGGCCGCGTTCGCGCCCTCGTCGTGAACTCCGGCAACGCCAACTGCGCCACCGGACGCGCCGGCATCAAAGCCTGCGAACGGGTGTGTCGCGAAGCCGGAAAACTCCTCGGTGTACCCGCCGCCGAAATCTTTCCGTCCTCGACCGGCATCATCGGAGTGCCATTGCCAGCGGAAAAGATTCACGCCAAGTTGCCCGAGCTTATCGCAGCGCGATCCGCCAGCGAGCGTGGCGTCCGCGCCTTCGCCCACGCCATCATGACCACCGACACGCGGCCGAAGATCGCGTCCGCACGCTTTCGAGTGGGCTCGCAAGCAGTCACCGTGCTGGGTATCGCGAAGGGAGCCGGCATGATCCATCCGCAGCTCGCGACCATGCTGGTGTACCTGTTCACCGACGTCGGCGCGAGTGCGCGTGAGCTGCAGCCTCTTCTCGGTCAGGCCTGCGACCAGTCGCTGAATTGCATGTCCATTGACGGCGACACTTCCACCAACGACACCGTGTTGCTGCTGGCGAGCGGCGCGAGCGGTGCTCGGGTTAGAGACCTTCGTACCCGCAAGAAATTCTCCGCGGCTCTGAGCGCCGTGTGCCAGTCGCTCGCCGAGCAGATCGTCAGTGACGGCGAAGGCGTGCAGCACGTGATCCGCCTGTTCGTCGAACAGGCGCGGAGCCGGGAAGAGGCGTTGCAGGTGGCGCGGACGATCGCCCACTCCATGCTCGTGAAGACTGCGTGGGCCGGCGCCGATCCGAATTGGGGACGCATTCTCGCGGCCGTAGGAAGGTGCGGCCTGCCCATTGATCCATCCCGAGTCCAGATTTTGATCGGCAGGCAGAAAGTATGCCACAACGGAATCGCTTGCCCGTTCAACGAGCGGCAGGCGCACCGCGACCTTGCGCAGCCGGTCTGCGATGTTCGCGTGCAACTCGGACGCGGTCCGCGCTCGGTGCGATTTCTCACCACCGACCTCACCGCCGAGTATGTGCGGATCAACGCCGATTATTCCACATAAGGAGTTGTACAGTGGAGCGACCGGCGTCTCGCCCGTCCAGCCGGGCGGGAACGCCCGGCACTCCACCAACAGGCTAGAAGCTGAACATCGCCTGCAATTCGATTTTCCGATTCGCCGCCGCACTCGAGAACGGCCCGCCCCCCGCCAGAGCAACGGACTGTCCGAAGTTGGGCGAACTCAAGACTCCGACGGGAGTGGCGGCATTCACTTTATTCAGCAAGTTCCGCGCATTGATGCTGAAGGTCAGGTTGTAGCGCCGAGAGGTCGCAGGGCCCATGCCCCCGAAAGGTCCGCCGGGCCCGTGTCCTGGACCACCGTGACCACCGCCGTGCGAGCCACCGCCGCCCGGAGATCCACCGTCCGCTTGCGCCGCGTTTTTTCCCCCGGCCTCCTGCCCAAACCCGAAGGTCTTCGCCAGCCGCACATTAAGCGTGAAGTTGGACGGGCCGGTGAGGTAGTTGACGGGGATCAGGACATCCGACGCGGTGGGGTTTGGGTTATAGTGGCCGGGCGAGGTCAACGAAGGATACGCAGGATTATTTGAGAATGCGGGGCGATCGTTGAGAATGGTGTCGTTATTCAAGTCGTTCCGCCCCACCGTGACGTTATACGGTGACCCCGAACGGAAGATTATGAATGGGCTCAGGCGGAACGCGTGGGGGAGGCCGATCGTGCCGCCCACGAACAGCCGGTGCCGGGTATCGAAGGAAGCCCGTCCGTAATCGGCGGCGAGATCGTGCGAATCCGCGGGAAAGCTCGACGCGCCTGACGCGTCGCTGTTGGCATAGTTCAGAGCGTAGAAGCCGAAGAGCGACAGCTTGGCGCCGGCTCGTACGTTGAAACGTGCGATCAACTGATTTTGGCGGAAGACTCCATCCGACGAATACTGATAGATCGGCGCCTCGCTCGTTGGGGGCGAGCCGGGTTTGCCCGGAAGGGGAGCAGTGACGTTCAGCGACTCAAATTGATGCACGCCACGCGAATTCAAATACGTAAGCGTAACGTTGGCGATCTTCGTGACCTGCCTCTCCAGGCTGAGCGCGCTTTGCATGATGTAGGGTGCGTGCAAGTTCGAGTCGATCTGGTAGGTCGTTCGCGTCGGCGGAGTGAATGAACCTGTGCAGGAAGGCGACTTCAGGTCCGAGAAGCAGGCGGACGGCGGCAGGGGCACGGTGTACTGGAGCTGCGTCACGCCGTTCAAACGGTTCGCATTGAGGACCAAATCCTGCGTGAACCGGTCGTAAAACAAGCCAAAGCCGCCTCGTAGCACGGTCTTTGGAGCGCTCTTCCCCCCGCCGCCGATGCCCCACGCAAACCCGAACCGGGGCGCCCAGTCCGCATGATCGTGAATCGCGTTCTGCGTTTCAAAGCGCAGCCCGCCACTCAGCGTGAAATTGGGACGGACTTTCCAGTCATCCTGTATGTACAGCCCGATATCGGTCACGGTGACCGGAACAGTGGGAACAGCGCCGCTGGCTGTTGTGTCGAGCTTAAGCTGCAGCGGAGCACCGTCCGGGAGGCCCTGCAACGCGTTGCTATAAGTCTGGAGGTCGGGGAAAGTGAAGCTGCCGTTAAATCCAGCGCTGGACGTGCTGACTTCGTGAATTGTGCGGAGTCGCCCGCCGAATTTCAGGAAGTGCTTGCCCTGCGATACCGAGGTGTAATTCTGCAGTTCGTAATGATCCACGTGGTCGGTCTCCATTCCGCCACTGCTGCCGCCTCCCGTGAAGGCTCCCTGCACATTGATTGTCGGGAGCGTGCTCACAGGATTCTGCCCGCTGTTGTCGCGCAGGTACTGGAAGCGGGTTTCATTGACGGCCTTCGATCCCAGAATCTGCGTGTCGCTGATTTGCACCGTGTGTTCGGTGGACGTGGTGTCGTACCCGGCCTCCGGCAGCGTAAATCCCCCAACGCCTGCGTTCTGCTGTGTGTCACGATAAAACTGGTAGCGGGCGGTGAGCGTATTGTTCGGGCTGACCTGGTAGTCGATCCGCGGGCTGATGTTGGTGCGGGTGCGCGGGTTGGGAACGCTCTCGCTCAGTTGAATGATCTGACCTGGCGTGATCGGATCCAGCACGGGCGCGTTTATGACCGCGATCTCGTCGATGTTGCGCCGCTGCGCCTGGAAAAAGAACGACGTCTTCTTGTTGATCGGCCCGCCGATGTTTCCCATGTAGATCACCGAGTCGTACGGCTGCGTCTGATCGGGGGCGAGAAATGGATTGCGCGAGTTCATTCCCGAACTGTTGCCCTCAACCGCGAATTGTCCATGTAGCTTGTCCGTGCCCGGCTTGGTAAAGATTTCGATTCGTCCGTAGCCCAGCTTGTCGTATTCGGCGGAAAACGGATTCTGGTTGATGCGAATCTCGCGAATCGATTCTTTCGGCGGAAGCTGCCCGGCAGTAAATCCATCGATGTAAATCTGCCCGCCGTTGGGACCGGCCGACGGACCGGCGAGCGCTTCCAGATCCTGCTGCAATTCATCGGGATCGTCGGGAAGCGCCTCCAGATCTTTGCCGCTAAGCACGATCGCGCTGGCATTGCTGGCGGGGTTGACGTCGACTTGAGAAGTTTCTTCCTCTACGTTGACCTTTTCCTGGTGCACGTTGATGTCAAGCGAAATGTTGAATTGCGCGACCTGGCCCGCCGCTACCCCCACGTCGTTCTGCACAAAAACGGAAAACCCCTGTGCGTTCGCCGTGACTGTGTACTTACCCGGTGCCAGGTTTCCGATTTCGTACCCGCCGGTGCGGCTGGTCGTTGCCGAATGCGTCTGTCCCCCGGATCCCGGCTCTCCAGAGATCTGGATCGCGACCGTGGCGTTCGGAACCACCGCCCCTGATGGATCCGTCACTTGCCCGCGCAAGGTTCCGGTCGTTGCTAAAGACTGGGCCTGCGACTGCGCCCATGCCGGCGCTGTCAGCCCGATCGGCGCCGCCGGAATCAGAATCGCCAAAATGAATACGAATAGATACCTCACTACACACCTTTTCTTTCCAGGCAGATCACGTCGAATCGAAAACAGGAACTGAGAACGATTCACTGCTGTGCGGCTTCACTTTCTGGAGCGGATTCGCTCAGCGACCACGGCGACAACAACGTGGATGCGCTTCGATTCGTTGCCGCCGTCAGGATCGCGTCCACTCCGGCCAGCAGCGTGACCGCCGTGACGGCGCCCGAATCCACGCCGTCGGTCGAGACGATCATCACGGCATCGCCCTTCTGCAGGTCGGCCAGCGTGCTATTGGGCAAGCGGCCCAGCATGCGCTGTAAGTCCGGTGCCCCATTCCCACCCGCTCCGCCGTTCTGCCCGTGCCCCGCGCCGTTTGCAGCTGGCGGACCGCCCTGGGCGCTCGCCTTTTGTCCATTCGCGCCCAGTTGTTCTCCGCCGCCCGCCGCGCCTCCCGCGTTCTTCAGCCGTATCGCGATGCGCTGCGCCATCTCCGCCGGCAGCTTCTTCATTTGCGAGTCAGAAGACACCTTCACCACCACCGCGCTCTTGGTGATCGAATCCTGTACGGTCATGGTGTTGCCCGCCGCGTCGATCGCCTTGATGGTTCCCGCAATATTTCGAAATGTGCCGGAGACCACTTCCTCCGCGGTGAGTTCGCTGCCGTCAGGGCTGTGAGTTCCGCGCGCGCGCAACTGATCGCCCGGCTTGATTCGCGCCATGATTTGACTGGCGGGCGCCGGCTTGGCGTCGTCAAACTTCACCGAGTCGGGCGCGTAGCGGCGCAGAATCGTATCCTTAGTGATGTGAACGGCAATACTTCGGCTGGCACTGATGCCCCCGGATGAAATTGTGATGGTGCCCGCGGCCGCGTCCACCTTGGTGACAAGCCCGCCCACTCCTCGTTTTTGCCAGTCGTCGCGGTCGTGCTGCTGCTTGGCCGCCACGTCGGACTGCTTCATGACAATCACGGCCAGCGCGGCAATGGTGTGGCCGTCGCCGTTGGCCTCTGCCTGTCCGCGAACCAGCACGCGATCCCCTGGCTGCAAGTCCTGCACCTGCACAGCGGTCGCGTTCTTCAGATCCTTTTCTCCTGGCGGCACGCGCAAGATCTTCGTCGAACCCGTCAATTTCGCAATAATGTCGCCCTTGCCACCAGATTCAGCCGCAACCGTAATCGAATCCGCCTGAATACTCTTGATCACTCCCACGGCTTTGGCGACTTGTGCGCCCGCGGTAACGCCGGGTGGTTTCTCCTGCGCTACAACGTAGCCCGGCCCCGCCAGGATCAAAGTGACCATCGCCGTGAGCAGGCATCTCGCAAGAACGTGCGTCCAAAGAACCGAAACCCGCGGTGGACTCTGCCAGAAGCATCGCATGACTCCACTCTAGCATCGCAAAAACCCACGCTATTCAGCCTTTACGAAGTTTTACCCGGCATTGACACGGCGATTACACGGAGGCTGGCAACTACAACTCCGTTGCCGCGCATCCAGTCCTAGGACAGAAGTCAGGTCGCCGGGAAAGTGCTGGCCTGGGGTCCTATGTCCGCTGAGAAAGTCAGTTTCGCAAAGCAGGATCAACTGGGCGCGGTGCGCGTCCGTGATCGATGGACGATTGCCTTCCCCGGTTGGGTGGGCGCGATGGCGAACCGGCCATCCTGCCGGAAGCGGGTTGCCTGCGCGCTGATTGGCGCGCTGGCCGCTCTTCCCGGGGCTCTCCCGTCGATGCGGGCTCAGGAGACGGCTGCCACCATCCCCGTCGAAGTCAAAGTCGTCACGCTGCCCGTCACCGTTCGCGACAAAAACGGCAAGATCGTCCGCGATCTTACAAAAGACGATTTCACGCTGCAGGAAGACGGCCGGCTGCAGACCATTCGCTATTTTTCGCAGGACTCGAATCTTCCGTTCACGCTGGGTTTGCTCGTCGACACGAGTCGCAGTCAAACCAATGTTCTCGACGCGGAGCGAAATGCGAGCCGCGGTTTTTTCGATCAGATGCTCGTGCAACCAAAGGATACGGCCTTCCTCATCCACTTTGATCGGGAAGTAGAGCTTCTGCAGGACTTGACTTCGTCCCGTGAAAAGCTGCAGGCGGCGCTGGAATTGCTCAAGACGCCGCCGGGCCGCGACAGCTCGAACGATCCCAACTCAAACGATCCCAACGACTCAGGCGATCGCCGCTCCCGATCGGGGTCGCATCATGGCGGTACCGAGTTGTACGACGCCGTTTTTCTGGCGTCGAACGAATTAATGAAGAAACAGCAGGGACGAAAGGCTCTCATTGTTCTGTCGGACGGAGTTGACCGCGGCAGCAAGACCTATTTGGAGAGCGCGATCGAGTCGGCTCAACGCGCCGACACAATCGTCTACTCCATCTATTTCGCCGATTCTCGCCGTGAGGAAGGCCCAGGAGAAAGACCGGGCGGAATGGGCCGGGGCGGCGGAACCGGCCGGGGCGGCGGCGGTTGGCCAGGCGGAGGTGGTGGATGGCCCGGTGGCGGAGGTGGGTATCCGGGCGGCGGCGGTGGTCGCGGTGGAGGCCAACGTCATCCCGAAGAACCGCACGCCGATGGCAAGAAAATCCTCCAGCGGATATCCAAAGAAACAGGTGGACGCTTCTTCGAAGTCTCGAAAAAGCAATCCGTGGGCGAGATCTATAACAGCATTGTCGAAGAACTACGTGCCCAGTACAACATGGGCTACACGCCCGATAAAGACAGCGCAGCCAGTGGTTATCATCACATCCAGTTGCAGGTGAAACGCAAAGACAAAGACAAAGACCTGAGCGTGCAGACCCGAGACGGATATTACGCTGATCGGTAGCGCGGCGGCCCGCAAGTCTGTGGCGTGTGGCTGGACCGATCCATGCCGTTCACGGCCGCCGCACCGGAGGAAGCTGCCGTCCAATTGACGCGGGAGGGCTTTCTGCGGTTGGATGGAAGTTGCGTGGCGCCTGCGTCCTCCATCCTCGATCCCGACTCGCAGCGGCTTAGCCGCCTTGACGCCGTGTGGCTCACAATCTGGCTCTTGTTTCTCGCCGGACTGGCCGTGCTCCCTCCACAATTGGAATGGCACAAACAGGTAATTCTGCTTGCCATCGGAATTGTGCAGTTGTTCGAGACGCGCTTGATCTCCCGCCTCCCCAAACGAGGAGTCTTCTACGTCGTTCTGCTGAAGATTCTGCTGGCCACCGCTCTCATCGATCACACCGGGGAAGTTGGCATCAACAGCAGTTACTATCCTATTTATTACCTGCCGGTCGTAACCGCGGCGCTCTACTGCGGGCCATGGCTGACCCTTCTCTGGACGCTGCTGGCATCCGCCGCCTACTGCTCGTATCTCTATCCCGCGATGCAGGAATACGACTTGACTCCCGAGGCTTTCGGCCACCTCGGGTTGCGCATCATGTTCTTCTTCCTCGCCGCCATGGTGGTCAACCGCTTCTCGCAGCAGAGCCGGCATCAAACCCAGTTGTACCGTGACCTCGCTGAACGCCTGGCCGAAACCAATCGCCGCTTGGAGCGCGCTCAGGCCGAAGCGCGACGGTCTGAGCGCCTGGCGGCTCTCGGCCAGCTCTCGGCTGGATTAGCGCATGAAATTCGCAATCCTCTCGGAGTCATCAAAGGCTCGGCCGAAATGTTGACCCAGAAATTGCAAGCCTCCGATGAGATTGCGCGCGAGTTGGCGGGTTACATTTCGACCGAGGTGAACCGGCTTAGCGCCCTAGTCACCGAATTTCTGGACTTCGCTCGTCCGCTTCACGCCGAACCGCATCCCGCGGACTTGACCGCCCTTCTCGATCGTGTTCTGCAAACGGTTGCCGATCGCTTCAATGCGAAACAGGAGAAGACCAAGCCGGTGCGCGTCGAGCGCCACTACGCCAGCGGACTGCCGCTCGTTCCGCTCGACGAAAGCCTGTGCGAGCAAGCCTTCCTCAATCTGGTGCAGAATGCCTACGAAGCCATGCAGGATCAGGACCATGGCGGCACGTTGCGGGTAGGGGTTCGACCCGCTTCACGGAATGATCGGGAAGGAGTGGAACTCCGCTTGGCCGACACCGGCCCTGGCGTCCCCGAAGCACTGCGCGAAGAAATTTTCAATCCGTTCGTGACCACGAAGAAAACCGGCGTCGGACTGGGCCTCTCCATCGTTTCAAAGATTGTGGATGGTCATCGCGGGCGGATCGAGGTTGAGAACGCGCCGGAAGGCGGCGCAGTGTTTACGCTTTTTTTCCCGCTCGACGAAGCCGTCGAGCCGAAGGCAACTGCCGAGCTGCGCTCGGCTTGGACGGGCGAGGTCGCCCGTCCCCACACGAGCTAACCAATGCCGACCATCCTCATCGTCGAAGACGAAGCCAAAATGCGCCGCCTGCTCGAGCTGAACCTCGGCGAAGACGGCTTCAAGACGCTCTCCGCCGGCGACGCCGAAACTGGTTTAAAGCTGCTCGCCTCCGAGCCCGTTCACCTCGTGCTCACCGATCTCAAGCTTCCCGGCATCAGCGGGCTCGAATTGTTGCAAACCGCCAAGCAGCAAGATCCCACGTTGCCCATCATCGTGATGACCGCTTTCGGGTCGGTTGAAACCGCGGTTGAGGCTATGAAAGCCGGAGCCAGCGACTACGTCCTCAAGCCGTTCTCCCTGGCCGAAATGCGGATGGTGGTACACAAGGAGCTCGATAATTCGCGCCTGCGCGAAGAGAATCGCTCGCTTCGCGAAGCCTTGGGACAGAAATACAGCCACCCCAACATCGTCGCCATTAGTCCCAAGATGCAGGAAGTGCTGGCCACGGTGGAACGCGTTGCGCCTACTAACGCCACCATTCTGCTGGGTGGAGAAAGCGGAGTTGGCAAAGACCTCATCGCGCGCGCCATCCACGAAAAATCGCGCCGCGCATCCGGTCCGTTCGTCAAGATCAACAGCACAGCTATCCCCGAGAATTTGTTGGAGAGCGAACTCTTCGGCTACGAAAAAGGAGCTTTCACCGGAGCCGCCACCAGCAAGCCCGGCAAATTCGAACTCGCCGACAAAGGTACGCTCTTTCTCGATGAAATTGGTGACGTGCCGCCCGCCACCCAAGTCAAACTTCTCCGCGTGCTGCAGGAGCGTGAGTTCGAGCGCCTGGGCGGCACACGCACCATCAAAGTTGACGTCCGGCTTCTCGCCGCCACCAACCGCGACCTGCGCGCCGCGCTCGAAGATGGAACGTTTCGCGAAGACCTCTACTACCGGCTCAACGTGGTCCCCATCGATATCCCGCCCTTGCGCGAACACAAAGAAGATATTTCTGGATTAGCGAACTTGTTCCTCGCGCGCTTCGCCAAGGATTCGGGGAGAGAGGAAAAGATCACCGGAATCTCACCGGCCGCGATGCAGCTTCTAGTCGGTCATTATTGGCCAGGCAATGTACGTGAACTGCAAAACGTCATCGAACGCGCCTGTGCGCTCGCCCAAGGCGGCCAGTTGGAAGCCAGCGACATACAACTCGACTCGCCGCGCAATCGCAACAATGCTGCGTCCGATCGCTTCCTCCCCGACGGCATGACCCTCGACCAGTGGGAAGACGAAATGATCCGCGAAGCTCTGAAGCGCGCCGGGGGGAATAAATCGCAAGCCGCGCGCCTGCTCGGGCTTTCGCGGAACGCGCTGCGCTACCGTCTGTCGAAGATTGGAATTGACGACAACGAAGCGGAGTGAAGCGTAGCCCCGCGACGCCTCTCGGTATTGACGCGCCTTGCCGACCGCGAACCCACTCTAACTGATTGATTTTAAAATACTTTACAGATAAGTCCTTATTCCTCAAAGACCTGGGGGCAATCGCCCCCTAAGTCTTTGATTTCCAAAGACCGTGTCAAGGGGGCAAGAGCGTTGGATCGAGCAGCAGGACACACCTTCATCGAACCCGCGATAATCGATAGCTCAACCCCTGGCCGAAAACCACCACCTTGGCTGAACCGGGCCACCGGAGCCCGCAGCATGTCGTCTGTCCAGTCTGTTATGTCTCTCGTATCTCGCTATAAATAAGGAAGTTAAAGAAATATCTTCGGTCGCGCAACATTGGCACTCAGCTTGCGTTATTACAGGCAGAGATTCGTTCCGAGCAAGGCGGAGGTACTTATGAAATTCAAATTAATAGCAGCACTTTTAGGATTGATGCTGGCGATTCCAGGCGCCGTCTTCGCTCAGGTCTATACGGACGACCAGGCGCCGAGCCAAGACTCGCAAGCGGCCCCCTACTCCAGCGACCAGGGTTCGAATTCTAGCGACCAGACTTACAAGACGTCGGCGCCGGAGGAAACCAATGGCGTTGCGCGCGTCAGCCTGATTCAGGGCGACGTTTCTACCCAGCGCGGTGATAACAGCGCCTGGTCGGCGGCGGCGCTAAATGCTCCCGTGCTCGCGGGTGACCGCGTTTCGACCGGCGACAACGCGCGGACTGAACTTCAGCTTGACTATGCCAACATGCTCCGCCTGGCCGGGAATTCGCAGGCCAACATCAACACCCTGACCCGCTCCCAGATCCAGATTCAGCTCGGACGCGGCATGGCGAACTACTCCGTCTTCAAGAACAGCGACGCGGATGCTGAAATCGATACGCCCAACGTTGCTATTCGCACCGACCGCCGCGAATCCAGTTTCCGAATTCTGGTCACCGCCGACGATCACACCGAAGTCCTCGTCCGCAAAGGCGAAGTCGACGTTACGACTCCGCAGGGCGGCACGCGCGTGACCCAGGGCCAGTTCATTACCATTCAGGGCGCTGGCGATCAGGCACAGTACAAAATCGGCGAGGCACCGGCCCGCGATGATTGGGACCAGTGGAACACCGATCGCGACAACGTCATCCGCAATGCGGCATCGCGGCGACACACCAACGATTATTACGTCGGAGCCGAAGATCTCGACAACCACGGAACCTGGTCGGACGTTCCCGATTACGGTCCCGTGTGGCGGCCAGCTGTATCCGATCCCGATTGGGCTCCGTATCGCAACGGCCGCTGGGTGTACGAGCCTTATTGGGGCTGGACGTGGGTTTCGTACGATGATTGGGGCTGGGCTCCGTACCACTACGGCCGCTGGATGTATATCGACGGAGGGTGGGGATGGTGGCCGGGTCCGGTCTACGGGTACCCGTACTACCGTCCGATCTGGGCGCCGGCTTATGTTTCGTTCTTCGGCTGGGGCGGTGGTCTCGGCTTCGGTTTCGGCTGGGGCTCGGTCGGTTGGCTTCCCCTTGGGCCGTGTGACTTTTTCCATCCCTGGTGGGGCCGGTGGGGCGGGGGTGGCACCAATATCAACATCACCAACATCAACATCATCAACCGCAGCGGCTTTGCGCCGCTACATGGGGGCACGCGATTTTCGAATGTGAACCTGGCGCTGCATAACGAACACTTCCGCGGCGGCACGGTCGTCTCAGGGAATGAGTTTGGCCGAGGCCGCATGAGGGCGCAGCCGATGAGTCATGCGCAGTTCCAGAATGCGCGTTTCACGAACGGCAGAGTGCCCATGACTCCGAGCCGCGAGAGCTTCTCGGCCAGTGGACGTCCGGCCGCTGCTTCCACCATGCGGCACGTGTCGCAGAACCAGCATTTCTTCTCGGCCCGCGGCACCTCTGGAAACGCGTCGCGATCGTTCGGCCGAGGGCAATCGCAGATCTCAAACAGCAACCGGCCGGCCGGCAGGTTCACTGGAAACGGCAACGAAGTTGCGCGACCCGGAAGCGGTAACTCGAATATGAGATCCAGCTCTGGTCCGAACAACGGGTTTCGGCGCTTCAGCCAATCGGGACAGAACACCGTCGCGCAACCGCGTTCCACCGGTCGTATGAACAATTCTCCGGCACGCCCGGAAACGCGAGGCAACTCAAATTGGGGTTCAGCGCCAAGACCCGGTAACTCGGCTAGATCGATGCCAGCTCGCGAGGCTGGCAACGGCAACGGCGGTGGCTGGCAGAGATTTTCGCCCATGCCCCAGCGCTCGTCTCCTGAATCAGCCCGCGGTGGGTCGGCCGCACGCCCATCCATGGGTGGCGCGGAGAACCGCGGTTCGTACGCATCGCCCCGCGGTTCGTACGGCTCACCCCGCAGTGCGGGTCCCGCAAGCCGCGGCTACAGTCCAGAGGCCCGGGGCTACAGCGGATCGTCTCGCCCGCAACTCAATATGAGGCAGCCGATCGTTACTCCGCGCTCGTACAGCCGTCCTTATGACGGCAATCGCGGTGCCTACAGCGGTGGCGGACGCCCGGCCCCGAGTTTCGGCGGCGGCGGACGGTCGGCCCCGAGCGGCGGTGGCGGACGCCCGAGTTTCGGTGGTGGCGGACGTTCCGCTCCCAGCGGTGGTGGTGGCCATTCCGCGCCGAGCGGCGGATCGCGCGGCGGCGGATCATCGCACAGCAGTGGCGGCGGCGGCAGACATGGAAGGTAAGCCTACGCTGGATTCTTTCCCAGCGTAGCAACGCAGCATAGCAACACTCACCCCAGCAGTGAGACGCGCAACCACGCGTCCCACTGCTTTTTTATGAAGTTGGAGTGATGACGAGGGTTCCCGCCCTCATTCTGAGGCAGAACGTAAGGTCATTTGTCGCCATGCAACTGCTGCGCGAGGTAGTTGGCAATGCCCATTTCCTTGATGGAATGGAGTTGAGATTCCAGAAAGTCCGCGTGCCGCTCTTCGTCCTTAATCATGTGCTCGAATAGGGCCCTCGTGCCTTCGTCTCCCGCCACGACACAAGTCTTCAAGGCTCCGTTATACTGGCGGACCGCATCCAGCTCATCCTTGAGGTTAATCTCCATTTGCTGCTGCACCTTGGTGCCCAGCTGAGGCTTCAATACGACGTCGACACCGGGTATGCCGTCCAGAAAGATAATCCGCTCGATCAGCCCTTCGGCGTGTCGCATCTCCTCGATCGCCCGCCCTTTCGTGACCTCTCCCAGGCGTTTGTAGCCCCAGTTCTGGCACATCTCCGACTGCGTCATGTATTGCACAATCGCCGTCAATTCACAACATAGGGCCAGGTTCAGCTGCGCAATGACTTTCTCGTCGCCGTGCATGATTTCGGCCTCCGCTGTTTAACATTCTGCGATTTTGCACGCCAACAACGCTGTGATGCACGGCACATAGGCATGGCTGCGCCGACACCCACGGGTCGCCACGCCGCTGGTGCAGCGATGTGCCAAGGTCACAGGACCTCATGACGCACGTCACAGACCCGATGGTCATGCGACGGCAGAATCGGAGGGGTCACTTCGCAAGAACACTCCACAAAGGAGCAAGGCCATGGCCTCTACTGCCACCCCGGTCAAGCCGGAATTGTTGCGGACGCTTCCTTCCGATGCCGCACGCCAGTTGCAATGGCGATTCGCGGACCGCTATGACCTGCAGATGCTGGTGCAGTCGGTACGGTCCGTTGCCCGCGGTCCGGTGGCCCGGCTGGTAGCCAGCGGCGGCCGCAATTCTCATGATTGGACTCCCGCCAAGGCCGAACTGCTGGAGGCTTTCGATAAGTCCGGAATCACCGCCGTGTTCATGGAGCCGGAGCAGGGTGGGTTCATCGCCGGCCCCAAGAACTTGGCGCTGGCGCTGGTAGCGTTTGAACTGGGATGGGTAGACGGCGGGGCCGCAACCGCCAGCCTAGCCAGCTGTCTGGCTCTGTCGCCGATCCACGAGCGGGGCACGCCAGAGCAGCAAACCAAGTACATGCAGTTAGCCGCACCTCCCCAAGCCGGAGAAGATCGCAAGCCCTGGCGGGGAGCCTTCTGCCTGACCGAGCCCATTCCTTACGTAGGGGTGGACACGGGCATGCTCAACGGAAAAATTCGCATCGCCGAGTGGAAGGATGGAGAAGAGCCGGCGTTGCAGGTGGAAAAGCGCGGCCGCTTTATCACCAACATTGCGTTTGCTAATTTTGTAACGGCGGCGGTGGATTCCGGCGACGAGCGCATCAAGGGCAGTTGCATGGTGATCCTGGAAGAAGGCGACCCGGGCACATTCGATCGCGGCACGCCCACGCGCAAGCTGGTGCATCAGCTTTCCTCGACCGGCGACCCGATTTTCAGCCTGCGCATTCCGGCCAGCCGCATCGTCGGCGGCTACGATGTAAGAGATGGCGTCATCGTGCCGCGCTTCAACCACAGCGAGATCATTGAAGCCGTGTTCCGCCGAACCCGCGTGACCGTGGGCGTTATGACCGCGGCGAAATTGCTCTCCGCGATCGAGCCGGTCATTCGCTATCAGCGCGGGCGTTTTCGTGGCGCCGAGACTGCAACGCCAGGATCGGTGCGTTATGAACTAGGGCTGCAGGCTCGCGAAGACGCACTGCACCGGTTGGTGGACGTGTGGGCGACCGGCGAGGCCAGCACATCGCTCGGGTTTGCGGCGGCGAGGGCCTTTGATGAACTCGACCCGCTCGAGCGCGAGGCTGACCAACTGTTGTCTACGCGGGGAGTCATCACCGCCAAGGCGCGCGCAAAAGCGAATCGCGAAGCGTCGGAACGGGCGGCGGATTTGCTCCGTCTGCCCGCCGGCGATCCCCATCGAGCACAACTCGAATCGGACACGCTTCTGCGTTTCGTTCTTCTGGATTCTCTGGCCGACGTCCTTTGCCCCGCCACCAAACTGTGGAACACCGGCTGGGGCGCGCAGATGATGCGCGAGGCGGTCAGCCTGATGGGCGGCTACGGTATCACCGAAGACTGCCCGGGCTTCCTCGGCAACAAGTGGATGGATGCGCAACTGGAAGCGACCTACGAGGGACCGGAAGCCGTGCAACGCCGCCAACTTTCGATCACCATGACCAACCCGCTTTTCCTCGCGCAGTTCAAGGCGTGGATTGCGGAGATGCGCGCCATCGCCAGCGAGCGTCCCGGCACCGGGGCGTGCACGCTGGCCACGGCGATGGGAATGTGGCTGTGGACGCTCGACCGTTTGCAGCACAGCACAGATGCCGACGGCGGCCGTCTCTACCAGAGCGCGCGCCAGGGGGTGACGTTCCCGCTCGCCGACGCACTCTGCTGGTTGCTGGCGGCGCGCTGCCAGATTCTCGATGCGCTCGAACTGGAGCGCCGTGGACCAGGCGATCCCGCGGTTGCCGAGGGCCTGGCTGGCCTGGTGAACTTTATGACCGACCTGTGCCACGTGCAGTCGGCGCGCGCCAGCGGAGAAGTGGCCCGCATCTGCGCCGAGTTGGTGTTTGGATACAACCGTCACCCCGCATGGGACGAAGCAGGATATCGCGGCTGCTATCAACAGGACGAACTGGATTCGCTCGAAGGCATTGTTCCGGGCATTGGTTCCTATGGTCTCGACGTCATCGCACTCGATGGCTCGCATCCCAGAAAAGCCGGACCCTGTGCGAAGTGCAACGGCGCCGAGCAGTTTCTCTCGCTGCAAACCAAGCTCGCCACCTGTCTCACAGGCTGCCGCCTATCGAAAGACCGGGCCGCCGAGGCAATCTCGAAGCTCATGATTCCGGAGGCGCTGGACTACCCCGCATGACCGCCCGTTTTTCAGCGGTCGTTCGATCAGCGCCTAGGCTCGTATCAGGGTATCGCTTTAGCGATACCGCAAGTTTTCGAAGTCATTCGCCCCTTTAGGGGCCGGGTCGGAACAACTCGGATCTCGAAGTCCAGCCCCTAAAGGGGCGTTTGATTCCGAGTAACTTACGGCATCGCTAAAGCGATGCCACGATACGAAGCCCCGGTTTCAGCAGCCTGCTTAGACACAGCGGGCAGAAATGGAGATTCACGTCAAGCTCATGAGCGCTGCTTCTTCAGAACCGTCCGCAATCGAGCGTCAGCAGATGACGGTCGACATCGCCTGCGTCGGCTTCGGTCCGGCGATGGGCGGCTTCCTGACGACGCTCAGCCGCAGCCTGCTGAATGCGGATGGCTCGGTGCGACTGGAGAGCACCGCCTCCCCCGGCCTCCCCCTGCAGGTAATCTGCCACGAGCGCGCCGACGGGCTGGGTTTCGGAGTGTCAGGCGCGGTCACCAAGGCCCGAGGAATACGCGGCAGTTTCCCCGGTGTGGATCTCACCGAGATCCCGATGTCAGCAGCTGTGAAGAATGAAAAGCTCGTCTACCTGCTCGATCCCACAAGGGCCAGCCGGCGCTCTCTGGCGTTCAGGGCTGCCGACCGCGTCCTGCGTTCACTAAGCTTCGCATTCGGGCTGAAGCACGACGCCTTCGAGCTACCCTACACTCCGCCGTTCATGCGGAAACACGACGGCCTGATCCTGTCGCTCGGTCAGTTCAACCAGTGGGTCAGCGATCAAGTGGCAGCCTCCGGCGTGGTACAGATCTGGCCCGGCATGCCGGTCGCCGAGCCGCTGATTGAAGCCGACTCCGTTACCGGCGTGCGCCTCGCCGATCAGGGAACCGATCTTCAAGGACTCCCCGACGCAGGCTTTACGCCCGGCATGGACCTGCGCGCCGCGCTGACGGTAGTAGGCGACGGTCCGGTGGGAGCAGTCGGCCGCAAAATCGACGCGCAGCTTGGAATGCCCGAAGGCCACGGCTCCCGCGAATGGGCGCTCGGCATGAAGATGGTGGTCGAACTCCGCGAAGATAGCGGGCTGGAGCCCGGCACCGTCCTGCACACCATCGGTTTCCCCGAGCCGGAAATTTTCGGCTTCCTCTACGTTCATCCCGAAAGGCTGGCTTCGGTTGGCATCTTTATACCGTCGTGGTTTCGCAGTCCGGTCCGCACCGCGTATCGCTACCTCCAGCACTTCATGCTTCATCCTTATTTGTGGCGTTATCTCGAAGGTGGAACGCTGAAGTCGTGGGGAGCGAAGTCGCTGCAGGAATCGGGCCGCCACGGCGAGCCCTTTCTAGCGGGCAATGGCTACGCCCGCATCGGTGAGGGCTCGGGCAGCACGAACGTGCTCGCGGGCTCCGGAGTGGATGAGGCCTGGACCACCGGCGTGCAACTGGCGGAAGCGGTCATCGAACTCGCCGAACAAAAACGGGCGTTTACGCGCGAAAATCTTGAGGCGACGTATGTGCGCCGCCGCCGCGAAAGCTGGGTTGATCGCGAGTCGAAGATCGCAGCCGACGCGCGCAATGGATTCCAGCAGGGCGTGGTCACGGGAATGATCGGCATGGCCGTCGCGGGCTTGACCGGCGGGCGAGTCACGCCAGCATCGCGGCCAGCGCCCAGTCATCAGCCCTCGCTTGAGGAAACTTTCGGGTCGCGGATTTCACCCGCCGAATTGAAGCAGATGCAGGAGGAATGCGCCGCCAAGGGCACGTCGCTGCACGACCGGATCATGGACCGCTGTGGTTGGCCCGAGATTCCGATGGATGGCAAGCTGCTCATCTCGCACCAGGATGCTCTGCTCATGGGAGGGGGCGTGCAAGCTCCGTCCGGCTATGCGAATCACGTGATCTTTCGCCGCCCCGAACTCTGCCGCGCCTGTGAAACTAAGTTATGCGTGGAAATGTGCTCAGGGCAAGCGATCACTCGCGGTGAAGACGCAGTGCCTGCCTTCGACCGCGAAAAGTGTGTGTACTGCGGCGCATGTCTGTGGAATTGCGAAGCCGAGCACGACGGAGCGAAGGGGAATATCGAGTTCAAGGCCGGCGCAGGAGGACTGCACTCGGCGCTGAACTGATTGCAAATGGAGAGCCGGGCGCCTCGCCCGTCCTCGTAGACGCTGATCTCATAAATGGTTTTGGGAAGGGCACGGCTTTAGCCCCTGAGGGCCGGAGAGCCCGCCGGGCGGGGACGCCCGCCTCTCCACTTGTAAACGTGGATTACTGAATTGACAGGAGTCGAATGGCCAACGGATATCACATAGTAGTCTGCGGCAGCATCGTACCCGACCCGCTGCAAACTCTGGAGCCGATCCAGACCCCGACCGGCCCCGCGCTCAAGAACGAAATGATGCTTCCCGCGGTGCTCGATCCCTGGGCCGCTCATGCGTTGTACGAAGCCGCTGACCTGGCGTCCAAGGCGGCGGGCAGCAAGGTCTGGCTGGTAAGCGTGGGACCCAAAGCAAAACTCCAGCAAGTGATGATGACGATTGCCCAGCGCGTGAGTTTTGAGTTGGTTCCGGTCGATGCGAGCGCCAGCGGTTTTGCCGATGCGCACGCGACAGCCGCGCTGCTGGCAGAAACCATCCAGAGTATTCCCGGCCTCGATCGCGCGCGCCTGCTCGTATTCGGCGGTTGGGAATCGGCGTCGCGAGGCGCAGGCGTCACCATGCAGTTAGTCGGAGAGCGCCTCGAAATTCTCGATCAGTTTCAAGGCGTCGACCAGCTCAGCTTTCAGGCCGACGGTTCGTTCGAAGTTCTGGAGCGCATCGAAGGCGGACGTCACCAGGTTTCGGTGTGCCAGGGGCCCCCGGCGTTGTTCGGCTGGGCGACCGGCAATCTGCCGGAGCCGCGCAACAATCCTCAGATCGGGATGGCGAATATGCGCACCGTGATGCCCGCGTTGCAACGGGCGAAGTCCGTGCCGCTGGCGGCAGGTGGATTGCACTTCCTGAGCGCGAGCCCCCCGAAACAACAGCGTCAGACGCGCGTGGTCAAAGACTTGTCGGCCGATCAGATCGCGCAAGAGATTGCGGAATGGATTGGCAAGTAGACAACTGAATCAAACGCACACGGGCAAGCAAGGTTCGTATCAGGGCATCGCTTCAGCGATGCCGATAAAGACGTCGAAATCAAATGCCCCTTTAGGGGCTGTACCGGAGATCAAGACTCTGATGTCACAAAGCATTCTATTTCTGGCGCACGTTTCGGAAGCTGGTAACACGCTCCCCAAGGCATCGTATGAGGTTCTAGGCGCTGCTCAGGAATTGACCAAGCAGCTAGGCGCGCGCTTGACCATCGGCTTAATCGGGGAGGACGTGTCGGCTGCCGCGAAGACGGTCGCCACCGCCGGAGCCGAGCGAATTCTCGCGGTCGCCGGACCAGATTTCGCCACCGCGCGCTACGCCAGCGATGCCGCGGCGGCGGAAGCACTCTGCCGGTCCGCCGCTGCCGAACTGATTCTCGCGCCCGCAACCTCACGCTTCATGCGCGTCCTGGCGGGAGTGGCACATCGTCTGAACGGTTGTGTCGACACGCATGTCACAGCGCTCGAAGCCGTCGACGGAGACGTGCGGGCCACGCGCTGGCACTATCGCCAGCGCATCGAAGCCGTTATCCGACGCGACCCGCGAACTTGGATGGTGTTGCTGGAGTCCGGCTGTCACCCGGCGTTCCTCGGGGCAGCGGGCCCGACCCAGGTCGAACAGATTCCGGTGACCCTGCCGAAAGCAGCCACCAGAACGGTCGTCACCGGCGTCCGCGCTCCGAAGAGCGACGTACAAACCATCCGCCCCGATGCCCGCTTGCTGTTTGTCGCGGGTGCAGGCTGGACCAAGAAGCAGGCCGACGGCAAGACCCACGTCGAGCAAGCCGAACCGCTGATTCTCGACTTCCTGCGCACGTCGGGCGCATCCCTCGGCGGCAGCAAGTCGCTCGTCGATCAAACGGGAGAGAGTCAGACGGTACTCGGCTTCATGACCCATCTCAACCAGGTGGGCCAGACCGGATCGACGCCGCGCCATCCAAAGGGTTTGTCCACTTGCTGCCATGGTGAGGAGCCCCACGTCGTGGGCTGGCGCTTCATCAACGAGCGCCGCGCCGTGAATCTCGACCCGAACTGCGGATGGGCCCGCGGAAAAGCGGACGTGCTTTACGTGGCAGATGCGTTTGAAGTGCTGACGAAATTAAACACACTCCTCGCCCAGAAAAGCCGAACCAGCCCCGAACCCGCGCCTCAGCAAGCCTGACCGAAGCGGGTTACTCTAGGTGCTCTTCGCGCCGTAGCAGCCTGAGCAGATCGGATCGCCACTCTCGGCGGCGCTGAAGAAGGATGGGGGAACCACCCCGGGAGTTTCCAGCACTCCGGTGTTGATCTCAAGGACCGCCAACCGACTCTTGTACCAGTCGTCCCGGGTTAACGGCGTACCACACGAACTGCACTTCTTGCCGTCGTAGCGGGCCGCGAAATCGTTCAGGTCCTCGGCGGAAAATTGGACCTGTGGCATGCAGGATTGGCTGCAGCTCTGCAGTTCCGGCCAGCGTGAACAGGATTCCATGCGGAGCTCGGGATCAAGTCCCACCGCGGCCGGCAGTTTTGCGGTGGGACAGATGACAACTGTGGTTTTGTCGCCGCGACGAAGAATTCCGCGAGCACTCAAGCTGAGAAATCCTAAGAACGCAGCCATCCCGGCCGTGTACGGCCTCAGATACTTGGCAGGATTCAAGGGGTGCCTCCCGATGGCGAATGGGCTGGATCGTTTCGCTACCTTCTTGTACCGCCGGACCGCACAGGACTCTGTGATGTGCATCACTAGGCCGCGTGACGCTCTCTGAAACGTAGCCCGGGCCGGTGATCAGTGGCCTGGGCAAACGGGCGGTGGAAAAGTGCGCCGCATGCAGGTACTGCGGTCATGGAAAAGTAGCTGACCACACGGCAAGTGCCCGCCCCGGACGGCTTGCGCCGCTTCTTCTTTTCGGCTTCTGCTACGGAAGGTCTGGCAGAAAATGACCTGTTTTTGTCATTGCTGCCATCCTTCCCGGACCCTACCATGGCTCCATGAAGAACTCGAAAGCGACGGATCCAAGCGCAATGCGTCCAAGAACCATCGTCTTTCTTGCCGCTCCCAGCACGCAAATCCTCGACGTGGCGGGCCCATTTCAAGTCTTCGTCCGGGCAGCGGACCTTTTTGTCCAGGATTACCCGTCGCGGAAACGACCTTATAACGTCGTACTGGCAAGTTCGACTCATCGCAAGACGGTGACAACAAACTGTGGGTTGGCACTGACCGGAACCGAAACTTTCCGCAGCCTCCGTGGATCTATCGATACCCTGCTCGTTGCCGGCGGGACCGGTCTCGAAAAGGCAGCCAGTGACGAAGAGTTACTTGCCTGGCTGCGAACGGCAGCACAGCGAGTGCGGCGCATTGGATCCATTTGTACGGGAGCCTTCCTGCTTGCTGCCGCGGGGCTTCTGGACGGCAAACGCGCCACCACTCATTGGAAATGGGCAGCGGAACTGGCAAAACGATCCAAGCTGACAACGGTCGATCCGGACCCGATCTACATACGGGATGGAAACACGTACACGACGGCGGGCATCACGGCCGGAATGGATCTCGCCCTGGCTCTGGTTGAGGAAGACCTGGGGTCGCCCCTGGCCCTGAAGGTTGCCCGCGAGTTGGTCCTGTACTTGCGCAGGGCTGGAGGTCAGTCGCAGTTCAGCACCGCGCTATCCCTGCAGGCCTCGGACCGTAGGCAGATTGAGGAAATCCGTACGTGGGCTCTCGACCATTTGGAGCAGGACCTTCCCGTCGACAAGCTTGCCGCCAGGGCGGGAATGAGTCCGCGCAATTTTGCCCGAGTCTTCCTGCAGGATACGGGAACAACCCCGGCGCGTTTCGTCGAGCGTCTGCGAGTCGAAGCGGCCCGCCGGCGCTTAGAGGAGTCGCAAGATAAGCTCGAGAAGATTGTGACCGACTGTGGCTTCGGGTCCATCACCACCCTGCGCCGGTCGTTTTTGCGTGTTCTTCACGTTCCTCCCGCAGATTACAGAAGCCGCTTCACCGGCTTGCCGGCGAATTGATTCTTACGTCTCGGATTGACGCTCGCATCCCTGCGGTGGTCAATCCAAAGCGTTCCAGGTCTCGCAGCCCGACATCGGCAGATGTCCTGAAAGAGAGAACGACATGATGAAGAAAAGAGAATGGTTCCAGTCGGCAGCAGCATTCGGTTTGGTGGTGGCAATTCTATCTCTGGCTGTGTGCAAACGTTCAGCCGGTTCAGGCACGGGCGAATCATCCAAGGGTGCAGACGGGAACAAGACCGCGGCCATCCAAAATCCACTCACTCCCCCCGCCCACGGCAGCATCCCCGTTGCCTTCCTCATCTCGGAAGGCGCAGTGATGATCGACTTCACTGGACCTTGGGAGGTCTTCCAGGATGTCAACATTCCCGGTCGTAAGGGCGCGGCGTTCCGCCTCTACACAGTTGCCGCCACAGCGAAACCCATCCACGCCAGCGGCGGGATGAAGATCGTACCGGACTACACCATTGCAAATGCTCCTGCCCCAAAGGTAATCGTGATTCCGGCGCAAAGTCCGCTAAGCGAAGCAACGAAGCAATGGATCCGTAACGCGACAAAAAGCACCGACGTGACCATGTCGGTTTGCACAGGCGCATTTGCGTTGGCAAGCACCGGCTTGCTATCCGGCAAAGCCGCCACCACCCATCACAGTTCGTATGCCACCCTGGCCACGCAGTTCCCGGATATCCAAGTCAAGCGTGGAGCAAGATTTGTTGAAGCCGGCAACCTCGCCAGTGCGGGCGGACTTTCCTCGGGCATCGATCTCGCGCTCCGGGTTGTGGAACGCTACTACGGAAGCGACGTCGCGCGCCAGACCGCCTTCAACATGGAATACCAGGGCGAAGGCTGGACCAACCCAGACTCGAACGCGGTCTATGCTCGAGCCTATGCCCAATCCGACGAGCATCCCGTCTGCCCCGTGTGCGGTATGGCGGTGGATCCGGCGAGCGCTCCAAAGTCTGTTTATAAAGGCAAGACCTATTACTTCATGTCTGAGCAGCACAAACAGCAATTCGACGCAGATCCTGACAGATTCCTGGAAGAGCCTAAGAAGTAAGAAGTGAGAAGGAAGAAGTAAAAGTAAGAAGTAGAAGTAAGAAGTAATGAGAGTCTCACGAAACGTTCCGCTTGGGCAGCATTCTTAACGGAGGTCCTATGACATCTCGAGCTGTTGTTGTTCTCGCTGTGCTACTTTCGCTCTCGCTCTCAACCACGGATGCGGCAGCAGTCCCGGCGAACGCCGCTGCGGAATATTCGAAGCACTTTGATGCTCTCGCCAAGCTGTCGATCGCCGTAGCCCAGGCCATGCCGCCTGAGCAGTATGGCTTCCGGCCTCACCCGGAATCCATGAATTTTGGCGAATTGATGTCTCACATCGCGACCACCAACTACCAATTTTGTGCCGGTTTGAGGGATTCCGATCCCCCCACCTTACCTTCACCCACCGGCAAGGACGCCGTCGTCAAGTTCCTAAGCGACTCCTTCGACTATTGCTCCGCCGTGATCCCAAACCTTACCGGCGAGCAACTCAACCAGGCGCATAACTCTCCCGACGGAAGGCTCCCCGGGCGAGAAATCCTGCTCGCCATGTACATTCACGTCGCGCATCATCGCGGCCAGGCTGAGATCTATCTCCGAGACAAGGGCATCAGGCCGCCTGGCTACATGATTTGACCCATGGTCAGCACTCTCGTCGAACCCAAGTCCCAACCCACTTCCGCGGTCGACTTGTGGAAGTTGGACTCGATCCACTCTTGCCCCCGAACTGCGCCCCGATGACGGCAGACCGGAAGTAACCGTATTGGGAAAGACTGGCCGAAATCCTCCTCCGTTGCCCGAAAGTCGGCCTGCCAGAGGCCATCCAGCCGACGGCTAAAGCGGGTGTATACTCACCGGACCTGGGAGCCGCATTAAGTCTCTCGGAAGAGTGGGGGTGAAGGATGTTCTGCGCAAAATCGCTTATGTGCCTGCTGGTCTCGGGGTGCCTCCTGTGTGTCGTGCCCGCGGCGGCTCTCGATGATGAAATGCACGCCCATTATCACGATGCTACTGAACAACTGGGCAAGGTTTCGTTTCCGATCTCGTGCGCGCCTGCTTCCGAGAAAGCTTTCGAGCGTGGCGTCGCCCTGCTCCATTCCTTTGGGTACGAAGAGGCGGAGGCCCAGTTTGCCGAAATTGCCCAGAAAGACACGGCGTGCGCCATGGCACACTGGGGAATTGCGATGAGCTTGTTCCACCAGATCTGGGAGCGGCCCCAGGACTCAACCCTGAAGCGGGGTCAGCAGGAAATTGAAAAAGCGCAGACGATTGGCGCTAAAACCGAGCGCGAGCGCGGCTATATTTCCGCCCTGGCTGTTTTCTATCGCGATCCTGCCACGAATGACTACCTGAAGCGGGCCACGGCATACTCGGACGCGATGGGGAAACTCTACCAGCAGTATCCCGCAGATTTAGAGGCGGGCGCATTCTATGCCTTGTCTTTGCTGGCCTCCGAGTCTCCGGAGGACACGTCGCTTACCTCAAGAAAAAAGGCGGTCGCGGTGCTCAACCCGCTGTTCCAGCAACAACCCGATCACCCGGGCCTGGCGCACTACATCATTCATTCCTGCGATTCCCCTCAAATGGCGCCCCTGGGACTTGAGGCAGCCCGCCGCTATGCGGACATTGCCTCGTCGTCAGCCCACGCGGTCCACATGCCATCGCACATTTTTGCCCGGCTGGGTCTGTGGCAAGAGGATATCCAGGCGAACCTGAAGTCGGTGGCCCTGACCCACAAGTCTGGCGCCATGTACATGCATGGACACGAATTGCATGCCATGCACTTTCTTCTTTATGCCTACCTGCAGACCGGCCAGGACGAAGCAGCGAAGCAGGTAGTGGAGCAATCCAAGGAGATCCTGGCGACGGCGTCCACTCATGGCGACGATACCGGAATGCTGGAATACTACGGCTTTGCCGCGGCGCATTTCCCCGCGCTCTATGACTTGGAGATGCGGCACTGGGCCGATGCCGCGGCGCTCCAGCCAGCGGCGAACGCATCGCCCCATTTGCAGATGATCACCTTTTGGGCCCAGACGATAGCCTCCGCGCATATCGGCGATGTGGAAGCGACCCGCCGCAATGCTCAGAAATTCGACGATGCAGAAGAGGCCACTCGCAAGTCGAAGTATGCCTATATCCTGGATGGCCCGCGTTCGTCGCACGGGGAAGTCCACGCCTGGCTGGCTTTCGCCGAAAAGAAAAACGACGAGGCTCTCCGGCAGATGCGCCAGGTCGCCGACACCCAGGACAAAGTTGGAAAAGCCGAGGTCGACATTCCGGCGCGCGAGATGCTGGCCGATATGCTGCTCCAACTCAACCAGCCGGAGCAAGCCTTGTCGGAGTATGAGAAGTCAATGAAGACTGATCCCAACCGCTTCAACGATCTCGCCGGAGCCGCGCGCGCCGCCGAGTTGGTTCATCAACCAGGAAAGGCGAATTCTTACTACGCGCAACTGTTGAAGAACTGCGACGACGGAAAGCACTCGGACCGCCCGGAATTGGGCCGCGCCAAGATCGTACTGGCCAAGGACGGGCAATAGGGCCTGGAAGTGGATTGGTTCCACTTACGTCCTATCCGAAGCGGTCGCCATTGATCTCCCGGAGGCCCTGTTTCAGGACCTCGCAGTTGATCCACTGCCCCTGAAGCCCCCCGGGAATACCGGTGTACTTCCTTTGGTCGGCCCATGTACGGCGCAATTCGTGATTGCTGTGAATTACAATACATCCCTTGGGCCCTGAGTCGCAGTCTTAGACACAGGAGGACGGTACGAACGACGGTACGGACGCCGGAGCCTGCGTAGTGCTCGTTAGGTGCGAGCATTCCTGCGAGTTCTGTTGCGTCACAGTCAGCGCGCTTTGATCTCAACCCTTATGCTCTCCAGGTATTCGCGGGTGTCAGCACCGGCGGTGATGCTCTTGCTGCTGGTGGGGATCGGCAGTGGGCAAAATACCACGCGCATCACTCTTGATCAGGCCATCGATCTGGCGCTGGCTCACAACCATTCGCTGCAAGCGACGCGAACCCTGATTCTCCAGAATCAAGCTCAGGAAATCACCGCCAACCTGCGCCCCAACCCGACGTTGGGCGTAGACACGCAATTCCTCCCATTATTCACTCCGCAAGACTTTTCCGGGGACAACCTGAACAACGTTCAACAGTTCGATATTGGCGTCGGATACCTCTTCGAACGCGGTCACAAGCGGCAGCGGCGGCTGCAGGCGGCTCTTGATCAGACGGCCGTCACGCGCGCCCAGGTTGCCGACGCCGAGCGCACACTGGCGTTTAATGTAGGCCAGCAGTTTGTCAGTGTCTTGCTGGCGGAGTCGACTCTCCAGTTTGCTCTCGAGGATCTGAAGGATTTTCAGCAGACGGTCGATATCAGCGAGACACAACTCAAAGCGGGATTCATTGGTGAAGGCGATTATCTGAAGATCAAGCTCCAGCTTCTGCAGTTCCAGACCGACGTCACTTCTGCCCGCCTTGCGAAAAAGCAGGCGCTGGTCGGCCTGCGCGGGTTTCTGGGTTACAACGCGGTGCCGGCCGACTTCGACGTGGTGGGTGAACTGGAGTTTCAGCCGCTCAAAGGCAACCTGGAAGATTTGCAGGCGCGGGCGCTGAAGGAACGCCCAGACTTTCGCGCTGCTGAACTCGGAATCACCGCTGCCCAGAGCCAAATCCAGTTGGCCAAAGCCAACGCCAAAGTCGACGTCACCGGCACCTTTGATTTCACCCACGTTTCCGCAGAGTACACTGGTTCACTTTTTGCCAATGTTGCGCTGCCGATCTTCAATCGCAATCAAGGAGAGATTGCGCGCACCGGCTATGCCCTGACCCAGGCACAGGAGCAGCGGCAATCCGCCAGCGATGCGGTTCTTTCCGACGTGGCCAATGCCTACGAGGCGGTCAGGACCAACGAAGAGGTGGTGCAACTTTACACTTCCGGCTACCTCAAGCAGGCGCAGGATTCGCGAGACATCAGTGAGTATGCTTACAAGCGTGGCGCCGCCAGCCTTCTGGATTATCTGGATGCTGAGCGCAGCTACCGGTTGGTGCAACTGGCCTATCGCCAAGCGTTGGCATCTTATATGACGGCGCTGGAGCAACTGAAGGAAGCAGAAGGAACGAGGAACTTGCCATGAGGATGCACGCGGATCGCTGTCGATGGTGGGCTGCGCTGGCTGCCGCGTCGGCGATCATGCTGTGGGCCGACTGCGGAGAGTCAGGCTCGAAAGCCTCCGCTGATTACAATGGCGCCAGGAAATCAGACCATGCGGAATTGTTCACCATCCCCCAGGAACAGATGGCGCACGTGCAGGTGCTGACGGTTCAGCCCACAACCCTGCCTCGAACCCTGCGGCTGACGGGGTCTGTCGCTTACAACAGTTTTCGTACCACGCCCGTCATCACGCAGGTGAGCGGACCGGTCAACCGGGTGGTGGTTGTCCCCGGTCAGAAGGTAAGCAAGGGCGACCCCATGCTCTACGTGGCGAGTCCCGATTATTCGCAACTCCGCACCAATTACCTGAAAGCCAAAGAGGCCTACGCTCTGGCAGAAAAGGCATATGCGCGCGCCCATGACTTGTTTGAGCACAAGGCGATTGCCGAACAGAACCTGGAGCAGGCGCAGACGGCCGAAATCCAGGCGAACGGCGACCTGGCAGCCGCGCAAGCGGCATTGAAAGTGATGGGGATTACGGATCCCGACGCACTCGTCCAAGCTCCGCCTTCTTTTGAAGTTCCGGTGAGAGCGCCGATTAGCGGCGAGGTCGTCGAGCAGAATGTGTCTGCCGGGCAGCTGATCCAACCTGGCACCACGCAGTGCTTCATGATTTCGGATACCGGCAGCGTTTGGGTGCTGGTCAATGTCTACCAGAAAGACTTGCCCTACGTGCATGTCGGAAATGCGGTCACCATTCAGACGGATACTTATCCTGAAGTCTTCCACGGCCGCATTTCCTACGTCGCGGCCTCACTTGATCCGAACACGCGTACGCTGCAGGCACGGATTGAGACGAACAATCCTGGGAAGAAACTGAAAAAAGATATGTACGTGGTTGCCACCGTAAACGCGGGTACGATTCCGAACGCCATTGCGCTTCCGGATGCCGCGGTGCTGCGCGATAGCGAGAACCAGCCTTTTGTTTATGCGGCCGCAGGTTCGAACCAGTTTGGCAGACGCGCGGTTACGCTCGGAGAAAGCGTGAACGGACAGACGGAAATAACCAGCGGGTTGAAAGCCGGCGATCAGGTGATTGGGAATGGCGGCTTGTTCGTGCAGTTTGCGAACTCGCTGCAGCGCTAGCAGGAGCGCGCAAGTTCTAGGGCATTTCTCGATTTGCTCTAGAGGGAGGGCAAGAAAGGGAAGGGCACGGCTTCAGCCGTGCCGCCCTGAGCTGCAACGGGTTCCGGCTTTAGCCGCTGAGGGCCTGCACTCTCACCATTAGGGGAAATGCTCTAAAAGAGCGATTTACAACAATTTTCGCACGAAGAGGATCGTGTCCACCAAAACCGAATGATCCACCGAATCGTCCAAGCGGCGCTCCGTCAAAGATTTCTGGTGCTGATGCTGACCGCATTCATCACGGTCGCCGGCGTCATCTCTTTTCAGCGCATGCCGGTGGACGCCTATCCCGACCTCTCGCCTCCGCAGGTCGAAATCATCACCCAGTGGCCGGACCACGCCGCCGAAGAAGTCGAACGCCTGGTCACCCTTCCTCTTGAACTCCAGATGAACGGCGTTCCGCGCTTGGTAGTGATGCGTTCCAAATCGCTCTATGGCTTGTCCGATCTGATCCTTACGTTCGAGGAAAGCACCGACAGCTATTTTGCGCGGCAAATCGTGTTTGAGAGGCTTGCCCAAGCCACCCTGCCGGCCGGAGTCATCCCAACACTGGCTCCTCTGTTCAGCCCTAGTGGTCTGGTCTATCGCTATGTGCTCGAAAGTCCCGACCGCTCACCGCAGGAGTTAAAGACGATCGAGGACTGGGTGGTACAGCGGGCCTATCGATCGGTGCCGGGCGTAGCCGACGACTCGGGTTTTGGCGGAACGGTGATGCAATACCAGGTGCTGCTCGACCCCGCGCGCATCTACGGATATCACCTGGCCATCCCGCAAGTGATCACGGCGCTCGCCGCGAATAACGCGAATGCCGGCGGCGGATTCTATTCTCAAGGCGGACAGTTCTATTACGTCCGCGGCATCGGCTTGGTGCACAGCACCGAGGATATTGGAAACATAGTGGTTGGCGCCAACAAGGGTGTGCCGATCCGTGTGCGCGACATTGGAGAAGTGACGATCGGTCACGCTCCGCGCCTGGGCGAATTCGGCTTCCAGAAGAATGACGATGCAGTGGAGGGAGTCATTCTGATGCGGCGCGGAGAGCAGACCCAGAACGTCTTGAAAGCAGTTGACGCGAAAACGCAAGAACTGAACCGCCAGATCCTGCCGCCTGACGTGAAGATTCATCCCTTTTACGACCGCAGTGAACTTGTGAGCCTCACCACCGACACGGTGGAAGGGAATCTGCTCCGCGGCATGGTGTTGGTCCTGATCGTGCTGATTTTCTTCCTGGTCAGCTTCCGGGCGGCGATCATCGTCGCCATCACCATTCCACTCTCGCTTCTGTTTGCTTTCATCGTGCTCCATGCGCACGACGTTGCCGCGAATCTGCTTTCCATCGGAGCGATCGACTTCGGAATTGTCATTGACGGCACCGTGGTTATGGTGGAAAACATCTACCGCGAACTCGCACTACGCGAGGGGCAGCCATACAAGCTGAACGAGGTCATTCTCGCGGCTGCGAAAGATGTGGATCGCCCCATTTTCTATTCCGTAGCGGTCATCCTCGCCGGTTATCTGCCGATTTACGGTTTGAGCGGCCCCTCTGGAAAACTGTTTCACCCCATGGCTGAAACCATGTCGTTTGCGCTGGTCGGCGCGCTCATCCTGACGCTCACGCTGATACCCGTGCTCGCCTCTTACTGGTTCAAGCAGGGCGTGCACGAGAAACCGAATCGAGCCTTCGAATGGATGAAGCGCAAATACGCGGTGCAACTGGATTGGGCGCTCGAGCGGCCCAAGACCACACTCGCGATCGCGGTCCTGCTCTTCGGGGGGAGCCTGCTGTTAGTGCCCTTCATCGGCGGCGAGTTTATGCCTCACCTCGACGAAGGCGCGCTCTGGGTACGCGCCACCATGCCCTATACCATTTCTTTCGAGGAAGCTAGCAGCATCGCTCCTCAGATACGCGACATACTCATGTCTTATCCGCAGGTTACTGTCGTAGGTTCGGAGCTAGGACGCCCCGACGATGGCACCGATGCCACGGGCTTTTTTAACTGCGAGTTCTACGTTGGCTTGAAGCCCTACAAAGACAAATCCTGGACCGGCGATATTAGCGAGAAAAAACAACTGGTCGAGTCGATCAACAAGAAACTCACCGCCTTTCCCGGAATCATTTTCAACTACACGCAGCCTGCCGAAGACGCCGTGGACGAGGCCCTTACCGGCCTCAAGAGCTCTTTGGCGGTCAAGATCTATGGTGAAGACCTGAACGTGCTGCAGGACAAAGCCATCCAGATCAAGAACGCGCTGGCCAATGTGCGCGGGTTCACCGAACTTACCGTAGTCCGCGAACTGGGCCAGCCCAGTCTGCTGGTCGATGTCGATCGAGACAAGATCGCGCGCTACGGGATCAACGTTGCCGACGTGGAAGCCGTGATTTCGGCCGCCGTCGGCGGGCAGGCGGTGACCCAGGTGATTCAGGGAGAGAAACTGTTCGATCTCGTGGTCCGAATGCAGCCCCAATTCCGCAGCAGCGCGCATGAGATTGGAAACCTGCTGGTCGGCACGCCCGATGGGCAGCAGATTCCCCTCAGTCAGCTCGCGAAAATTACTCAGGGCAACGGTGCG
The DNA here is from genome assembly GCA_020073215.1 of Terriglobia bacterium. Lineage (GTDB taxonomy): Bacteria > Acidobacteriota > Terriglobia > Terriglobales > Acidobacteriaceae > Acidiflorens. The sequence continues at coordinate 76,933 of JAIQFO010000003.1, read as the reverse complement.
TCATTCATTTATCGCGAAAACAATTCCCGCTATATCGGCGTGCAATACAGCATCGAGGGGCGCGATTTGGAGCGGGCAGTGCGAGACGGCCAAGCGGCGGTAAGGAAGTCCGTCATCCTGCCGCAGGGTTATACGATGTCATGGGGCGGCGAATACAGCCAGTTTCTCGAAGCCAAATCGCAGATGTACTTTACAGGTCCGCTGGCGGTGGTGCTGATTTTCATGATCTTGTTTGCCCTCTACGGAAACTTCAAATTCCCCGCTACCATTGCCCTGGGCGTGATCATGACCCAACCGGTGGGCGCGCTCGTGGCGCTGAAGCTCACGCACACTCCCTTCAGCGTTTCCTCAGTCCTTGGCCTTATGGCGCTGCTCGGGGTTTCCGTGGAGACAGCCGTCATCCTCGTTTCCTACATCAACAAGCTCCGCCAGGAAGGGATGAGCATTCACGAGGCCACACGGGAAGCTTCGCTGCTTCGGCTCCGTCCGATCATGATGACAGCTCTGGTCGCCTGCCTCGGATTGCTGCCCGCGGCTCTTTCCACGGGCATCGGATCGGATACGCAAAAGCCGTTTGCCATCGTCATCGTTGCCGGCCTCATCTCCCGCCTCTTCATCGGCTTCTTCGTCAATCCTGTGTTGTACGAGATGGTTGCGCACGAGGGCGATGTGCTGCAGGTCTAGAGCGGATTCGCCGTTGTTGTATCCGCTCGCGTAGGGACGGCCGCCCTCGGCCGTCCAAGCCGAGCGCAGCTCGACAGTTGCCCGCGGCCACAGCAACTCTGAAACCGCTCTAGAAGGAGCGAGCGCGGCCCCGATGCTTCCGTCTTCGCGAGGGCGTTGGGAAAGCGCGTAGGACCTGCAAGATACCTGTCAGCAACATTTTCGGAGTGGGAGGGCATCCCGGGATATATCCATCCACGGGAATGACCGCGTCCACCGCACCGACAACGGCGTGGCTGCCGCCGAAGATTCCACCGCCGCATCCGCAGGCCCCAACCGCCACGACCAGCTTCGGAGAAGGGACCGCATCATGAGCGTTCTTCAACGCTACCGCCATGTTTCGAGTTACAGGCCCGGTGACCAGCAGCATATCCGCGTGCTTCGGGGATGCGACAAAGTGAATTCCAAATCGTTCCAGGTCGTAGTAGGGGTTGGTAAGGGCAACGATTTCTGCCTCGCAGCCGTTGCACGATCCGGCATCGACTTGCCGTATGTTCAGCGCCCGCCCGACCAGCGAGCGAATCTGCTCGGCTGCCTGAGATAAAGCGGGCTCGTCTTCAACAATTTCGGTGCGGCTCAGGATGTCCCAGCGGCGAACCAGTGCCTCTTTCCTGACCCCGCAACGGTCGACTTTTTCCGCGTATCGGAACGCCCCACTGCCGGCGGCGATGCAGCGGGAGCACGCAATGCAATCGCCGTAGTTGAGAACTAGATACTCGCGCCCGGCGCCCTCGTCAATCTTCAGTGCCGAAGTCGGGCAGGCGGCGACCACGCGACGCGCCACCTCGCCGGTCAGCAGGTCCGGCTGAACATCCGGCATGCGGCTTCCGGCGGCGTTCAACATTAATTCGCCGACCGGAATCAGCACCTGCGCGCTTCTGAGACTGCGCTCGACCGCGTCGCCGATCATCTTTCCCACCTCATCGATCACATCCTGAGTACGAAAGATTGAAGCTTTTGTTGATCAGGGGAAAGTCCGCAATGATGTTGCCGGGCATGGCCAGGGGCAGGGCGGGCCAATTCTGAAACGAAGGCGACTTGATGTGGCAGCGCGCAATTTTGCCGTCGCGGATTCGCACCCAGTAAAGCAGTTCTCCCCGCGGCGATTCGACGGCCGACAAAGCCTCGGCGTTGCCCACCGCGGGCACCGGCGCCAGCACCAATCCCGCCGGAAGATCCTTCAGCGTTTCCAGGATCAAACCCGTCGATATAGCGGTCTCGTCGATGCGGATGCGCGCGCGCGCCAGTACATCTCCATATTTGTACTGCGGAACGTCGACGTTGAGGTTGCGATAGCGGCCGCTCGGATGATCGCGACGAACGTCCATCCTGATTCCACTGGCTCGAGCCGCTGGCCCGACTACCGCCAGTTGGCGGGCAATTTCGGCGGTCAGGATTCCGGTCGATTCAAAACGGTTCTGAACCGACGACGTGTGCAGGATGAGGCGCGCCATGCGCGCAAAATCGCGGGCGGCGGCCGTTACCATCTTCCCGAACTCACTCGCGTCCGCCGAGGAGAAGTCGCGAGTCACACCTCCAGGCACGGCCATGCCGCGCCAGAACCGCGTACCAAAAAAGCGGGTGGAAGCCTGCAGCAGACTCTCCTTAATGCATGCGGTGTAGGCGGCGGGCACGCTGAATCCGACGTCGCCGCAGAGCGCCCCGACGTCGGCAATGTGGGCCATCATGCGCTCCAGTTCGAGTCCGATCAGGCGGATCGCCTGCGCCCGCGGCGGCACAGAAATCGCCAATGCGTTTTCGATGGCCTGGCAATAGGCCACGGCGTGCGAGAAGCAGTTGTCGCCGGAAACCGATTCGGCAATCATCACGCCATCGCTCACGGGCGTGTTCTCGAACAACTTCTCCGTGGCCTTGTGGGTATAAAAATGCCGCAATTCCAGATGGAGGACTGTATCGCCAACGACACTGAAACGAAAATGTCCAGGCTCAATGATGCCGGCATGTATGGGACCGACCGGCACTTCGCAAACCCCGTCCCCTTGCACCTTGAGGAAGCGGTATTGACGATTGGCCCAAGGGACACGCGAAACATCGTCAATCATGGGATGAACGTTGTCCGGCCAGTTCTCGTGAAACAACAGAGGACGCGGGTCAGGGTGTCCTTCACACTCGATGCCGTACTGGTCATGGAGTTCGCGTTCGTACCAGGCGGCCGCGGGCGTGATCTCGGTTGCCGAGGGAATGGGTCCGGTCACAGGCGAACTGAACATGCGGTATTCGCGGCCGTTCACTTCGATGAGGTAGTGAACGCGGCACACGCGGTTATCGTCGCGGCTGCCAAAGATGGAGACCAGACGCGTGTTCTCGGAGCGCAGCAGATCCAGCGCTCGTGACACGCCCACTTCTCTATTGGGAACGATCTCGGTCATGGTTGCAATACCGCCGGTTGCAATACCGCCATCGCACCATGCAAAACTGCCGCAAAGGCCGCCGGGACATGGATGCCCAACACCAGCAGGCACAAGGCGCAGACGCCCATCACGACGAACCAGGAAGCCTGCAACGCCGGCTGCGGCACGGGAACATCTTCCGGTTGGCCCACGAGCATGTGCTGAAAGTGGTGGAGCAGTGCACCAAAGACCACGGAAATCGCCGCCAGCATCAGCACGGCAATGAAATAGTGTGCTGTCGAAAAGGCCCCTGTGAGTATCAACAGCTCGCTGACAAACAATCCAAAGGGCGGCATCCCGGTGATGGCGAGGGCGCCCAGAATGAGAGCGCTGCCGGTCCAGGGCAGGGAACGTGCCATCCCGCGGATCCGCTCCATGCGAAGGGTGCCGAAGTTTTCCCGAACATTGCCCGCGGTGAAGAACAGAAATGTCTTCGCGATCGAGTGATTGAAGGTGTGCAGCAAAGCGCCGAAGAGTCCGAGTGCACCGCCCAGACCAACGCCGATGGCGACGATGCCCATGTGCTCAATGCTGCTGTAGGCGAGCAGGCGTTTCAGATCGCGCTGCACAATCATCAGCAAGCTTGCCACGGCGAGCGAAGCTCCGCCAAAGATCAGCAGCAGGGTATGACTGAATCCGCTGCCGATGGCTCGCGAGGTGATCGCGTCAAAACGCAGCAGCGCGTACATCGCGCAATTCAGCAGGACCGCGGACAATAGCGCGCTGATGGGTGAGGGGGCCTCGGCGTGGGCATCGGGCAGCCAGCTATGCATGGGCACAAAGCCCACCTTGGTCCCATATCCAACCGCGACAAAGACAAACGCCAGTTTCAGCAGTTCGCGCCCGCCCACCAGACCCGGAGCGGCGGCCATCAGCGTTCCCCAATCGAGCGCGGACTCGGGGCTGACTCCGCCCTTCACCGCCGCCAAATAGAGGGCGATGGTACCGAACAGTGCGAAGGCGATGCCCACGGTGCAGACGATCAAGTATTTCCAGCCGGCCTCGACCGCGCCTTCCGTGTTGTAGAAGCCCACCAGCAAGGCAGACGCCAGAGTGGTGGCTTCAACAAAAATCCACATCATTCCGAGATTGGCCGACAGGTACACCGCGACCATGGTGAACAGGAACAAGAACACCAGCCCATAAAACCAGCGCAGAGAAGAGAATCTTCCTTCCGGAACATGCCGCAGGTATCCCGAGGAATAGACGAGCACGAGCGCGGAGATGAGTCCAAGACTGATGAGGAAGAACGAGGTGAGGCCGTCGGCGCGCAGATAGCGTCCCGCGGTCAGAACGCCCTGGGAATGAATCTTGTACACCGTAAGCCCGATCGCGGCCAGTTGCAACGCTCCGGCGGTGAGGGCGGCGCGCACCACCACGCGCGGTTGCCGGCACAGGAACACAAAGAGCGCGCCGGCCAGCGGTATAAACAATGGAAGAAGCAAAACCATGCATCAGCCTCGCAACTTCCGCAGCTTGGAAACGTCCAAGTGGTCGAAGGTGTCGCGAATACGAAAGACAAACAGTCCCATCAGGAAGACTCCCATCAGCAGGTCGAACACAATTCCGATCTCGATGACCAGCGGCATGCCGAAGGTGGTGGTCAGAGCGGCGAGGAAGATGCCGTTATCCAACACCAGCAGGCCGACCACCTGCATCAATGCCTTCTTGCGGCTCACCATCAGAAAACCGCCGGTTAACACGAGTGCGACTGCGGCGGCGAGCATGGCTTGGTCGCCACCCAGGGCCCCGACATAGGGCCGCACCGCAAAGAAAGAAAGCAGAATGAGTCCAGCGGCAATGAACACGGATTGGGAAGACGAGGTTGAGGAGGAGACGTCGCGCGGTGCCTGCAAATCTTCGACGATGCGGTACAGCAGGTACGGAATCGCGATCACCTTGACCCCCAACACCATGCCGGCAACGAAGAAGCCTGCCGTCGAATGGTGCATGCGCGAGACGGCGACGATCTGTGCGGTGATGATCAGCGATTGCACGCTGTACAGACCGATGCAGGTGGAAATCCGCTTGGCGGCCGCGATCAGCAGCACCGTCATAAACAAGAACACCCCGGACGACGCCAGAGCTTTGGCCGCCGCCGTCTCAAATAATCCCATCGTTCACCTCTAATCCCATCTCACCTCATCAGCGCCGTAAAAACCACAGCCAGGATTGCCAGCGCCGACGCCACGCCCAGAAAATCGGGAACCAGGTACATGCGCAACTTCGCCACACTGCTTTCCACCAACGCGAGCGCCAGCACAAGTACGGCGATTTTCAACAACAGCACCAGCGCTGCGATGCCGAGGGCCAGCACGGAAAGGCTGCTCGCGATTCCCCAAGGGACAAACAGTGCGATCAGCAGGGCCATGACCACGGTGAGCTTGATGGAGCTTGCCCATTCAATCAGAGCCAGGCTCGGTCCCGAGTACTCCAGCACCATCGCCTCGTGAATCATGGTCAGTTCCAGATGCGTGGTGGGATTGTCCACCGGGATGCGTCCCGTCTCTGCGATAGCCACCAGGGCCAAGGCCACAAACGCCAAGGCGTGAACCGCCGAAAACTGAAAGAAGCTCTGCCCCATGGTCCACTCCACCATTCCCGCGATGCTTCCGCTGCGTGCCGCGATGGCCACTGCCATCAACCCCAGCAAGAATGGAGCTTCCGCCAAAGTCGAAACCAGGGCTTCGCGGCTGGCCCCCATGCCTCCGAAGGAACTGCCGCCATCCATCGCTCCCAGCATCAGGAAAAATCGCCCCAGCGCCAGCAGGTAAACCAGAAGGATGAAATCGCCGCGCACTCCCAGCAGCGCCGAGCCCTGTAGCAGCGGAACAAACGCCGCGACCACCACGGTGGTAACAAACAGGACGATGGGGGCGAGACGAAAAACGAAGGAAGCCGAAGGTGGAACGAGATCCTCTTTGCGAAGGAGCTTGAACAGATCGACGTACGGTCTCCACACGCTGGCGCCGCGCCGATTCTGAATTCTGGCTTTCAGTTGTGCAATCACCCCGCGCACCAGCGGTGCCAGCGAAATAAGCAGCAATACCTGGACCACATTCATCGCCCGTGTCATACCCACCTCATCAACATCAGCACGGTGATCAGCGCGGCGAAAATATAGAGCAGGTAAATCTGAATATTGCCGGTCTGAAGACGCCGCAGACGGATCGCCGCTGCGACAATGGCGTCCACGCCGGGCCGGTACAAATACTTTTCAAACGAGGTGGTGCGGACCGAGCGGTACGAGATCGAAGCCGGGAAATAGGGCTGGTCCGCAGGAACCACGTCGAGCGTTCGATCCGCCTTGTACACCTGCGAGAATACTCGTCGCAGCGGTTTGGAGAACGCGGTGGAGGTGTACTGCATGCGCTCGTCCAGGCCCGGAAGTCCGCAGGCCCAGGTCGCCGTCAACTTTTTCGCTCGCTTGAAGGCGGCAATACCAGCGACCAATACAAGAACGAACAGCGCGATCCAGGGAAGCACGCTGGAAAGCGATGTTGCCACTGGCGGCAAAGTGGCGCCGGGAAGCAACTCCTCCGTAAGTGCACCCAGGCTGTGCACCACCAGTCCGGGGAAAATCCCGATCACGACGCACGCCATCGCGAGCGCCAGCATGCCGGCCTGCATAGCCTGAGAAATTTCGTTGGCGTGTTCCGCCTCGTGACTCCGCGGACGCCCCAGGAAGGCGACCCCGTACACCTTGGCGAAACACGCGGCGGCCAATCCGCCAATCAACGCCAGCACGCCCGCAGCTAAGGGCAAGATGATAGCGGCGGAGAGATTGGTCATTTCCGAGCCCGCCAGAAAACTGCGGAAGGTGAGCCATTCGCTGACGAAACCGTTGAACAACGGCAAACCCACGATGGAACAACATGCAATCAGGAACACGGCGCCGGTGAGAGGCATTCGCTTCTGCAAGCCGCCGAGTTCTTCCAGGTCGAGAGTGTGAGCTGCGTCGGAAATTGCGCCGGCTCCAAGAAACAGAAGGCTTTTGAAAATTGCGTGGTTTAGGCAGTGAAGCAGGGCCGCGGTGAGCGCGAGAGCTGCCCAGGCCGGGGCGTGATTAGCCGCAAACACGAGCGCTGCCCCGAGGCCGAGATAAATGATGCCAATGTTTTCGACGCTGTGATAAGCGAGCAAACGTTTCAGATCGTGTTCTGAAATCGCGTACAACACGCCCAGCACGCCTGACACACAGCCCGCCGACAGCACCAGGTATCCCCACCAACCGGGGCCGCCGCCGAGAAAATCAAACGCGAAGCGCACAAATCCATAGACCGCGGTTTTGAGCATGATGCCCGACATCAGGGCCGACACCGGACTGGGCGCAATCGGATGCGCTCGGGGCAGCCATAAATGCAACGGGATAATTCCGGCCTTCGTTCCGAAACCGACGAACGCGAGCAGGAACACGGCCGTGCGCAGCGCCGGCGGCATCAGGGTTGCGCTCGCCCGCATCTCGGCGAAGTTGCCGGCGTGCGGCAGGAATAACAGAAACGCAGCGATGACGGCCGCCGCGCCGGCATGCATCATCAGGAGATAGATAAAAATGTTGTGGCGCCGCTGTTCTGAGTCTCCGTCAATCACGATGAGGCCGGCGGAGAACAGCGTCATCAGTTCCCATCCAAAAAGAAATGCGAATACCGTGGAAGCGGTTACGACCAGAACCATCGACATCAGGAACAGAGGCAAGAGCACCCACAGCCAATCCCGGCGCGCGGAGGAATAGTGGCGTGGGATGTAGGAGCTCGAATACAGGATGACGGGCAGTGAGACCGAGCAAATCAGTAACAGAAAGAACGCGCTGAGCCGGTCCACGGTCAGTGCAAACGAGAACGATGCCACGGGTGAGACTTCAACCGTGAACCTTTGTCCGCCCCAGAACCCCGCCCCTGCCACCGTCATTCCGATCGCCAACGATGCCATTAGCAGTACCGCTGGGAGCGCGCGCCCCTTCGTCCACCGGCCGGAGATCAGAGTGACGACGGGCACCGAGAGCATTGCCACCAGGAACAAACTGAAGACAACTGGCGTCATTGGAATAGTTGTCCGTCCGTCCGACCGCCAAATCGGCATGGGGCAACGGTGAATTCCAAACGCGGTGCGATCGCGCTGTGGGACCCTGCGTTGAATGTGCCGCTCACTTTTCCCCCGCTGGGCTAAGTTGAGAAAGGAGGTCCCGGATGTCTACGAGCTGGTTGTTGAAGACCTGGCGGGCATCGTCGAGTAGACGAAAGATTGCAGGGTCCGGCACTGAGTAGTAGACGTTCTGGCCTTCCTTGCGGCCAACTACGATATTACTTTTCCGCAGGACTGCAAGTTGTTGAGAAAGCGTACTTTGTTCAACTTTCAGGCGGGAGCTGAGCTCGTTTACACCGACTTCTCCTGAGCGCAGGCTGTCCAGTATTCTGACCCGCATGGGATGCGCCAAGGCCTTGAAAAACTCGGCTGTGAATTGTGATAACTCAGGCATCGTTATATTGCAATATTTGCATATTGGTTCATATAAATCAACATGACTTTCGTCATACGCCGTTCGGATAGAGCATTTCGATTTTTTGACTCAACCCTTGCCGCGAACCGGGTACCGGAGCCCGCATTGACATGAAACGAACCCTGCTTTCATGGAGCCGCGAGCGTGGGTCGCGTCAGAGTCGCGCTGTCAAGCCCAAGCAGGTCACTCAAATTACCCTGCGAGATGCTTCCCGCGCGTTAGGCTTGCAACCGGGCAAACTGGCGTCGTCTTTATGCCGCCGGCTGCAGTGTTTGATCGTATCGCTGGGTCACGACACCGGCGGCGCGGCGAAGATCCGCACAAGCGCAGGGCGAGGAAACAATTCTTTTTTTCGAGGGTTCAATCCAGGCTGTTTCATAGTCTGTATATACACTGATCTCATTCCCTTCGGATATTTCTGCACCCAATTACATGCATATACATCTATTTAACCCGAGGAGGAGAATCCTATGAACTACCTGGTCGAATTGAAACTCGCCCACCGCCCCGCCAATCAACAGGAGGGCATCGTATTCATCGAGCAGCTCATCCTGCCGACGTTGGAACTGTGCAAGAAGCTCGAGGCGCAGAAAAAGATCGTTGCCGGAGGGCCGCTGAGCGGAGCCGTTGCTCTCTCTTTGATCGTGAGCGCCGACTCAGCCCAGGAACTTGACGATCTCATCACCAGTCTACCGGTCTGGCCGCGAATGGAAACGACGGTCACCCCGCTCACCACCTTCGACGTCCGCATGCGGGCGGTTCGCGCCCGGCTCGAACAACTGAAGACGCAAGGAGGTGACCGATGAACGCGTTCGCACTATTCGGAGCCGGCATCCTGGCGAACTTCGTGAGCTCCGCGGTCGCGGCTCGACTCTTCGCGTGGCCGCGGCTCCAGAACACCGATCCCAATCGCGCCCTCACTTTGCTGGTCGCGCCTCACATGTTCCTTCGCTTTATCGGGCTGAGCTTCCTGGTGCCTGGAGTGGTTTCTCCGTTGCTGCTGGCCGGATTCGCGGTCCCCGCGGCCTACGGCGACTTCATCGCCGGCATCCTGGCGATCGTGGCTACGATCGCGCTCGTGAACCGCGCATCGTGGGCCACCAGGAGCGTATGGCTGTTCAATTTGTGGGGCGCTGCGGACTTGCTATTCGCTTTTTATCAGGGCAGACAGGTCGGGATTCAACCTGGAATGCTCGGAGCGGCGTTCTTTATCGTGACTGCGCTCGCGCCACCACTCCTGGTCACGCACGTTCTGATCTTCCGCTTGCTCGTTCGGCAGCAAACCGCAAGCGAACCCGGTCGCAGCCACCGACTAGAACACGTTGAACTGCCAAGCCGGCCTGGGCGGTAGCCGCACCGGAGCGCAATAAGGAAACCCGCTATGAAACAGCCATATTGCGAAATTCATAGTGCAGAGGAGCGGGCCGCAAGCCTGTTGAGACGTCCCCAGCGAGGTCGCTCGCAGATGTATCGCAGGTTTGCGGCCAAATGAAAAATCGCTCGTTTGACTATGCGCTCGCGGCGGCGGAATTGTTTGTCCAGCATGCGCTCCGGATTGCTCCTCAGAGTGTGCGCGATGCTGGCCAGGCGAGTTGATGGAACCAACCGGGACCGCAGGAACTGTTTCGCGTCAGGGACATACTGTTGGAGTAGGAAAAGGGTGAGCTTGGCAGTCGGTAAAACACTAAAATTAGCCGATTGATTATTGCCGAATGCCCAAACCCGAGAATAGCGTTGAATCCACAATCGAATCGGGGGACGGAGAGGCCACGCCTCCATCGTGGGCGGTACGGGCGCCTCGAAAAAATGCGTCGCTAGAGTGGTGACGAGAGCCACAATCTCGTGCAGAACCGGATCGTCTCCCATGCACTGTTCGACGCGCGCCCAGAGCAATGTGTCGGTTGCCCGCCGGTTCAGAAAGTAGGCCATCTCGTATAACCACGAAAGGCGTAGCCAATAGCTGGAAATATGGTAGAAGACGTGCGCTACCAGGAACAGGAACAGATCTTCCTCACGCAAGCCACGAAACGTCGATCTTCCCCTTTGATGTGTGACTGTGCGTTCGGCACAAAATCCTGGCTCGGCCAAAAAAATGTCATAGGCATTGCTGCCCCAGAGCGACAGGTGTAATTCCACGGTGTGAGGTGCGTCCGCAGTGTATGGGTTGTAAACAGTTGGCACAAATCCGTCGGATGGAAGACGAAATACGTAACCTGCAGCGGAATGCATGCTCAATGCATATCCAGCGTGCTCAAGCGCACGACAGGCTCTCGGAAGCGACTCGTCATCGACCAGATAATCGAAATCGCTTTGGTGGCGCAAGTACGGTTCCGGGCAGAACTCGGGAACCAAGGTCAGGCCCTTTACCGCTGCATACAGAACTCCCGCCTGATCAAAGCTGCGGTTCAGGCGCTCAAATTGAGTGGCCAAACGGGCAGCACGCTGCCGGTTGGCGGCAAGACTCTCCTCCAGGCACGCTAATGTGGGGGGCGGGATTGCCGAGCTGGCATTGGCGTTCTTCAGCTTTTGCAGAAAGTAAAGGGCAAGGCCGTTATCGTGAAGCCAGGGCAGCGTACGTTGCCAATCGCGTTGGCTAAATTGTTCGAAATCTATTCTTCCTAATTCTTCGTTTGAAAAACTTAGAGAGTCAACTATCGCTTGGGCCAGCTTTGGTTTCACGATCCACCTGAAACACAAACTCTTTCGCGCGCGCAGTCGATTCGACTCCTGCGATTGTGAAATCGGCAACCGCGGTGCTCATGGACAACTGGGCGCTGTTTCGGGACCCATCGGTTTCGCGTCCACGCTGGGCTTTGGCAGCTTCACGATATTTTTCAACGTGCGATTCACCCACAGTTCAACCGGAAAACTATAGAAATCGTGGTCGAGCCTCCACCGCGCCGGGTAAGCAGTGAGGTGCTGGACAACCTTGGCGAATCTGCCCGGCCCCTTCACGGCGATCGGCTCGCGATCAAAAGCGATGCGCAAGTAATCCCGCATCGTTTGTACCCGTTGATGGTCCTTGCCTTTTAGCCACGGCAGCACCGTATAGCGGGGGAAGTAATCGACCCACGCCTCGAGCGACTTCGGCACTTCGATCCCCAGCGACTCGGCCTGATGAAAGACGGGAGAGCCCGGATAGGGGGTAAAGATATTGGTCCAGAATTCCGCTCCTGGGAAGCGGCGACAGACGTCCATCATGAAAGAGACGGTTTCACGACGCTCTTTCACGCCCTCTCCCGGATAACCAAAGATGATATTGAATGACGGGATTATCCCAGCTCGAATGCACCGCTCAGTGGACTCGTAGATATCTCCCAAAACCTGGAAATCCTTATTCATTAATTTCATTACCGTTGGAGAGGCCGTTTCGATGCCTTGACATATCTGGTGGAGGCCCGAGCGGCGGAGCAAGCTTAGTTCTTCCGTCGTAAGGCGGGCAGTGAGGTTCGTGGTCGCCTGGACGCTCCACTTGAAGTTGGCGCCGGCACGGATCAGTCCCTCTGCGATCTCGAGTGAGCGCTTAAGGTCGACCAGGAAGTTGTCGTCGGCCATCCAAAGTAATTCGAGGTTATAGCGCTCGGTGAGCTCAATGGTTTCTTCGACGACTTGATCCACGGGAAGCGCGTTCCACTTTCGCCCGTAGACCCCGGCATTCGTGCAATAGAAGCAATTGAAGGGACAAGCGAGGCTGGAAACGTACATGGCCCATCGCCGTCCACACACCTTTTCGTAACCGTCAAAGTCCGCGAGATGATAGGCCTTGGGCGGCATTTTATCGAGCGTCTTCAGCGGACGTTCGGGAGTAAGGTGAAGCTTTCCATCACGCTTGAACCCGATTCCGAGTACGTCATCGAGAGGCGCGCCATCGCGCAGTCGCTCCGCGACTTCGAGCATGCTTTCTTCACCCTGAGCGCGGACTATGACGTCTACGTAGTCAGCTTCCAAAGTTTGTTTTGGCAGCAAAGAAGGATGCCAGCCTCCTAGAATGACCGGAAATTCCGGATCCCATGTTTTGACTGCCTTGGCCACGTCGACGGTTTCGCGAATCATCGGGCCAGTTACAACGGAAATTCCAAGACAAAGGGCATCGCTTACCTCGCGCAGCACCTCTTTCTTGTAATCTGGGCTGATAGTCGAATCGATGATGCGGATATCGTATCCAGCATTCAGCAGCGGGGTTGATATAGCGAGGATGCCCAGAGGGGCAGTAGCTTCAATGCTGGAGAACGAAGCGACAAAGAAAACGATCTTCTTCGAGGATTTCATGGGAGCCACCCTCCAATTGTGGATGGTGAGACCGGATTGCACCCTGGCGGACGATTCAGGACGACAACCGCAGCAACATAAGCATGGCTTGTCACATTGACTCCTACGTCACGCAGCGACGTGTTGATAGTTCGAGCGTTCGCCCTCACACAGCAAGGCCCTGTTCGCGACAGTACTCAGCTGCGGTAAGCCGGTCGCTGACGCCGATTTTCCGAAAAATATGACGGACATGGTTCTTGACTGTCTGCTCCGACAAGTTCAATTGGGAGGCAATTTCTTTATTGCTCAATCCACTGCTCAGCAACTGCGCCAGTTGCTGTTCGCGGCGGCTGAGACCGTGTCCTAGCCTCCCGAACGCCCGGGGTACGTAATGGGTTTGGCGCGCGAGGTAGTCGAACAATGCCAGACACAGCCTGGGCGGACACGCGGCTTCTTCATAGGCCACGGCCTTGACGGCCGCGGCGATCTCGAACGCCGATGCGTCCTTCAAGAGATACCCAGCCACGCCCGCCCGCACGCAACGCACGAATGTATCTTTGTCCGCCTCCATGCCGATCATGACCACCTTTATCCCTGGGAGACCTTCGCGGACCGACACCACGACTTGCAAACCCGCCACGGCACAAACGGCGGAATCTAAGACGAGAACGTGCGGCTTAATTTCGTCGATCTTTTTGATAATCTCGGGATCAAATGCAAACGCGGCAACCACACGAATATCGCTCTTTCGATTGAGCACACCGGTCAGCGCCTCTCGGAGAAGCCGGCTCTCCGCGAGGAGAAAGACGTCAATTACCTGACTCACGGTTTTCATCGCCGACCGTGGCGCTCCCCTTCTTCGACGAAACAGATAGAGTGCTGCGCCGATTTTGGCAGGAACTCCTGCACTGGGCTGACGCGCGTGCCGTATACCCACGGAGGCTACAGGAACTCTTTTTGGGGTTCGTCACGAAATTGTCAAAACTTCGTCTCTTTTTTTGCTCAAGCAGGTTTGTCCCCAAGTGGTCAGGATCGTCGGTTCGCGCCGGCATCAATACCCACAACTCCGCTGCTTTCATCTCGGACCTTCGACGTGTTCGACATCCCCATGCGAACGGTTTCGCCGAAATCGGCAGATGAGCACCGCGGGTACCTCGCGGGCAGATTGGAAGAGGTGTCCTTTGTGCGCATGGATAAAGATCGGTTCTTCAGGCTCGCCGAGGCGCGCCGCAATCAGATCACAGCAATCGAAACCGGCCGGGCAAAAGGATTCGAGAATCTCGGCAACCGAGTGGGGAACCGTTTTAATCCGGACCGCTGTGGTTCCGTCCCGGAAGCCAGTTCGCCATCCTTGGGCATCAGCCTCGGGATGAAGATCGCTGACGAACAAGTCAGCGCCCGGTTTCAAGGTCATGGCTAGTTCACGGGATACTGCCGTCAAATCCCGAACATGACTCAATGCGAGCGAGCAGATGGCAAAATCGAAACTTGCGGCAGCGAAGGGGAATTGCACGCAGTTCGCCCGCACGAGTCGGCCGGCAATGGGGATTTTCGTCGCAGCGATGCGCAGCATTGCTGTGGATAAGTCAATCCCGACGCCTGGTTTTGCGCCCAACGCAACCAGCTTTTCCAGCCAGCGTCCTGTGCCACATGCGACATCCAGAACCGCTTTCCCCATCATGCTTGGAAGCAGCGGCGTGACATAACGCTCTTCCAAAGAGAGCAGGGGATTGAGGGTCAGATCGTATGTGGGCGCCCAGCGTTGGTAGCCTTCGTCCGCCGACACAGAGACGGGGCTGCCCGGCGAACTGAGGCGTTCGCTGCAGTCAAGGATTGCGCTGCGGGTCGCTTTGAATCTCTCGCTCACAAGCTCTCTGCTTTTGGCCTGCGAAGGTTGATGAATTGCTGTACCCACTTCAATTCGATCGGAGCCGAGTAGATGCCAAGTCGATAGCGCCAGCTGCTCAGGGCTTTTAGAGTTAAGCGGCCCCAAGAGGGTAGTCGAATGTCTTGCACGGTCGGCCAGCGGGAAGAGACCACCAACTCGAAGTCATCAATCAGTCTCTTCGTGCGGGGCCTCAGCCAGGGTGTTTGCGGATCCTTCTGAGTGGCAAATCGCTGCCAACGATCGGTGGCCCACTCATCGGGAGTCGTCGGGAATTGGATTTTGTCCTCGACGCCGCCGTACATGCGTGCCCGCTGCGGAACCGGAGTGTAGTGCTCAACAATGATCTCGGACTTCGGGTTCAGCCGCTTCAGTTGTCGAATAAATCGGATGCAATCGCGCGTGTCACCTTCTGGGTCTTTCGGATTACCGAAAATAATCGAGAATTCCGGAATGATGTCGAAGCGCCTGATCCGAGAAGCTAAAGCCAAGGTATCTTCGGCACAGAGGTCTTTGTTCATCTCTTTCAGATTCTGGTTCGAGCCCGATTCAGCGCCGAAAAAGATCATGGTGCACCCGGCGCGGCGGAGCGACTCAAGAGTCGCATCCGAGTAGCGCATCATGATGTCGGTGCGGCCTTCGCACCACCAACGCAATTTGAGCCCAGCCAGGCGATCGGCTAATTCGCGCGTATGGTCCTCGCGCAAGAAGAAATTGTTGTCGTAAAACTGGACCGCATCGACGCCATAGCTCTCGGCCAAGTGGCGCAAAATCTTCTCGGTCCGAGCCGGAGATTCCATCTTTTCGCGACTGCCCGAGAACGTGACCACCCCGCAAAAATTGCAGCGATACGGGCATCCGATGCTGGCTTGGTGCACCGCCGTGCGTCGTCCGAGAAATGTGGGGAGTAGATACTTTTCCGTGGGGATGCGTTGATATGGGTACCAGGGAAACTCGTCCAGACCACGCATGGGCCGCTCGGGATTGTGATAGGCCTTGCCGTCAACCCCTTTGTAAGAAAGACCCTGAATGCTTTTGAAATCGCGCCGTCCTCGGATGGCGTCGAGCAATTCCAGAAAAGTCGACTCTCCCTGGCCACGTACCGCAAAGTCAACGTAGGGTGCATTCAAAACCGCGGGCGTGTAGTTCGACGCGAAATATCCACCCCAGACAATAGGCACATGAGGAAACCGCGCGCGAATTTCACGGCAGCTCGCCACGGCGCCGACCGTCTGCGGGCCCGGCATAACCGTGACCGCCACGAGCTCCACCGAATGATCCGTCAAGTGTGAAAGCAAGGTCTCCGTGGGATGGGGATCAAGATTGCCATCGACGATGGCGTAGTCTTCTTTGCCCTCTATTACGGCTGCGATCGACAAGATCGACAGCGGAAGCCGGCGGTTGCGAAACCTGGCCGCCTTTGGATTGTAGAAAAGGATCACGTTTGACGCTCGGCTCGGAATGACGCAAGTGTTCTGGCTGCGGAGAGGGTAGCAACTGCCGCAACACCATTTGTATCGGATTTGTCAAAAGTTTGCAAAATATGCGACCGCAACTTACTAAGATGCGGCCGACATATCCGCGACAAGCGTCGAACGAGCAGCACAGAAACTCTTGAATTGGTACTCGGCGTAGTACCCCGTAGTACCGCGGTGCTTGTGCAGGATGGCTCCGATTTGAGCCTTTTCTTTTATTCAATCGCACGGCAGAGTGAGGCATGGAGAAAAGGCCTTGGCAAAGATCAGAGTGTTGGTAGCAAATCGGCCACGCCTGATGCGGGAGTTGGTCGTCGCCGTCCTTTCGGAGCAATCGGATGTTGAGATTGTCGGTGAAGTTGAGGATGAGTCACGAATCACAGAGTTGGTGGATCGTACCCGGCCCAACGTCCTGATTCTCGCGATGGAAGACCGACAACAACGCCTCAGCCTCGGTGGATTTTTGCTGGGCCGGTATCCGGATATGAAAGTTCTGGCCGTGGCGACGGAACGCGGTAGCAGCACGTTCTACTGGGCGGTTGTAGATATTCGATCCAAGACAGTCGAGACTTCGGAACAAGGAATTCTCGACGCGCTACGGGCTGGTTTTGAAACGGTGAAACGGGTTCCAACCAACGTGCAGTGAACCCGCTGGAAGAAGTCATAAGTCATTGGTGGAAGGCGAGTTACATCACAGCGCTTATGTAAGCGAGAGGGCGAAGCTGTAACTAAGTCCATGTTCTCAGAGCAGATAGGATCGGAAACAACCCACTCGGTTCCAGTGCTACCGGAGCTTCCCGCCGAATACTTGGATGCACGCTGGTATGCGGTTTACACGAACCCGCGTCACGAAAAACGGGTTGAGCGGCAGATGTATCACCGTGGCGTTGAGTGTTTCCTGCCTGTTTACAAGAGCGTCCGGCGCTGGAAGGATCGTCGCAAAGAACTGGAATTACCACTTTTTCCCGGCTACGTTTTTGTCCACCTTGCGCTCAAAGATCGACTCCGCATTTTGCAGCTGCCAGGCGTTATCGAATTTGTGAGTTGTGGCGCGCGGCCTGCCGCACTTCCTGAGTCTGAGATCGAGGCATTGCGGAACGGATTGCATTACGCATGCGCGCAGCCATATTCCTATCTCCGGTTAGGACGTCGTGTGAGGGTTCACAGTGGGCCCGTTGCCGGGTTGGAAGGTATTTTGATACGCAAGAAGGATAAATTGCGGGTGGTTGTCTCGATTGAGTTGATTCACCGATCCATCGCAGTAGAGGTTGACGAGGACGCGATTGAACCTATCCAGCGATAGGGGCGCGCCTCACCCTTGTTACTCCTCGCGTTGATTGTCGGTTCGGCGAATTCGTTGTAGCTTCCAATGTGGGTGCAGCTTTTATGAGAAAGTATGTTCATTTGTCTCGGTGGCCAGGTCTTGCTTTCCTTGTCATTGTTTGTATCTCCGCCTCTCCCATCGTTTCAGCGGCGCAGGAGTCATCCTATTCTGACCGCACACGGGCGGTCGACATATCCGACTCGAGGGCCGAACAAGAGGCTAATCAAATGGTCTCTCTGTCGGGCAACAAGATCATTGCGATTCTTGAGCAGGAACCAGGCTTGCTCTTACAAGTGAAAAAGATGCTGGTCAGGAAGGCATATGAGCAAGGGCGTGTGCTCGATCCGAAGGACCTTACCGATGAGGCCCTGTTTCAGCTGATTGGGAAAGACGAAACCATTCGGGTGCTCATAACGCAGGAGATAGTGGAACGGGGTTACGTTCAGGTAAAGCCCAATCGTCAGGAGATGGAGCGTGCGCAGCGTGCGTTCCAGGCCGGCGTCGCCAACTATCCGGCGGCAGCCCAGAACGACGGATCTAGATCCGGTAACGATCTTGATACACAAAAGGGCACGCGGCCTTCGTCCGGTCCTGCAGCCCCGGCTCCAGCGCCGCCACCCCCGCAACCGGCGTTGCCGCAAAACACCGATCCCCGTCGACTGCTTGAGCAAGCACAAGGACTGACAGACACACTGGGCGGCTTACCGCTAAATGTTTTGGGAATACAGGGCATTAGCCCAGATCAGCTAGGGGCGCTGCTTAGTTCGCACCTCGGCAACGCAAGCCCAGGATTGGTTTCTTTGGCGAGTGGCGGCATGTCGTCAGACAAGCTCTCCGGCGCCATCGCAGGGCTTGGAAGTTCGGCACTCAGCATGACGGATCAACCGCAACCTGTGGTCACGCCCAGTGTGCGTTCCACCCAAGCCATCGCGAATTCCCCGTCTACGCCCAAACGCGGACTTCACGAAGAGCGCGCGGTGTTGTCGCGTCGCACAAATCCCTATGCGGATGTACCGTCCCTTTACGATCTTTACTTCCAATACCCGGGACCTTCTCTTGCCCCGGAGCGCTTCGGCGCCGATGTTTTTCGCAACGGGACAGGAAACTCAAACCAATTACCAATGGATTTGCCGGCTGGACCCGACTATGTCGTCGGGCCCGGCGATGGACTGGGCATCGATCTTTGGGGAGGGATTTCGCAGCGGCTGACGCGGGTTGTCGACCGCGACGGCCGATTGATTCTGCCCGAAGTAGGGCCCCTACAGGTTTCTGGGCGAACTCTCGGAGATGTGCAGCACTTAGTTCAAGCCGCGTTACGTACACAACTGCGCGACATCCAGGCTGATGTCTCGCTTTCCCAGTATCGCGCGATTCGGGTTTACGTTGTTGGCGATGTCGAGCGCCCCGGCGCTTACGATATCAGCTCGCTATCCACACCCTTGAACGCGCTCTACGAAGCGGGTGGCCCGACATCGCGGGGGTCGCTGCGGCTCCTGAAGCATTACCGTGGTCAGCAATTGATCCAGGATGTCGATATCTATGAACTGTTGCTCCATAGAGTGCGTTCGAACATGGAGCGCCTGCAGTCGGGTGACACCGTGCTGGTTGCACCCGTGGGACCCGAGATCACGATCGAGGGCATGGTGCGGCGTCCCGCCATTTACGAACTGAACGGGGAGACAAATCTGGCAGAGGCATTGCAATTGGCCGGAGGAGTATTACCGACGGGAACGGTGCGCCATGTGGATGTCGAACGCATCCTGGCACACGAAAGCCGGACGATGCTGCAGGTGGATGTCCCCGAGAACAACAACGATGCTTCGGCCACCAAGGCCCTCGAAGATTTTCAAATTCAAGATGGGGACCGCGTGAGGATCTCGCCCATTGTGGCGTTTTCCGAAAAGACGGTTTACCTCGATGGCCACGTATTCCGGCCCGGGAAGTACGCGTATCGAGATGGGATGAAGGTCGCGGATTTGATCAGGTCCTACAATGACCTTCTCCCCGAGCCCTACGGCCGGCACGCGGAGATCATTCGCCTTAATCCGCCGGACTACAGGCCGGTTGTCTTATCTTTCAATCTCGAGGATGCTCTTGCCGGCAAAGAGCAAAATCTATTTCTCAAGCCGTTCGATACCGTGCGAGTATTCGGTCGCTTCGATTTTGAACCCCAGCCGGTTATCACGGTGACGGGTGAGGTAAAAGATCCGGGCGATCACGTTACGAACGGAGCAACCTATCTCCGTGACGCCATTTACCTGGCAGGCAATGCGACTCCGGAAGCGCAATTGGATGATGCCCAAGTGTTCCGCAGGACCAGCGATGGGAAGCTGAAAATTATTAGCGTAGACCTGCGCAAAGCGCTGGCAGGGGAAGCTGTTGCGAACATTTTGCTGGAGCCCAAGGATCGGGTGTTTGTTCATAAGAACGTGGCGAAGGTGGATCCGCCCGCAGTAAGCATCGAGGGCGAGGTTCTTCATCCTGGCAAATATCCTCTTGGCGAAGACATGAGCGCAGCGGACTTGGTCCGAATTGCTGGCGGCCTGAAGCGCGGTGCGTTTACACAAGAAGCCGACCTGACGACCTACATGGTTGAGCAAGGTAGTCGAGTCGTGAGCGAACACACGACCGTGCCGATCGCGAGGGCGTTGGCAAACGAACCGGACACCGATGTGCGCTTGCACGATGGCGATGTTTTAACCATCCGTCAGTTATCGGGCTGGAACGATGTCGGCGCCACGATTACCGTGCAAGGAGAGGTCGTGCATCCCGGCACCTATGGCATCGAGGAGGGAGAGCGGCTGAGCTCAATCCTGGAGCGCGCAGGCGGTTTCCGTGCGGACGCCTACCCCTATGGGGCTATTTTCGAACGAGCGCAGGTCAAAGAGCTGGAGGAAAAGGACCGCACAGAGCTGATTCGGCGGGTGCAGGCGGAAGGGCCGGGGGCGAAGTCCATTTTGGATTTGGACTCCACCTCCAAAGATCTGGCACAGTTCCAGTGGAAAAACACGCTCGAGAAACTGCAAAACACGCCGCCGACCGGGCGCGTGGTGATTCATATTTCTGCCAGCTTGAAGCGATGGGCTAATACCGCTGGCGACATTCAGGTCAGGAAGGGAGATGCGATCTTTGTTCCCAAGCGGCCGAACGTCGTTATGGTGGATGGCGCGGTTTATAACTCTACCGCGGTCACATTCAAACCGGGCAAAGACGCTGGGTGGTACCTGCGGCAGGCGGGAGGGCCCACGAATATGGCAAATAAAAAAGCAATATTCGTTGTGCGTGCGGATGGGGCCGTGGTGGGGGGAAGTGGGATGTTTCGTGGCAGCGTCCTCAGCGCCGCGCTGCAGCCGGGAGATATGTTAGTCGTTCCGGACAAAGCGGTAGGCGGCGGCTTTTCCTGGCGAACCACGCTGCAAGTTGCACAGCTGGTATCGGCAGTCGGCATAGCAGTGCAAGTGGCAAGAGGCTTCTGACGAGCGTGGGAATAAGAAATCCGCTGGTTGATCGGGTCCAAGATGTTCCTGAAGATCACCTCCAGGCAGCGCATCGAGGTCCAGCGCGTGTATTCGACGCTTCAGAGAGAGACACGAGCGACAATCTGCGGCTTGTATGGGAGCAGCGCAGCCTCATTTACAAGGTCGCGGTGCGGGCTTTGATCCTAAGCTCAATTATCGTTCTCCTCCTCCCGCTAGAGTACGAGTCGACCGTGAGCATCATGCCGCCCGATTCCTCCAGTGATATGGGGACGATGATGGCAGCGGTGATGGGAAAAGCATCGCCCGAACTGGCTGCGCTGGCTGGAGGTATTTTCGGCGTCAAAACATCGGGAGCGGTGCTCGTCGATTTGCTGCAGAGCCGCACAGTACAGAATCGAATTGTGGACAGGTTCAATCTGCAAAAGCTTTACTTGGCGCGTTACAAAGAGAGCGCCCGCAAGACTTTGAACCGACGCACTGAAGTCAAAGAAGACCGCAAGAGCGGGGTCATTTCTCTCACGGTGATGGACCACAGCCCTGGGCGGGCCCATGACATGGCGCAGGCCTACGTGGAGGAGGTAAACCATCTACAGGCTGAAGTAAGCACCTCCTCGGCGCGGCGAGAACGCATCTTCCTCGAGCAGCGGCTGGCATCGGTGAAGGCGGACCTGGAAGACGCGGAAAAACAGTTCAGCGTCTACGCCAGCAAGAACGCCACCCTCGACATTAAGGAACAAGCCAAAGCCATGGTTGAATCCGCAGCCCTGCTCCAGGGCCAGATGATTGCGGCCCAGTCGGAATTGCAGGCGTTGGAACAGATCTATACGCCGGCGAACATCCGCGTCCGCACCGTCAAGGCGCGTATTGAAGAACTCAGGCGACAACTGCAAAAAGTGGACGGAACCGATGCAGCGTCGTCGCCATCCAGCAGCCAGTCTGACGAACTCTACCCCTCGATTCGCAAGCTGCCGCTCCTGGGCGTCGAGTGGATGGACCTTTACCGGCGCGTGAAGGTGCAAGAGACAGTCTTCGAATTGCTCACCCAGAAGTACGAGTTGGTCCGCTTGCAGGAGGCCAAAGAGATCCCAAGTATCAACGTGATCGATTCCGCCAATACCCCAGAAAAAAAATCAGGTCCGCATAGGGTATTGATCGTTCTGGGTGTCACGTTTCTTTCGATAGCAGGGGCGATGACCTGGATCGTCGGATCCGCGCGTGTGCAAAAACTTAACAGCGATGATCCCAGGAGAATCATTTTCCTGGGCACGATGACGAAACTAAACCAATTTCAGCAGCGTTGTGCGCAGCAGCCTGCGTTGGCCTGGATGGGAAGCATCATGAGGGGCCCGCGTTCATGGCGCTCTTGACCTGGGTTTCGTCCCCTTCATCTCAACGCGTGCTGGCACTGCGCAATTCGCTGCCTTTTCGCAGAAGCGCAGAGAATGCCGCTTACAGCCTTGCCGATTATGTCGCGCAGCCTGCCGCTATGCTGGCTGCCGCGCCGTTTCTAGTCCACCATCTCGGCTTGCAACAGTACGGGGTTTGGATGCTGGTAAGTGCGATGCTGAGCGGAGTCGGCATACTTAGCGCCGGTTTTGGGGACGCCACCGTGAAGTATGTCTCCGCGTATCGTGCTCGGAACGATTCCGCCGGGATACAGCGCACGATCCGAGCGACTCTGACCATTAACCTGGTCCTTGGGTTATTAGTGGGTGGATTGGTATGGACTCTGGCATCGGCGATCACGCATGTCTTTAGAATCGAGGTGGAATTTCAGGCTCCGGCAATGCGCGCGGTTCAAATAAGCGCTGCCATCTTACCCTTACGCGCGATCGAGAGTGTATTCATAAGTACCCTGCGTGCATTCGAACATTATGGTCCTGCGGTTAAGCTGAACATCTTGCTGCGTATCAGCATAATCGTGTCCGCCTTGATCGTGAGTGCGAAGGGACATGGAGTGGATACGATTATGCTTGCCACCTTGCTTTGCTCTGGTGTGGTGGTCATCCTTCAGGCCATTGCAGCTCGCAGAACCGCGGGTTGTTTCAAACTTTTCCCGACTTTGGAATGGGCTGCGCTAAGGGAGGTACTTGCGTTCGGGTGTTTCAGTTGGCTGCAGGGCTTGGCCGGTGTTGGGTTCAGTTATGCAGACCGCTTCCTGGTGGGAATGTTGCTGGGCACAGCCCCAGTTGCGATTTACGTCTTGTGTGTCCAGGCGGCACAACCCATTCACGGCGTATGCGCAGCCATCTTCAATTTTCTCCTGCCGCATATGAGCTCTCGGCGCGAAATGGGGGAGCTCCAGGGTTCTCGGAGGGTGTTTAGCGTCGCCGCGTGGGCAAACCTTATAACGGCGACGGCTCTTGCCCTGCCGCTCATCTTATGGGGGCGGAGCATTCTAGCCCTGTGGATCGGTCCACAGTTCGCCGTCCAAGGACGGGCCATCCTTGGCATTCTGGCCATGGCGTACGCGCTTTTGGCCCTCAATGTTGTGCCCCACTATTCTCTTCTTGCCATGGGAGATGTGAGGTACGTTTCGGGGCTGAACCTTTTGGGCGGAACGCTTTCCCTATGTGCTGCCGTCGTGCTCATCCCTCGGCTGGGATTGATCGGAGCTGCCCTGGCCCGGCTCCTCTATGGATCGGTCACGGCTTTCCTGATGCTCAGGGTCACGAGAGCTCTATCACGTCCGATCGCGATTTGTGAGGGAGTAGTACCACTCTCGAGTTAAGCGAGGGCAGGCGGACATCATGGAAGAATTGCGGCCGGAGAGCACGCCCGGGACGATGATTCTGAGCTCGCAGCTGATTTCTTCACTATCGTTTGCCGTCTGGTTCCTCGCCGCCTTGAACACCGCCACCACGTACCTTTGGTTTCAAGATGAACCAAAGAATGGCACGGCGGTTTCGATACTGAGTAGTTGCGTAATGTTGGTGCTCGTCACGTTGGCAATGCTGATAGTCGGCTTTCGAAGGAACTCAGGATGGCCGAACCCCGCCAAATGGATTTTCGTTTACTGTGCGTTATCGGGATTATCGCTCTCGTGGACGCAAGCGTCATCGCTCTTCAGCGCGGCGGGTTACTGGATTGCATTCTTTGCAGACCTGCTTGCTGTCATCATCCTTTTGAGTTGCGACGATGTGGATCGGGTAGCCCTTGCCGCTATCAAAGGTTTCGTTGCTGGGACTCTGGTTGTTGCCGCTATCGCCTGGGCGGCTCCTGGCACGCCGGATCTGCGCATGGGACAGGAAGAGTTTCTCCATCCCAATGCGCTCGGGTTTCAGTTCGCGCTAGCTGCATTGTTCGGAATCTATCTTGCTTTGCGTCATCGCACGACTAATCACTGGCGGTGGATTTCTGCCGCCTTAACGTCTTCTCTGATCCGAACCTTGAGCAAATCATCCATTATTTCGTTCTTTTGTTCGGCCGGTGTTTACATTCTGTTCCAATCTGCGCTCCGCCTGCGTACAAAACTAAAGATCGCCGGACTGGCGGTCATTTTACTTCTGACATCTTGGATTTTTGTGGCCGGTTATTTACAGATATACACGGAGAGTGCGGCGCTCGAAACGCTGACGGGACGAACCACAATCTGGGCTCTCAGCTGGGAAATCGCGAGGGAGACACCGTGGATCGGACACGGTTTCTATTCCTACCGATCGGTTGTCCCCTTCTTCGGCGAGTTCGAGGCCTGGCAGGCTCACAACGATTTGCTACAGCAATTCTTCTCCTACGGAATAGTCGGCGTGTTGCTGGCGGCGACAATTTATGTTTCATTCTTCCGCCATTTGCGCGGTTGTAGACCCTCTCTTCAGCTCAGCCTCACATATGCGCTTTTGATGTTCGGGCTTATACACGGACTGACCGAGGCGAGCCATGTCGATCTAGCCCTACCTGCTCGTCTGATGGTGATTTGCGCCGTATGGTGTGAACAGTCAGGGCCAATATCACGAAGTCTGCATGTTCTGGCGCCTGCGGCGGCAACCTCGTGAAGTTCCTTTACGAACCGCGGCAGTTACACCGAATGGACGAGACGCTTATTAGTGGCGGATCAGATATCGAGTTATTCCCGCATCGTGTACCTGGGTCGATCGCAGGGATAGGAGGCCCTAAGTCGCGCCCTCTGCAGGTCGTCTTCGTTACGATAGCAGACCTGCCGGAAGGAGGTGGCAACACTACGCGCGTTAAGATGCTGGCCAATGCGGTTGCCGGGCGCGGGCATCAAGTGTATCTCTTGAATGAGCACAGCCTTGGAATCACGCCTCGCGAACTGCTGAAGGCAACCGGGCAGATCGGCTCCGTCGAGTATCGTTACGTTTTGGGTTCGATCGAGCGCCAGTTCGGGCTGAGGTCCATAACCACGAAGCTGCGAGCCGTGTTGGCGCTGTTACAAGCAATCGCGCGTCGTCATTCCCGGAAACGAATCGACGTTTTGTGGCTCAACAACTTGTCTTTCTATGACATGTGGCCGCTCACAAAGCTCGCCCAGCGTCTGGGTATACGTACGGTGCAGTCCTACGAAGACGAACGCCTGGAATTGATCGCGCCTCAGCAGTCGCTCTCGGGTGGGCTGCTCGCTCTAAACGGCCGACTTGCCGATCGCTCATGTCCTCATCGAGCAGATGCAATCGTAGTTATTTCTCACTATTTAAAAGAGAAATATCTTAGTCGAGCTGCTGGGAAGACCCCAGTTCACCTCATACCCACGATCGTCGATTGCAACTATTGGGCGGTCGGACCAGAACCGGTCACGGACCTGCCCACGCTGCTTTATGCCGGTTGCTTCGGCGAACAAGATGAGATGGAAAATCTGCTAGGCGCCTTAGCCATGCTGCGGGATCAGGGCCGCGGGTTTCGTGCTGTTTTTCTAGGAGCCAATCGCGACGCGGACCGCGTTGCGAGAGTGGCGTCAGACATCCGGGTGCGCGGCCTAAATACCGTCATCGAGATGAAGGGCTTTGTACCGCTTGACCAGGTGAAATCGCATATCGCGAACGCCAACGTTATGCTGAATATCCGGCGCGATGGGCTCTGGAGCCGTTCGGGCCTCTCCACCAAACTCAGTGAGTATCTTGCCTCAGGCCGGGTGGTCGTCACCACTGCTCTGGGAGACGTTGTGCGGTATGTGGAGCACGGCAAGAGCGCAATTCTTGTTCCCCCGAGCACCACTGTGCCACAGATTGCTGCCGCCATCGATCAGGCCTTGGTGTCGCCACAACTAAGGGATCGCATCGGGTGTGGGGGAAGGGAAGTCGCTCGTACTCACTTCGACCTTCGTGCGGTAGGAAGAAAGCTGGAGTTCGTTTTAGATACTGTCATGAGATTTCATCCTTCCGGGGCAGATGCAAGCGTGGAGAATCACCTGCTGAACCGGAGCGACGTGATGGAGAGCCGTATTCTGTGAAGCTTCTCGTCCTGGAACATTGGGCCTTAGGTGACCTGGCTTTGGCATCTCCCTTTCTTCACGCCGCTAGCCAGAGATACGAAGTCACCCTCGTCGCCAAGCCGATAGCCGAAGACTTGCGTCGACACTTTTGGCCGCGAGTGGAAGTGTTGCCGTTTCTTGCGCCCTGGACGGTATTCGACAGAAAGTACGATTTATGGCGATGGCCTTGGAAGACCATCCTGGAGCTCCTGCGAGTACTTCGCTCACGGCAATTTGACATTGCTGTTTCGGCGCGGCGGGATCCGCGGGACCATCTCTTGATCGCTCTGAGCGGGGCAAAACGCCGCATCGGATTCCCACGATGGGGTAGCCAAGCGCTTCTCACGCAGGCTATCGAATGCGACAAGATGACGAAGCATCGTTTCTCCTATTGGCAGACACTGGCGAAGGCCTTGGAGATCGATCTGCTAGAGCCAATTCCGAAGCAGCACAAGGAACGTGAAGTCATCGTTATTCATACCGGAGCGGCCCGGATGACCCGGGTTTGGCCGCTGGAGCGCTACGCCGGACTGGTTCGCCGATTACGCGCAGACCAACACAGGGTAGAAGTGCTTTGCGATCGACATCAGTTGGGATTCTGGCAGGAACGAGGGGAGAGAGCCAGAGTGCCTGACACGCTGGACGAACTGGTTTGCCTGGTCGGGAAGGCGGCGATTTTCATCGGGAACGATTCCGGTCCTGGGCACTTGGCGGCCATCAGCGGAGTTCCTACATTTACGATTTTCGGTCCGCAGCTGCCCGAGCTATTTGCTCCTATCCACCGGGAGGCAGAATGGGTTGAAGGGGGGCCGTGTCCATACAAGCCTTGCTATGACTCGTGCCGTTTTTCTGCCCCGCATTGTTTGCTTGGGGTCGACGAAGACACCGTATGGAACAGTTTGGTGCAGTTTGTTGCCAGACACACGCGCATTCCGGGTGAAGGCGATTCGATACCGGCTGTCCTTGAACCCACTGGCGGCAGCGGCGCAGGAATTCTCGTTCTGCCGGAGTGAATGTGAAATACGCATTGGATCAATAGAGGTTACGGCTGCAGCTACGGAGGAAATGTTGAGCGTCGCGATTATCACAGGATCAGCCGGACTGGTTGGGGCCGAGGCAACCCGCTATTTCGCATCACGCGGTATGACGGTTGTTGGCATCGACAACGACATGCGTTCACTTTTCTTTGGCGCGGATGCCTCTACCGCCTGGCAAAGTGACCAGCTCAGACGAGAAGTCAGTGGTTATCGACACGAAAATACGGATGTGCGCGATGAAGCTTCGATCCGCAAGATCTTCGGACGGTATCAGCGCGATATTTCTTTGGTAATTCATACTGCGGCTCAACCTTCGCATGACTGGGCAGCCACGCAGCCTACAACCGACTTTACGGTAAACGCGAACGGCACACTAGTGCTGCTGGAAGCCACTCGGCGCTTCGCACCCGAGGCAGCATTCATTCTCACGTCGACTAACAAAGTCTATGGTGATGGCCCCAATATCCTTCCGCTGGTTGAACGCGAGAAGCGCTGGGAAATTGACCCTGCACATCCCTGCCGAGACGGCATCCACGAGCGGTTCTCTATTGACCACAGTTTGCACAGCCTATTCGGCGTGTCGAAGGTCGCGGCTGACCTTCTCGTCCAGGAGTACGGAAAGTATTTCGGAATGAAAACGGTGTGCTTCCGTTGCGGGTGTTTAACGGGACCGCGCCACTCAGGTACGCAGTTACATGGGTTCCTCGCCTATCTCATGCGTTGCGCGGCCAGTGGAATCAAGTACACCGTCCTAGGTTACAAAGGCAAGCAGGTGCGAGACAACCTTCATAGTTCAGATCTAATCCGAGCATTTGACGAGTTCTTCGAGGCACCGCGTTCTGGTGAGGTGTACAACATGGGCGGTGGATGTTTCAGTCATTGTTCGGTTCTCGAAGCGATCGAACTCTGCGAACTGATTACCAGTCACAAATTGGATTGGGAATATGTGCCGGAGAATCGGAAAGGGGATCATATCTGGTATATCAGCAACTTATCAAAGTTCAGGTCTCACTATCCAAGATGGCGGGTCACATACAGTGTAAGTGACATTCTACGCGAAATCTTTGAGCAGAATATTGAGCGCTGGCGGGACCAGGCAGTGGATGTCGCGTGATCGAACTGGGCAGGCACAATGTTCTGGGTGTTCTCGTGAATGCGGTCGATTACGAGGCTGCGGTGAGGTGCATTGTCACGGCGGCGCTTAGCCGGCAGGGACTCGCGGTATCGGCGGTGGCGGTTCATGGCATCATGACGGGGCTTTTGGATGCGCAGCAAAGGTACCGTCTGAATGGCCTCGACATGGTTGTACCGGATGGACAACCCGTGCGGTGGGCACTCAAGTGGTTACACCAGATTCAGCTCCCTGATCGAGTGTACGGTCCTCGCCTCATGGTGGCAATCTGTGGCGACGCCGCGCGGCTCGGTCTCCCTGTATTTCTGTACGGCAGCACCGATGAGATTCTGGCGAGGCTGTGCGCACGCCTTCGACGGAGTTTTCCGGCACTCTCCATCGTGGGCGCTCAGAGTTCGAAATTCCGATGCCTCTCCGCGGTGGAAAAGGATCAGTTGGTGCGCAAAATCCGGAACTCCGGCGCACGGGTTGTTTTGGTTGGGATGGGGTGCCCCCGTCAGGAGGTGTGGGCCTACGAGTTTCGGGAACAATTATCCATCCCACTCGTCGCGGTGGGCGCTGCGTTTTCCTTCCTGGCCGGTACAAGTCCGCAGGCTCCCGAATGGATGCAGGCACGGGGATTCGAATGGCTCTTTCGTCTGGCCTCGGAGCCTACCAGGTTATGGAAGCGTTATATCTTGCTAAATCCTCTGTTTCTCGGATCCCTTCTCATGCAACTGGCAGGTCTGCGGTTCGATAGCTCGGGCCGGAAGCCGCGCCGAGATCTTCTGTATGGGTAGAGTGGCCGTTGTCAGAAGCTAACTCAGGCAAAAGTGATCGCAAATGATCCATAAAAACACAAGCCAACGAAAATATGTTCCTTAATAAATAATTCGGTTATGCGGTCATCCGCCATCGTGATCGGCAGCTGTCTCATCGCTGTAAGACTTTCTCAATAACACTCTAATCTCATGAATAGTTCTGCCAGGACAGCAGCGGAATGCAGCGACTTTCTTAGGAAAGAAGCGCAGACGCCGCTGCACGAGTATTTTCTCGTATGTGGTTCCCCTTGGGAAATCTGGACCAACAGTGAATCCATTCTTGAAGCGGCCCGCGAAACATTCATTCCGATTGACAAGCCACGAGCGAGCGTGGAATTCGCGGTGCGTCTGTGGGTGGACTCCGAGCACGCCGCAGGACCTCCGTGGCCTAAGCCTTACGTCAGGGGGCTGGACCATTTGGTGTTCGCCGGTTTTGATTCCGGCAGTTCAGCTTTGCTCGACCTTCGCACACACCGTATCGCGGGCCGATTCTCGCCACAAATGGGTGCGGATTGCGATTATTGGAAGACGGTGATCTTCCCCATTTTTCTCTCTATCGCAGGTGGCTCGATCGGTCTAGCGGAGATCCATAGTGCTTGTGTGGCGAGTGGTGGGGATGGGCTGCTCCTGGCGGGACCCTCAGGCTCCGGAAAGTCAACCCTATCTGTGGCTTTGGCGCAGACAGGATTCGGATTTCTGTCGGATGACCGGGCGGTTTGTGCGCTGCAAAATAGCAAATTGTTTGCGTGGGGTATGCCCACGCTGGTCAAACTTCGGCGGGACGCAGAAGAGTGGTTGAAGGGACTTCGGGAGCAACAGGCCGCCGAGCTTCAGAATGAGGAACTGGTGTTTCGGTTCCGGCCAGAGCGGTTAGGCTTGCCGAGTGTCCGGCAGTGTGAGCCGCGGCTGATCGTATTCCTCGAGCGGCAGCAAGACTCGATCTTCTGCATGAAGCCAATATCGGCGGATGAAGCCGCGCATCGGATTGAAAACGAATTAATGGCGGAATCTCCGGAGGCGCTTGAAAGACAAGCGCAAACCATCAACCGTTTATCGCAACTCGCTTGCTACCGGCTCGCGTATGGTGGACGACCTCCGGTAGTAGCTGAGCGACTTGCGCGTCACTTTGAGCAGTTGACGTCGTAGGCCCGAGTTTGAGAGACGCTGAGTACTGCCACCGGACAACGGCCGCAAAGATCAACCAGGCATTAGTGAAACAAGGTTGGAATTGAAATGTCGTACGCTTTCAGATCTGCCTACCCGGAGATAGAACGCCAAGATCATCTGCGCCGCTTTACGCCCACTCCGTATGCCACTGCTTTGCCTGTAATGGGGCGCACGGTGCGGCTGGAGAGCAACAGCCAGAAAATTCTTGCGCATGCTGAGGAACTGTTCGCACGTTATCCGGGCTCGCCATACGGACAGCCGCAATTCCTCTGGAGGATCGTAAGCCAATCCGATGTCGCAATGCGCCCGCCTTGGCCCAGGAGGTCGGCGTTTTCAGACCACGGACTTCGTTATGCCGAGTTCGGACAGCGGAATTTTCTGGCGGTCGACCTGGAGGCGCGTGAAGCAATTGCGTTCATCGCCGAGGGCCTGGCTGAGGACGAGCTTGGATTCACCAGCCCATTTCTCGACAACCTGTTTTGCATGACGGCAGGCAGTCTGGGACTGATTTCGTTGCGGGCAAACTGTGTTTCGCTGGGGGATAATGGCCTTCTCGTGTTTGGCCCACATAACAGTGGCAAGACAACGGCCAGCTACCTAACGACAAAACTTGGCCTCGGATTCTACGCCGACGAGGGAGTGTTTGGGGAAATCGAAGGGGACGCCGTGCGGGTCTGGGGTGGTTTTTGGCCGGCCGCTTTCCGTCCTGACGCACTGCAATTCTTTCCGGAGCTCCGGAAATCGGCGCGCCCGTTCTCTTATTGCCACTTCACTTTTCACCATTTGGAAAAGCATCACTTTCAAGCGACGCAAGTGCGCTCCGTGATCCCGGTTGGCTGCGTGTTTCTCGAGAGGCGCGCTGGCGCGCGGCTGACCCTGTCGCAGATCCCGCGGGCCGAGTTGCCTGGACGAATCGCAGAAAATGTGCTGTTTAAGGACGACGATCGCTTTGTCAAGGAGCGAGCTACGGCTTTCCGCCTTCTCGAGAGCCTGCCAGCTTACCAACTCCTGTGTGACGGGGACCCTTCTGTGGTTGCACGGTTCATGCGAAAGTTACTCGCGGACCATGAATAAAGCGTTTTGGACGACCCTGACGTTTTCGCTAGGCTACTTGGCGCTGTCTCTGTTCTGTCTGGTGGGGTGGGGAAGTTCAACTCCTCTGGCGCGCCTGGACCGTTACTCGGTTACCTACTTATGCATAAGGCTGCTGGGTTCACTTCATTCACTAATTTCGAGTCGGGCAGTATTTCGCTCGAAGCGTGCCATGCGGCAGTGGTGGGCACTTGATTCGGATCCCTCTGGGCCCGTTCAGGTGATGTTTCTTATGGCGGCTGATCTAGCCGTCTTCCTTGATTATGCGCACTGGCATTTGGTGAGTGGGTTAGAGCAGCCATTACTTCAGAGACTGGGGTTGGCGCTTTATATAGTCAGTACAACCTGGCAAATCTGGACCGACACTTGCTTGGCGACATATTTCGGTCAAAACCATACCGAGCCCGTCCCAATGGAGCACGGTCCGTTTCGGTACGTGCGGCATCCCCGATACGCGGCTGCGATAGTCTCGAAGGTGGCCGTGGCGCTGGTGTTTGCCAGCATCGTGGGTTGGGCGTTGGCGGCAGCGTGGGCATACCTCCTGATGCGAAAAATCGCAATCGAGGAAGCGCACCTACAGTCAGTCTTTGGAACTACATATGAGGCGTACTCACACAAGACAGCAAGAATTCTTCCTGGAATCTATTGAATGGCTAGGTCGGCCTAGACAAGTGAGGAGGAGGGTCTCTCATAGATGGCTATAGTTGACATAGATACCGGAGCCGACGCCGCCCCGAGCGAAGATTTGCGTTCCATTCGAGTACTGTCGGGAAGTACATGGTCCAGGCTTTTGCGCCCTTTCGAGTGGATACTGATCGCGTTCCTGTTGATCTCACTGTTGAAGAATAGCTATCTGCAAGGTTGGTCGAGTTTGCGGGGCGAGTTCCCAGATTACTATCTTGCGGCCGCGCTTCCTCGTCACGGCATTCCGGTTGAACGTGTCTATGAATGGCCGTGGTTCCAACGGCAGAATGACCATTTAGGTGTGAGCGATGGCCTCGTGAGTTTTGCGCCGAATCCCCCTTCGTCGGTCCTGCCGCTGGTGCCATTGACGGCGCTATCTCCGCTTACTGCCAAACGTGTATGGCTGGCCATGAATTTGGTCTGTCTGGGGGCATCGCTCTGGTTGTTAAGCCGTGTGACATCGCTGGGCTGGCGTCGCCTTCTTCTGATATCGCTGTTGTGCGTTCTGCCACTCCATTTCACATTCATGTACGGCAGATATTATGTGCTCATCTTGTTGCTACTCACCGCGGCCTACTATGCCTCTTATCATGGCGCCGAATGGAGCTCTGGGCTGTTGCTGTCGGCAGCGGCTATGCTCAAGCTGTTTCCCGCTTTGTTTGTGATTCTGATCGTTTGGAAGAGAAACTGGCGGGCCCTCGTGGGTTTTCTTATGGGCGCGGCAGTCTTTGTTGGCATTTCGCTCCTTGTGTTTGGCGTAGAAGTTCACCGGCTATTTGTTGTCGAAGTTCTCAGCCAGGTCTCTCGCGGCGATTGGCTTGGACCCTATTATCTTCCACGAAATACCTACATCACTCTCTGGAGTCATTTGTTCCTCATCGAACCGGAATTGAATCCTTCGCCCTTGCTCGATTCGCCCCTGCTCTTTGCACTGATGGAGGCAATTACAACCACTGGGTTGTTGTTTGGATTCTTGATGTCCCTCGACCGGAATGATACGCGGCAATCCACCGCTCTGCAGTGGGCAGCTCTGATTCCGTTGCTGCTCCTCTTTTCCACGACCACGGGCATTGATCATCCGTGCGTACTGATCCTTGCGGCGATCGTTGGCGTCGATGCGCTGCTGACGATGGGTGAGAGGCACAAGGCACTTACCTTTCTGGCGCTCTATGTGGCTAGTTGCGCGCCCATACCGGATAGGATCTCGCAGAGGATTCCGGTTCGGCTACTGGCTATGACCTGCCTCTGCATTCTTTTGTTTACGGTCGCGCGATCCGGGCGCAGATTGCAATTTAAACAACGTTGGTTAGCCGCTTCGGTGGTTTGTTTCGGCTTACTCACGGCGCTTAATCTCTACGCCGTGCAGAACCGAAGCGAGGATTTCGCCAGCCGGTTGCCGGGCCCCCGGAACGGGTACCGGGCTGGCAACCCCGTTCCAGTTGCGGGCGGCATCGCTTTTACCGAGATGCAACGACATGGCTATAGCGCTGTACTGCTGAGAGATGGAGAGTTCAGAGAGTTAGGGATGCCGGGCGATGTGCTCGCGGTCGCTGGATCTCCGGTCAGCACCGCACTCTACGCGGAGCTGACTGGTACCCAGTCATTCATCGTGCGAGTCCCAACAGACCGATTGGATTCCGCTCCAAAACTTGTGAGCGAAGGCCAGGAGCCTGCACTGTCACCGAATGGGAAATGGCTCGTGTTTATACAGGAAACGGGAGAAGGCAGCGCGGCCTGGCTGTTGCCCACTGACTCTACGGCAACGACTCCGCAAATGCTATTACCAGCCGCTTACCATCCAATCGATGTGAGCGTTACATCTGAAGGCGACGTGATCGCTTCCGTTGGTGAGGTGAGTGATCCCCATCTGGTTCTAGTGCGGCGACTGACACAACAAGTGACGCTGCTACCGGGGTTTCCCGAACCCGCGAGGTATCCCTCGATATCGCCGGACGGCAAGCGGATAGCGTTCAGCCGGCGTGACCATGGATCGTGGCATTTGGCCGTGCGTGAACTCACGAATGGAGTGGAGCGGCAAATCACGCATGGGTCCTGCAATGCGATCTCTCCCTCCTGGCAGAGTGCGCAGAGTTTGTTGTACGCGACGGATTGCGGCCGCGGAGTGGGGCTTAGCGCCATTGCGAATGTGTCTCTGCCCCAGTAACACAGCCGGAGAGCGATCGATCAATTCGTGAACTGTGCCCGCGGAAGTTACATACAATTGACAATCTCCTGACAACTGCGTCTGGTACCTATCTTAAGTTTGTCCTTTAGTGTGTTCTGCCTGCGGTGGTGCGACGGCTGAGACCGGCCGTTTGTGCGCTAGCCATTGCAGAGGATGATTCGTTGCCATGAAAGACAAAGTGGTGCTCTTCTATCCCCCGTATGAGGGGCCCCCATTAGGGGCGCCGCTTTCGCTGCTTGCGTTGGCAGGTCCTCTGCTCGAGGCAGGATTTCAAGTCAAGCTGGTCGACAATCTCATTGCGCCCGATTACCAGACTGCAATCCTACAGGAAGTCGAAGATGCGATTTGTCTGGGGATTTCCGTGCTTACGGGGCCGCATATCGGAGCTGCGATCCGTGTCGCCTCAGCCGTCAAAAAGTGTCGCCCGGATGTGCCGATCGTACTCGGTGGCTGGCATCCGACCCTCGCGACCGAGCAGACGCTCCGCGAGGCCTTCGTGGACGCAATCGTAAGGGGCCAGGGCGAAATCACTTTCCTCGAACTGGTTCAGCGAATAGCGCAACAACAGGACTGGCACGGTGTGCGGGGAGTGTCTTTCAAGGAGGATGGCAGAATTCACCACGAGCCAGAGCGACCCGTGGCCAATATCAACGACCTGCCTCCGCCTGCCTATCACCTTGGCGATCCGGGTATGTACGCGAAAGAATCTGGCCTCAGGCAACTGGCATACACCACCAGCGTGGGTTGTCCTTACCAGTGTAACTACTGTACCGACCAGGTGTTTTACAAGAGGCGCTTCAATGCTTATCGCCCGGAACGTGTGGTGGCGGACCTCACCGATCTTGTGCCTCGCTACAACATAGAACATGTTCCCCTCTTCGATTCCAATTTCCTGGTGGACAGAAAGCGTGCCGTCGCAATTGCTCGCGGCATCATCGCCAGCGGGGTGAAGTTTCGTTGGGACTTCCAGACCTCCACAGACTTTCTGGCCACGATGACGGACGAAGAAGTGTGCTTGCTGGCTGAGAGTGGTGTCCACCACATCGGCTTTGGCACCGAGTCGGCGTCGCAGCAAGTGTTGTACTTAATGAACAAACGTTTCCAACATGTGGAGCAAATGGTGGAAACCGCGCGCAAAGCGGATTTGGCGGGCATTCATATTGTCTTCAACATAATTCTTGGCTACCCGGGAGAGACGGAAGCCGATCGCCAACAGACGTTTCGATTTATGAGCGATATCGCCAGACAGTATTGGAACGTGACTTTTTCTCCGAATATCTTCACTCCGTACCCCGGGATCCCAATTTGGCCCGAGCTTAGGAAGCTGGGCGTGCGGGAACCGCAGTCCCTGGCAGAGTGGGAAAGCCTTGGCCTGGGACGCAATGTGCTCCCTTGGTTGCAGGGAGAGGAACTGCGACGGCTGCGCCGCAGCCTCGAATACTTTCTGCTCAATAACCAAATCCGAAAGGCTAGCAAACAAGTACCGTGGCTGCGCCGAGGGGTGCGGCGAGCCCTGGGCGTTCCTATACGTTGGCGCATCCGCAAGAATCACTATTCATTCCCCTGGGAACTTTGGGCATCGCGTGCCGTGGAAAAAGTAGTTACGCGCCGGTCTCTGCTGACCGGTCAGAAGTTAAAGGAAGGCATGCAGCAAGCCTGCTGATCGTTCACTTTCGTCGGAGAGGAGGCATTTGGTGGCGGATGTTCTTCTGACACACTCATATCACTTGTACTACGATCGCAAGCAGACGCGGAAAATGCAGCCTTATCCTCCACTCGGCACGTTGTACGCCGCTGCTCTCCTGCGCGACGCAGGCTTGTCGGTTGAGGTCTTCGACACGATGCTGAGCAACCCCGAGGCAGAGTTTGAGTGCGCCCTCGAACGGCATCGGCCGCGCGTTGTTGTGGTGTATGAGGACAATTTCAACTTCCTGTCGAAGATGTGCCTCACGCGGATGCGAGAGCTGGCCTATGGGATCGGGCACGCCTCGCAACGGGCCGGCGCCACGGTTCTGATCAACGGCTCGGACGCTTGCGATCATGCGCGAAATTATCTGCGGGAAGGTTTCAGCTGCGTTCTGCTCGGCGAAGCGGAATGGACGTTGCTGGAAGCCGTCCAGCAACTATGGAATACCAGGGAGTTCGACCCAAGCCGCATTTCTGGCGTCGCATATCTCCACCCGCAAACCGGAGAAGTTGTGCGCACGCCGGCCCGGCCTTTAATGCGCAATCTGGACCTTCTGCCCTTCCCGGCACGAGATCTCGTCGATATTAGCCGGTACCGCGCCGCGTGGAGAGACGCCCACGGGTTCTTTTCTTTGAACATTGTCTCGAGCCGGGGTTGTCCTTACAGCTGCAACTGGTGCGCGAAACCGATCTATGGGAGTGCGTTTGCCCTGCGCTCGCCGCTGCGCGTGGCGGAAGAGATGCGGCAACTCAAGTGCGAGTTTGACGCTGAGCATCTCTGGTTTGCGGATGACATTTTTGGGCTTAAAGCCAAATGGGTTGCCGAACTCGCGGCCCACGTCGAGAGGCTCGATGCCGCACTCCCTTTCAAAATGCAAAGTCGAATCGACCTCATGACGGCCGATACCGTATCTGCTTTGCGACGCGCTGGCTGCGCCGAAGTATGGATGGGTGTGGAGTCGGGCTCTCAGAAAATTCTCGACGCCATGGATAAGGGAACCCGCGTCGAGCAGATTGCCAAAGCACGGCACAACCTTCGTGAGCAGGGCATTCGCGCCTGCTACTTCCTGCAGTTCGGATACCCGGGGGAAACTTGGGAAGACATTCAGAAAACCGCTGCCGTAATTCGCGCCACACGCCCTGATGACATAGGAGTGTCGGTTTCGTATCCGCTGCCCGGAACAAAGTTTTATGAGCGGGTGCAGGCCCAACTGGGCGAGAAGACGAACTGGTCCGATAGTGAGGATCTCGCAATGATGTTTCAGGGAGCTTACAACGACGAGTTCTATCGTGCCTTGCACGATGCCTTGCATGCCCAGGTTGAATGCTGGAAGTCGTCAAACGGCGGTATCGGAATGGCAGAAGCATTGTGGCGCAGGGTGGAAGAACTTGAGAAAACATGTCGCAACCCTCACCCCACCGTGCTGCCTGACCTTGCCGAGCCGCGCCTGGTCCAACTAGAGGTGTCGACATGAAGTGATGGCGAATCGCAGCGTCGCTTCGTGGATTGCCGATTCAACTTTTGCTGATCTTATCTTCTCGCATGGACATACTTCTCACTCACGGATATTTCCTCTACGAGGATCCGAAAGAGCTTCAGATTATGAAGCCCTATCCTCCTTTGGGGATCCTTTACATCTGTGCCCACCTTCGCAACAAGGGCATCGACGCGGAAGTGTTCGATTCCACATTTAGCTCTCGAGAAAAACTGTTCAGCATCTTGCAAGGAAGTCGTCCCTCGATCGTTGGTATTTACGCCAATTTGATGACCAGGCCCAACGTCGTCGAGATTCTTCGTGTCGCGAAGGACGCGGGATGGCAAACGGTGGTTGGCGGGCCTGAGCCCGGTGCATATGTGAATGAGTACCTGGAAGCCGGTGCTGATGTCGTCGTGACTGGCGAGGGCGAACTCACACTCGAGGAGTTGGTTCCCATTCTCCAATCACGGGCAGCGCCTGCCCTCCATAACGTGGACGGGATTGCCTTTCGCGACGCAAACGGGACTGTCATCCGGACCAAGCCGCGAGGGCAAATCCGCGACATCGACGCACAACCATGGCCGGCGCGCGACCTTATCGACGTGGACGAGTATGTTTCCGTGTGGCGCAAGCACCACGGTATGGGATCGGTGTCCCTCATCACCGCTCGCGGATGTCCGTACCATTGCCGGTGGTGCAGCCACGAGGTATTTGGCAAGACCCATCGTCGCCGCAAACCGGCTCTAGTCGCCGATGAACTGGAGTGGCTGATCAACCGCTACCACCCTGACATGGCGTGGATGGCCGATGATGTTTTCACGATCCACCCCGGATGGTTGTTCCAATACGCCGGCGAACTAAAGCGTCGCGGGTTGAAGTTGCCTTTTGAGTGCATCTCGCGGGCTGATCGGCTCACCCCTGCGGTTATCGATACGCTCTCCGACATCGGATGCTTTCGCCTGTGGATTGGTTCTGAGAGTGGCTCGCAACGCATTTTGGACGCGATGGAGCGCGGCGTGACCGTCGAACAGGTTCAGACGGCAGTCGCCCTGTGCAGAGCGCGTGGAATTCAATCCGGGATGTTTCTTATGTGGGGCTATGAGGGAGAAGAACTCCAGGACATTGAGGCAACCATCCAGCATGTGAAGAAAACCGATCCCGATATCTTCTTCACAACCGTCGCTTACCCAATTAAAGGAACTCCATATTTTAGCGAAGTAGATGGTCGAGTTGAACCCCTGAAAGTGTGGAGCGTGGGTTCGGACAGAGAGATCCGGATTCGTGGCCGGCACTCGCGGCGCTTCTACGGGTTTGCGGATAAGTTGCTGCGGACCGAAGTAGAACTTGAGAAAGTACGCAGCAAACCCGACACGGACCTTTTGACTGTCGCGGAGCTGCAAGGCAAAGTTACGGATTTCCGCGCCAGCTTGATCGCCAGCGCCACCGAGGTTGAAGCCTGATGGCGACCGCATCGCAAACCTATTCAGCTCCGTTCGACACAGTTGCGGAAGAGTACGACCGCAAATTTACCGAGTCACAAATTGGCCGGGCGCAGCGCGCATCCGTTTGGAAAGAACTGGCAAAGACATTTCGATTGGGAGACCGGATCCTCGAAATCGGCTGTGGCACAGGGGTAGATGCGTGTTTCCTAGCCAACCGCGGCATCAGAGTCCTTGCATGTGATAACTCGCGCGCCATGATCGAGGTTGCGAATCGGAGAATTACGCAGGCGAATCAGAGCAGCTTTGTGCATTTGCGAACACTGGCGGCCGAAGACTTGGCTGGTTTAGGAGGCGAGCCGGGTTTTGACGGGGCTTTCTCGAACTTCGGCGCGCTTAACTGCGTTGAGGATCTGAGAGGCGTGGCGATCAATCTCGCCCGCTTACTGAGGCCAGGTGCGCCGGCCATGCTTTGTTTGATGGGCCGCCACTGCGCTTGGGAGTTGGCTTGGTATCTGGCACATGGAGATCCACAGAAGGCCTTTCGTCGGATCGGTCGTGGAAAGATTATTGCTCGATTAGCGCCCGAAGCGACGGTGCGCGTTCACTATCCTTCGGTGAATTCAGTAATCCGCCAGTTTTCACCCGAGTTCCACTTAGAAACTTGGAAGGGAATTGGTATCACCATCCCGCCGAGTTACCTCGAAAGCATTGTGAATCGGCATCCCTGGTGTGTTCGGTGGATGATGGGCGCAGATGCGCTTTTAGAAAACGTTCCGATCGCTCGCGGTTTGGCCGATCACGTCCTGCTGATCTTCGAGCGAACGATGGAAGCTGGTGATATCCAGTGAGTGGACTTCCTTCAAACCTGAACTCGGCGGTCCGTGATGGGGCGGTGGTCGATCATCAAATCCACTTGCTGCCAGTGCTGGTGATCTTCCCGCATAACCAGTGCAACTGCCGATGTGCGATGTGTGACATTTGGAGAATTCGTGAGGCCCAGGAAATCACACCTCAAGATCTGGTCTATCAACTTCGCTCGCTGCGCGACCTAGGAGTTCAATGGGTGGTCTTTTCCGGAGGCGAGCCCCAGATGAATCGCCAGTGGTATTTACTGGCGCGCATGCTGCGCGACGCGGGAATCCGCGTGACCCTGCTGACCGCTGGGCTTTTGTTGGAACGAGAAGCCGAGCGCGTTACGGAAAATATGGATGACATCATCGTTTCTTTGGATGGACCACCGGCTGTGCACAATGCGATTCGGCGCGTGCCAAACGCGTTCGAACAAATGGCGGCGGGAGTGAAAGCGTTAAGACAGTTACGGCAGCATATGATCGTTCGCGCTCGTTGCACTGTTCAGAAGGAAAACCATACTACTCTCCGTGCAACCGTAGTGGCCGCGAAGGAAGCTGAGCTGAATTCGATTTCCTTCCTGGCAGCGGATGTTACGTCCACCGCTTTCAATCGCCCTGCGGGGTGGAGCGCAGAGCGTCAGGACAAAGTTGCGTTGACTTTGCTGGAGGTCGAAGCATTGCACACCGAACTGGAGCAGCTGATTGTCGAATGCCGGGATGACTTCGATTCCGGATTCATTGTTGAAGCACCCGACAAACTACGCCGGATCGTGCAGCATTTCCGGGCTCATCTCGGGCTGGCAGTGCATGTTGCTCCTCGATGCAACGCGCCCTGGGCTTCCGCTGTGATCGAAGCGAGTGGCGACGTTCGCCCGTGCTTCTTTCATCCCGCCATGGGGAATATTCACAACCACACCCTCACTGAGATCCTGAATGCCCCCCCGGCAATGCAGTTTCGCCAAGATCTCGATATTGACTCGAATCCGATTTGTCGCCGATGCGTGTGTTCTTTGTACACGCCCCAAAACGGGAGCAGAAACCCGAGTGATGAAAATCGCGACTGCGACGTTCGACCTTGAACAGTTCGCGAGTCCGAGGGAGTTCAACGTTCAAAGAGTAAAGGAGCAAGTCCATGTGCTGGAAACACCTTCTGAGTAACTGGTCGAAATTGATTGTTCTGATCGCAGGCTTGGCTTTGCCTGAACTCATGCTTGCTCAAGGACCCAGCGAAGGCGCCAGTAAATCTCCCTCTGGCGCGGGTGACGTGCCTGCGACGGTCACAGCAGCCGGCGATTTGGGGATTTCATTTGTGGATGGATCGGCCTCCCAAGTGCTCATCCAGCGTAACGGCCGCCAATACATTGTGGATGTGGCGACGCATACGATCCGAGAGGTGGTAGCGTCGCAGTCTCCGGTACCAGATACGACCCTGGCGAGTAACACGCCGTCGCCCGGGCCGGGGTGGAGTTCGTCTGTGGACGCAGCGACTGCTCCTCAGGGCGGTGCCGGCGGAGGTCAAACCGCGCAGCCGTCACCGGCCTTTGGTGAAAAGAAGAATGCTCGGATCTATACGCCGGGAGATGATCTCGTCTTCAACGTCCCCACCGGACGGCGCCTTGACCGCCATGGTTTTTACATCAATTTTACCCATCGTTTCCCATTCGAACCCGCATTTAAGGGCACAGGCCGCGGCGACACTCTGCTGGGTCTGGACGACTTCGCATTGTCCTCGTTCGGTTTTCGGTACGGCGTAACGTCGAGGTTGTCGGTCATGGCGTACCGCTCACCCAGCCTCGTCGGGCGGCCAATCGAACTTATGGTGGCGTATAACTTGCTGGACGAAAGAGATCACCAGCCTTTCAACGCCGCCGTGAGATTTTCGGTCGACGGGCAAAACAATTTTGCCACCAACTTTACTGAGAACTTCGAACTGACGCTTTCCCGCAGCCTCGGTCATCGTGCTCAGCTGTATGCCGTCCCGACCTTTTCCATTCATAACCGTCCCTTGCTGGAAAATACCGGCGCGGTTTTGCAGGATCCGATGCCGGAGCAGAACTGTAACCTTCCCTTCGCAGTCGGCATCGACCCCGTGTTTAAGGTTCATCCTTGCGCCAATACCGTTTCTCTCGGCGTCGCCGTCGCGGTAGATGTTCGTCCAACCGTTGCCCTTGTGGCGGAGGCTATTCCAACTTTAGTAAATGGTCCCGAGCTGGGGATACATCGTTCCCCCTTCTCCTTTGGCATCCAGAAGAAGTTGTGGAGACACGCATTCACGTTAGGATTCACCAACAGTCCAGGCACAATCGTTTCCAATCGCGCCGGAACCAACGCCACGTTTCTCCGACAACCGGGCGCCGACAAGCCATCTGCCGTGTTTATTGGATTCGATCTCACTCGGCAGGTCTACTAGAACTACGAGCCTGTCAACACACGATCCAGAAGGGGCAATGATGAGTAAGGGAGCAGAGGTTTGCACGATAGTCCGCCCGGAGGTAATCGAATGAAATGGCATGTTTTGTTATCTGTAAGTTCTGTTCTGCTATGTTGCTTGATTTCTGCGGCATCAAACGGTGAAACGTTTAAAGGAGAAATCATGGACCCCCAGTGCGCCATGATTGGCTCCCATGCGGGGATGCTGAAGAAGGTGGGCTTAGGAGGCATGGATCCAAACGACCCCAAGACCAAGAAGATGTGCACCGAAACCTGTATAAAGATGGGCGGCAAGTACGTGCTGTACGACGCTGCCTCAAAGAGAGTCTATCAACTGGACGACCAGACCAAGGTCAAGCAGTTTACGGGCCAGAACGTGAAGGTGACCGGCACCCTGGACAAGGCCGGCGAGAAAATTCATATCACAAACATCGAACCAGGTTCATAAGATTCCATTTTGATAAGGGCGGCCTGCACGATTGGCTCTTTCCCTCTTGTCTCGAAGCCATGGCTCTTCTGTCGAGAAGACCCCGATGAGGTTTGCTATTGCAGGGGTGATTGGTGCGTTCGTTCTTGTCGCCGCCATCGCCGTGGCATCGCGGCTTACGCTGAGTGCACTCCCGGAACCAGGACAAAGGGAAACGTTCCTGGTATCTAAGGCGAAGCACTATCTGGTGCAACGAAGCACCGGCCATGGCGTTCCGCCGCCACCCTCCGACCGACAGGCTGGCACCAAGGAAGGCGAAAAGCTTTTCGGCACGGAATGCGCGGCTTGCCACGGGTTGAGTGGCCGCAATCCGACCGACGCAGGCCGCTGGATGTACCCACGTGCCGCGAATCTGGCGTCGAGCGATGCGCAGTCCTACTCCGATCAAGAGGTTTTCTGGATCATCAAGAACGGCATTCGTTTCAGTGGCATGCCCGCCTTTGGACGAGTCGAACCCGACGAGCATATTTGGGATCTGGCATTTTATGTCCGCACCCTGCCCAAGGCATCCGCGGCAGAACAGCCGACACAAGGCCTCCACGTTGAGCAGGCGCCGTGAAGTTTTGGATTGTTGGACTCGCGACGGTTGTGCTCATCCAGTGCTCTTCAGCCCAGGATGC
The DNA here is from genome assembly GCA_020073215.1 of Terriglobia bacterium. Lineage (GTDB taxonomy): Bacteria > Acidobacteriota > Terriglobia > Terriglobales > Acidobacteriaceae > Acidiflorens. The sequence continues at coordinate 33,375 of JAIQFO010000003.1, read as the reverse complement.
TTCGGAATCCTCATCGGGGCCGACTTCCCCGCAAGTGTCGTCTGAGCGTTCCTCCGGCACGATGCAAAACACTCCATCTAAGGAGGGTCAGGCGGCAGGACTGGCGCCCGGAGAGGATCCGGAGAACCGACTGGGCGCGCCTTTGTTGAAGCACCTTGCGCTCGACCAAAAGCAATTCTGGATTTCCCCCTTTCGTGCGGATCGGCAAGACATGAAAGCTCTTGTGCCTTTCGTCGGTTTCACTGCAGGGCTGATCGCTGGCGACAGCTGGATTTCGCGCCAGGTTCCAGGCAGCCTTTCTCAGCTCAAAAGGAGCCAGAATATTTCTGATTACGGAGTCTATTCTCTGGTGGGAGTTGCGGGCGGATCGTATCTCTGGGGAAGTCTCACCCACAACGACCACATGCGCGAGAGTGGATTCCTGGCGGGCGAGGCCGCAGTGAACAGCACGGCGGTCGCTTTTCTGTTCAAGGCGATTACGCAACGTCCGCGACCCCTGGAGGCAGACCACAACGGGACCTTCTTCCAGGGAGGATCATCGTTTCCGTCAGAACATTCCGCGATTGCCTGGTCAGTGGCCAGCGTCCTGGCCCATGAATATCCGGGCCCCCTAACCAAGCTAGCCGCCTATGGTCTGGCTTCCGCGGTTACGGTGACACGCGTGACCGGCAAGCAGCACTTTTCCGCGGATGTGGTCGTCGGGAGCGCACTGGGCTGGTACTTCGGGCGACAGATTTATCGCGCCCACCATGACCCGGAATTGGGCGGTTCATCCTGGGGGAATGTCATCGAGGATTCAGACCAATCGGATGAACCGAGAAACCCGCAGCATATGGGCTCACCTTCCGTGCCGCTCGATAGCTGGATCTATCCAGCATTGGAAAGGCTGGCAGCTCTCGGATATATCAAGACTGCGTTTCTCGGGGCAAAACCCTGGACCCGAATGGAAAGCGCAAGTCTGGTCAGCGAAGCAAAGGAAAAAATCGACCTTGAAGAAGGTCGCGGGGATGCCGCCAAGCTTGAGCTTCAACTGGAGCAGGAATTCGCCTACGAATTCGGATTGCTGGAAGGAAATGCCAACCGCACTGCGACCATCGAATCGTTCTACTCGCGAATGGTATCCGTGAGCGGGCCGCCTTTGAACGATAGCTATCACTTTGGACAAACCATTGACGACGACTTTGGGCGCCCGTTTCGTCGCGGCACAAACCTGCAGGTCGGTGCAGCCAGTTGGGCTTCGTTCGGCCCCTTGACCTTATATGTACGTAGCGAATTCCAGCATGCTCCTTCGGCTCCGGCATTGTCCGATCCCGTGCGAAACTTAATTGCGTTGCGCGATGACGTACCGAAGCAGCCAGCGATTCCGTTTCTCGCTGTAAATCGCCCCCACCTTTTAGACGCGTACGTCGGGCTGAATCTGGCGGGATGGCAGGTTTCTGTGGGCAAGCAGAGCCTGGATTGGGCCCCCGGTCCCGGAGGCTCGCTCGTATGGAATGACAACATCGATCCAGTACGGATGGTGAGGGTGGAGAAGTCCAACCTGCAGCTGCCCATCCTGGGACCAGCGCGCATCGAGCAGTTCTTCGGCCTGCTTCGCGGCCATTCTTTTGTTCCTCATCCCTACATCTTCGGACAGAAAATCAATTTCCGTCCTTTGCCTTTTCTGGAACTGGGATTTGGGCGCACCATCGAAATTGGCGGCCAGGGTGGGGACCCTCTTACCTTTCGGAATTTCTTCGATGCCTTCTTTGGACGCACGCTACCGGCGGGACCCGGAAGGTCGGTACCCGGCAACACGCAAACCAGCATGGACTGGGTCTTTTATGTTCCGAAGGTTAGAAACTATCTCGTCTTGTATGGGGAACTGTACGCAGATGACGATCCTCTTCCCATCCTGAATCTTCCCAAGAACCCCTTCCGCCCGGGAATCTACTTAACGCGGGTTCCGGGAATTCCGAAACTCGATTTTCATGCCGAGGCCGCCGACACCACCTCCCCCGGATTTTTCAACTTTGACGGCACGAACCATGGCAACCTGAATTACTGGAACCAGACCTATCGTGACGGCTATACCAACGAAGGCAACCTCATTGGGAATACCGTGGGACGCATGGGCCGTGCTATCCAATGCTGGTCGACCTACTGGTTTTCCGACGCCAGTACTCTGCAGTTCGGCTACAAACACAACACCGTGAGCGGTGACTTTATTCCGGGCGGAGGCGCGTGGCACGACTACCGGCTTCGCTACGACAAGTATTTTAAGTCAGGCCTGTATCTCCGCAACGAACTGCAATACGAACGTATCTCCCACTATCCGCTTCTGTTTGATTCGCCGCGTCGGAATGTGTCGGCAATCGTCGAATTCGGATACTCTCCGCACAGGCAACATTGACGCGAGTAGGTTCCACTTACACTTTCTTTCAACTGACATTCTCGGATATTGAGCCGCACCTAAGTCGACCATAAAACTCCGCAGGTAATCTCCAGTGGATTCTCCAATCGGGCTGCCACCGCCTCACGACATCGTACATCGTTCGGTTCCAGAACTGGTTCTGGACCGGCCCACCGGTCGCAGGGTCTCGGCTGCGCGTTTCCGCGGTTATATGGTAATGCTCGAGGCGATCGCCGACTTCGTAACGGTGATCGCTGCAGCCACGCTCGCCTACGGCATCTATTCCCGCATGGGAGAAGGCAAGAATCTTCATTATTCTCATTTACTCGTATTTGAAGTCTCCGCGGCTTTAGCCGGTGTGATGGTGCTCATGCTCGATCGGATGGGCACCTACTCCGGTGGGACCAGTCTTTTGCGGGTGCGCGAGACCGAGCAGGTGCTTAGGGTTTCCGCGCAGGCCCTCGCCATTGCCTTCGGCGCGAGTTTCTTCGCCAACTTTCTTTTTTCCCGCTGGCTGCTGGTGATTACCGCCGGACTTCTACCGCTGTTTCTTTTCGTCCAGAAACATTTCATATACATCCTGGTGCAAGGGTTGCATTCCAGGGGTTACGGCATCGAGCGTGTGTTGATCTACGGTTCTGGATCTACCGGGCGGCGCGTGTACTCGGTTCTGCGGCGATCGCCGAAGCTCGGCCTGGAGCCGTTGGCTTTTGTAGACGAGAACCCCGCGAAGGCCGGCTCTACGATCCTGGAGATGGGCTATGACCCCAGACGGTCCGCCCCAGTGATTCTGGGGCCTATCACACGAGAATTAATCGCCCAGTACAACGCCGATCTTGTCATCGTTGCCATTCCTTCGCTGCAGCGGCCAAAGCTTCATCAGACACTTCGCGAAGCCCTGGCCGCCCATGCTCGCGTCTCCTTCGTGCCCAGCACCTTCCTCCATTCCGACTCCTGGGTGGATTTCCAGGATATCGACGGCGTGCTACTGGCTTCCTTCAGCGGAAGGCCGAAACACTGTACTTACGAATGGGCAAAACGAATTTGCGACTTCGGCGGAGCGGTTGTTCTCCTCGCCCTGGGCTTGCCTATCTTCCTCTTGCTTGCCATTCTCATCCGCCTGGATTCAAAAGGTCCCGCCCTGTTTCGACAAGAGCGCGTCGGATTGCAGGGACGCCGTTTCCCGATGTTCAAGTTCCGCACCATGTATGTCGATGCCGCCCCCTACGCGTATTCCCCGCGAGTGCCGGACGATCCTCGAATCACTTCGCTAGGGCGCTTTCTCCGCCGCACGAGCCTGGATGAGCTTCCACAACTTATCAACGTGCTGGTCGGCGACATGGCTTTGGTCGGACCACGGCCCGAGATGTCGTTCATCGTGGAAGAATATACCGACCAACACCGCCAGCGACTTCAGGTGAAGCCCGGAATCACCGGCCTCTGGCAGTTAAGCGGAGATCGCGCCTATTTGATCCACGAGAATATTGAATACGACCTCTACTATATTCAGCATCGCAACTTCTTTTTGGATGTGGCGATTCTTCTCCACACCATCATCTTCGCGATGCGAGGCATTTGAGCGACGCCGTCTTAGGTTGAAAAGATGACTATCCCGGCATGATGCTACGAAGCATAGCCATATGCTGCGGCCCGAGGTTCTCTAGCGGGTACGCACAAGATGCATCCAGAAAATAACCCGAAGTCTGCTAGGCGCTTTCCGCAACCACACGCTGGTCTTGCTCGCCGAGCCCCTCGATGCCCAGTCGCATCCGGTTCCCGGCCCTCAGATACATTGGAGGCCGCTGCCCCATGCCCACTCCTGGCGGAGTCCCGGTGGAGATAATGTCTCCGGGTTGAAGGCTCATGAATCGGCTGAGGTAGCTGACCAGTTGCCGAACCCCAAAGATCATCGTGCGGGTCGACCCGTTTTGGTAGCGCCGGCCGTCCACTTCGAGCCACATCTTCAGATTCTGCGGGTCGGGGATTTCATCGGCGGTCACTAGCCACGGCCCGATCGGGCCGAAGGTATCCGCACTCTTGCCTTTGACCCACTGCCCGGTGCCTTCGAGTTGGAAGACGCGTTCCGAGAGATCGTTGATCACGCAATAGCCGGCGACGCATGACATGGCCTCGGCCTCGCTCACATATTTTGCCGGCGTCCCAATGACCACGCCCAACTCGACTTCCCAATCAGTCTTGGTGCCGCCACGCGGAATCACGATATCGTCGTTCGGCCCACAGATGGCGGATGTGGCCTTCATGAAGATGACGGGTTCGCGAGGAACTTTCATTCCGGCTTCCGCCGCATGATCGGAGTAGTTCAACCCAATACAGATAAACTTGCCCACCCAACCCACGCACGGTCCGAGCCTGGGCTTGCCGGGCACTACCGGCAACCTTTCAAGCTCAACCTGGTTCAGAGACGCAAGACTGGCGGGCAGCAGACACTCGCCCGCGATGTCGGGCACGGTTCCCGAAAGGTCGCGAACCTGACCGTTGGAGTCGACGATTCCTGGCTTTTCCTGGTGAGGCGGTCCGTAGCGTACAAGCTTCATCCAAACCTTCTCTCGAGTTAGGGCTTCGATAGGACCCCTGCCGCTGCCCGCAGCAGATCCTGCAACGCTCGGTCCCAGTAGTCCCACGCGTGCCCGCCTGCGGTCTCATGAAACTCATACGGAACGCCTTGCGACGCAAGGTGTGCAGCGAAATCGCGATTCACTGGCAGAAAGTCGTCTCCGCTTCCACAGGCGAGATAAAAGTAAGGCAGATCCTTGGCTCCCGCGCTGCGAAGAAGCGAAAAAACGTTGTTGTCCGCTCGTACCCTACTGCCCGGTGGCCCGAACACTTTCAGAAGTTGATCGCGAAACTCCTGCCTCCTGTCACCTAGGTCCTGCGGAGCGTCCAGTCCGCCACTGAGACTTCCGGCGAAGGCATAGTCGCCGCGATGTCGAAGCGCGATTTTCAAAGCTCCGTATCCACCCATCGAGAGTCCGGCGATCGCTCTCGAATGGCGATCGCGCAGAGTACGAAACTTGCCGTCAATTTCCGCCACCAGATCTTTGGCAATGTAGTCTTCGAATTTATCCTTAGGCTGGGTCGCTGAATTCGTGTACCACGAGTCCCCGGCATCCGGCATGACCACAATCAATTCGTATTTTTGCGCATAGCGTTCCAGGTTTGTCCGCGTAGTCCAGTTCAAATAGTCTCCGTAAAGTCCGTGGAGAAGATACAACACCGGAAACCGCCCGCCGCCGGTCTGGTAGAGACAGGGAAGCAGAACCCGATACTTCATTTCTCGATCGAGGGCGGAGCTGTGAAACGCCGCATCCTGCATTTGCACGCAGGACTCCGGCGTCTGGTTGGAGTGCGGAGCGGTCTCGCGCCGTGCGGGCGCCGCACAACTCGCGACCAGGAGCACGAACAGACATAGGACAAAAACTTTTTTCACGCGCTGAATCTCCCGAAATCGAAGCCTGCTAGGGCCTGGTCCTCACGAACGCCTTAATGGTCCCGCATTCTTTCCCCTCCGCCTCCCCAAACGGACGGATGGTATAGTCCCCCACCGCGGCCGGAACAATAAAAGTCTCGGCATAGTGCACCACAAAAGGCTCGAACGCGCGGGTTGGGCTCTCGACCACCGCTTCCCGTCCTTCCACCAGATTGAGGACGTTGACGCCGCCCATTCCACGATGCAGTACGGCGCCGGTAAACCAATGGCGGCGAGTCTCGATAAACTCGCGCTCGTGGAGTCCGGTCCCTTCCTCGCGCCATCCCTCGCCCGAACCAACCGGCGCGATCTGATTTACCAGGTTGCGGCGCACCCAATTCGTCGTACGATCCCACTGGATGTTTGCCTCCCCGTGATCAAGGTGAATCGGCCGCGGGAATCCGTTCAGGCCAACCCGTCCCCAGTCCCACAACTTGAAAGTAAAAATATACGGAGTGGCGCTGATCTCGAGCACCATGCTGTTCTTTCCCGAGCAGTGGATGGTGCCTCCCGGGATCAGGAAATGATCGTGCTTCTTTGCGGGACACACGTTCACATAACTCTCCGCCGGAAAAGCGGGCCCTCCACTTTGCGCAACCTTCAAATCCCGCAGCATGGCCTCGCGGTTGATGTCCTCCCGCAGTCCGAGATAGACGCAACCGTCCTCCCCCGCGTCCAGCATGTAGTAGCTTTCGTCTTGCGTGTAGTTCATCCCGAACTTGTCCTGAATGTATTCCGTCAGCGGATGAACCTGCAGCGATAGGTTGCCGCCTCCCATGGTGTCGAGAAAGTCGAAGCGGATGGGAAACTCTTTTCCGAAACGCGCATGGACCGCCTCGCCCAGCAATTCGCGAGGATGCTGGAACACAAGATCAATGGCGGGGATCTCAACCCGTGCATTGTCGAAGCCCAGCAGCAGGCTGTTCTCTTCCGGCACGCAATCGAAACACCAGGCGTGGTTGGGAACGCCCTCGGTGGAGAGCCCGCAGACCTCCTCCATCCAATGGCCGCCCCAGGGTCCAGGATCGAAATAGGGAACAACCCGAAAAGGCCGGTGGGCTGCAATGCGCAATCCCTCGCGCAACATATCTCCTGGAATCAATTTCGGCGTCTTCGGCTCATTCGTATCCAGCAGAAAATCGATTTCGGAAAAAACCTTCTGCTTGAGGCGATCTGCCGCGCGCCAGTCCACGAAGTACGCTCGCTTGTATTTCTCAGTGACGCTTGCGAAAGCGTTGTCGGCGCCAAGATTGCCGATCTCGTTGCGCCGATATCGCATCTGGATTTCCCAGCGTGCCATGTCCGCGAAAACCAGCACGTCGTGATCGGCCGCGACGAGCGTGGCGCCGGTCCCGACGACGAGCGCCGCTCCCCGGCTTTTGGCAATAGATTCCCGGGCTGCCATCAGTTTCTGAGGATCGAAGAAGTCGTCAACGACAGTGTCATTCATCCTGCCAAAAACGGGGTCATCGCCCAGGTAGCGCTCGACCATGGCATCGACTTCGCGTGGACTCTTGAAAAGGGAACTCGTATTCACCGTCAATGCCGGACCGAGGCCTGCCACCAGCGCGCGTTCGATTTGTTCGTCGAAAGCTCCCGGGTAACATTCGACGCACAAAACGGAGCGCGCGTTCTGGCTCCCACGGCGCAGCCGTTCCTCGATCGCGAGCCCTATCGCCGAAACGACCGCGGCCCACCCAATCTGGCACTGGCCCGGCGTCGCCGACACAGCAACCACGGGAAATTTGTCGTAGTTTGAGCGCAAAGTCATCCGATCGTTTCCGAGAGTAATGGAATCGCCCCCAGCAGCCCGGCGTTATTTCCAAGTTCCGCCGCTCTTACTTTTACTTTGCCCCACGGAGTCCATGCATGTTTCTCAACATAGGCCTGCACGAACGGAAGGATGATATCCGCACTCTTCATCACACCTCCTCCGTAGACCACAATTTCCGGGTCATAGGCGTGAATCAATCCGGTCGCGCTGGCGGCCCAAATCCTCAGGCAGCGATCGCGCAACGCGGTCGCCACCGGGTCGCCCTGCTCGGCGTAGCGGAAAAGTTTTTCGAAGTTCACCGGTTCGTCTTTCCCCAGGGCGCTCGCGGCGTATCCGGGCCAGTCGCGCGCCACCAGCGGAACCGACCAGCCCGCCGCCTCGGCCTCAGGACATCCGATATTCCCGCAGGTGCACGTTCGACCATTGAAGAGTACGGGAAGGTGCCCTCCCAGGCAGCCCGCCTGGGCGTGTTTCCCGCGAACCAGTTTCCCGCCAATCATGGCGGCTCCGCCGATGCCCGTCCCCAGCGTGGTCATGACCACATCTTCAAAACCGCGAGCCGCTCCGGCATAGCGTTCTCCCAGCAGCGCCATGCGCGCGTCATTTTCAATTCTCAACGGAAGGGCAAACTCCTGCTTCGACCATCCCACAAAATCGATCCCGACCGCGTCGTCATACTTCTGATTAGTGGAAACGATCCGGCCGATGCGTGTGTCCGCCAGTCCGCAAAAACTGAAGGCGAGCCCGCCACATTCGTTTGTAGCGACTCCGGTCTTCTCCAAGAGTTTTCGAAAAGTCTGTGCGAACCGAGGCAGGACTGGCCTCAGACCTTGCGTACCGTCGGTGCTAACCACTTCCGCCGCGAGAATGGCGCAGTCTTCCAACACCGCGCACGTGGCGTGGGTGCCGCCGAGATCGATGGCAAGTGCTTTCATACTTCCTCCTAAACCCAGCGGCTGGCCGTCGCCAGAACGAACACCGCCAGTACCAGCACAACCACCCCACCCACCTGGATGCGCAGAGGCTGTTTGCCACTGCCTTTCCATTCCCCGGTAATAATCCCCAGAACGCTCGCGGTGATGACAATCAGCGACATGAACAAAGGCCAGCCCAGAATCGTTCCCCAACTGCCGAGTTTGCCGGTTGCGATCCCGTACAGCGCCGTACTCGCGAACCAGAAAAAAGCCATGATGGCGGCAAGAAACCAATACGAACCGGTGCCGGGGCGGCGGTAACGATCCGCCGTTTTATTCTTGCGAAGAAGGTAAATACAGTACACAAAATTTGGAATCGAGCCCGCCAGCATCAGCGGCAGCCACACCGCATTTCCCGCCCAGAGTTCAGCCGCCCCGTGCTTCCTGGCTCCCTCTAGCAGCGGGCCCCCGAAGGCGAGCCCGAAGTTCACCAGCGCAGCCCCGAAACCGCAGAGGATGGCAAAGGCCAATCCTCGGCTCATATTGACTTTCGGACGTCCGTCACCCGCCGTCATGGCCGCTTCCCGGCGCCGCCCCGCGATAGCACAAATTGCGACTCCGACGATGACCAGCGCGACGCCCGCAAACGTGATAAGGCCGCCGGTGCTGAAGAGCTTTTCCGGGTGCAAGCGAACCAACGGGATGACGCTGCCCACCGCTGCGGAAATGCCCAACACGACCGAAAACGTCAGGGCGATTCCGATTGAGTCCACCGCCAGACCGAACAGAACCTGTGCGATCCCCCATCCCGCCCCGAAAATCCCGACCGTCACCACCAGGCCCGTGGCGACTTCCGCATAGAGTTGTCCAAGATGGGGAATGGTGGCGAAAGCCGCCAGCGGCGGAAAGATCACGAGCGCGAACAACGTCCAAACCAACCATGTGTTTTCCCAGCTCCAGTTGCGGGTGAACTTCATGGGCAAGGTGAAACTCGCATTCATCACGCCTGCCACCAACAAAATCAGAAACCCCGCACCGGCTTGGTCCATGTTCTCTCCAGTCCTTATCATCTGTGGAGACGGGGCTTGTCCCGTCTCCCTCTGCGGCAGGAGACGCGGCAGGCCGCGTCTCTACGGGAATTTATTGCCCGCCCAAGCCCAATCTCTTGAGGCCGGTGGCCTGTAACTCTAATTGCTCTCCTCGTTCTTCAGTCACAAGGATGCTGTCTCGTCTCACCTGTATGTCGCCGATCGAGCGCCATCCCGAACCAACTTTTGAGAGAAATGCGACATACGGGGCTCGCAGCTCCCCCTTTGCGGGAATTCTCCGGAACGTGGGTGTATCGAACAGAGGCCCGCGTGCAAACGTCTCTTCTTTTCCAACCGGCATCGGAGTCGAACCAAACTCCAGACCGCGGGCGCGCGTCTTTCCCTCCCAAGGCGGATCCGTGCGAGCCATGTTCTCCTCCCAGATCGCGACCCAGGGAAAGTCCGAACGTCGAAAACAGTAACCAAGCAAGAGTCCAAGTCGCCAGTTCAGCGCCGCCACAAATCCAACGTCGCGCTGTGGATCGAGCAACACGGCGGCGACAAAACCTTTGCCGTCTCGTGCAAACGGACGCGCGAGATTCACCTTGCCGCCGTCGATCGCCCGAGCCTCGGGCCAGGTGAACTCCTGATCATCTCCCACCAGGCTTGCGCCTTCGTAACCGTGGGGCCAAGTCACAGCGCGAGTGCCGAACAAAGCAATAATGCTTTCGTCTGGGTGTAACAGGGGCAAGCCGAGAGTGACGTGCTCGGTCCAGTGGAAGAAATGATCCTGTGCCCGTTCATTGCTCAAACGCTCCTCGACATAGACAACCGATTCATTCCTGCGCAAACCAAGGTCGCGGCGGAATCGCAGTCCCGCGACAGGCAAGCGCACCGCCAGTGAAAGCCGGACTTCCGCGCCGGTCTGCTTACTCTCCACCAACTTCCAGCGGGAGTTCGCGGCCTCTCCATGCAATCCGAGTCCCTGCGCCGCCTCCGCGTCAGAGGGGCCCCCAAAGTAGTCCACGCAAACCGCGTGCCCAGTAAAGGCCGCGAGAAACTTGCCCACTGGGGTCGGGCCGTATTTCCGAACGTTCTTGCGAACATCGCTGCTCCGAAACTTGTCCGGGTCCATGGTTGGCCACGGAGCTTCCCACAATGCATTCACGCTGCTGCCGGTTGAATCGAGAAGACGAAAATCGGCGATGTGTCCCCCTCCGGTCAGCGTGGTCAGTTCGACGACGCCGTTGTTTAGGCAAAATGCCGGCCGGTTGCGCCATTTCGTTTTCGTCGAAGCAGGACGGAGCGCGTTCATGGGTTAGACCGTGAAGCCTCCATCGATGGAAAAAGCAGTCCCGGTCACAAATCTCGCGTCCTCCGAAACCAGGAACAACGCCGCCTTTGCGACCTCTTCGGCGGTGCCAAGGCGTCCCATCGGCTGCCGCGCAACAAACTGTTTTCTCGCTTCTTCGGGATCGGCAAATGCCGCCAATCGTCGTTGCAGCGAAGGCGTGTCGATGGTTCCGGGACAAAGACAGTTCGCCCGAATTCCATCCCGAACGTAGTCCATTGCCATGCTTTTCGTAAGCGCCAGCACGGCCCCCTTCGAGGCGCTATAAGCGGCTCGATCCACCACGCTGCGCAGCGCGGTCGCGGACGAGGTATTCAGAATCACTCCTCCACCGCACTTAAGAAATATCGGGACGACCGCATGAGACATGAGGTACATGCTCTTGACGTTGACGGCCATCGTGTGGTCCCAATCTTCCTCCGTCGTCTCATGAATCTTGCCGTGAGGTACGATGCCCGCGTTGTTGAACAGAATATGGATCGCGGGAAAATTCTCCAAGGTTACGGCGACAACGTGCTCGACATCCTCGGCGCGAGAGACGTCAGCCTCGATCGCCAGGATCTTGGCGCCGGTGCGCCGCACCTCCTCGGCCACTGACCTTAGGGCGGCCGGATCCCGATCGACCGCGACCACCTTCGCTCCCTCCGCGGCGAACAGCAGGCAGCAAGCTCGGCCAATGCCAGCCCCCGCCCCAGTAATGATTGCGACTTTATCCTGCAGTTGCACTCGCGCTCTCCTAACTCTTGGTAGCCGCCCCCGTACCGCCCTCCTGAAACCCCATGCCACCCGTCGGCACCAGCATCCCCCCATCGACCATCAGAGCCGCTCCGGTGATGAACGAAGCCCAATCGCTGGCGAGAAACGCGATGGCGGAAGCAACTTCCTCTGGTCTTCCCATCCGCCCAAGGGCGTGCATGCGATCACAGGTGGCCAGGACTTTCTCCGGGTTGGCGTCGAGGTTCGCGGCCCACCGCAGCATCGGAGTGTCGATGGCCCCCGGGCAAACACAGTTCACGCGAATGTTCTGCCCCGCGTAATCAAGAGACATAGCCCGCACCAGTCCAAGCAGCGCATGCTTGGCGGTAACGTAAGCCGCTGAATTGCCGACCGCCGTGAAGCACTGCACCGAACCAACGACGACGATCGCGCCCCCGCCGCGCTTCTTCATGCTCGGGACCACATGTTTGGCGCAATGAAAGCACCCCTTCAGATTCACCGCCATAACTTCGTCCCACAACTCTTCCGTGGTTCCGACGACGTCTCCGTAGCGCTGAATCCCGGCATTGCTGACGAGCACATCGATGCCACCGAAGGCGCGGATTACCGAGGCGACGGCTTGCCCTACTTCCGCGGGCGACCCGACATTACAAGGGTAGAATTCGACTCGCCCTCGCTCACCGAGCGCCTGCGCCGCTTTCCTCCCCGCTTCGATATTGATGTCCAGGATCGCAACCGCAGCGCCCAGTTCCACAAACTTACGCGCCGTCGCCTCTCCGATTCCCATCGCTCCGCCGGTTACGACAACCACTTTGTCCCTGAAGTGAATGCTCATAGGAAGCGCCTCATTGTGGGTCGGATGATCCCTCAGGGAAATCCGGGCTGGTCCGCAATCGCAGGGTTACGATCTCGAACGGTTTTACTTCAATCTGGAAACCATGGCGGTCCGTCTTCACTTCCTGCAAATTGTCCTCGAGCAGCGAACATCGCCAGACCTGGTCCAGCTTAAGATAAGCGCTGCGAATCCCCACCGCCTGCGGCTTTCCGGATGTTTCCTGCAAGCGCAGGATGCTGCCTTCGCCGTCTTCCGCCAACTTCCAGGTCGCGACCGCAACCGACGGGTTGCTGACTTCGATCAGGCTCGCCTCAGCGTTCGGCAATTTGCCCGGCACTTTGTCAGGCACTATCGCCGCCCCAACCTGATCGACTTCGAGTGGAGTCATCGCCTCGTCTCCCAAGCGGGTAAGCGCAGCGGGATCGAGCGCGCGTCCGCTCACCAGACTGTAGTGGAAGACAAAGTCGCCGCCCTGTTGCGGCGCGAAGTTGGTGCCCCAATAGTTGTTCATCACCCACGAGAAAATGGTGGGCGACGACGGACGAAATTCCGCAGGCCAGTTGCCTCTCACGATATCGCCAAAACTTACCAGCGGCGCATCATGGGGAATCACGGCGGCCATGAATCCAGTGTCGCGGACCGCCGCCCAATGCTGCACGCAGTACCACTCATGGCTTCCACCCGGCAGTTCGTCCCGCGCAGGGTCCACCCAGCCGTTCTGCATGTCATAACCAAATTCGGCGTGGTTAGCGGCGATCGGAAACGCGATGTAAACCGCTTCCTTCTTAATGGTAGCTTCCTTGGAGAGCCGATACACAAAGTCAATCTGCTTCTTCGCGTTGTAGAGCGTAATCTCCATCCGAATCGCCGGTGTATTCGGAGCCGAAGCTTCCATCGTAATGATCGTCCCAAACGCCACCCGTTTCGCTTCTAACAGGCGTCCGTGGCTGGCTGTAGCAATCGACAATGCCGGTGGTTTTAGCGTGGCGCCATACCGATACAAACTGTTATTCGGCATATCGTCGGCGCCGGTTACATAAAGGTACGCTCCGAAACGAAATGCGCTCGCTGCATTCACCAGTTCACGGTTAAGTTCTTTGTCCCAAATCTTGCTGACCGCGCCCGAGGCAGGATCGACCGTAATGCGGTAGTACGAGTTTTCAAAGGTAGCTCCGTCGAGCGCCGTTTCTGACGAGTCCGCACGTTCGCTGTTACCCGCGACGGGCCGCAAGGCAAAAAGTTTGTAGCCCAGTCTCGGAACATTCTTGGCTTCAAAACGAACCCGCCGGTATCCTCCACCAAAGCCTGGCAGAGGAGTGCTCTTACCAACGCTCATAGTTTCGTAGCCCACATGCTTGCCGGTGGTTGCGTCAAACAAACCGAGACCGTCCTGCAGGTCGAACGTAACCTGCCCGCTGCGGCGCCAGTTCAGCGCATTGAAGACTACAATCGACGGATCCTTCGGTCCAAGGAACGACTCGAATTGCGCCCAGCTGCGTTGCAAGGATTCGGTAATCTCGCGCTCGGCTTCGGTCGTGCGCGCGCCCTTCAGGGCAAGCTGTTTCTCGGTCTGCTCATTCTCCGGTTGCGTGGTGGCTCCCACGTAAGTCCACGTGTGCTCGTCAAATAACAGAATGTTGTTCCACGCTTCCGCCAGCAAACGGTGATCCGGCCGAAGTTCGGGATTCAGGAGCGCGGGGATGGTCGCCAGTTTTTCCGCCGACAGGATTCGCTGCTGGTTCTGCCGGTGCACAGCCGTATGCTTGCTATCGGAACCAAACCCGTCTTCCCAGTAGGGCCCGAGATCGCCGCGGTAGACGGGGATGTCCGCTCCAAATTGCTTTTCGATTTGCCCCATCGCCTCAGCAAAATTTGAGTACTCCAGCCGCGGCCAGGCGTATTGCTTCTGCCATTCCCCGCGAAGATAAGCCTGTTCCTTACTGAAAACCGTGTTCTCAAGTTGCGTGCCGAAAATAATCGCGGCGTTCGCCTTGTAGCGCGGCCGGGAATACGCCTGCAGAAAGACCGGCAAAGAGTCGCGCACTGCCGCCAGTCTGGGTGGCGTGCCAAACAATGTCGCAAGCTGCAGATACGCGCGCGAGTACCACATCAGCACGCGCCCGCCGTCGGGCCCTTCCCAATAAAAAGGAGACTTCTCGTTCCAGCGAGCCTGCAGCACCCCGGGTGCGCGCCACGAATTGCTCCCGGCCGCGAAGTAATTTACGCCCGCGTCATGCAGGATTGAGGCATACGACCACGAATAGGAAGGCACATCCGTAATGTGCGCCGCTCCCAATGGAAGATCATGTTGTTTGGCAAAGAAGTGAGAGTCGTAGAGCGACCGGGCCAGTCCCTCCAGCGACGCAACACCGGTGTGCTGGTTGGCAAACTGCGGCGGGACTGTAATCTTGCCGTCCTTGATCAAGCGCAGCAGTTCGCTGCCCCGCTCCGCCGAGCGGCCTTGCAGGTATTGGTCGAGAACCCAGTAGCCGTCGAGAGTCCAACGAAACTCCGGCACCTCGTGCATCAAATCGATCACGCCATCCAGTGCCTGCGAATGCAGTTCAGCAACCTTGGCGGCGTAGTCGGTGAAGCCGATATCGAGATGCTCCTGCGGAACGATGAAGATCGTCCACTTCTTAGCCGGAGTCAGCTCCACCGGAAATGTGCGGACGCCGCCGGGAGTCCGAACCACCAGCGCCCCCGCCTGCGTTCCTAGCCATTCCGGAACCTCGAACTCAAGCCGGCTTTCGCCGAATGCCTCAGGTGTTTTGACCTGCCGCTGATATTCCCGGTTGCCGATCTTGAGTGTCGCCACCCACTCCGCGGGCATTGACGCAAACGACGCATCCACTTCGACCACTTCGGTGAGCCCAGAGGACGAATTCCGATAAAAAATACTCGGGCGTGTCTGTGTCGTGATGCTGCCACGCTCATAGGTGGCCGCGGCATCCTGAGTCAGTTCAAGCGCGTCGTAAACCAGCCCGCTGTGGCCAAGAGCGATTGATCCCAGAGAGTTTTCAACCGTCGCTGGCTCATCGAGTGCGGTGAGCACGAGGCGGTTGCCGCTCTGGCGAAGCCACTCCGCGGGCAGGTCGATGCTCTTGCTGTCCACCGAGGTTTGCGGCACAAACGTACCTTCCCAGTCGCCCGCGCTGTAATCAAGTAAGGGATGAAAATAGAAAATTCCGGAATGGCCGTTGAGATCAACTCTCAGGTGCGACAGCCGCGGCGTCTCATACAAGATGGCAATTTTCAGGTGAAAGACGCCAGTCGCCGGATCGTGCAAGTCGAACACAACGGTGAACGGATGCTCTCGTCCACCCGCCATCCCGTTTGCCGGGCCCGGCTGAAATCTCTGCCAGTCCTCGTTGTCTTTACTTTTGCCAACCCGATACACCGGATCAAGTTTCGGGTTACTGTAGTCGTCGGATTTCGCCCGAAACTCTCCCGAGGCGTGATCGAAAGTGCCAATCCGCCAGATCGTCCGCTCCTGCGCAAAGCTCGAGATGCCCGTCAGCCCGAGCACCAGCAACAGCCACGCTTTGCCGACCACCAGGAGTCTCATCGAGCTTCACCAGTTCAGCGTTACCACTTCGGTTGGTATGTGATGGACCCCGGGCGCTGTGGATCTTCAATCCACGATCCCATGGCGCGCTTTTTTGAAAGCTCGTGATATTTGGAAAGCTTGTCGCGATCGAGTTTCACCCCGAGACCCGGCCCTTTCGGCACCTGCATCTTCCCTTCCACAAACTTGAGCTTTCCTCCCGCAATCACGTCATCGGTGAGGTGGTGGTAGTGCGAGTCAGGCGCCGTGATCAGATTCGGCAATGACGCCGCCAGGTGCAACATCGCAGCCTGCGAAATGCCGAATTCCGCTCCACTGTGCATGCCGACATCGACTCCCATGGCTTCACAGAGCTGACCCGCTAAACGCGCCCGTGCGATGCCCCCATACCAATGAGGGTCGAGCAGCACCACGTCGAGAATATTCATGACCGCGTTGGGCACCAGATCCTCGAAAGCAAACACCGACATGTTCGACGCCAGCGTAATCCATGGAACTTTCGCATTGACGCGCGCCATCGCCCTCATGCCCCACACCGGGTCCTCCAGGTACTCGACGTCGTATTCATGCAGCCGCCGCGCCACCCGCACCGCCGTCGTCACCGACCACGCGGCGTTCGGGTCAAGCCGGATTCGCAGCCCCGGAAACGACTCGCGCAAGGCAATGAAAGTTTCAATTTCCTCATCGGGCGGCATCACGCCATTCTTGTACTTCAGGGTCCGGAAGCCATATTTCTTGACGACCTCTTTCGCAAAGGCCACCATTTGATCCTGGTTCGAAATCTCGCCCTTCCCGGCGTCGTTGGCGTAGCGGTAAAAGAGATACGCGGAAAAATCAATTTCGTCGCGGAATTTGCCGCCGATAATCTCGCAAACCGGCTGGCCCAGAATCTGGCCCTGCAGATCGAGGCACGCAAATTCCAGTCCGGCAAACCCAAGAACGTGGCCGAACAGTTTGAGCGAACTTGGAGCGGCCAGCTTCCACCGGATTCGCTCCAGTTGCATCGGGTCTTCGCCGATCAGCAGCGGGCGCATCTCCGCCAGTTGCCCTTCACGGCTGGCCCCGCCATAGCATTCGCCCAGGCCGACAAGCCCTTCGTCGGTTTGGACCTCGATAATGATGCGTGAAAAACCAGGGTGAGCGCCGAAAGCGTAGCGCAAAGGGCTTTCGATAGGAATGAATGCCGCAGTCCAGCGAACATCGGTAATTTTCATAGAAACCTCTACCCCAGCAACGATCGTCTGCCGTCTAATGCTGGTTGGCTAACCGTTGCCCCTTCACGCCCGCCGGGGCCTGGCACACATGCCACCGGCCCAGGTTCGCAAAAAACATCTGATCGAAGTTGGGCCCGCCAAACGCGACATTGGTCGGTCGCGCAATCATCGTGCCGGCGCGATCGTAAGCCAACAACTGCACCTTCCCGCGCGAAGAAACCTTGTAGACGTTGTCGGAAGCATAACAAGCGACGTACAGATTCCCGGCGGCATCGAAAGCCATGCCGTCGGGTACACGCGCCAGTCCCGAAGCATAAACTCTCCGTCTTCCCGCGCTGCCATCGGCCCGAATCTCGATCTCCAGCACATTGTCGCGAGTGCTCTGCACCACGTACAGAAACCGCTCATCCGCGCTGAGCGCCAATCCGTTGGCAAACGCGAAAGGCCCGGCAAACATCTCGACGCGCCCATTCCGCCGGAGCCGGTACACGCAACCATTCGCCTCTTCCCAGTCTCCTGAGTCGGAAAAATACAGATTGCCTTCCGAGTCGAACACCGAGAAATTCGGTGTCTTGAACTTGCGGTGCCCGCAGCGATCCCAGGAATCAAGGATGCGGCCTTTACGATTCAACCGGACCAGCGCCGGCAACTTGAAGTTGCAGACGTAGAGCTCCTGCGCGCGAGAAAAAGTCAGGCCCAGGCAGAACCCGCCCGTGCAACTGATCTCCCGCACCCGTCCGTTTGGCGCAATGCGGTAAATCTGCCCCAGTTCGCCTCCCGCCCAGAGGATCCCATCCGCATCGAACGCCAGCCCCTCCGGATGGTCGAGTCCTTCCGCGAATGTTCGGAACCGTGCCAGGGGAATGAGGGGGCGCATGCGTTTGTCCACCGTTAATTTGTCCGACAAACGAACATGGTACTCGACTGGAAAGCAGTGTCAATTGAAAAATGAGCAAGTTAACACGGTAGCCTATCGTGGCCATTTGTGCCAAAACACACGCATAAATCGGTCAATATCGGCCGGGAAGACCAAGGCGGCGGTTCCCGCGGTCCGAATTTTTGTCCTTGACAAGAACCAAGTTTGTCGGACAAACTTCTGCTCGTAGGCAATTGGACTCCCAAGTGGCGACCGCCCATCCCTTGCCCGGCGAACCCGTAAAGCGCGAGACCGTCATGGAGACGGTTTCCCGCCGCGTGGAAGGCCTGATTCGCAGCGGCGAACTTCATGTCGGAAGCCGCCTTCCCTCCGAACCCAAACTGGCCGCAATGCTCGGCGTCAGCCGCAGCTCGCTTCGCGAAGCGCTCAAGGGATTGATGTTTTTAGGTCTGATCAAGGCCCGTCCCGGTTACGGAACCTACATCCAGTCGTCGCTCGGGCGCGCTGTGGGCAAGCATTTCCAGTGGATGCTCCTGCTCCAGGAAGTGAAGTATCTGGAGCTTTACGAGTTGCGCAAGATCCTCGAGCCCAGCGTGGCTGCGCTGGCGGCGCGCCGGGCGACGAAGGAAGACATTGCCCGCATGGAAGCCGCCATCCGCGGCATGAAGGCCAGCTTTGACCGCCCGGAACAGTACATGGCCTACGAGATGTCTCTGCACGAAGAACTGGCGCAGGCGTCGAAGAACGTCGCGGTGGAGGCCATGCTGCGCATGATGTACGGCGCACTGGCCGAAGGCCGGCGGCGCACGTTGCATCTGATCGGAAACTTTGCCAGCAATTTTCGCCGCCACCAGCGCATCTTCCGCCTGGTTGCCCGACGCGATGCGAAAGGTGCGCGCAAAGCGGTTCTGGAAGATCTGGAGTACGCCGAGTCTCTGCTGCGCCAAGACTTGGAAATTCGGGATCATCTGCGCAGCAAACTTCAAAAGCCGGACCCTCCGCTTCCCAGTGGAACCACTGAGAAGAAGAGACCGGCTCGCGCCACCAGGCCTTGAAGCTCGTGGCGCGAATCGACATCGAGGGGGAACATCATGAATTGGAATAAGTGGCAAATCGGATTGCTGGCCCTTCTGCTCTGCGCGTTAGCGCTGCCGGCATGGGCCCAATTGGATACAGGAAGCATCGTCGGCGTAGTCCGAGATAAGTCCGGAGCCGTGGTGACCGGAGCGGACGTGAAAGTCGCCAACACCAAGACCGGCCGCGTGAGCGTGGTCAAGACGGGAAGCGCCGGCGAGTACCAAGTGCCCGGCCTGCCCGAGGGCCCTTACCAGGTCGAAGTCAGCCATTCTGGATTTAAGACCGGTATCGTGTCGGGCATCGTGCTCAACGCCACCGACACCCGCAGTGCTGACGTCACGCTAAGCGTGGGCTCCGCTTCGGAGCAAGTGACGGTTACCGCCGAAGTGACGGCCGTGAACACGCAAACCAGCGACACCGGCGGCTCCATCACCTCCAAACAGGTCACGAACCTTCCTCTGAATGGCCGCGACTTCACTTCGCTCATCGCCCTGGTCCCCGGCTCCGTGACCACCGGCGGGTTTGGTCAAAACAGCTTGGGCGGATACGAGACGACCTTCGCCGGCGTGAACGTGCTGCTCGATGGAGCGGACGCCACCCGCATTGATGTGAATGCCGTCAGCACCCAACTGGGACGTCAAGAGTCGCGCATCAGCCGCGCCAGCGTCGACAGCATCGAAGAGTTCAAGGTCTTATCCGGGACGTACTCGGCCGAATACGGCCGTTCCACCGGAGACATCGTGAACGTGATCACCAAGTCGGGCGGCAATACTTTCCATGGGAACCTCTTCGAGTTCTTCCGCAACGATGCGATGGACGCGAAGAACTTCTTCGCCATCGGCAAAACCCCTCTCCGTCTCAACCAGTTTGGCGGCAACCTTAGCGGTCCGATCGCAAAGGACAAGCTGTTCTTTTTTGTCAACTATGAGGGCGTCCGCCAGATTGTGAACAACCCCACCGGTCCGGTCGCAGTCATGACGCAGGACACGAAGAACACCGGTGTCGCTTCCATAGCTCCGGTCCTTGCCGCAATACCGGACCCCAACGTGTCGACACCAGTATTTTTGCCAAATCCCTCGGGCGGAGCGCCGATCCCCCGCACTGACCTGGGATATTTCGAGGGGCGACTGCGCAATACCCTCCGCGAAGATACGGGATCCATCAAGGTCGACTACAACGCCTCCAGCAAAGACACGTTCTCGTTCCGCTACAACATTGCCGACTCATTCACCAGCACCCAGTACGGCATTGTCCTCGATCAGGTGTCCCCATCGACAAGTCGCAACCACTTGCTAAAGGGCACATGGAGCCACGCGTTCCGTCCGAATCTGTTGAATGAGTTCGGCGTCGCGTTTAACCGCCCCCAGACTGATTCGCTGGGCGGTGGCGGCAACTTCCCCGTTTTTCAGTGTGTCTTTTGCGACAATACTAACGTTTTCGGTGCCGCTCCGGGGCCGGCCTTGTTCTCCAATCGCCGACCGCAGCACTCCCTGCAGTTCCTGGATAACCTCAATTGGATCAAGGGTAGGCACGCCATCCGCGCCGGCACAGACATTCGCCAGGCCGTTACCCACGATGCCTCCGATGCGCAGGCGTTCCTTGGGTACGCCGGAGAAGGACTTGGCGGAGGTTGTGGCCTTCTCGAGAACTGCGGGTTTACCCTCTCCACGCTCGGCGGCCACTCCGAGGTGACCTTACAGAACGTCAACTACGGATTTTACTTTCAGGACGATTTTCGCGTCTTGCCCCGTCTCACGCTCAATCTCGGCCTGCGCTACGAGTACAACACGGTGCTCCACGGCGACCAGATCGGGAACTTCTCCATTCCGACCCTCATCGCCGAGCCAGATAACACCGTCGCGCCCTACACCCCGGTCGGAGCCGGGCTCTACAAGTCGGATCGCAACAATTTTGCGCCGCGCTTCGGTTTCGCCTGGGATCTGAAAGGTACCGGCGATACCGTCCTGCGCGGTGGCTTTGGGGTCTTCTATAGCCCGCAACTGACCGGCGCAGCCTTATCCCTCGCCGGGAACCACGGCGTGCAAGGCTACAACGTCAACATTTTTCAAGATCTTGGCGCGCTTTGCGGGACCAGCTTTACCATCGCTTACCCCCTCCCCTCCCCCACACCGGTCTGCAGTGGGGCGGCCAATGTGAATTCGCTCGATCCGAACCTGCGCGACAGTTATTCCTTGCACTGGAGCCTCGGCGTGCAGCAGCAGATCGTGCGCAACACCGTTCTTGAGATTTCTTACGTTGGCAACCGCGGCGTGAAGCTTCCGGCCGGCGCAGCCTACGCCGGAGAAGAGTTAAACCTGTCTCCCTTTGTTCTTCTTGGAGCGCCGAACCAGATTAGCCAGGTCTTCGGTCAGGTTCGCCACCTTGGCGACTACCTCGATTCCAACTATCACGCGCTTCAAGCCAGCCTCCGTCGTCACATTGGGCAGGGCCTGAACGTAGATGCCAACTACACCTGGGCCCATGAACGCGATGATGCCGTCAACATTCTGGCTGGAGCTTTCCAGAATTCGCACAACCCCAAAGGCGACTTTGCCGATGGCGATATTGACGTTCGTCACAACTTCACCCTGGGCGCGGTCTGGGACGTCCCGCACGCGCACTACGGCTTCAGCAAAGGCTGGCAAGTCAGCACCCTGTTGCAAGCGCGTTCCGGCCTGCCCGTGAACATAGCCTTGTCGGCGCCCTTCTTCGGAGCGGACCAGGTTCGCCCCAACCTGGTCCCGGGCGTGTCGATTCGCCCCGCGAATGCGAGTGCCCCCAACAACCTGCTCAACCCGGCTGCCGTCTCTGGGCTGTGCTCGAGTACGAACACTTCGCCGTATTGCTTGCCGTTGTTCACTCTCGGCACGACACCACGCAACTACGGCCGCGGCCCGGGCTTCACCCAGATGGATCTCGGCGTCTCCAAGACAACCCAGATTACCGAGCGGATGGGATTCCAATTCCGGGCTGAGTTGTTCAATCTGTTTAACCATCCTAACTTCAGCAACCCATCGGGCCTGTTGAACGATCCAAACTTCGGCAAGAGTACCAGTACCATTGGAAGCCGGGTCGGCGTGGGCACGTCGCGCCAGGCGCAACTGGCAGTCAAGTTCATTTTCTAGAACGGGTGCTACCTTGATTACAGTCAGGGCTTCCTTAGATGGAGGCCCTGTTTTTCTTGGCATGAAGCACTAAGGAGGAACGGCCTTGATCCGGTTCACCGCCTCTACGCTCCTGTTGCTGACCCTCGCCGCCGTCGGACTCGCGCAAACAAGAGATGCTCGAATCGCCGAAGCCGCAGCGCGCCACCAAATTCAGACCATCTACGTCATGCCCAGCAGCCATTGGGACCTCGGCTTCATTGCTCCTCCAGAAGAAGTCCTGCCCCGCTTAAAGCCGCACATCGACGAAGTGATCGCCAACGCCAAGCGCGATCCCGAGTTCCGTTGGACCATCGAAAGCGTCTGGCAGATTCGCGAATGGCTGGCGCGCACCAGCGATCCGCAGCAGATCCAAGACTTCGTCGACCTCGTCAATAAAGGACAAATTCAGGTCTCCGCCGTGTTCGGCAGCATGCACACCGAGTTCATGGGCGCCGAACAGCTAAACCGCATCGCCTATGACATGAAAGACCTGGAGAAGCGCCTGGGCATCAAGACCGACTTCGCCATGATGGATGATGTCCCCGGCTTCACCCTCCGCCTGCCGCAGATTCTCGCCCGCAGCGGCGTGCATTATTTTGTCAATGGCTCCAACCTGTTCCTCGCTGGAGGAACCTCGCTAAGTCCCGGCCAGGTTCCTTTTTATTGGCAATCGCCCGACGGCAGCCGGGTTCTGACCTGGCAAACTCAAAGCCGCTTCGGCGGCTACACCGAAGCCTTCGCCGACTATTACCTCGATCCCGTCGCCCGCGAGCCCTACACCAAGGAACACTTTTATCCCAAAGAATGGGAGGGTCTCCCGAAGCTAGAGATCATGCAGCGCGGCGTCGACAAGTTGCTCGACAAGTACACAAAAGCCGCCTATCCCTACGACGCAGTTCTGTTGTTGTACCTGCACGATTTCGTTTCCAGCAATGAAGAGGCAACGCAACTTCTCCCCGCCATCCGCGAATGGAACGCCGCCGGTAAACAACCGCGGATCGTTGTCTCAACTCCGGCCGAGTTTTTCCACCACATGGAGGCGCAATACGGAAATGACAAGTTCCCGTCCTACGCGGGCGATTGGAGCGGCCTCTGGTCGGAAGTAAAGCTGAATTCCCCGGTGATCAGCGCCCAGGCGCGCTGGGTGCAGGACCACGCGCCGGTCGCCGAGTTACTCTGGAGCTTGCTGACGTTTCGTAACTTCACCAGCGTGCCTGCCGGCAATCTGGAGGACGCCCGTATCAACCTGTTCAAGTACGACGAGCACTCAGGCGCAGCCCAGGTCGGCTGGCCGAAGCTCATGTCCCGGTCTGAAGTCGACCAGCAAAATCGCGAGTATGTGGCCTATACCAGCAGTGCCCAGGAAGACATTCGCAACCTGATCAATTCCGGCGTGCAGACGTTGCTATCGCAAGTGCCCGCCGCAGAAGGAAAAAGCAAGAGAACTCTGGTTGTCTTCAACCCCGTGAGCTGGCAGCGCACCGATGTGGCAAGACTAAAGTCGAAGCAAGATGTGGTACTGCGCGATGCGGTTACGGATCGTCCCGTTGCGGTCCAGCGCGTATCGGCGGACGAAGTCGAGTTTGTCGCCACAGATGTCCCCGCCTTCGGCCACAAAAGTTATTCGATTGAGCCCGCGCCGGCCGGCAGCCCCTCTCCCCGGAAGCCGCAGGCATCGGCCGTCAGCCCGGTCAACCCATCCACCAGCATCGAGAACTCTTACTATCGTATTCACGTGCGCTCTGCGGACGGCGCCGTCACCAGCGTCTTTGACAAGCAACTGCAGCGCGAACTCGTAGACTCCGCAGGCGACAAAGCGGCGAATCAATTCCTGCGCTGGACTGCCTGGTCGAACCTGCCGGTCGCCTTGGCGCGAGTCGCCATCCACATCGAAACCGGCCCCGTCTTCGATCGCATCATCATCGAGCGTCCGGAAACTCTGTGGCCAGAAACCCAAATCACGCTCTATCGCGAGGTGAAGCGCATCGAATTTGCCAACCTCCTCGATCGGGAACGCATGCCCTTTGTCGCCAGCAACCAGCCCGGCGAATATTACTCGTTCAGCCTGCCGTTTCGTTTCGAGGGATCCGCCCAGGTGTGGGTGGAAGACGGAACCGGCTACCACCGTCTTCCCCAGGACTACCTCCCCGGAGCGCGAACCGATGCTGCCGTTCCCCAGCATTCGCTTGTGCTCGTAGGTCAATCCGGCGGACGGACGTTGCGCGTGACGCTCTCGGAACGTGAGCCCTTCTTCAACTATTTGCCGGGATTGCCAAGCGTGAAAGGGCCCAACACGTTCCTCAACGCGGTCCGCGTCACGGTCATGCACAAACAAGACCAGGGCGAGACGCGTGATCTCGGCATGGTCAATTTTTCCACGGTTGAGCCGGGCCTTCCGGCGCAGTCCTGGTATCACTTCGCTCTCAGTTCAGCCGACGGTGACCTGAACCCGGTGGAGTCGTACCGGGAAGGCACTTCCTTTGACGTGCCACTGATCGCGATGGAATTGGCGGGAGGCATGGCTCCCGCACAACCACAAGGTTCCTATTTTTCGCTGAGCTCAGAAGACGTCGCGCTGCTTGCCTTCAAACCGAGCGCGGACGGAAACCCCGAGCATTACACCGTCCGCCTTCAGGAAGTCGCCGGCAACCAGGCGGTCGCCGAGTTGAAAACGCCGCTGAAAATCACCGCCGCGGAAGAGACGAACATAACCGAGAACAAGGTCCTGCAATCCCTTCCGTCAAATCCCCTCCGCGTCTCTCTCTCGCCTCACCAGACCATGACGCTGCGTCTTACCATTCCCCATCCCCATAAAGAGCGCTCCGAACACTGGTGGGAATGGGATTGAGCGCTTTGCAGGCTGCGGGAGACGCGGCAAGCCGCGTCCCTACTTAAACGGAACTCGCACAACTTTCGGAAAGTAGATATCCAGGTGACCCACGAGTTTCCGCACCGCCATCGTATTGCAAGCATAGGTAATCAGCATGGAGCCAGGTCGGCGAAATTCAGGGTGCTCCTTGCCGGCGTAGCAGATGGTATCTTTGTCATATCCCGTCCAGCCCTTCTGCATCTCCGGAATCCGATAGATCACCTTGCCTTTGCTCCAGGGTCCCGCGAGCTGAGGCGCCGTACGGGCAATGATCTTGTCCGAAAAAAGTTTCGGATAGTTCAGGACGGCAATCCACTTTTTCAAACCGGGGTGGTATCGCACCGTCATTTCCGTATTCCCGCGTTGCATCACGTGCATGGCGTCGGCGGGCGTCAGCCCCGGCTTCCACGCGCCGCTCTTGGCGAGGTACTGAAGGTGTTCTGCCGGTGCGTCGAGTCCATCCAGGGGAATGCGCGTCAGCAGCATGGGCCGCGAGCCGGCTTCCAGCAGCGCAAAAATGTAAGCGTACTCGCCTTCAACAACCGCCGTTGCGGAAGGGTACGCTCGAACCCCGTCGGGAACGAGCGGGAAGTATTTCACGCTCCATTGCTGCGGGTCATTCTCGAGCCCCGAGATCCTCGCCAGGTCAGTCCCGCAGGTTTCAAAGCCCAATGCGTCCGCCGATGTTTTTGGCGAGTTGCGCATGCAGAGCAAAGCCACCCACAAGTTGTTCTTGTAAAAGAATCCGTCCAGCGGCCAGTACCAGGTGTCCTTGTGCTGCGCCTGAAAAAAGTCCAGCAGCTGCCCCTCGTCCCCCCGCCGAATCACGTAGTCAATTTTCCAACCGCTGCGGTCGTCGCAGGTCGAGACGCCGATGCTGTTGCGCACCATGCGCGGTTCGTTTCCCTCGACGACCCTCCCGGTTCCGTACAGAGTGTCCCCAAAGATCCAGATAGAACGCCCATCCGGCGTCGGAATCGAGTAGGCGGCGTCGGCGCCCCACCACGAGTCTTTAAAGGGAAAGCTGGGTGTGCAATCAGTCGCGGATCTTCGTTGCGCGTGAAGCGAAGCGGCCCAGCCCAGCACTAACAGCGCAATGACGAGCCCGTTCAGCTTCCCCTGCCGGCTCGTCGAGCCTACTGCCAGCATCATGTGACATCTCCTTACCGGCGACGCTAACGCTTGCAACCAATCGGTAGCCAGCAGATCAGTGTAGCGCGAGTGGTAGAGGAGGAGAGTGGATGCTGTGAATGCTGAACCGCATCAACTAGGCCGTCTGCCGTGGTCAGCCGATAGCCTCAATGATGCGTGTAAGAAAGCACCATCTACCGCTGGAATCGCGCACGTCAGCACGCACAGCATGAGGCACACGTACCGCTCATGGCTTGCCGCTGTGGGAACTCCGATAACCGTACAGCAGAAGCTAATGCGGCACTCGGACATTCGCACAACGATGAACACCTACGGCGATGTAGTCACCGATGAGATGGCCCGCGCTGCCTCGAAAGTGGCAGGACTGGCCGTCAACGGCAGGTGAACGGCAGGTGTGGTCTGGTAAGTCCTTTGTTTTGGCGGAAGCGTGTGTGAGTCGAACACACCGGCGACATCGAAGATGCCGCCCGCCGGTTTTGAAGACCGGGAGTTACACCGGCAACCATACGCTTCCTCAACAAGTTACGAAAGATTTGCCCGTTTCAGTCCGTTTCAGGCGTTTTATGGTCTTGAGGGCACACAATGACTGACCAGGCGGATACCGTCACGGACTCCAAGGACATTCAACCGAAATCACGGAAGAAGTACAAGCGGAATCGTCGGCCGCGTGGGGAGGGCAGCCTTCGACCTTTTCACCTCCCGCCTGCATCCGTCATCACGCATCGCCGTCCGCACCGGACTCTGCCCGCACGATCTCCTTGGGAGGACCGTAACCGCGGCCATGCGCTTGATCGGAGACCGCGTATATCTTCAACTCGGTTGAACTCCATCGACTCGAAGTGGCCGGCCTGCCGCAGGAACAGTACAGGATCCATTCCTCGAGGACTGCACCCAGAGGCACCAGCTGCGATCCGTTACGGTACGGGCTGAAACCAACCAGATATCGAGTATGGCACTTCGGGCACTCCACGCAATGGCGCATACGGATCGTCATGGATTGAGCGTTGCGACTGGCCGCGAAACGTGTCCGGTACGACCTGTCACCTATGGGTCGGGTCGGTCACCAACAACTTGTAATTCTGGCCTCCTGCTGGGGCAGCCAAAGGGGGCACTCATTCGTTGCTGACGGATTCAGGCTGATTCTTTTTCTCTTTCTCGGCATTTTGAGCGGCATTGGTTACGGCTTCGACAGCTTGGGTGACAGCATCCACTCGCTCTTCCCACCAACTCTTGCGTAAACATTCTGGGTCACGCGATAGTCGCGTGACCCATGTTGTCCGCACAATCTCCGCCTTGCGCCTTCGCGCAGCATATGGCTGGAATGCGTGGTGCGGAAGCTCCGAAAAATACCCTTTATCGCTCGAATCGGCAGTGTCCGGATCTCTGCAAAGGCTGTTTGCGAACATCCACGGGCGAATTGGATTTCGGGTGTGTACGTACGACGTCTGCCATCGACGTGCCTATACTTGCGTCCACAGGGGTCGCAAGATAGGCGTGGATATTGCCCGCATGGGGCCCGTTGACCACCGTTGCCATACCCGAGATTTGTCCGCGCTCATTGATATTGCTAGCCGAGATTACGGAGAGGTTGGAATCCCCGGGAATTAGCGTGTTAAGGTCGGTCATCACACCGTTCTGCCAGATGAAGCCGTGGGACCAGTTGTTGTCGGAGTCAAAGGTGCTTCCCACCACTTGGCCCAGGTTGTTGATGCCGGTGGCGAAGGAGGCAAGATCTCCCGACAGAATGCACTTGCACGAATGCTGATCGAGGACTGTGAGTGTGCCGTCCGGCTGCCAAAGAGCGGCGACGCGGGCTGAGCCGTCAGCTCTGCGGACTTGCCCAACACTTTGGCCCAGGTTGTTAATGGCGTTGGCGATATTGGAACGTGCAAATCCCAGGTCTTGAAGCTGGAAGGCAGTGCCGTTTTGCCACATTACGGCGTGAAGCGCTGCGATGCAGCTTCCCGAATAGCCTACGGCTTGGCCTTGATCGTTGATCCCGTTTGCGAAACCGTCTGGATCGATACCTATCAAGGGAAGAGGCTGGGCATGGCCTTTTTCCCACAATACGGGCGATATCGTAGGGGCAGGCGGGCATGTGGGGTCAGGGTTAGCCGTTTCCGAAAATCCTACGACTTGTCCGCGGTTATTGATGGCGCTGGCCTGCCCGTTATTGCCGCCCACTGTCGGGAGAGCGCTCATTCGGCCGTTTCGCCAAAGAAACGGAACGCACGTAAGGAATGTGCCGAAGCCGCAAACGTCTTCGCCGTTCGGATCGGGAACAGCTGTTTCGGACATACCGACGGCTTCGCCGCGGTCGTTGATCCCGCCCCAGTCGATCCAACTGTTGCCAGTGTCGGGGTTCCCAAGCGTGCCCAGGTCGATGTTCCGTCCGTTGATGTTTATCACCGCGCGACCCCTTGCAACTGTCGTATTCAGATTATTCTCGGGAGGGTTCACGAACCCATCCATGTTCTCCGCCCAGCCCTGATTATTGAGGCCCATGGCCATGCTAAAGTTGTCTTTGCTGTTGTTAGTGCCCAAATCGGTAACCTTGTAGCTCACTTGAGCGACCGCATCGCTGAAGCAAGCCAGAACCATCGTCGAAACCCACGGTATCCAGAAATTCCGCAACCGCCTAAGCGTGCTCATATCTCTCTTTTCCTCCGGTAAAGTCGTGGTGCCGGGGTGGCTGGCGATTTTCGTCAGGTACCACTCGGCGCTCTGACAGTGAGTGTGCAATTGAAAGCGAAATTGGCCCACAACCTCACAAATTCCTGCTGAGTGGGAACTGAGGGAGCAGGTGGCGTTCCACCTTCACAACGATTACGTGAGACAACAGGCCCAACCCTTCAGAGTTCGAAAACGAGTGGCGGACTAACAACCTCCCGGGACGATCCCAAAACCGATCGAGCGACTGTTTCTCCAACTTTTCATACACAGTGGCGAGAGGTTACGAAATTCGAGAACTTCGGCAGTTAAAAGTCAGGCCGCCCCATGGTGATTGACTTTCCGATAATTAACATACATACTGGTCGGTATGTTATGGGGTCACGAGAAGAAGCCAAGGGTCCGTGATTCTGGGCGCACGCGGGAGCGCTTGCTGGAGGCGGCATCCCGCGAGATCTACAGATCGGGTTTCCAGAGCGCCGGCCTGGACACAATTCTGGCCTCGGCTGGCGTCACCAAGGGAGCGCTGTACTACCACTTCAAAAGCAAGGAAGCCTTGGGATACGCCGTCGTCGAAGAGGTCATTGCCCCCAACGTCCACGGCAAATGGGTGCGGCCTCTACAGAGCGTTAAGGACCCTATCGACGCTTTGATCGGCGCGGTTCAACGTATACCCGTTCGGCCCGCGGATGTGCGGGGTGGCTGCCAGCTGAACAATCTGGCGCAGGAAATGTCTCCTCTTGACGCGGGATTCCGGAAACGGCTGGCGATCATCTTCGACGCCTGGCGCGAGGCCGTTGCCTCCGTTTTACGAGAGGGCCAGACCCACGGAAGCGTTCGCCGCGACCTGGAGCCCGCTGACGCTGCTGGCTTACTGATCGCGATGGTCGAAGGCTATGGTTCGCTGGCAAAGAATGCTCAGGATCCGAAAGTAATGAAAGCAGGGATCAGAAACATCGTGGACTGGCTGCGGTCCCTGCGCCCGCCGGGCAACCGCAAGCGAGGTTGATCGCATCCGTTGTAACGGACAGTCGGACACCGGCACATACCAACTGGTTTGTATGCTCTGAGTGAGTTCGCGTCGTCACTTTACTTTCGCGTCACTGGAGACTCTGCATGAAAACAGCCCAAATCAAAAAGCTTCCTGGCATCGGTCTAGTGGCCGCGTTCTGCTTCCTGCAACTGGCCGCATCTCCGGAGCCAAAAGTTCTCAAGCCGCACTATGACGAAAAGGGCAACCTCATCCGGCCCTCCGACTACCGGGAATGGATGTTCCTGTCTTCCGGCTATGGCATGAACTACAGCCCCGCTCCCGACAGCCACGAGATGTTTACCAACGTTTTCGTGCCGCGCTGGGCTTACCAGGAATTTCTGGACTCGGGCAAATGGCCGGAGCAGACCATGTGGCTCGTCGAAGAACGCGGCGCCGAGAGCAAAGGATCCATCAACAAACACGGCCAGTTTCAAACTGACCTGATGGGCATGGCGGTCGAAGTGAAGGATTCATCCCGCTTCGCCGACAAGTGGGGATACTTCGCCTTCGGCAATAGCAACCAGAGTTCCGAAGCCATGCCGAAAGGAAATCCCTGCTGGTCGTGCCACGATGCCCATGCCGCCGTCGAACATACGTTTGTGCAGTTCTATCCCACCTTGAAGCCGGTGGCGGAAAAGTTTGGGGTGTACAACGAGTCGCGCGAGCAAGTTCAGGACGCGAAGTGAAGTAACCATCCCCATTAAATCCGTATCGAAGGAGAAAACCATGGACCGAAAGATAGTCAGGACTCTCGCACTAGGAAGCTTCGCGCTGGTGCTCACGCTGACCACGGCGGGGCACGCGCAAGCACAGGACGCCAAAGCGCCGTATCCGAGCATGGCCCCGCTTGACCAGTACCTGATGACCGATCGAAATGCCGAGATTGCCATGGCGCGGAGTGCGGCGCCGGAGGCCATCTCGCGCGATGCCGAGGTCCTCGTCCTGGGACGGCAGGGCTACGAAACCGCAGTCCAAGGCAAGAATGGTTTCGTATGTGCCGTGGAGCGGGGGTGGATGGGCCCATTCGATGGTGATGATGCCGCTAATTTTTGGAACCCTAAAATTCGAGGCCCGGTCTGCTTCAATCCGCCGGCTGCGCGATCCATCCTGCCACTTACCTACAAGAGGACGGAGATGATTCTGGCTGGGAAATCGAAAGCGCAAATCATCGATGCTCTCAAAGTCGCATACGAGAAAAAAGAACTGCCGCCCCTCGAGCCTGGAGCCATGAGCTACATGATGTCGAAAGAACAGTACCTGAGCGATGGTGGTGATCACCGCTGGATGGCTCACCTGATGTTTTACACTCCACTCATGGACGGGGCAGTTTGGGGTGCAGATGTGTCCAAATCTCCCCTCATGCTCAATCCACAGTTCCGTGGCGCTCCGGAACCAATCGACGTATTCATGGTTCCCGCAGGCTGGTGGTCGGATGGAACGGCGGACCCAGTCAGGGTCAGGTAGGGTTCCATCATGAGCGCTCGCGAAATTCAGGGTCAGAAGGCCATTGCGCGTGAGATGTTTGTTCACCAAACTGCTCACGCTAATGCGGACGTTTCGGCTAGCCCACTGCGGGGAGCTACGATTTGCTCCACCAAGAGTAGACGGGATGACACTCTTGAATCGACAGCGGACGAGTTCTGCGAAGCTGCAGATACATTATTGCGTCCGGTAATCCGAGTTGATGCTGTAAACCTCATGCGAGTCTTGCGCCAGTTGGAGGTTATAGCAAAACGACAGGCGCCACGAATCGCGTTCAAGGCAAAGGGTAGCATCCTACTCTTGGATTTAGCCGACATCTTGGCAGTGCAAGCCGAAGGTAATTACGTTTCGTTGCAACACCGACCTAAGCCCTATTTGGTGCACGAGTCCCTCTCGTCCATGGCGGAGAAGCTCAAACCCTACGGTTTTATTCGTATCCACCGCTCGGTTGTCGTGAATATTTCGGCCGTGGAGGAGATCCAACCTTTACCGACGGGGGAGTACAGGCTGCGTGTAAAAGGTGGGAAGGAATACTTGGTAACGCGTACATACAAACACAACCTCAGAGATCTGGCTCAACTGTGGGTAGGCTCAGCGCGCCTTCCCGGCTAGCAAGGAGGCCAGAGCATTTACTCGTTATTCCATCGTAGCCCCGATCGTCACTCAAGAGAAGTCAGTCTCTAAACTGCGCAGAATAGAAGTGGAAGCACCAAATCTCTCTGGGGCTGCTGCTGAGCGGTTGTTCCACAGCCTGCGCGAGTGTTCGGAACGATCGAAACACTCGACCGCCTGTTGCAACACCAGGCGGACCTGTTCTGAGCAAAGCTCATAAGTTGCTAAAACTCCTTCCTCATGCATCACCTCAACGCTCTGCCTTTGTCCGCACCCGCCACGCGTGAGGCTGCTGCTTTATTTGCCGAAATCTCCAGAAAGCCGCTGCTGCCCAAAAGCGCAAACCACTCTCCGGACGCGCCGTGCGAATGTAAAATAGTCGGATTGCAAGCCTTTCCCAAGGAGGCTATGTGGATCGAAGACAGTTCTTGGCCGCCACCAGCGCTCTAGCCTTTCAAATGGGCAGCCGTGCGCTCTTTCCTAACATTGTCGGAGCAGCTCAATCTGCCGCAAAAGCAGACTTCACACTCCATATTGCTCCCGTTTTCGTGGAACTGGCGCCCAGGAAGATCGTAAAAACAGTCGGCTATAACGGTACCGTACCAGGCCCGCTTCTGCGCATGCGTGAGGGCGTCTCGACAACGGTTGACGTGTTCAATGACACAGATGCAGAAGAGCTGGTGCACTGGCATGGCTTGATGGTGCCCTCGGAAGTGGATGGAGCCGCCGAAGAGGGTACGCCGCCTGTTCCAGCGCATGGCCAGCGCCGGTACACGTTTGTTCCTAAACCATCCGGTACAAGGTTGTATCACACTCATACTGCAGCCGGCGCCGACCTTACAAAAGGAATGTACAGTGGGCAGTTCGGATTCCTTTATATAGAACCAAAGAGTGAGCCCGGCAATTATGATCGCGAAGTCTTTCTGGCAATTCACCAATGGGAGCCATCTACGGCCATCCACATGGGACCGCCAAATAATGGCCTGGAAATCTCGTATCAATACGCCAGCTTCAATGGGAAGATGCTGGGCCACGGTGAGCCTATACGAGTTCGCACTGGAGAAAGAGTCCTCTTCAGGTTGCTCAATGCAAGCGCGACTGATGATCTTAAGATTGCACTGCCGGGGCACCAGTTTCAGGTTATTGCCCTCGACGGCAATCCGGTGCTCACGCCGCG
>JAIQFO010000002.1 GCA_020073215.1 Terriglobia bacterium | reverse complement strand
GCCCCGCCAGGCTCCCCGCCGGAGTCGGATCAAAGCTGATCCAACCCGACCCGGGAAAGTAAGCCTCCACCCACGAATGCGCGTCACTGGCCCGCACCACATACTGGCTGGTGAGATCGTTGTATTCCCCGCCGCGAAAGCCGGTCACAATTCGCGACGGAATCCGCAACGAGCGCAGCATTACGGCCATCGAACTCGCGAAATACTCGCAGTGCCCTCTCTTTCGCTCGAACAGAAAATAAGCCACCGGGTCCGCCGGCACACTGCTCGGCAACTCCAGAGTGTATGCGAAACGGGTGGAGAGATACCGCTCCAACGCGACCGCCTTCTCATAGTTGCTGGGAGCCCGCGCCGTGATCTCCTCCGCCAATTGCGCAATGCGAAGATCGAGCGGCGGCAGTTTCAGGTACCGGTCCATCTCCCCGGGTGCGGTATTCGGCGCCAGACGAAGTTCACCGCTGTCGACTTCAGGTAATTGCGATTCGGCCTCGTAACGGTTGACGGGGTGGTCGGCGTCAAGATCGTAGACGGCTCCTCCCCCGTCCGTACTTACCTGCCGGAAACTTCCGGAGAGAGTCCGCGGCCACTCCGCCAGAAAAAATACGTTGGTTCCAAGCGGCTCCATCAGAACGCGATATCGAATAGATCGGCTCGCGGCCACCGGCGCCGCACGCGGGTCCAGCGCCGGCGCCAGCCGATAGCTGCCATCTCCCGCCGGTGGCACCGGAGTTTGTACATACGAATTCGACCAGACCCGGCCGTCAAAATTGCTGAGCGCGATCCCACGCCACTTCAAGTCGTAAGCGCCGTGCAGATCGTGTTGGATTTCGATGTGCATCACCACAGCGCTCGACTGCTGAATCTGCCCGATTCGCCCCAGTTGCACCCGATCCGTGAACCCGGTGGAGACATCGCTCGCCGGGGTGTAGGCGGTCAAGTAGCGTGACGTAACCCGTGGAAGCAAGAAGAAGATCAGGAAACTCCCGGCCAGAATCATCAGCATGAGCGCCGGAGCAATCGCCAGCAGCGCGTAGGCCATGCGCTCGGTTGCAGGGGCGGCGCGAGGCGATGCCGCGCGCGGATCTTGAGCGTGCGTGGGTTCGCTGGCGACGGAGTGCTGCATTTCCATCAGCACAAAAGCGACGATGGCAATCAGCAGAAAAACCGCAAAAGAAAACAGAAACACGCTGCCAACCGTAAGCACCGAGGCGGCCAGCACCATCAGAAACGAGAGCACCGCCAGCGTGTAATGGTCGCGCGTGCGCTGCAACGAGAACAGCCGCACCACCATGGCGAAAAGCACCAGATGCACGCTGGCGGCCAGAAACCCGCGCGAAACAAAAAAGTAGTCGGCCAGATAGATGAAGACGTAAATCAGGGTCAGGACGGTGGTCCAGCGCTCCGGGATGACAAACTCGCGCCGCGTAAGAAGTTGGATTCCGCGCAGCCCGAGCGCGAGCCCCACCAGAACCACCGCCGTCAGGTCCAGCCCTCCGGTCGAAGCCAGAGTGCCGAAGCCGCTGAGCACAAGCAGATAAAGCGCAATGTTAAAGTAGCGCTCGATGGCCTTGGCCATCGTGATCGCGCCCGGGTTGTCAAAGGCTTCAGTCACAAGGCGCTTCTATTGTTGGCGAAACCGGCCCGGAAGGGAAGTCTCCGCGGTAACAAGACGGCTGTCGATCGAAGTTTGCCGGTGGAGAGCTGGGCGTCCCCGCCCGGCCGGACCGTCGAGACGCCCATCCCTCCACTTGTTTACAATACCTGCCCATGGACTACCTCTTGAAAACTGAACCCTCGGTCTATTCCTTCGCCGATCTCGAGCGGGAGAAGACCACGATTTGGGATGGGGTGACGAATCCGGTGGCCGTGAGGCACCTGCGCGAAATGAAGCCAGGAGAGCGGTTGGTCATCTACCACACCGGCGACGAGAAGAGCGTGGTAGGGACCGCGTCGGTGGTAAATGTGGATGCAAGCGATCCCAGAAATCCGCAGGTAAAGATCAAAGTTGGAAAGGCAATCGCAAAAGCCAAGACGCTGGCGGAAATAAAGGCGCGGTCGTCTTTCGTGGATTCTCCCCTGGTGAGGCAAGGACGATTGAGCGTAGTGCCGCTGACCGCCGCGCAGTACGCCTGGCTGGTGGGAGAGTGAGCAACCGGTTCGCCAACTCTCAAGTCGTCAGATTTTGTCATCCTCGTCAGATTTTGTCATCCTGAGCGAAGCGAAGCACCTGCTGTCTCTTGCATCTGGAAGAAAGCAGGTCCTTCGCTGCGCTTGAATAATGCCGACCAGAGCGATCGCGCAGCGCCTACTCCTTTCCTATTATTGACCCATCCCTTTACATCCCTATAATCGCTCCACTTAATCCTGGGTGAAGTCTCTTCGGGGTACCCGGACACGTGGGGCAGGTCGATGCGAACATCTTTACTGCTGTTTTGTCTTATGGGGCTAGTACTGCCCGTGGTCGGTCAGAGCAATTACGCGGTTGTCACCGGAACAGTCGCGGATTCGCAATCTCTTCCCGTTGCCCGCGCGACGGTTCAGTTCAAGGCCCTGAGCACGGGTGCGATTCGCACGCTCGCCACCAACGACCAGGGATTATTCTTCGCTCCCGCGCTTCCGCCCGACGACTATGAGCTAACCACGGAGTCTTCGGGGTTTGCCACGGTGAAGCAGTCTTTGCATCTTGAGGTCGGGGAGAAATTAGCGATCGAGATCGGACTGAAGGTCGGCGCAGTGAAGGAAGGCGTGCAGGTGAGCGCCGCGGCCGATGTTCTGCGAACCACCGATGCCAGCGTGGGCGAGGTGGTGGAACGGCAGTCGGTCCAGGAACTTCCGCTGAATGGTCGCATGTTAGTGGACCTCGTGCTGACGGTGCCGGGTGCGCACGTGGGTTTTGGCGCGCAAACCGGGGAAACGAATCCACTGTACTGGCGCCCCGGACAGCGCTCAGCCATTGTGATTGGGGGCAGCCGCCCGAATGCCAACTTCTTCTTGCTCGACGGCGCGACCAACACCGATCCCACCTTCAACACGCAAAATCTGAGTCCGTCTCCCGACGCGGTAATGGAGTTCCAGGTCGAAACCAGCAGCTACACGGCCGATATGGGTGGAGCGGGCGGCGGACAGATCAATATCGTGACCCGAGGCGGCACCAATCAGTATCACGGAACCGCGTATGAATTCCTGCGTAACGGCGCCATGGATGCCACGACGTTTGCGTCGATGGGCAACAATCACCTGGTGCAAAACAATTTTGGCGTCTCGTTTGGCGGGCCGCTGCTGGGAAAAGACAAGAAAACGTTCTTCTTCCTCAACTATGAGGGGTTGCGCCTGGCGCAGGCGGACGCACAGACGTTGACGGTTCCGACCGCGAACGAAATTGCCGGCGACTTCAGCATGAGCAACGCCAGGATCTACGACCCAACCACCGCCGTGGCAAATCCGAACTACGATCCCACCAAGCCTACCGGTCCCACGAACTATCCCTACACGCGCAGCCAGTTTCCCAACAACCAGATTCCCTTGGATCGGATCAATCCGCAACTGGAAGCATTTCTGCAGCAGTATCTGCCGATGCCGAACATGACGATGACCACGGGCTCCGGCGTCGATTCCAATAACTACCTCGACATCCGCAACGAAAATCACACTCAGGATCAGGGTACCGCGCGCGTGGACCATGTGTTCCGGAACAATGACACCGTCTTCGGGCGCTATTCCGTGGGCGCGGAACGCGGGTTTTCGCCAAGCAGCGGAATGACCTCGACTACGGAGAACCTGCCCGGCTTCGGCGTGAATTTCGACAATCTGTCGCAGCAAGCCGTGGCCACCTGGAACCACGCGCTCTCCAGCAACCGGTTGAACACGCTCTCACTCGCATTCTCGCGTCTCGCGATGGACCGGACTTCACAGAACGATGGAGTGAATAACATAGTGGCGCAGCTAGGGATTCAAGGGATCGGTTTCGGCGGGCCGGGCGCGTGGGGTGCTCCCTGGTTCGCGGCCCAAGGTTATACCGGAATCGGAGACGCCTTCGCCGCCACGCCCATGCACGCCTGGGACACAACCGCAGAACTCAGAGATACATTCGCCTGGCAGCGAGGACGCCACGGCCTGAAGTTCGGCGGCGATTTTCGCCGCTACATCTGGCCCATGTGGGGCTTCTTCCAGAACCGCGGCTATTACCAATACACCACCGGCTACACCACGGAATTCGGATTCAACGACGGCAGCGGATCGGGACTAGCCAGCCTGCTGCTCAGCCTGCCGGCGGTAAAGCAACGCCAAGCCGGCGTGCCGCAGATGAACCTGCGCAACTGGGGATGGGACGCCTTCGCCGAAGACAGTTGGCAGATCACATCGACCACGACCGTGAATTTCGGGCTGCGCTACGAATACACCAGCCCGCTCTACGATCGCGACAACACCAACTCAAACCTGATATTCCAGGCCGGCGTGCCGGAAGTCTTCATCGGCGGAGAGCAGGGGTATCCGAAGGGATTACTGTATTCGAACAAGCATAACTTCGCGCCCCGCATTGGAATCGCGAAAAACCTGCCTGGAGCGGGACTAGTCTTCCGCGCCGCGTACGGCATTTTCTTTACTCCGGTGGATGAGAACACGTGGTGTAACCAGCGGCACAATGTGCCCTACGTCTTCCCCGAAACCCAGCAGGCCGACAACTTCACGCCGCCCGCGGCCCTGTTCGCAAGCGGCATGAATTTCGCTACGCCGGTGCTCGGAAACGGCGCCTTGAAACCAACCACGGGGAGCTTCACGGCCTTCGATCCCAACGCGCCCGCGCAGTACGTGCAGCAGTGGAACACGCAACTGGAAAAAAGTTTTGGCGGCAACACAACGTTGGCGGTGGGCTATTTGGGCGCGCGAGGATTTCATCTGCAGCGGGCTCACCTGATCAACAATGCCCCTCCCGGACCGGGCCCCATCGGACCGCGCCGGCCCTTCCCGACGCTAACCTTCGTGAATGGCACGGTGCTCACGCCTAGCAGCGATCCTGAGGCGATTATCCAGAGTCAGACTTTTCCCGTGAGCACTATCAACCGCCTGGAAGACACGGCGCAGAGCTGGTATGACGCAGCCTATGTGAATGTGCGAAGAAGGTATTCCCACGGCCTCAGCTTCCTAGCGAACTATACGTTTTCGAAGACCTTGACCAATGCGCCCGACTTCCGCTCTCCCATGGACGAGGCCGCGATTCCGCAGAACAACAGCGACCTGGCGGCGGAAAAAGGTCCAGGTTGCGACGTCCGCCACCGCTTCGCCTTAAGCAGTGTGTTCGACATCCCGGCGTACGCCGCGTCGGCCTGGACTCGCATGATTACCGAGCACTGGCATTTCACGACCATCTACCAGGCGCAATCCGGAATGCCTTTGACCATCTCGGTGTTCGGAGACACGGCGAATTCCGGCACGGTGTTAGGAGAGAACCCGATTCGCGCCAACGTCACCGGCCAGCCCGTCTTCGGTCCGGGAACGCACACGGCCGCCAAGTGGTTCAACCCGGCAGCCTTCGCAGCTCCACCCGCGTACGCGTTCGGCAACGTTGGGCGAAACTCGGTCTACGGTCCACCCATGCAGACCCTCGACATCGCCCTGGCCCGCACCTTCCGCCTCACCGAGAAGGCCAGTTTTCAGTTCCGCGGTGAGGCCTTCAATGCGCTGAACAAAGTCAACCTGGGAACGCCCAACCGGTTCGTGAACACTCCCCAGTTCGGCACCATCACCATGGCGATGACGCCGGGCCGGGAAATTCAGTTGAGCGCAAGGGTATCGTTCTGAGGCCTCTCTGGAGGTTCCAGCCAGACGTGGGAAAACCCAGCGCGGACCGCCCGCGCCCAACAGGCTGCGGTAAAACTCTGCTTCGTATCAGGGTATCGCTTTAGCGATACCGCAAATACTTAGGAATCAGGCGCCCCTTTAGGGGCTGCGCACCCGGCTGCCGACTTCTTCTCCAGCTTTATCACGGCGCCTACGGTTGTGCCCGATAAACCGTGACACCCCCCACCATGGTCCACAGAACCTTGGCATCTTTCAGTTCCTCGGGTGCAACCGTCAGAAGGTCACGATCGACGAGCACAAGATCCGCTTGCATGCCCGGCGCGAGCGATCCAATTTTGTCCTGCTGGTTTAACGCGCGCGCCGAATTCCGGGTATAGGCGTAAAGCATTGCTTCGCGCGGCATGGACTGAGCCGCATCCAGCACGCCTTCGGGTCCCTTGCGGGTTTCGGCCTGGTAGATCGCCCAAAACACATTAGGACTGGAAACGGACCAGTCACTTGCCCCCGAGATGATGCCGCCGGCATCAAGAATCGAGCGCGCCGGATACTGCCAGCGGTACAACTCCGGGTCGAGGTATGGCTTGAGCAGTTCAATCGTGTCGGTTTCGGCGCTGGCCCACAATAGCTGCAGCGCCGCGATCGCGCCAAGCTGCCGGAAGCGAGCGAAATCCTCGGGATCGGCCACCTGAACATGGGTCAGCGTGTGGGGAAGTCCGCTGTTCCCGTTGGCTTTCCGCGCCGCCTCAATTCCGTTGAGGGTCTCCTTCACCGCGCGGTCGCCTAAGGCGTGAACATGCACGATCAGACCTTGTTTGTCTGCCATCGTGGCTAACTCGGCAAAGCGCGCCGGATCGAACAGCAAGTCTCCCGACTTACCCGTGTTCCGATAAGGCTTCGTCATAGCCGCCGTCTGCGATGGATACTCCATCACTCCGTCGGCGAACACCTTAATCCCCGGAAGACTCAGATTCGGAAGGTTGGCGTATTCCTGCCGGATCTTTTGCACGGCCTCCAGTTCCTTTGCCGGATCGTTGCGCGGATTGACCACAGGAAGCGCGACCACATGCGCGGTGAGTTCTCCGCGCTGCGCCAGGCTCCGGTACGTAGCCAGAACCGGCGGCTCGGCCATGGCGTCGAGCCAGCCCGTGATTCCCAGGCTGTGCAGGTAATGGACCGCCGCTCGTCCGCCCTCGAGATATCGCTCGGTGGTCGGTGGCGGGATCACAGCCTCGATCTTGTCCCGTCCAACATCGACGGCAAAACCGTTGGCCTCGCCGGTGGCGTCAACCCCGTAGTAGGCCCGCTCTGACGGCGAAAGACGGCTTAGGAAATCTTTGGTGACTCCAGCCCGCCGGAGCAGAGCCCGATTGGCCCAGCCCGTGTGGCCGTCCATCCCGCCGAGAAACACCGGCACCTCAGCGTAGACTCCGCTGCTGAAGCGGGCATTGAGTTCACCGGTTTTAGACCAGTAGGCCAAGGGCATCCCGCTGATGAAGAGGACATCGCCGCGCATGCCCTTTCCGCTCTTCTTCGCGTCGCCGGCAAACGTGACCAGGGCGTCCATCGAGGGCATCTGGTTGTCCACATCGGCGGAGATCAGGGTGAGACCGCCTTCGATGGGGTGGGCGTGGCTGTCGATGAATCCGGGAAGCAGGAATTTCCCTTGCAAGTCGACTCGAGTTGCGTTTGGATCGATGGCTGAGACCTCGGCCAGGCTGCCGACCGCCACGATCCTGTCGCCGCGAATGGCGACCGCGTCGGCGTAAGGATGATCGGGTACGCCCGTGAATACTTTGGCATTGAACAGCACGCGTGCGGTCTTGTCGGCCCCTTGGCCCCATGAAACCGGCGCGAGACAAAGCACGGCAAGCGCTACAGGAAGAACACAACCCAGATACCGTCCTCGCATTTTCCATCCTCCACTTGCTTACCGGATTATAGTAAGGTTTATCTCGTCCGCGTGCGAGTGTCTAGAGCATTTCTCAATTTGCTGTAGAGGGAGGGCAAGAACGAGAAGGGCACGGCTTCAGCCGTGCCGCCCTGAACTCCAAAGGGGTTCCGGCTTCAGCCGCTGAGGGACCACACTCTACACCATCGGGAGAAATGCTCTAGCCAATACTCAACAACGACGTCGAAGATTCGGCGGTTTCTGCCGTCGTACGCGGGTATGAGGAGGGAACTTGGCGACTAAAAGCACGGCAGCTTTCTGTACGGAGCAATCGAAACGACTGTATCAGCGCGCGAATCGCATACTGATCGAAGGCGGAAGCTCTCCCTCCCGCGGACCGGCGAACTATGGCGAGTATCCCATCTTCATGCAGCGCGGGCAGGGCTCCCGTTTATTCGATGTAGATGGAAACGAATACATCGACTGGATGATGGGATTCGGCGCGCTGCCCCTGGGACACGCGGATCCCGAGGTAACGCAGGCGATTGCGGAAGGTGCTGCCACCGGCGCTCATTTCGCGACCGCGACCGCAATCGAACTTGAAGTCGCCGAGTTGCTGCAGCAGATTGTGCCCAATGCCGAGGTTGTCCGCTTCGCGAACACCGGAACCGAAGCCGTGATGGCCGTGCTGCGGCTGGCGCGCGCTTCGACCGGAAGGCCGAAGATCCTGAAGTTCGAGGGGCACTATCATGGCTGGTACGACGATGTGCTGGTAGCGTCGAATCCGCTCCCGCCCACGGCGCTAGGGTGGCCGAGCGATCCGGTCAGGATCGCCGACAGTTCGGGCCTTAACCGCCACGCCCTCGATGACACGATCGTCGTGCCCTGGAACGATCTCGTTTCCCTGGAACGTGCCATTCAGAACCACCCCGGACAGATCGCGGCCGTGATCACCGAAGGCGTGATGGCGAACATGGGCGTGATTCCGCCGGACGACGGCTATCTGGAAGATCTGCAGAAACTGGCCCGCCATCACGGCATTCTGTTTATCCTGGACGAAACCGTGACCGGGTTTCGCATTGCGCCAGGCGGCTGCCAGGAGTACTACAAGCTGTCGCCTGACATTGTTACCTTTGGAAAAGCGCTGGGCTGCGGACTCCCGGTCGCTGCCTTCGCCGGACGCGCCGAGGTGATGGGCGCGTTAGCCAGCGGAGGCGTCCTGCACTACGGCACGCACAACGCCTCGCGCATTGGGCTGCATGCGGCGCGCGCCGGTCTCGGCAAGCTGACTCGAAACGGCGGTGCCTTATTCAAACAGATTCGGGAACTGGCCGACCATTTCGCCTCAGGCATGACCGAACTTTTCCGCCGCAAGGGAACGCCTGCCATCGTGCAGCGCGTCGGTCCCATGTTTCAAATCATGTTTACCGAGCAGAAGCGTATCCGCGACTACCGGCAATTCTGCCAGCATGTCGACCGCAAACGATATCAGCGCTTGTCTCTGAAGTTATTTGAATACGGAGTCTACACAAGTCCTGCGGCGACTCTGCACTCGATAGTGACCGCCGCCCACAGCACCGAAGACGTTAAGCAGACCCTACGCGCAATGGAGCGCGCTCTGGAAGCGTTGGGATAAACGCCGGCAAAGGACAGGGAGTGTCGTAAGAAGGGAGTGTCGTAAGAGGCGACCCTATGCTCCCCAATACTAGAACTCGTCTCATAGATGGTTTGGGAAGGGCATGGCTTTAGCCGTGCCGCTACCGGCCAATAAAAACGAGGGCTTTAGCCCCTGAGGGCCGGGCGCTTGCTCTGAAAACCATTTATGAGACCACTTCTAGTTTCACCCTTGGCAGGGCTTATGGGGTGTAAGTGAGATTCGGTTTCGTGCGATGGCGGAAAGATCCCGCCCCGGAGGGGCGACCGACCTTAGCCCAGCGCTTTAGCGCTGGGAAGAATAGAAGAGATGATTTAAGTCCCAGAGGGACGAACCAGCTCTCGTCGAACACCCGTATGGGGTTCATGGTCAATCCAAAGGACGAGTTGTGGGTTTGAAAATTCGGCAACGAGGTAGATCAGTATGAATGTGAGCGAAGTCCGCAGTCGAGCAGGGCAACTGCTGTCGCTGGAAGGCAAAGTTGCGATAGTGACAGGAGCTGCCTCGGGAATCGGCCGTGAGATCGCCGTCCGTCAGGCGGAAATGGGGGCCGCCGTTGCCGTTCTCGACAAGAACACCGACGGCGCGATGGAGACCGTAGCCCAGATCCAGCGAGACGGAGGAAATGCCATGGCTATCCCCTGCGACGTTTGTCTGCGCTCCGATTGCCAAGCGGCCGTAGCCCGAACGGTGACCGCCTATGGCCGAATCGACATCCTCTGTAACAACGCCGGCATCGTCCTCCGAAAAGACGTCTTGGCGTTGCAGGAAGAAGAGTGGGACACAGTCCTGGATGTGACCCTGAAAAGCGCATACCTGCTGTCGCGCGAGGTGATTCCACACATGATCCGCAACCGTGGTGGCGCCATTGTCAATACCGGCTCGGGATGGGCGTTAAAGGGCGGACCGCAGGCGGCTTCCTACTGCGCCGCGAAAGCTGGGCTGCTGAACCTGACGAGGGCGATGGCGATTGACCATGGTAAAGACAACATCCGCGTGAACTGCGTGTGCCCGGGCGACATTGACACTCCCATGCTGGCCAGTGAGTGCCGTCAGTTGGGCGAGAACCCCGAGCAGTTTATGAAGGAAGCCGCCAGCCGTCCGCTGAACCGCGTCGGCACTCCCGGCGATGTCGCCAACGCCGTCCTGTTTCTCGTGAGTGAAATGTCAACCTGGATTACCGGCGTCCATCTTGTCGTGGACGGCGGTGGGCTCGCCTGAAGTGCGCACTCTGGTTCTTGGCAGAGTTAGAGCAG
The DNA here is from genome assembly GCA_020073215.1 of Terriglobia bacterium. Lineage (GTDB taxonomy): Bacteria > Acidobacteriota > Terriglobia > Terriglobales > Acidobacteriaceae > Acidiflorens. The sequence goes on along the minus strand of JAIQFO010000002.1, from coordinate 188,323 downwards.
AGTTAGATCTCGTTAAGCCGCTAGGCTCTCCGGGCGGCAAAACCGCCGACATGACCAACAGGCGCGTGGCCCTCCTGAATCAAATGTTTCTCGGCGAATCCCCACGTCGTAACCGGGGGCCACGCGTTTTGCGAATCCGCGATCTCTAGGAAAGCGGCAAAACCTTCCTTTTGTAAACCGTATTCGCCAACGTCGCGGTAGCGATGTACCAGGCGACCAGGCCCGTGATGAAGATCTCCCACCCGGCCACTGGCGCCCCGAGTTTGCCGACGACTACGAAGTCCAGCAAAATGAAGGCCAGCAGAAGCAGCCAGAATAGGATCGCCAGAAACTTCCCGACGCCATGGACCGCGATGCAAAAGGAAAGGGTGAATAGCGTCCACATCAGAAAGAACCCTAGCTCCTCCGGATGGCCCGCCGGGATGCCCGTTTTCGGCTGCACATACAGCAGCACGAACAGCGCCCACCAGAAAGCGCCATAAGACATGAAGGCAGACCCGCCGAAAATACTTCCTTTTCGCAGGTCCACGATTCCCGCAATGAATTGCGCCGTGCCTCCGAAGCAAATGGCCAGTGCCAGTGTCGGCCCGGCGCTCCAGTATCCGACGTTATGCAACCCCGTCGCCATCGTCGTCAAGCCGAATCCCATTAACCCCACTACGGCCGGATTCGCCCACCACTCCTTCAACATCCCGCTGTCGGTTACCTCTGCCATAGTTGTTCTCCTTAAATATGGTTGTTCGTCCTTATCCCGAACCGAGAGGACCACGGCTAGCCAGCTTCGGTGGAGTGGTGTATCTCTGCTCCCGTTCTGCCATCTTCCGTCCCCCTTTGCCGCCCGGGTCGACGCGGCAGCGATTCCGCAAGGGTCCACCGCAAACTGCGGTTCCGTACCTTGTGAGCAGGCGAGGCAGATTGTCGGTGCAGCTTCCGACAATAGCTGTGAAACCTTTCACAATTTTCCGGAAAAAGTGTCTTTTCGCGCCCTATCACCGGTGCAATTTACCTGCGCGCTGTGAAAACTCTCACGGAATTGGCCTGGCATTTGCCCTAAAGTTCGGGTCAAGGGGGTGGGGGTGCCTGCCGTGAAAGATCCTGCCAATGACCCGCTGTTCACGCTCAACGGTGTGTTGCTGTGGACCTTATACGCGGTCGTCTGCGCCTTGATCCTATTCTCGCTCGATCCCGAATGGGTAGCCTGGGCCGCCCCCCTGGCCTTTGGAGGCTCCCTCTATGCTTCCGATCCGCCTCCGGCCTCGGCCCAACTCGCCTTATCTCGCGATGTGCTCCCGTGGGCCTATTTGTACGGCTGCGCGGCCCTCTTCGCACTCATGCTTCTCGACCTGGTCCTCAGTCGGCAGCACCTCAAATGGCTGTCTGGGTTGAAGGCGGAATGTCAGCATGGAAGCGTCGCCAGGCTCCGCACCTTTCTGAAGTCATGCCTCCCGTTTACTTTCAGCCGTTGAACTCCCCATCCCCGGGTGCTATCGTGCTCCACGGTGCAACCACCTATCCTCGCCAAGAACGTTTTGCCGCCCTTCGTCACTGCCTTGGATCTCTTTCAGGGCACCGCTAAGCGCGACGCCCGGAAGATTTCCAGCCTCTCGACCGACAAGCAGTTTCCCAGGGGCACCAGGATCTTCGGGGAAGGCGAATCGGCCGACGCGGTTTACATCCTGAGGAGAGGCATGGTCAAGCTTTCTTCCCTTTCCGACAAGGGCAGAGAAACCATCCTGCACATCCTCAAGCCCGACGAAGTTTTCGGCGAACTTCTCCTCTCCGAGCAGCAGCGGGCCTTCACCGCCGTGACCCTCGAAGATTCCCTCGTCACCATCATTTCCAAAGAGTCCTTTGTGGAACTTCTTGCGACCGTCCCCACCGTCGCCCTGACCTTCATCCGGCTGCTCTCGAAAAGATTGGCCTCGGTAGAGCGCGGCTTGGCGGAATTTGGTCACACCTGGTCCTACCACCGCCTGGCTCGAGTACTTCTGCAGTTGGCGGAGAACTACGGAAAGGAAGTTCCCAACGGCACGCTGATCAACGTCCGTCTGACCCATGAAGATCTAGCCAACTTGATTGGGACCAGCCGGGAGACGGTCACGACACAACTCACCAGGTTCACCCGCATGGGCCTCCTGAAACGCGACGCCAGACGTTTCATCGTGACCAAGTCGAAGCTAACCGATTTTGTTCGCTCCGACGATCTTCGCCTGATAAATCTCCCCGGTTCCGCCAAAGAACCTTAGCAGCCTGCGGAAAAACTCCATTTCCAGCAGGTTTTGGGAAGGGCACGAGTTTACTCGTGCCGCTAAGCCCTTGAAAATGCGTCGCGCTTTAGCGCCTGAGGTGAGCTTCTCGCGCCCCTCGGCGGCTTTTTCGGCAGCCTGTCAGGGAAACTTTGATTAAGCCTCCGGGCGTCCGCAGCCTGCCCTCAGCGGAGCCGAAGCGTACCCCGTGGTTCAAGCTCTTCGCGGGTACGGAATCACAGTCTCTTTAGGTTGCCAAACGCAGCAAGGCTCCTCGGCGAACACATCTCCCGTCAGAGCGTACGCCCGTGCCCGCGATCCGCCGCACACCTCGCGAAATTCACAAATGCCGCACTTGCCTTTCAAGTTCTTCGTGTCGCGCAAAGAAACAAAAAGCGGCGATTGCCGATAGAGTTCCGCCAACGACTGCCGGCGTACGTTTCCCGCCGAGACCGGCAGGAACCCGCTGGGAAAAACTTCTCCCAGATGTGAGATGAAGACGAAGCCCTTGCCGTCGTTGATTCCACGCGGCGCGCGCCCGATTCCGTCCGCCGTACTCGTCCCCCCCATCGGCGGCAGTGACCGGCCATTTCCTTTTCGTTTTTCCTCTGTCCGGCGCTGCAGCAGGAACCGCCGGTAGTGTTGCGCTTCCGTGCTCTTGATATCGAATTTCACCCGCTGCGAAGTCGCGTGGAGCTTGTCGAAAACCTGCTCGAACTCCTCGGCCGAGAGGAGGTCGACGGCGGAGCCGCGCCCCGTCGGCACCAGGAAGAAGACACTCCACAAAACGATATCGAGTTGTTCGAGCAGCGCGATCGTTGCGTCCAGGTCCTGCAAGTTGTGCCGCGTGATCGTCGTGTTGATCTGAACCGGAAGCCCGATCTCACGTGCCCATCGCACTGCGCGTAGCGTCCAATCATAGGAACCGGGAACCCGGCGAAACGCGTCATGGATTTCGGCCGTGGGACCGTCCAGGCTGATAGCCAGCCGCGCCAGACCACACTGTTTCAGCCGGCAAATGGCTTCCTGGGTCAGCAGCGGTGTGGCGCTCGGGGTAAGGGAAATTCGCACGCCGTGAGTCGAGGCGTATTCAACCAGTTCGAAGATGTCAGGACGCTTCAGCGGATCGCCTCCGGTCAGCACAAAGACCGGGGCTCCCAACGCCGCAACCTCGTCAATCAGGCGCTTGGCTTCGTCGGTACTGAGTTCGAGGCGGCTGCGGACGGGCTGGGCGCATGCGCGACAATGCACACACGCCAGATCGCAAGCCTGGGTTGTCTCCCAGATCACAATGAATGGGCGTTCATCAAAGTCGAGTCGCGGCTCCAAGTCGATCCCCTGTTCGCGATACTGACTGCGGTAAATAACGATAACTACAGACTGACCGACGTATCAGAGGACGCCTATGACTAATGTCACGGTCGGAATTTCCGGAGCGTGCAGGCACGAAGATCGTGAACCTGCGTTGGACGCACCGATTTCTCCGCCGTGCCGCTCCGGTACAATAGCCATCGTGCCCGAATCTACACTCACCCCTGGTCAGACGCTGGCGAAAGTTGCCATCTTCTCTGTGCTAACCGACAACGAGCTGGGTTTTCTTGCCCAGCGCGCCATCCCGCGCCACTACTCGGCGGGCGAGACCGTCTTCGGGGAAGGCGAGCCCTGTTCCGGACTCTATGTGGTCGAGCGCGGCCAGGTGCGAATTTTCAAGAGCTCCGCCAGCGGACGCGAGCAGGTGCTAAGCATTGATGGCCCCGGCAGTTCCATCGCCGAGTTGCCCGTCTTCGATGGAGGAACCTACCCGGCCTCGGCCGCCGCGATCGGCGACGCCACGCTTCTTTTCGTGAGCAAACAGGATTTCCAGGCCCTGTGTCTGGCCCATCCCCAGGTTGCCCTTAAGGTGCTACGAGTGGTAGGCGCGCGTCTACGCCGTCTGGTCGGTATTATCGAAGAGCTCTCATTCACCACCGTGCGCCACCGCCTGGCTTCCTTTCTAGTACGTCTTGCCCAAAAGGAAGGAAAACGCACCGCAGAAGGCGTAGAAATCACCGTACCCGTCAGCAACCAGGAATTGGCCTCGCAAATTGGCACGGTGCGCGAACTCGTCTCCCGCAATCTCTCCCGGCTGCAAGCCGAGGGCATGATCAAAATCGATGGCCGCAGCGTCGTTGTCTGCGATCTGAAAGCCCTCGAAGCCGAACTGCAGTCTTCCGAGTAACACTTCGTGATTGTGTCCATCCTTTAATTGTGTCCATTAATTGTGTCCATCCGTTCACGGTATTGTCATCCTGAGCGAAGCGAAGGACCTGCTTTCTTGTCCATGCACCAAACAGCAGGCCCTTCAAGTTGCTCATGATGACAAAGTCCGTCCCTCTCCCATGTTCCTCGCCCCCTTCCTCGATCGCCGTGACAAAAGTCATCGGCACGCCTCCGCCGCTCCGCTACCTTCGGAATATCAACCGTGGTACGAAGCACAGACGCCACGAGGAGGATGTGATGAGCATAACCGCCGAGAAAACCGTAAGGGAATTAGCCCTCGAAAATCCCGCCGCCACCCGAGTATTTGAAAAGCTGGGCATCGACTACTGCTGTGGTGGCCACAAGTCGCTCGAAGAAGCCTGCCGCACCGCGAATCTCCCGATGGACGAGGTCCTCGACTCGCTCGACATAGCCGAGCAGTCTGCCCGCGCCGTCCAAAAGAACCGCAACTGGCCAACCGAACCACTGGCCGACCTGGTGGCGCACATCGTCACCACTCACCACAAATACACACGCGATGAAATCGCTCGCCTCGGCCCGCTGTTCGACAAAGTCTGCTCCGTGCACGGCAACAACCACCCCGAACTGCCGCAAATGCGCGCCACCTTTCACGATCTAGACCAGGAACTGACCATGCACATGATGAAAGAAGAAAAGGTTCTGTTCCCCTACATCGCGAGGATGGAAGAGTCCGTCATCCAGAAGGAGCCGGTTCTGCCGCCTCCTTTCGGCAGCGTGCAAAACCCGGTGACGATGATGATGCAGGAGCACGACTCCGCCGGCGATGCTTTGCGCGCCATGCGTCAGGCCAGCGCCGGCTACACGCCTCCGGCCGATGCCTGCATCAGCTTCCAGACCTTGTACCAGGCCCTGGCGGCTCTTGAAGCCGACCTCCATCAGCATATCCACCTGGAAAACAACATCCTTTTTCCCCGTGCCATTGCCATGGAAAAGGCGCACTAGGAGATTCGCAGCATGTCCGCACTACCGACGCGCATTGAAGAAGAGGCTGGCCGGCCGCTAACTCCGCTGGAAATTTTCGACATCACCGCGGCCCGCGAAAGCTCGTTGTCCCGCTTGCTGATGCTCTACATCGCGACCGGCCTCGTCTTCATGCTGCTCCCCGGAACCTTCCTCGGTGTCTGGAACCTGATGGCCATCAGCAGCCATCGCTCGGCAGGTTCCGTCTCTGCATCCTGGATCCAGGCGCACGGTCACGCCCAGATCTTTGGCTGGATCGGCACCTTCATCCTCGGCATCGGCTTTTATTCCATCCCCAAGTTGCGCCGCTTGAAATCGTTTGCGCTTTCGGTGGTGTGGTCGTCCTGGGCGCTCTGGACCTCCGGCGTCACCCTGCACTGGCTGACCAGCGTCTACCAGTGGCACTGGCGAGCCCTGCTGCCACTCTCGGCCGCACTGGAATTGGCGGCCTTTCTGATTTTCTTTCACACCGTCTCCGGCCACCGCCCGCAAGGCAAGGACAAGGTAAAGGAAAAGGAAAATGGCAAGCTGGACGAATGGGTGTTCGTGGTGATCGCGGGATCGGTAGGTCTGCTGCTCACACTCCTCATTAACCTCGGGGCCACCTTGTTCCTCGCTCTCCGCGGCCCGTCCCCCGAACTCCCGCCCGATTTCGACCAGCGCTTCCTCGTGCTCCAGACCTGGGGCTTCCTAGTCCCCTTCGTCTGGGGATTCAGCGCGAAGTGGCTCCCCGTTTTTCTGGGATTGCGCCCGGTACGTGGCCGCCTGTTACTCCTGGCGGTAGCCGTGAATTCCGTCGGCGTGATTGCCGCCATGTTAATGCCAGGGACAGGCGGGATGAGATTCGCGGTGCTCTTGTTATTGGGCGGATTCCTCATCGCGGCCGGGGCGCTCCGCTTCCTCGAGCCAACCCAGCAGCCGGCCAAGGTCAAGGGAGTGCACCCGAGCTTTCCTGTCTTTGTGCGTGTAGCGTACGTCTGGGCCGTCGTAGCGGCCGCCCTCGGAATCTGGGCCAGTTGGGCGGGCGACGCTCGCGGCATCTGGGGCGCATCGCGCCACGCGTTGACCGTAGGCTTCCTGGCGACCATGGTGTTTTGCGTGGGCCAGAGAGTTCTCCCTGCATTTTCAGGAATGCGATTGCTCTTCAGCACCAGGCTGATGTTCCTGGCCCTGCTCGGTCTCACCGCCGGATGCCTGCTCCGCGTCAGTTCCGAAATTCTCGCCTATCAGGGATTTGCCCATTGGGCCTGGTCGTGGCTTCCCGTATCCGCGCTGACCGAAATGACAGCCGTCACACTCTTCGCCGTGAATTTATTCGGTACCTTTATGCGGCGGCCTCCTTCCGCGTGTCAATAGACTGAACCTTATGCCTGTTCAAATTGGAGCCAAGACGCACAACTTTACCGACCCCACCGGCCTGCTCTCCGACTGCCACCGCCGTGTCGAGATGTTTCTAGGTACGCTCCAGGCCGTTGCGCAAGTCATCGACCATCCGCCAACGGAAGAGACCAGCCGGGCGCTGGAGTCCGCCTTGCGCTACTTCCAGCAAGCCGCCCCCAAGCACACCGCCGACGAGGAAGAGTCGCTTTTCCCCCGCCTGCGTCAGATCCACAATCCCGAAAGCGAGTCTGCATTTTCAAAGCTGGAACAGCTTGAGCAGGACCACCGCTGGGCCGCCCCGCTCCACGCCAATGTAGAACGCCTCGGAACGCAATATCTTTCGACCGGCAATCTCTCCCGCTCCCAGGTCGAGCAATTCCGCCAAGACGTTGCCCATCTCGCCGAGATGTACAAGCAGCACATCAGCGTCGAAGAGAGCGTGGTATTTCCGTTGGCAGCCCGCATATTGTCCAGAGAAGAAAAAATGGCCATGGCGGAAGAAATGGCAGGCCGCAGGAAAGTGAAGCTCGTACCGAGCGATCTTAAGAGCCTGTAGTGAAAATATGTTTCGTATCAGGGCATGCCTTCAGGCATGCCGAAAATACTGCGTTATGAATGCGCCTTTAGGCGCTGGGATCGGGGATTGGACTTTCACCACCGACCGTTAAGGGCCGCAAGCAGCACACGAGAATCACTTCGACCACCCCGAGGATGGTCGATCTCCTCCCTAGCCGGGCTGGCAAGAACGTAGAACTATTACAGAATTCAGACAATTCGAATCGAGCATTCTTGAAATAATCAAGTTTTTGCTGCGAGCGTTCTATCATGAGCAATTTTCCAACAATCATCCAAGGTGGAATGGGTGCTGGCGTCTCCAGCTGGCGCCTCGCGCAAGCCGTGTCGAAGCTCGGCCAGCTAGGCGTCGTATCCGGCACGGCTCTAGACTCGATCCTGGCCCGCCGCCTGCAAGACGGCGATCCCGGCGCTCACATGCGCCGCGCTCTCGATCACTTTCCCATCCCCGAAATCGCCGACCGCATTTGGCAGACGTATTACATCCCCGGCGGCAAGACCGAAAGAGCCCCCTACAAGCCCGTGCCCTCGCATGCCAAGGACGCCCCCCGCGAGCTCCAGGAACTCTGCGTAGCGGCCAATTTTGTAGAAGTTTTCCTGGCCCGCGAAGGTCACGACCATCCCGTGGGCATCAATTACCTGGAAAAAGTTCAACTCCCCCATTTGCCCTCCATCTACGGCGCCATGCTAGCGGGCGTGGGCTACATCCTCATGGGCGCCGGTGTGCCCCTGAAAATTCCCGGAGTCCTAGATCGTTTCGCCAACCACGAGCCCGCCACCTATCTCCTGCAGGTAACCGGAGCGCAAGAAGATGACGACCGAACCATGGTCTTCGCTCCGAAAGAATTTCTGGGCCGCGACCTCCCGCCCCTCTCCCGTCCGAAGTTCCTGGCCATAATTGCCTCGAATACCTTGGCGACCACCCTCCTGAAGAAGGCCGACGGCGCGGTCGATGGCTTCGTGATTGAAGGATGGACCGCCGGAGGCCACAACGCCCCGCCGCGAGGCAAGCTCCAGTTAGACGAAGCCGGAGAAGCGATCTACGGCGAGCGCGATCAAGTCGATCTGGAAAAAATCCGCGCCCTCGGCGTCCCCTTCTGGCTAGCCGGAGGATTCGGCTGGCCCGAAAAGCTGGCCGAAGCCTTAGCCGCCGGAGCCACCGGCGTCCAGGTAGGCACGGCTTTTGCCTTCTGCGAGGAATCGGGCCTGCGAGAAGACTACAAGCAGGCGCTGATCGGAAAATCCGTTTCCGCCAAAGCTCGCGTCTTTACCGACTCGGTAGCCTCCCCAACCAATTTCCCCTTCAAAGTGGCGCAATTAGAAGGTACGGTCTCCGAGCAGGAGATCTATTCCGCCCGCCCCAGAATTTGCGATTTGGGCTACCTGAGGGAATCCTACCGAACGCCCGAAGGCGCCATAGACTACCGCTGCTCAGCCGAGCCGGTGACCGTTTACGTTTCGAAGGGAGGCAAAGCCGAGAACACAGTAGGAAGGAAATGCCTCTGCAATGCCTTGATGGCGAACATAGGCCATCCCCAGGCAAGAAACGGCAAGTTCGTGGAATACGGCATGGTCACCTCCGGAAACGACCTGACAGGAATCAAACGTTTCTTGCCGCCCGGAGCCTCAACCTACACCGCAGCCGACGTGATTCAGAACCTGTTGCAAGGCGCCAGAGCTACAGTGGTGCGTGAAAACTTAACGTTCGCGCTCTCGTCATCAAGCCCAACAAAACTGTCATCCTAAGCAACCAAACTGTCATCCTGAGCGGAGCAGGAACTTCACGAAGTGAAGTTTCTGCGGAGTCGAAGGACCCCTACTTGGCGCAGCCTTCCGCTGGCACACCACCACGAACCGGTAGCGCTTTCGAGTTTGTTCTAACCCGGAGAGGAAGCGTTCACGGCTCCGCGCGGATCGCAAAAGAGGCAGGCGCCGATAGCAAGAGCACGTGATAAAGAGCAGGTGTCCGGCGACGTAGTATCGATGCAGGCCGCGCGGCATGACAAGGTTTATGCTAGCAGGAGTATCGCGGCCCGCCCTTGCAAAGAACGCAAGAATGGGGCACCCACGTTTCGTTATGGGAAGGGAAGAATGGTCGTGGAAAAGGCTGGACCAGCCCCCACCGGCTAATGCCCAAGAACGCTGTATGGAACCTCCGGCCTATGGCTTTCATGAAATTCAACAATGTCCATTCCCAGATACAAGAGCGCGGTTATCCCCAAAACTATCGTCGCGGATTTCATCCTCGACGTGTATGGGCCTTGATCAGACCGTCTAAACACCAGAACAGAGACAGCCATGAGAATAAGAAGAATCGCTGTTCCTAACCATGGGATGTAAGCCATAACGCGATCCACCCGCTTCATCTTCCGAGCAGCCTCCTCGGGGTTGCGCAACTGACGACCCTCCGAGAAAAAGCGAGGATTGCCAGCCCCAACTATCGTTCCGTTAACGGCGATAGCGGTGTCAGACTTCCCCGCATAGATGATCTGGATTGCGGCCCCATCATCGTGTTCTAGAATTGCGAATGACACAGGCAACACGTTTCGTGATGATTCGGACACCGGATGGATTTCGAACTCTGTGACCGACCGGCTTATGTGTAGCGCCCGCGATTCCAGTATTTCGCCTGACGCCAACTGTATCGCAACCGGTTCAAGTACGTCCTCTTTCCTGATGGGCAATTTGCCACCATTCCAGAAATATAAAACCAATTCAACCACGTTCGTGTTCCCTATGGGGTGCCCTTGGTAGAGCACTTGAAGAGGGGAGGGTATTGCCACGGCAGAGTCCACGATTGTGGCACGTTGTCCCACATAATAAAGTGGTTTTCTATCCTGAACCGACTGAGCGTGGAAATAGAGTGCCAACGAGATGCCAATGAGCCCGATCAACGGGCCAACATAGGGGAGGATTCGCTTGAGCATATAAAGTCCTTCTCGGCCTCGATCGAGAGTGTTCTTCAACGGGGGGCTGGCCTATCCTTTAACGGACTCCGATTCTAGACCGAGGCTAATCAGCCCCCGCCACTTCTAATTGATCATCGATGGCGTAAAAGCCGCCATTAACGAACTCATCGCTGTCAGCCAATGCTCGATAGAGCACCGGTTGCCAGGCGTTTGGAAAAGGTACGCGCCTGCTTTGAGACTCCCGCAATAGCTCCGCCTGAAGAGCCTCAGGCCCTCCATTCTCAAATGTGAGCAAGAAACCGGCTCTCCTCTGGACAAGTTCGACGCTTGCGTGACCCGAATAGAGGGCCGCCAGACCCAGTGTCTCGAAATGCGCAGCCGCACGATCGGCAACCACAGGGTGTAATGTATCAACGTTGACGGCAAACTCAGCGTAAACCGCGTCTTCCACAACAATGGTAGCTTGAATTAGTTCTAGGTCGTTCCAATCGTCGAAATAGGGGTGGAACATTTGTTCTGCGAAAGCGGCTGGCGTGTGCTCTCGCTTGGCGTGATTACAATCGAAGCAGCACGGCACCAGATTCACCGGGAGAACCGCAAATTCTGGGAAAGATGCCCTTGGCAGGTAATGATCCAATGTCCCCACATCGCGCTGGGCGCACAGGGGGCATCGCCCGAAAAGACCCGCTCCACGGATGGCCAAGTATGTCGGACGTTCCCCGCCATTCACGAGTGCCCGTTCGTATAGATTACTTAGCTCAGCATTACTTACATGCACCGCATTTTCTTGAGCGATTTGATAAAGAGTCGACGTTTGTGCCATTTGGTTGTAAGTAGCTGAGCGCTGAATGACTCTCTCGCCTTCTTGAAGTAACGCTGTTCGCAGCTGCAGGTTGCCAGCCCTATTAGCACAATTCGGATATAGCTCGGCTATTTGCGCGGCTGGTAAAGGCAAGTGATACATCAATCTTGCTCGCCGCCCAGGCTCTTGTGTCTCCAAATACTCCGTGCGACGGCCCTCCCCTCGGTGCCAAGATGCTCTCGGAAATCTGCAAATAATTGCTCGATAGATTCACTCGACCTAACAGCATCCCTCAGCAGAGTGTGGTAACCGCTCTGCGTAATTTCTAGCCGGAACACTTCGCGGGTGAGGACTCCTAGATTTTCCGCAAATGTCTCTATCTGCGGCCGTTGACTGGACGTATCCGCTCCTTCTCTGAAGAGAAGCCACACACAATCCCGCGGAACTTCCTGCAACATCACGGGAGAGTGAGTAGCAAGGATGGCCAAACCATTGCGCACGGTCAGCAATGACGAAAGAGCTCTGATAAACGAGGACTGTAGGGGAGGATGAAGATGCGCCTCAGGCTCATCGACCAGGACGAGGGTCCTCTCTTCAACAAGCTCCACGAGCCTCGTAAGACTCAACAAAACGATCTTATGCCCGGAGCTCCCCGAGAGAAACAAGCGTTTCGCCCGTCTTGTGATGTCCTCCTCGTCGCAGCCCGCCAGTTCGCGCAGGCACATGCTGCCGAAGATGGGATCACTCTCCAAAATGGCCATAGTCGAGAGCCAAAGGTCTTTCTTCGAGCTGCGCAAACAGATGAGAAGGCTATTTAAGAATTCATTTGCTAGCTCGCCGAGGGATTTTAATTGCGTCTTTTGAGTCGACTTGGAGTCTCTGCTGCTGATGCCTTTGGTTCTCTCAGACAGCGATTTTAGCGTCTTGATTGGGCGCCGAAGACCGATGTAGGACAACTGGATGCCTGACTTTGTGCCTTTTTGAGAGGCAGGAAATTCCACTTCATCAAACGCGCTGAAAGCTACATTGATCAGGTTTGCGAATGTCCCGTCCCCATCCTCCCCGTCGCTAGGGATGGTAAACGTGAGACGCCCAGCCTCAGAACTTGCGGATTCTCCGTCGCATAGAAGGTGAATCAACGAATTGATCAACCACGTCTTGCCCACCCCATTGCGGCCGATGATTATGTGTATGTTCGTTGGTGGTAAAACGTGAGGTGTAACTTGGAAAAGAAGTCCCGGACCTTCGGAATTTGGGAACATGTACTCAAATCGATATGGGGTTAAGGTTGCCCGGCCGTGTGCAATATCGGCGAACTTCCGAACGTCCGCGTTTCTCACCCCTCTCATTAGCGAGGTCGTAAAGGGATCCTCTTCCCTGAACCGGCTATATATTTCCGTGTCCCACGCCGCATCTCGGAGACTCTCGAGTACTTCTTGGGCAACTCCAGGGCCAAGGGCTGTAATGTTCTCATAGAACTTCTGATCGGTGCCTAGAGAGGCGTATGTCTTGTCGAGCTTCCGAAAATGGTCCTTGACTTCAACTCGTCCAAGTTTCATACCACGCTTCATGATTTTCAACAGACCGAGTTCTCTTCGCGAGCCTTTTTCATCAAAATAGATCAAATGAAAAAGCGTCTTGTAACCAAAGTCGTCCCAGTTATCATCGACTAGAAAACACACGTGCTCGCCGCTCGCTGCTCGGCTGTTCGTGAAGCTAATGCGTTTGAAGTCCAGAGATGCTTCCTTGTCGTCGGTTTAGGCCGGTATTCGGCCTGAGATACAGAATACTATGCCACCGTGGGCGGGTGGGCCACTTTAACGGGGAAGTATAACGCGGGTTTGCCTTTGAACGTGTACCGAAATAACTGGAGGTGCGGCGGGTGGGCCACTTGAACGGGGAAGTATAACCCGGGTCTGCCTTTGAACGTGTACCGAAATAACTCGGGGTGCGCCGCTTCGCGCGCTTTTCGAGAAGTGGCCTGCCGAGCCGCCAACATCGTCCGACTCCGCAACCCCGTCCCTACCTTTCCCGCTTGACTTACCGAGTTAGAATAGAAGTAGGTCAGTCCTGGCAACACCTCGTTCTTTGACAGTTTCTTTCGACAAACTGAGGGAAGCCCGGGCTGGCTCTCCTAAGCCAAGTTTCGCGCCCGTCGGCGGGTGGCCATGACGCAGGAATAGGCCTCCCTCTCCCGGCCTCGGTTTTGTCAAGCTTGACTTTTTGATCGGGACGAAATGGGGGTCCAACGCCGCGAGGAAGCAAAAGCCACATCCCAGAGCCCGAACCGGCTGCGGAAACGCCCCTAAGTGAAAGAAGAATAAAGACTTTACCTATAAGTCTTTATTCCTCAAAGACCTGGCGGGAGAACCCGACTAAAGTATTGATTCCAAAAGACCGGTCATGGGAGGGGGGGTACCCCCGTTACCGACCAGTAAACACCAAACGCAGAAAAATCCATCCTTCCAAGCGACCACCAAAAAATTTATTTTCAGGCGAACAGACGGAGAAAACTACTGGATCCAAACCGTCTTAGCGTTCACAAACTCGCGGATCCCTTGCAGCGCCAGTTCGCGTCCGTGGCCCGACGACTTCACGCCCCCAAAAGGCAAACGCGGATCGGAAGCCACCATCTTATTGAGGAAAACCATTCCAGCATCGAGTTCGTTGATGAACCGTTCAGTCTCCGCAGGATCGTTCGTCCAAGCGCTAGCGCCCAATCCGAAACGAGTGTCGTTCGCGATCTGGATTGCATGATCCACATCCTTCACGCGAAAGATCGACGCGACCGGACCAAAGAATTCTTCCTTGTAAGCCGGCGAATCTTTCGGAATGTCGGCAAGCACAGTCGGCGCATAGAAGTAACCGCGACGGTCCAAGGCATGTCCACCAGTAAGCACGCGCGCACCAGCAGCCACAGTCTTTTTCACGTCGGCATCGAGAGTAGTCACTGCGTCGGCGTTAACCAGCGGACCGAGTTGAGTATTCGGGTCGAAGGGATCGCCGATGCGCAACCCAGCCATGCGTTCGACGAACTTGCGCTCGAACTCGTCCGCGATTTTTTCCGCCACGATAAAGCGCTTGGCCGCGATGCAAGACTGGCCGTTGTTCTGAATGCGCGCGTCGACCGCAGTGGCCACCGCCGCATCCAGATCAGCGCTGGGCATCACGATGAAAGGATCGCTGCCGCCCAGTTCCAGCACAACTTTCTTGATTCGCTTGGCCGCGGAAACTCCAACTTGAATCCCCGCCAGTTCACTGCCGGTCAACGTCGCGGCCACAACGCGAGGGTCGTTCAGGATGCCATCCACGGGTCCCGAACCGATCAGCAGCGTCTGGAACACGCCTTCGGCAAAACCGGCGCGGTGAAGAATGTCCTCTATTTTCAGCGCGCACTGTGGAACGTTCGAAGCGTGTTTCAACAGCCCGACATTGCCCGCCATCAACGCTGGCGCGGCAAAACGAAACACCTGCCAGAAGGGAAAGTTCCACGGCATGATGGCCAGGATGGGACCGATCGGCCGATAGCGGATGAAGCTGCGCTTCGCCCCCGCTTCCACAATTTCGTCCGCCATAAATTTCTCGGCGTGCTCGGCATAGTAACGGCATCCAGTGGCGGACTTCAGCGCCTCGCCCACCGCGGCCTTCAAAGGCTTGCCCATTTCGAGCGTCATCAAACGGGCGCACTCGTCCTTTTCCTTCTCCAGGATCTCGGCCGCGCGCATCATCTTGCCCGCGCGTTCCGCGAACGACGTCTGCCGATGGCTTCGGAACGCGGAAGCCGCCAGTTGCAACTTCTGCTCAATCTGCGCCCCAGTAAGAGGCTCGAAACTCTTCACGACCTCGCCGGTCGCTGGATTTGTAGTGGCTATCGCCATGATGATTCCTCTCCTTCGCCGGGCGGCCAACCGCACCAGGCGGCCGTTTTGTAGCCGGCCCACCATACTACTGGATCGACGCTCCGCGCGTCCAAGGTGTACAGCGATCGGATGCACACTCAATCTCCCGATCTCGACGTCGTGATAATCTTAACCGCGCAGGACCTTCTGCCGACTCGCCCGTCAAATCCAGCTATGATCCGCGCAACGCTCTTGCTCGCCCTCTTGTCGCTCACGGCCAATGCCCAATCGGGCTGGACAAAAGGCAACACCGCCGAGGTCCAAATCAACCCGGCCAAGCTCCAGGCGATGGAGGCGGCGATCAAGGCCGGTGAGTTCAAGAAGGTCGGCAGCGTGCTCATCGCGCGCCATGGCAAGCTGGTCTACGAAGGCTATTTTGATGGCGATGCCGCCACGCATCGAGACACGCGCTCGGCAACCAAGAGCATCACCAGCATTCTGATCGGACTTGCCATCCAGGAAAAGAAACTCAGCGGCGTAGATGCAGGAATTCTCGCCTTGCTACCCGAGCATCGGCGCAGGCTACAAAACCCCGATCCGCGCAAGGACAAGATCACGGTCGAGGACTTCCTCACCATGAGTTCGCCGCTCGAGTGCGACGATTGGAACGATGCCTCACGCGGCAACGAGGAACGCATGTACCTGATCGAAGACTGGGCGCAATTCATCCTCGACCTGCCTATCGCCGGTCATATGACAGTCGGCGAGAAATCCGGCCCGCCAAAGTACGGCCGTCATTTCAGCTACTGCACCGGAGGCGCGTTCACTCTGAGCGAGGTGATCCAGAAAACCACCGGCACACGCACCGATAAGTATGCCCAGCAGAAGCTCTTCACTCCGCTCGGTATCAAGCCGGAGAATGTCTCGTGGGTCTATTCGCCGCTCGGCATCCCGCAGACCGGAGGCGGCCTGCGGCTGACCAGTCCGGACCTGCTCAAGATCGCACAGTTGTATCTGGACGGCGGCAAATGGCCCGACAAATCCGCGAACGCGCAGCAACTGATTAACCAGGCATGGGTCGAGGCCAGCACCACTCCGCACGCGGAAATTAACGATCACCAGGAGTACGGCTACCTGTGGTGGCTGCAGTCGTTCAAGGCCGCCGATGGCAAAAGCTACCGCGCCTTCTTCATGACGGGCAACGGAGGCAATAAGGTGCTGGCTTTCCCGGACCTCGACATGGCGGTCGCGATCACGAGCACCAATTACAACACGCGAGGCATGCACGAGCAGACGGATAAATTGCTCGCGGACTACATCCTGGCGTCGGTTCAGTAGAGGCGCGGAATTCCGTGGCTGCTTTCGTACTCAGGTCAGCGCTACCGCGGGACGAAACCCGGAACCATCCCCTTGACCGGCGGCGCCTGATTCCGCCGGGATCGCGACTTGATCGACGATTTCAATGCCGTAGCCTTCCAGACCCAGCACACGGCGGGGATGGTTAGTGAGCAAGCGCACGCGCCGTAAATTCAAATCCAACAAGATCTGCGCACCGATTCCGATCTCGCGCTGGTGCCGCCGCTGGTCTTCGAGAGAAGCGAGGTTGGGCAGTTCCCGGTGAAACGCCAGACTCTTATCTTCAACTTTGAACCCGAGTGAATTCTGGTGAAGGTAAATCAGGGCCCCCGCGCCGGCGCGCGCGATTTGTTCGAGCGATCCGCGCAGGGCCGCGCCGCACTGGCATTCGGTGCTGCCAAACAGGTCGCTTACCAGGCAGTGACGATGCATGCGCACCAGCACCGGGCGATCGCTGTGCTCCACATCACCGCAGACCAGGGCCACGTGCGATTCACCATCGACCTGGCATTCATACGCAAGCATCCGGAACGAGCCATGCCGGGTCTGAAGGTTCGATTCACCCACCCGATGAATCAACCGTTCGTGCGCCATGCGGTAGCGAATCAGTTCGGCGACCGTCAGCATCTTCAATTGGTGTTGCTGACAGAACTTCGCCAGGTCAGGAACGCGAGCCATGGTGCCGTCATCGTTCATGATCTCGCAGATCACGCCCGCGGGCACCAACCCGGCCAATCGCGTGAGATCGACCGACGCTTCCGTCTGTCCTCCGCGCACGAGCACGCCGCCTTTGCGCGCGCGCAAAGGGAACACGTGGCCCGGGTGCGCCAGGTCGGCGGGGCGCGTTGCCGGATCGATGGCGGCGAGAATCGTGTTGGCGCGATCTTGGGCGGAGATACCGGTCGTCACCCCGCGGCCAATCGCGTCGATCGACTCCGTAAAGGCCGTACCGAACTGCGAGGTGTTTTGCGCGCTCATCTGCGGCAGTCGCAGGTAGTCGAGACGCTCCGGCGGAAGCGCCAGACAAACCAGGCCGCGACCGTGCTTGGCCATGAAGTTGATGGCTTCGGGAGTGACCTTTTCCGCCGCCATCGTCAGATCGCCTTCGTTTTCGCGGTCTTCGTCGTCGCAGACCACAATCATTCGACCGGCGCGAAGCTCCGAGAGCGCGGTTTGCACATCGGTAAAAATTGGGTTGGAAGTCATAGTTGCAATCCTAGGAACCTATGAATGCGAGAGCACGTTCTTCTTGAAACTCTCTTTGCTAAAGTTTGTCATCCTGAGCGAAGCGAAGGACCTGCTTCTTTCAGCAGCAGAGGAAAACAAGTCCTTCGCTTCGCTCAGGATGACAATTCATTCCCACGATAGCAATTCATTAAGGCTAGGGTCGTGAACTGCTCTCCGACCTTCACCACAAGCTGCGGAACGCGCGCTGAAAACGTCCGGACGCCGCGTCCTCACAACGTCAATAGCTGACCAAGCTTGTCTTTCTTGGTCTTCAAATATCTGAGCGCATTCGGATTCGGGCCCGCTTCGCACGGAACCCGCTCCACAACCGTGATGCCTGCGTCTTCCAAGGCCGCGATCTTGTCCGGATTGTTCGAAATCAAACGAACCGCGGACACTCCCAGTTGCCGTAGAATCTCCGCCGGCAGACGGAAGTCGCGGTAATCGGCCTTGAGCCCGAGTCCCTCGTTCGCCTCGACCGTGTCGTGGCCCAGGTCCTGTAGTTGGTAGGCCTCCAGTTTCGCCCTCAATCCGATCCCACGTCCCTCCTGCTCTTCGTAGATCAGAATCCCCGCGCCTTCGCGCGCGATCATGGAAAATGACATGTGCAATTGCTGGCCGCAGTCGCAGCGCAGGGAGCCGAGGGTATCGCCGGTGAGACACTGCGAATGGATTCTCAAAAGCGGTGGCTTGGTCTTAATGTCGCCCATGAGCAAAGCTAGGGCACTCTCCCGCCGAGACCATCCGTTCTGGGACAGATCTCGCTCGAACCCGACCATTCGGAACTTTCCCCACTGGGTGGGAAAATCCACGGACGCAACCTGTTGAACGGGGGCAGGGAATGCAGGGATCATTGCCGGGCGGCTCCACGAGGTTCCATGATCAAGGCCTCTATTTATGAATTGTAGAGGCGTATCTGCCCGCCGTCCGGGGGAGGGGTCACACCTTTGTGTGATCGCGGTCACCACGGCGACAGTCCGCACAAACCTGCGTGATCATGCTCACAGACAGCTCTTCTGGCGGGACCGAAACTGCATATCGACAGGGGTGACCATTGCTTGGTCTTGCGAAATCGTGACCAGTCCATTTGCCGCATGACCGACAACCCCAACCGCGCCCGCGACCACCTTGCCAATGAACGGACGTTCCTGGCGTGGTTGCGCACGGGCGTGGCCACGATCGTGTTCGGATTTGCCGTCGGCCGCTTCTCCATCGCGCTGCAGGAGATTCTGCAGTTTGAAGGGAAAGCGGTAGCTCCCACGCCGGGCTTAACCGCATGGCTGGGCATGGTCGCGATCGTCGCCGGCGTGCTGGCGATTCTCGCCGGCCACATGCGCTATCACCAGACCCGGGACCAAATCGACCGCGGAACCTTCGAGCCCCCGAGCCTCACCATTGACGTCTCCGCGCTGCTCCTCGCCGCGTTCGGCCTGGTGCTTGCGGGATATCTGGCGTGGATCAAGCTTCACGGGTAGCCGTTGCTGGTGCAAGTCCGATGTGTATCAGGGTGTGTCTTCGGCACCCCGTGAGTTGTGTGTTAGGAGGCGCCTGCGGGCGCCGGTTTTTCGGAGGAGAAGACTATGGCAAGAATCGCAATCCTATACTGCAAGCGCATCAAAGACCACTCCTGCATTGCCTGCGCCAATTGCTACAAGGGCATTCACGACAAGAACGGTGAATTCGCGCGACACGACGAAATCGATCTGGTCGCCATGACCGATTGTGGAGACTGTCCCGGTTTGATCGTGCCGCGCGTCAAGCTCTTAACCGACACGGCCAAGAACTTGGGCCGCGACATCGAGGTTCTTCATTTGGGAACGTGTATGAAAGCGGCCATGGAAACCGGCAACTGCCCCCTCGACTATGACGAGGTAAAGACTATGCTGGAGAAGAAATTCGGGGTTGAAGTTGTGCTAGGGACTTACTCGAACGCCAAGCCGCCGGCCTAGCCTGGATTCGTCATGATGAGTTTGGAGAGCGTCGGGAAGGGCACCGCTTTCAGCCGTGCCGTATAGACTGTCCTAAGTTCCGGCCTCAACAATAGTTCGGTCCCTTTCCGAAAGCAGGGAACCGGCACGGGCTGCCTCATCGACAATCTGCAGGACCACTCTCTCAACTTCGGCCGCGATTTGGTCCAGACCCGAGGCAGGGCAGAGCGCAACCATAGCTGACGGCCGCATCGTGCTGATAAAAGTTTTTCCACCCTCGATGTAAACGGCGATCGGACAGGGCAGCATGAGGGCGACGTTGATGTCCTTTTCCAGAGCCTCGCTGGCCAGGCGCGCATTGCAGACTTCGATAATTTTCAGCGGACTCCGCGGGAACCCCTGTTCGGTCAAGGTGGCCGCCACATCGTAGGTGTTGACCACGCGGAAGTTGTGCTCCGCCACCTTCGCCTCCACGGCCTCGACCGCAGCCTCGAAAGACTTGAGCGTGTCGACGGTGTGGAGAAAACTCTTCATAAGTTTCTCGACCAGCCTCGGCGGCGCTGGCCCTTAGAGAACGGGGTGGACGGCAAAGCTCCTGGCCGCACCGATCACACCTTGCGCCCACTGCGGCGTGGCCAACGCGTGCAGGTGGGTATAGCCGGCCCAGACATTCTTTATCAGTGCGGCGTCGCGGCCCTTAAAACACCCTGTGCCTCGGCGCACCTCGCAAGCGGTCTCTGTCCAGTCGGACTGCGGCGCGATGCGAGAGTAGTGAAATTCATGCCCGCGTAGCGCGGTTCCAGTCGAAAAGAATGGATTCGCGGTGTCCACCTGCAACTCGATGTAGCCGTGACCCTGAGCGGTTTCCGAGACCTCGACCTCGAATGGGAACACGTCGGCCATCTCGTATCGGGCGCCCTTCCACGTCAAGGCGCGCGACAACAGCATCAGCCCGCCGCACTCCGCGTAGATCGGGAGGCCTTCTTCCGCTGCTCGCCGCAGCGATCCGAGGAATGTCCGATTCGCCGACAGCGCGGCGGCGTGAGTCTCGGGAAAACCGCCGCCGATGTAGAGCGCGTTGAGATCCCCGGGCAAGGCGGCAGCCTCGAGCGCCGAGATGGGAATCAATTCCGCGCCCGCCCGCTCGAGCATTTCAAGGTTCTCGGGATAGTAAAAGCTGAAGGCGGAGTCTTTGAGGTATCCAATCTTGACGTCGCGGACCGAGGGAAGCGGCGCGGTTTCGCGCGCCACGACTTCGAGAGGGACCGCGCTTCGCGCCATCGCCACCAGTGCATCCAGATCGATGAAGTCCCCCACGACCTCGAGCAGAGCGTGCCCGAGTTCCTCCAGGTCAGAATGTTCTTCCGGCGGAATCAGTCCCAAGTGGCGTTCGGGCAGCGGGTGGCCGGCTGCTGCTTTGGGAATTGCGCCGACCACCGGAATCGAACAAACTGCTTCGATGGAGCCGCGCAGAATCTGTTCATGCCTGCGCCCATTCACATTGTTCAGGATCACGCCCCGGATGGGAACTTCAGGATCGAGCTTCTGGCATCCGAGGACATGGGCGGCCGCGGTGCGGGTTACCTTGGCGGCGTTTACGACGATGACCACAGGAGTTTTGAGATGTTTGCTGAGCACCGCGCTGCTGTGGGAACCGTTGACGTCGAAGCCGTCGTACAACCCGCGCGCGCCCTCGATGACGTTGATTCCGTCGCTCAATCCATGATCGACAAACGAAGAAAGAATCGTGTCGGCGCCCATGAGGTAGGTGTCGAGATTGCGTGCCGCATGTCCCGAGGCCCAACTGAGCCAGGCGGCATCGATGTAGTCGGGCCCCTTCTTGAAGGCACGCACTGGCACCCCGGCGCGCCGGAGGGAGAGCAGCAGTCCCAAGGCGACCAGGGTTTTGCCGGAGCCTCCGGACATGCCGGCGACCAGCAGGCGCGGAAGTGTGCGAAATTCGCTCACAATGCGACCCTTGAGACTACGGGGTCGTCCCTTCCTTGGGAGGCAGTTGGATAAAAGAGCCGCCAAAATAGCCGTACACGCAGCGGCCCGAGTCGATGAGAATGCGAATCGCCTTTTTGCAGTCGTCTTTGTTGCACGCCTGCTCGCCATGTTTCGCGATCATCGCTTTGGCCAGGTCGCCGGCTTTGAGGTTCTTCTTGCCGGCGCACTCGGTCACCAACTGGAACATGTCTTCAGCCAAGGTCTCGATGGGAACAGTGGAAACGTCGGTCATACTTGTACCTCTTCCTTTTCCTGATTCTGGTTTTCTGAATCTTTGTTTTCGAACTTCACATAGTTGGATGCCATGAGGCGCTTGAGCTTGTCACGCAGGCGGACAACCTCACCCACCACCAGCGTGGCCGGCGGTTCGACGGCCGCGCGGCGTACTTCGGCGGCGATGTTCTGGAGCGTACCCGAGACGACTTGGGAACCGTCCCAAAAGGCGGTTTGGATCATAGCGGCCGGAGTGTCGGCGGACCGGCCGGCGGCGATCAGCTTCTGGGCGATGGTATCCACGTTGTGCACGCCCATGAGAAAGACCACGGTGTCGATCCGGCTCAGCGCCTGCCAGTCCAGGCGCTCGTGATTTCCGATGGCGTTGTGGCCGGTCACGATCGCCACCGCCGACGACGCTTCGCGGTGGGTTACGGCAATGTTGGCGCTCAACGGCGCCGACAGACACGAAGAGACTCCGGGGACGACTTCAAACGGTATGCCGTGCTCGGCCAGATATTCGATTTCTTCGCCGCCACGGCCAAACAAGAAGGGATCGCCACCCTTGAGCCGAATAACGGTCTTGCCTTCGCGCGCCTTCGCGACCAGCAACTGGTGGATTTCGTCTTGCCGGGAACAATGGCAGCCTAGAACCTTGCCCATGAAAATCTTTTCCGAGGATGCCTTCGCCAGGGCGAGGACTTTTTCTTGCACCAGGCGGTCGTATACGATGACGTCGCCCCTTCTCAACAGGCGCGCCGCCTTGACCGTCATCAGGTCAGGGTCACCCGGCCCCGCACCGACCAAATAGACTTTGCCAACTTGCGTCATGATTTCTCTCTTCCCGCCATCACTTCCTACACAAACGCCCGGCTGATCAGCACCATGGCTGCCAACAGCACGATCCCGGTTGCGAACGTGTACCAGATCAACTTTTTCTCAATCGGAAGCAGGGGTTCATACTCCTTTTCCATCTTCTGCAGTTCGTCCAATAAACGAGGTTCGGTCATAAGCTCACCCCTTCACTACTGGCGGCAGCACCCCGTGGAAGAACAGCCACGAGATGAGCAACCCAACCCAGATGATGTATCCGAACAAACACAGCACATAAACCGCCGCCAGCTTGGCGATGCCTTCTTGCCAGAGCTTGCGGAAGTTGGACAGCGTTCCAATGGCAAAGAAGGTCATCACAAAAAAGATGGCGCGGAATACGTTGGCCTGGCCCATGGATGCCTTGATTTTCGGGACCAATGTGGGCATGGCCGCTCCGAGGGCTAACACGACGCCGAAGGTGACAACGTAGCCCAGGATGAACTTCGGGAAGCGCTGCCAGATTTCGCGCGCCCGAACTTTCTCGCCCGCGCGCGGTTCGATCTTGGCCGCCCACACCCAAGCTAGAACAAAGGCCCAGACGCCAATGAAAATGTCGATGAAGACTTTGACTGTGGCGCTGACGCCCATGATCCATCCGGGCTGGTAGGCAATGCCGGAAACAGCTAGCGCTTTGGCGCGGATGAGTGAATCGGTAATGGCGCCGCTGGCCACCGCCGCGCCATCGGTTTTCACCGCCAGACCCATCCACGCGCCCGCCACCATGGGTTGTCCGTAGAGAAAGTGCTGGGCGACAAAGGGTAGAAACAGCAGTTCCACCACGGCAAAGATCACGACCAGCGAGGAAACCATGATGGGGACGATGGGGCGCGCTCGAATGGCGCTGCCGGTCGCGATCGCGGCGGACACACCGCAAATCGATATGCCGGACGCCAAAGGTGCGGCCCATTCGCGACTGAAACCGAAGTAGCGTCGCGAGACGAAGTACACGATCGGCCAGTAAATCAGGTAAGCCTCGATGATGGCGCAGGCTCCGCGGAACATCACCGAAGTCGCCAGCGCCCGCTGTTCGAGCGCCGCGATCCCCAAGAATCCGCCGAGGATCACGATGGCGGTCTTGATGTAGAGTTCAGGCCGGATCGCTTCTTTGAGAACGTTGCACGCTCGCGTCGAACAGTTACCGACAATCAGTCCGGCCAGGAGGGCGATAATGAATCCCGACTCGTTCGTCAAGTTAAGCGACCATGGAATCTTGAGCGCACCGCGCTTGTCCGGGGTGGCCGCAATGTACGCCCAGCTCCCCAGAAACCAGCACAGATAGCTGAGCGCGAACACGACGGTAAATCCGAAGGCGAAGCGTTTCAGGTCGGCGCGCAGCAGCTTTGCCCCCACCGACATCACCACCAGCATGAAGAGGTAGGTTGCGACCAGCGAAGCCAGCGGCGGCAGGGTGGCGTAGGTCTTGGAAAAGGGCGCAAGGGCCTTGCCGGGAATCGTCCAGACCGAAGTGGTCACGGCCCAACCCAGGACGTCCTTGCCGAACAACAAGCCGAGTGACAGCACGAAGACGAACAAGCCGATGCAGAGCGCCAACCAATCCTCACTCATCCCCGGCGACTGCAACGTGGCTGTATCTGGCAGGGGAGGGGGCGCGTGCTTTACCGGCGCTTCTTCGAGCAGAGTTGGCATGACATGCCTCCAAAACGGAGTTGAGGTCCGTCAGTGGGCCTCCCGTACAGAAAGCGCAATCTTGTACAACACGGTGATGATCAAGGCTCCGATGCCCCAGACGCCCAGAGCGATCGTGGCCTCAGGCCAGGTCGGCGTGTAAGTAGTGATGGCGCCGAACGGGGAAGGCGTAAAGCCGCCGACGATCAACCCCAGCCCCTTATCCAACCAGAGCGAGACAAAAACGAAAACGCAAGCCACGGGCAGCAGACGGGGGTTGTGCCGCCATTTCGGAACTAGCAGCAGCACCAGAGCGGATAGAGAGAGAGCGATCGATAGCCACATCCAGGGCGCCAGGTGATAGTTGCCGTCGAGCCCGAGGAAGACGTATCGAAAATGTTCCACGTGTTCGGGAATGCCGCTATAGAAACACGTGAAGAATTCCATCCCAACCAGGAAAACGTTGATCACCATGGCATAAGTAACGATGACGCCGAGCTGGTCAATGGCCTCGCGGCCCGCATCGAACCGAGCTACCTTCTTCAACACCAGGCAAAGCAGAATCAGCAGCGCCGGTCCGGAGGAAAATGCAGATGCCAGGAAGCGCGGCGCCAGTACCGCGGTCATCCAGAAAGGCCGGCCGGGCAACCCGCTATAGAGGAATGCGGTGACGGTGTGAATGCTGACCGCCCAGGGAATAGAGAGGATGACGATGGGCTTGATCCAGTGGGGAGGCGAAACGCCTTGGCGTTCCGAGTTGAGCATGACCAGCGAAATCAGCGCGTTCAGCACCAGATAGCCGCCCAGAGAAATCATGTCCCAGAACATCAGCGACCAGGGGGTGGGATAACGCATGACGTTGAGCACTCTGGTGGGCTGGCCCATGTCGACAAAGATGAACAGCATGCACATGGTTACGGCGCCGACGGCCAGGAATTCGCCGAGCAGGGTGATGCGGCCGAATTGTTTGTAGTCGTGCAGGTAGTAAGGGAGCACGACCATGACCGCCGACGCCGCCACTCCCACAAAGAATGTGAACTGGGCGATGTAGAGGCCCCAGGTCACGTCGCGGCTCAACCCGGTGATACCCAAGCCGTACGTCAACTGTCGCAAGTAGGCGAGAAAGCCGGCCAGGATGATCCCTGCCAGAATCAGGAGCCACACCCAGTAGCGGCGGCTTCCGACGATCGCTTTTTCAAACATGAACATAATCGACTCACACCAAATCCACTAACACCAATCCATTCCACACAAATCCACTCACCCCCGGCGCACTCACACCAGGTAATACACCGAAGGACTCGTACCTAACTCCGGCTCGCGCTGCAACGCGAAACGGGTGCGCAGCAGTTGGCGCGGTTCTGAATCGGGATCCATCAGATCGCCGAAGATCATGGTTTTTTCCGGGCAGGCTTCCAGGCATGCCGGACGCTCGCCGCGGGCCAGGCGTTCTTCGCAGAAATTGCATTTCTCCACCACACCTTTGGTGCGGGTGGGAAAGTCGGGGTTGAAGGAAGCAATCGCCGGCCGCGGGTCCTGCCAGTTGAAACTGCGCGAACCATACGGACAGGCCGCCATGCAATAGCGGCAGCCGATGCAGCGATGCCAATCCATCATTACGATGCCGTCTTCCTCGCGCTTCCAGGTTGCCTGGGTGGGGCAGACCCGCACGCAGGGCGGATTGGCGCAGTGGTTGCACATGACCGCGATGGGATGGCCGGTGTAGGCCTGCTTGGTATAGTCGGTCTTGAGCAGCGGGAACACGGTCTCAAAGGGCTGATTCCAGATCCACTTCACCTCGTGAGCGGGGTCCGAGATTTGCGGGATGTTGTGTGCCTTGTTGCAGGCCTTGATGCAATCGGTGCATCCCGCTTCTTGACGGCATTTCGCTAGGTCAATCACCATGCCCCACTGTTTCGTCTTCCGAGGGGCGGCCGAAGGCGCGGCCTCGGTGATTGCGCGCACCGCTTTCTTCCCCACCACGGCCAGCAGGCCAAGACCGGAGAGGCGCAGAAAGTCTTTTCTCGTGATCTTCATGGTGTACTCCTGGACGCCGTGCTCCTGGCGGTCAACTTCGTGTCGATGTGGCAGTCCCAGCAGTAGGGCCCGGAGACCCCGGCGTAGGTGTGACAGCGGTCACAGAACTCCGCCTTGTTCGTATGACATTGGGTAAGGCAGGTTCGGGTGAGGCTCTTGTCGTAAACCTTGCCCGTATACGCCGTGAACTGGCGTTGGTCCTGGCGCACAACTTCTTCTCTCCAGTTCACCAGCAGTTGCATGTGCGAGTTACGCATGTAGTCGAGCGGCGCCACGCACTGCTTGGCTTTATCCTGTGCCGGCAGCTTGATGTCGGGCGCTAGGGGCGAGGGTTTGCCAGCGTGTCCGTACCACAACGGAAACGTAAATAAGCCCACAAAGACAAGCAGACCCGCGAAAATCATAGGCCGATCATGCATGGACGGCCTCCTCCTCGCTCACGAGCGGCTCACCCCGGAGATCGGTGGTGCGTTCCTTCCCGCCCGTCATGACCAGGGCGTTGCCCAGCAACTCATGGACGCCTGCGACCTCAATTCCTCCGACCCAGTAATCCATCAGTCCGGGGAGGGTGGCCTTGTCGATGGCGCAAATGCAAGCCAGCAGGTTGACGCCGTGTTTCTCTTTCACGTACTTGACCGCGTTCGCGCGCGGGAAGCCGCCCCGCAGGCGCATCTCCAGGTTTTCGTCGGTGCCTAGGCCGCTGCCGCTGCCGCAGCAGAAGGTCTGCTCGCGGATGGTGTTTTCCGGCATCTCGTAGAAGTTGTTGCAGACGTTCCTGATGATGTAGCGAGGTTCTTCCAGAATTCCCATCCCCCGCGCCGTGTTGCAGGAGTCATGGAACGTGACTTTCAACTTGTCGTTGCGGCTGGGATCGAGCTTCAACTTGCCGTTATGGATAAGGTCGGCGGTGAACTCGCAGATGTGCACCATTTTGGTGGAGCGCGCGTTCTCGAAGACGGTGCCGGTAATCGGAGAGACCGGCGCTTCCAGAAAATCCGCCGGGCCGTTCATCGTGCTCATGTACTGATGGAGCACACGCCACATGTGTCCGCACTCGCCGCCCAGGATCCACTTCACGCCCAGCCGTTTCGCCTCGTCGTAGATCTTGGCGTTGAGCCGCTTCATCATTTCGTGCGAAGTGAACAGGCCGAAGTTACCGCCTTCGGAGGCAAACGCACTGACGGTATAGTCCAGGCCGATTTCCTTGAACAGCGCCAGATAACCGAGCAACGTGTAGTAGTGGGGAGTGCCGAAGTAGTCGGCCGACGGCATCACAAAAAGAATTTCCGCGCCCTTGCGGTTGATCGGGACTTCGATCGGGATGCCGACGATCTCCGACAATTCATCGGCGGCGAAGTCGATGCTGTCTTTGAATCCATGCGGCTGAATTCCAAGGTGATTGCCCGTGCGAAAACAGTTGGCGGCGGGTTCGAGCACCCAGTTGATGTTGCAGCCGATCAGGGTCAGCAACTCGCGCCCCATCATGGTGATTTCGGCCGTGTCAATGCCGTACGGGCAGAACACCGAGCAGCGGCGGCATTCGGTGCACTGGTAGAAGTAGTAGTACCACTCCTTGATGACGTCTTCGGTCAGCTCGCGTCCGCCGGCGAGCGCGCCAAAGATGCGGCCCGTCAGCGTGAAATAGCGGCGATACACCGAGCGGATCAGCTCCGCGCGCAGCACCGGCATGTTCTTGGGGTCGCTCGAGCCAACGTAGAAGTGGCACTTATCGGCGCAGGCCCCGCAGCGTACGCAGGTGTCCATGAACAGGCGGAAGGAGCGGTACTTGTTGAGCCGCTCCTTCATGCCCTCGAGGATGATCCGCTTCCAATCGGGCGGCAGCTTCCAGTCGGCGTTGAAGGGTTGCCACTCGCGCGCGTTGGGCAGGCCGAGATACTTCAGGTTCTTGGGCAGGGCGCTATAGCAAAACACCCCTTTGCGGAACTCAACTTTCGGATTCTTCCAGTCGCCCTGCGGGGGCCTTGGTTCAATCTGCAGAAGTTTTTCCGGCATGATCGGCCTCCAGCGAGGTGTCAAGAGGAATCCCCGCGGTTTTGATCTTGTCCCGGAACTCCTCTTCCCACTCTGCGTAACTGTGGGTTTTGACCGGATAGTTCCAGGGGTTGATGTGACGTACCCTGCGGTTGTTATTGGCCAAATTGCGGGTCGGGCTCAGGAAGACTCCTCCCATGTGTACCAGCTTGCTGAACGGGAAGTAGGCGGCCAGCGTGCTCACCAGCAACAGGTGAACCAGGAAGACAATACTGAGAGCCGGCGGGATGACCGGATGGAACGCGGCCAGGCTCAAGGCAAACTGCTTGATGGTGGTGATGTCGGCGCGCACCACATAACGAATCAGCACGCCCGAAACCCCGACGCCGAGCAGCAGAAAGAGCGCCAGATAATCGGTAAACAACGATATGTAGCGGACCAGCGGGTCCTGCAATCTCCGGAACAACAAGTACCCAAGCGCGACGATAAGAACCACGTCGGAGGCGTACAGATCCGGGGCGGTGATCTGGAAAAAGCCGTCCACCTTCTGGAGCGTGAGCACGAAAGCGGGTATGGGCTCGACCAAAAGCCGCAGATGTCGAAGTAAGACGATCAGCAGCGCCCAATGGAAGGCGATGGCGCCCAGCCAGAGGAACTTGTTCTCGCCGAACACCAGGCGGTCTTTATCGATTCGCGCCTGGTTGTTGCGGAACAACGAGCGGAAAGCCAGCACCTCAAGAGCCATGCGCGCCACAACGCCCCAGCCGCTCGAAGGGTTGTCGATGGGGTTCGCCTTGATCCAGGGGAGCGATTTCTGCTGTCCGCAGGTGGTGGGGATGCGGAAAGGCACCGGAGTCCAGGCCCAGCGCAGCACGCGATAGCACAGGCCGACGAGAAAGATCGCCGCCGCAGTGTAAGGAACCGCCACCGCGATGAAGGCGCGTCCGGCGTCTCCTCGTCCTGCCACGACGCCGACCAGGACCACGAGCAACACGGCGATCAGCGAATAGAGGACGTTCATACGATTCTTGCCTCAGCCATTCTTGCCTCAGCGACTCTTCAGCCAGCCGAGTGCCGCACGTGCATTCTGCGCTGGCCTTCGTTCACCCGGATGTCGGCGAGTTCCTCCCGACACTGCATGTACTTGTCAAACGCCATGAGTGCGAGCCGATCAATCCGGTCGTTAAGCGACGCGTCTATGGGCGCGAGCTCGCGCAGTATGGGTTTCAGCAGGAACACGAACCCCACCGCCTGGCTGGCGGTGAGGTCCTGCACCGCGCGGATGCGAATCAATGCGTCCAACGCGGGTGCGATCCGGTCCGTTTCCATATTTCCCCGCAATTCGTCGAACAGGGTCGTGAGACTCTGGCGCAGCGTGTGGCCGACGGGATTGCGAAACGGGTCATCCTCCGCGGAGAGAAACGGCACGGACGCGCTCGGATAAGACTGGAGAGCGCTCGCAATCCACTGCTCCACGATGGGATCGCGCGGGCTCATCGCGTTCCCTACACGCACCCGGTCGGTTTCGGCAACCCGGCCAGTTTGCATGCGCCCTTCGCCGGCCCGGACGGAAACAGCTTGTAGATCTCATTCAGCTTGAATCCGGTTTCCTTGCAGACCTTGCGAATCATGGGAGCAATGCCGAACTGCAGATAGTAATTACGAATGTAGTTGATGACCTTCCAGTGGTCCGGGCTCAGGTCTGCGATGGCCTCGGATTCGGCAAAGTCCTTGGCAACTTCTTCGTTCCAGAGCGTTGGTTCTTCCAGAAAGCCATCCTCATCGACTGCGTAGCATTTTCCGTGTACTTCAAACGTCGGCACAGTTTCACCTCTCTGTCAGTTCATTTCGATATAGCCGCAAGGGCATGCGTCGGCACACTTCTTGCAGCCGTTACACAACTCCAGTTTGACTTTGTAGTGTTCGCCTTTCGGCAGCTTCACAAAACAACTGCTGCTGCAGTACATCCAGCAGGTCTCGCAATCCATGCACATGCCGCACGACATGCAGCGCTTGGCTTCCGCGACGACCTCGGCTTCGGAGAGGCCGAATTCGATTTCGGTGTCGGGCTCGCGCTCAGCGACGGCGACGTGCTTGCGCTCGTGCCGCTCCGCCGGCTGGTACCAATCGAGCTTGATCTTTTCTTTCGTGATCATCGGCGGCGGCGGGAGTTTTTCGAGCGGGACGCCGCGGAACCGCGCATCGATCGCTTCGGCCGCGAATCGGCCCTGGGAGATGGCGATGGTGACCAAACCGAGTTCGGTATCGTCACCGCCGGCGTAGATGCCGTCGATCGGAGTGGCCCCGAAGTCGGCGGTCTTGATCCAGTCCTTGCCGGAGTGCAGATTGTCGAAGCCCTGGAAATCGGGCTCCTGGCTGATGGCGGCGATGACGCAAGATGCTTCCATCTCGAACTCGCTGCCGGGCTGCGGCACTGGGCGCGGACGGCCCGAGGCATCCGGTTCGCCGAGCGTCATGCGAATCGAGCGCATGCCCACAGCGCGTCCGTCCTTCTGCAGGATTTCGGTCGGCGCGGCCAGGAATTCGATCTTGATGCCTTCTTCGAGCGCGCCTTCGATCTCGCTCTTGACGGCGGGCATTTCGGCATGGGTGCGGCGATAGAGCAGCGTCACCTCTGCGCCCAGCCGCTTGCTGACGCGGGCGGCGTCAATCGCGGTGTCGCCTCCGCCGATCACGATGACTTTCTTCCCGACGTCGACTTTGTCTCCGCGATTGACCAGATTGAGGAAATCGGTTCCGCTGAATACGTTAGGCGCATCTTCGCCGGGTACCCTGAGCTTAATGCCTTTCTGCGCGCCAATTCCGACGAACACGGCCTGATATTGCTGGCGCAATTCGCCGACCGAAATATCGCGGCCGATCATGCAGTCGCACTTCAGCTCGACGCCGACATCGAGAATGCTCTGGATTTCCTTGTCCAGCACCTCGCGCGGCAGGCGATATCGCGGGATGCCATAGCGCAACATTCCTCCCGCCTGTGGGAACGCTTCGAATACGGTGACGGGGTATCCACGGCGCGCCAATTGGTAGGCGCATGATAGCCCCGCCGGGCCGGCGCCGACGACGGCAACTCGTTCCGCGCGCTTCTCATTATTATTGTTCAGCCGCGGGAGCTTCAGATTCTTGCTGATGCCGAAGTCGCCAATGAAGCGTTCGACCGCGTTGATCGCGACTCCACCGTCTTTCGCGTTGCGGTTGCACGCATCCTCACAAGGGTGGGGACAGACGCGCCCGCAGACAGCAGGGAAGGGGTTGCGTTCGGCGATCCGCTGCCAGACCAGCTCGAATGCCTGTTCGTTGGTGCGGCCGTAAGCCTCAGCCTGCGCAATGGTGGTCAGCAGTTCGCGAATCTCGTTGCCGTTCGGGCAATGACCGGCGCACGGGGCGGCTTTCGGGATGTAGCGCGGGCGCAGCGGACTGATTTCGCTGCTGCCCGTGCCCGATTTGATGACCGGTTTCTTGACGTCCTTAAATAGACCCATCGCCCATCCTCAAACGTAGGGATAAAGTTTGCGTTTGAAATCTTCGAGCTGGTTGAGAAGGCGATCATGCTTGAGTTCATCTTCGGTGAGGTAAGTCAGAAGATGCCGCTGCACGAACAACCGGCAATTCTTCCGCGCCTTCTCCGCCAGTTCGATGGTTTCCTTTTCCGCGGCTGCGTGTTTCTCGATCAGGTCCCAGACATCGCCCAATTCTTCCGGGGTCAGGCTGAAAGCCTGTTTGTCCAGGCTGTCCAAGATCACCTGCTGCACCCGCTTGTGCATGGTTGAGTCCTGGCGAATGATCTCCATGACCAACTGGATGAGCGGGTTGTGCGTTCTGGCCATGATGGCCGACGTCTGGGCAACGCTTTGGTCTTCAATCTGCTGCCAGCGCCGTAACGTGGTCTTGAGTTCTTCCACGTCCTCGGCAGCCTTGGTGATCTTGGTAGCCATGTTCCTTCTCCGCGCTTTCAGTAACGGATATGCGCCGACCGGGCAAAGGTCAGACCGGCGTGTTTGAAGTCATCAATGTGATAGCGAGTGAACTCGATCCCGGTTAGCTCAAAGAAACGCGGCCAGCCGACGCGCTCAATCCACTCTCCCATGCGTTCATGTTTGCGGGCGTGCTTGGCGTACACCTCCACAATGTTGGTCACCGCGTTCACCACTTCGGGCCAGCGCGGCGGATTGTTGGGCAGGAAGGGAATCGCCAGCTTGGAGAATTTCGGCGTGCTGCGGGCGTTGCTCACCTTGCCGCCCACCCAGATCGACAAGCCATCGTTCTCGGGATCGGCCAGGGGCATGGCTGGGCAGACCGTATAGCAGTTGCCGCAGTACATGCACTGTTCCGCGATTACCTCGACCGAGCTCTTGCCCTCGACGGTCGCCGGACGAATGGCGCCGGTAGGACATGACGAGATCAGCGTCGGGACCTCGCACACTTTGGGAAGGCTTTGATGGTTGATCTTCGGCGGCAGACGATGGACGCCGAGGATGGCGATATCGGAGCAATGCACGGCGCCGCACATGTTGAGGCAGCAAGCCAGAGCGATGCGCAGCTTCGCGGGCAGGTCCTCATGCGTAAAGCGGTCGCAGAGCGCGTCCATGACGCACTTCACGATGCCCGAAGCATCCGTGGCGGCCGAGTGGCAATGCACCCAGCCCTGGGTGTGGACGATGTTGCTGATCGCGTTGTTCGTGCCCCCGACCGGGAACCCGGACGCAGCCAGTACCTTCTTGAGCGGCTCGATCTTCGTTTTGTCTTCGAGCAGGAACTCAACATTGTTGCGGCTGGTGAAGCGAAGGTAGCCGCCGCAGTATTTGTCCGCGAGATCAGCGAAAAAGCGCAACGTCTGGATGCTGGTCAGCCGCGGTGAGGCGGCACGCACCGAGTACAGACGGTCGCCCGACTCGCTCACATGGCAGAGAACGCCAGGGGCCACGTTCTCGTGATATTTCCACTTGCCGTAGTTCTTCTTGATCAGCGGAGACAGGAATTTGTCGTAGGATGGCGGGCCGATGTCGGTGAGTCTGGGTTGGGCAGTCGTGCTCATTTGTCACCCCCTTGTACGTTCTGGAAATAGATATATGGGTTGTCTCGGGGCGCCGACACCATTTCTGGAGCGGGATCCAAACCGATGCCTTCGAGGAAAGCGGGCATGCCCACGCGTTGGATCAGTTCTCCGACGCGCTCGCGGCTCCTGCCGTACTCGTCCCAGAACTCCCAAATGCGGGTGAAGAGTTCCTTCAGCGTATCCTCGATTTCGTCGGCGGGGACGAAGGGGATCAGGACCGAAGAGAGCAAAGCGCCTTGCATGATGGGAGCCTTGGCGCCGATCAGAACCACTGCGCCGCGTTCTTTGCCCGGACGCAGCGCCTTGGGCATCACGTTGATGCAGTGCATGCAGCGCACGCATTCGCGATTCTCAATGGCGAGCTTCTTGCCGTTCCAGTCCATGCACTTGCTGGGGCAGAGGCTGCAAACCTCTTTCTGGATGTCGAGACCGCCGGCCGCATACTTCGCGACTTCGCCCTCGTCCACCTGAATGTCGTCTTTCCAGGTGCCGATTACGGAACAGTCGGCGCGCGCGATGGAGGCGACGCAATCATTCGGACAGCCTGCCGCTTTGATCTTGAACTTGTAGGCGAACGCGGGACGATGGAGTTCGTCCTGGTAGTTCATCGTCAGGTTGTAGCAGAGCTTCATCGTGTCATAGCAGGCCCACTCACAGCGCGCCTGGCCGACACAACAGGACGGGGTGCGCAGGTCGGAACCCGACCCGCCTAGATCGAAACCGGCGTGGGCGAGTTCCTGGAAAGTAGGCTCGAGCTGGTCGGTCGTGGTGCCCAGAAGAACCAGGTCACCGGTGGAACCGTGCATATTGGTAAGGCCGGAACCGTGCTTCTCCCAGATATCGCAGATCGTGCGCAGCGCGTCGCTGGTGTAGAACCATCCGGCGGGATGGTTGATGCGCATGGTGTGGAAGTGGGCGACTTTCGGGAACTGCTCGGGGAGGTCGCTGTAGCGGCCAATGACGCCACCACCGTACCCCAGCACTCCCACCAGTCCGCCGTGTTTCCAGTGTCCCTTCTTTTCTTTGTATGAGAGTTCCAGCTGACCCAACAGATCTTTGGGCGCGTCGCTGGTTTCGCAGGCTTGCTTGATTTCTTTGACGAAACTTGGCCAGGGCCCCTTCTCTAGCTGGTCCAGCAGTTCCGTTTTGGGCTTACCGTTGCTACCATCCGCCATAAACTTGTCTCCTTGGGGTAAAACCTGGCTCGACAGTCTTTCTTGAACAGCCTTTCTTCCTCTCACAGACCGGACAACACACTTGTCTGTGATTTGCTACCGGAATGACTATGCCTTGGCGCTAGGGCGGATTACAGTGACCCACGTCACCGTTTGACGTGAGTCTGATGCTCCTTGAGCGTGCAATTACAGCGGGTTACAACCCTATATCGACATACTCTAGTATGTTAGTTAGGTTAGATATCCGAGATAAGGAAGTTACTTTGGTAGTGGGCGCGGCGGTGCTTTCAGGAGAGCCCGCCAGCACGAACTGCACATCACCCCCCAGTAGACTTAACGGTTTTCGCAGTGACGGTGTGAGGACGCGACGAGTCGAGAGCGTGATTCAAGCAATGAGAGTAGCGCCGCCGTCCCGGCGGCTGTCCGGCGGGCGTCCCCACCCGCCCCGCCGATGGCGAGAAGTCCTCGCCGTAATCGTCATGGAGCGTTTGCGCTACTATCTACTGCAGCATGAAATGCGCTGACGTGTCCCTGTTTCCCATTCTCGTGAAGCTGAAAGCGAAGAAGTGTGTGGTGGTCGGCGCAGGCAAAATCGCTGCCGGGAAGGCAACCGGTCTTTTGGCCAGCGGCGCACAAGTGATTGTGATCGGCCCGCGTGCGGCGGACTGGATTCAGTCGCAAGCCCGCGCTGGTAAACTGATTTGGCGCCGCCGCCGCTTCCTGCCCGCGGACGTGGAACACGCCTTCCTGACGGTCGCCGCCACCAACTCCAACGCGACCAATGAAGAGGTATACCGAGCGTGTGTTGAGCGTGGTGTGCTCTGCAATGTGGTCGACGATCCGGAACACTGCGACTTTTTTTATCCTGCCGTCGTGCGCCGCGGGCCCCTGCAAATCGCCATCTCGACCGACGGGCGCAGCCCCGCCCTGGCACGCCGCTTGCGCATCGAACTGGAGCGGCAATTCGGATCGGAGTATGGTGCTTGGGTCGAGCAGGTGGGCGCGATGCGCCAGAAACTGTGCCGCCGGAACCTGCCCGCCGCCGAGCGCCGAAGACTACTCGATCAGATCGCCAGCCGCGAATCGTTCGAACAATTCCTGCGCAAGCGTACGCGCGCCAAAACGGCGGACCGGAAGAAGTGAGCCTGCGGTACCGCGCGCCGTATTGCTCCGGCACAGAAGCGCTCACCAATACGACCTCATCGTATTGAGAGGACCTCACGTTGCCATACCCAAAATGGCAACCTGCGTCACATTAAGCTGTGAGCTTGATCATATTCGGCAGTCGGCTGCAGTCCTAACGTTTCCTCGGGCGCAAAGTGCCGAGCCCGCCGTCCAACAAGTGGTTCGCGGACAACGGGCAGAGAGTTAGCAATGGCCGGAACCGCAGCACCAGTGGACCAGCAAGAGATCGCGCCGAACCCAGCTTCGAAGATAACCCCGCCGGTTGCACTTTGGCAGATTGCCCACACATTTCTCCTCATCGGGCTTGCCTCTTTCAGCCTGGCAGCACTGGATGAAGCCAGGCGATGGGTTACCGGGAAAAGAAAGTGGTTCAGCGAAGATGAGTATTTACAGGGTGTGGGGCTGGCTCAGCTTCTTCCGGGCGCACCTTCGGTGAATCTCTGCGCCTATCTGGGCTTCCGGCTCCGCGGCTTGCCGGGAGCGGCTTCTGCCACGCTTTCGTTCTTGACCCCTTGCTTCGTGCTGATGCTCTTGCTTTCCCACTTGTATTTGAAATACGGCGCCCTGCCGGTAATTTCCGGACTGTTCCGCGGCTTGGGCGCGCTGGTCGTCGGACTCGTCTTCAACACCATTCTTAATCTGGCGAAATCGGGCGTGAAAACGGCGTTCCATTGGCTCATGGCTGTGGCTGGGTTTGCGATGGTTTTCTGGCTCCGGACGGGAGTGCTCAGAATCCTGCTGGTCGCGGGCGGTGCAAGTTTTCTCGTATTCATTCTAATGCGCCGTTTTCCCGAACTCCAGCGCTGGACCGGAAGTTGGCGCGGCTTCTGGCATAAGCAGGTGCCGGTGTCGCGCAAACCGGGAACTCAGGAGCCTGCTTCGCCTGCTCAGGCCGATTTCATTTCTGCCTGCAGCCGGGTGCCACTGCTCACAGATTGGCGGAAGACGCTGCGTCTGGTTTTCTACTTGGCGCTCATCCTCACGGTCGATCTGCTGCTGATTCGTGCGCGATCTGACCTGATGCAAATGGGCAGCGCCTTTCTTCGCATCGGCGCTTTCGTCTTCGGTAGCGGCTATGCCATGCTGCCTTTCATACGGGACAGCGTGGTTCACCAATTTGGCTGGCTGACGAACCAGCAGTTCGCGGTTTCGCTCGCCCTGAGCCTGATCACTCCCGGACCGGTGACGATAATCGGGGTGTTCATCGGCTACAAGGTACATGGTGTCGTGGGTGCGCTGGCGGGCATGGTGAATATGTACTTTCCAGCGTGGGCGCTCACAACAGTCGTAGCCGCACCGTACGCGAAGGCCGGCCAGGCTCGGCAGGTGAGAGACGCAATGAGTGGCATCGTGGCCGCGTTCATTGGCACCTTGGCGGTCGTGCTGGTCAAATTGGCGCACAGCACCTTGGTGGATGGCGCGACCGTTGCCATGGCCGCGGGCGCGTTCGCCATGCAGCGGTTCAGCAAAATCGATACCGTTTGGATTGTTCTTGCGGGCGCCTTGGTATCGCTCGCAGTCTTCCGCTAGCTTCCCATCCCCGTCAGTGGGTGTTTGGAATCACCGCTTTTCTCCGCTCCGCACCGCTGCATTGAGAACTGATCGTGGCGGGCGCTGGAGAATGTCCGATCTCAAGTCAGTCTAGTGCCATTCCCAATCAATGAAGCCGGGCTTCACGTCGACCATCGCGTTGACCATGAGTTCAACCAGGCCTCCGTAGAGAATGCGATTGCTTTCCCACAAGCCGTAGTAGCTGATCATGTCGCGAAACATGCCTTTGCAATTGCTACACGGAGCGCACAGGTACTTGGGAGTCTCGGGCGCCAGGCAATCCGAGAACGCGTTCAGGAGCTGCTGCATCTTCTTGCGTCCCGAAACATGGAACCGCCAGTCGGGAAAATTGTTTCCGCTCATGATGGCGAAACCGCTGCCGCCGCCGCAGCAATAATTGTCGACACCGTGCGGTTCCATTTCGCGGAATTGCGGGCAGATCTCGCGCACGACCTCGCGCTGCGGCTCCACCACGCCCATCAGGCGCACCAGATTGCAAGGATCGTGCAGGGTGACGGGGAAGTTGTTGCGCGAGGGATCGAACTTGATCCGCCCGCTTTTCACGATGTCACGCAGGAAGGTCAGTCCACTTTCCCGCGGGATGTTCAACTCGCCCCCGAGAATGCGATCGGCAATCACGCTCAGCGCTTTGTGAGCGTGTCCACACTCGCCCAGGACAATCTTCTTGACCTTGAGTTTCTGTGCGGCCTGGGCGTGTTTGATGGCGACGCGCGCGAATTGCGCATCGTCGTACCACAGTCCGTAGTTGATCGAATCGTATCCGCACAACTCCGACGACATCGTCCAACTGATGCCCGCCTGGTTCAGAATCAGGCCGAACGCGCCGGGGTTCTCCGGCCACGCCATAATTTCGCCGGCGTTATGGATGAGCAGAACGTCGGCCCCTTCCACATCCCAGGGCGTGTGCACTTCAATGCCGGTCTTTTCCGACGTATCCTCGTCGATGAATTCGATGTTGTCTTTGACGACCGCGGCGTTCATGCCGGTGGACGAACCCACCTTGAGCTGCAGCATCGAGCCGTTATCGTGACATTCCTTGGAGTTGATGCCCATCTCCATGCTGAACAGCTTGCGCAGATCGTGCGCCACCAGGCCATTGTCACAACCGATGGGGCAGGTCTGGGCGCACCGCCTGCACAGATTGCAGCGATAGGACAATTCGGCAAGACGGGCCACCAGCGGCCAGTTCAGTTGAATGTCGCCGTGCTGCCAGGCCGAAACCAGGCCTCCGCCTTTGACGAATTTGAAATAGAGGCGGCGCAGAATCTCGGAACGAAACGTCGGACGATAGAGTTCGTTGCGGCCACTGGACTCAAAGATGTGACAGGCTTCCGAGCAGGTCTGGCAGCCGGTGCAGTGCTCCATGGTCAGCAAGAGCGGCTGCAGGAAGGTCCAGTTGTTTTCCTTCGTGAAAAGCTTTTCCAGGCCGGCGAGGAATTTGCCGACCAGTTGTTTCTCTTCTTCCGGAGTCTTCGGCTGCGGCAGACTCAGAGCGCAGGTATCGTCCAGCCCGCATTCGTACTTATCCTTTGTCTGCTGCGAAAGAGCAGTCCAAGGATGGTCTTTCTCGGGACTGTCGAGAGGCGCGGGCAGAGGCATCAGGTCCGCGTTTTCGAGATGGGTCAATGGATCGCGCTCGGTTTGCGCCATGTCGCGAAGATCGATGTGCTCGTTCACTTGCGCACCTCCTGCGCGGGATTGGTGGTGGCAATCTCAAGCCAATTCCTTGTGCCGTCGGCGCCAACGTGGGCTGCCGACCACGTCGGCCGGTACGTCAGGTACTCGGCAACCGCGGACTCGATACTTCCGCCGCGAACATTCGGGCGATCGTCCCAGCGCACGGAGTGATAGGTGAAGTATTTCGCGATGAAGTGCGACATGTGCGTAAAGGGAATGTAGGCGGCCAGAGCGGACGACAGGATCACTCCGAGACCAAATAGCCCGCTGACGTGAAGCGTGCGATCGAAGCGCAACAGTCCGCGCGCCACCTCGCCCACGCCTGCGCTTTCGGGCGAGCGCGCAAAGTATCCGGCGGCCAGCAGACCGAAGGCAATAATAAAGAAGGCAAGATTGAAGAAGTCGGCCGGCTTGGTGTAGTTCTTCAGGGCCGGATCGGTGGCACGGCGCACAAGCAGGAGGAACCCGCCCACGACCGAGATCGTCCCCCCGGCATACGCCATGACGTGATATATGCCCGCCAGCATGACCCAGAGGCCGCTCGTGGCCAGACCGGGCGCCAGCAGAGGAAATCCCGCGCCGAAGCCAACTAGCACGATGGCCCCGATCAAGAGATAGAGGCCGAAATGAAACAGGAAGGACGGGACCCAGAGGCGCCGGTTGAATTCCCAGAGTCCTTTCAGGAACAACATCTCGGGAATCATGACGCGCAACTCGCCGATGTGGTTGGAGTGCTGAGGCTTGGTCCACCAATCTCCGGTTTCGAAGTAGGACCCTCCATGCGCCACCCGCTCGGGCGCTTCGTGCGGAACCGGGTACAGTTCCCAGCGCAGGTGTACTGGTGTTCTTGCGTACTGCAGGATGCGGCGTACACATCCAATGAGAAAGATCAGCAGGCCAGCATAAATCGCAAGGTAAACGGTGAGCGTCATGCGTCCCCCCGAAACTTCAGAGCCATGCGAGCGAGGTTGCTCGCTCGTTCCGACGAAGTCACGATAGCAGCGAGCGCGACACTCGGATGTGACTCACATCACGCTTATGCGTCCATTTCGATGGAAATCAGTCGTAGGCACTAAGTCTACTGACATACTTATAAATATTGCATTAGGTCATATACGCGAGTTACTTCCACGCACCTGGCGGGGAGCGCAATCTCACGCTGAGAGGTGACGCGGGTCACGGTGGGCGAGCCATGAACGGGATATGTTGGGCACAGCTTTTACACAATTGAGTCCGTGTGATTGGCTGCGAGGGAACGTGATCGGCAGTGTTCCGCTCTCGACAAATCTGCGAGAACGTCAAGGCCTGACCGGCGGCTGCATAGCGCAAGAAGGCTCTGGCGGCTCGATTCGGCGGGTAGCGCCGTCGGAACCAGCAAGGAAAGTCGAAGTGGTTCTTCCGGTGAGATCGCCCCCGTGACGATCCCGATTGGTTCTGAAGGATCGCTATTTATTTCGTCAACGTTTTAATTCGTGATCGGTTCGATTAATGAATGAGCTTCCTCTTTTATGACGATCTGCCTGGGTCTTCGACGAAGGCCCACTGCGGTGCCCGGCCGAACTACCCAGGCCGTGCCCGACGATCGGCTTTTTCTTTTTCTCACATCTTTAATTTCGGGCTTGCCGAAAAAGCGGCAAGCCGGAGGTGACTAGTGCCAAGCTATGTAATTCCTGAGAAGTGCGATGGGTGCAAGGCGCTGGACAAAACAGCGTGCCAGCATATTTGCCCCAACGACCTGATGGTCCTCGACAAGACCAAAATGAAAGCCTACAACCAGGATCCTTCCATGTGCTGGGAGTGCTACAACTGCGTCAAGATTTGCCCCACCCAGGCCGTGCAGGTTCGTGGTTACGCCGATTTCGTTCCTCTCGGCGCCACGGCTACCCCGCTGCG
Source organism: Terriglobia bacterium (assembly GCA_020073215.1). GTDB lineage: Bacteria > Acidobacteriota > Terriglobia > Terriglobales > Acidobacteriaceae > Acidiflorens. The sequence goes on along the minus strand of JAIQFO010000002.1, from coordinate 147,493 downwards.
CTCGACCGACTCGATCATGTGGACGGTCAAGTTCAGGAACGGGACCCTGAAGCGCTTCAAATTCCCCATTCGGACCACTGCAGAAGGCACTGCCGTGCCCAACGGCGGTTTCGCTGACCATGGCGACCTCAAGAGCACCGCGCTCGCTACCGAGCCGGCTTCCCTGGGACTGCCTGTGGTGTTCTCTCTGACGGGAGGTAACTAGACATGCCTAAATTCGAGACTGTCGTTGTAGAAACTGACCTCCTGATTCTCGGTGGCGGCATGGCGGCATGTGGTGCCGCCGTAGAAGCTGCTCACTGGGCCAAAAAGAACGGCTTGAAGGTGACGTTGGTCGATAAGGCCGCCATCGATCGTTCTGGGGCCGTGGCTATGGGCCTTTCCGCTATTAACCAGTACGTCGGTCTCCGCGACGGGGCCAACTCGGTACAAAACTATGTCGACTATGTGCGCAACGACCTGATGGGTGTGACGCGCGAAGATTTGGTAGCCGACATTGCCCGTCACGTTGATTCCAGCGTGCATCTGTTCGAAAAGTGGGGCCTGCCCATTTGGAAAGATGAAGCCGGCAAGTACGTGCACGAAGGGCGCTGGCAGCTCATGATCAACGGCGAATCCTACAAGGTCGTCGTGGCCGAAGCGGCCAAGAACGCGTTGCTGCAAAGCGGCGTGGGCGAGATCTTCGAGCGCGTGTTCATCGTCGGCCCGTTGATGGATGGAGATCGTTGCGCTGGCGCCATCGGATTCTCGGTGCGCGAGAACAAGGTGTTCATCTTCAAATCCAAAGCGACGCTGACTGCCATGGGTGGCGCCGTCCACGTGTTCAAGCCCAGGAGTTCGGGCGAAGGCATGGGACGCGCCTGGTATCCACCGTGGAACTCGGGTTCCTCCGCGTACTTCACCCTGAAGGCTGGGGCGGAAATGACGTGCCAGGAAGTCCGCTTCATTCCAGTGCGCTTCAAGGACGCGTACGGTCCGGTCGGCGCCTGGTTCCTGCTGTTCAAGTCTCGGGCCACGAACGCCATGGGCGGTGAGTATATGGTGGAGCGCAAGTCCGAACTGGAAAAGTGGGGTCCCTACGGCCGGGTGAAACCCATTCCCGCGAACCTGCGGAACTACCTGGGTATGCTCGACGTGCTCGACGGCAAGGGCCCGATCTACATGAGGACCGAAGAGGCCCTCAAGAAGATCTCCGACGCCTACAAGGACGACCCCAAAGCCTATGCCAAGAAGATGAAGGAATTGGAGTCGGAGGCGTGGGAAGACTTCCTCGACATGACCATCTCGCAAGCTCTGCTCTGGGCTGCCACCAACGTGCAACCCGAACAGAGAAGCTCTGAGATCGCAGCCGCTGAGCCTTACTTCATCGGTTCGCACTCGGGTGCTTCGGGAGCATGGGTCAGCGGTCCGGAAGACTTGCAAACCGGCGAGACCAAGAAAGATTACTTCTGGGGCTATGCCAACATGACAACGGTTAAAGGCCTGTTCGCCGCGGGCGATGCTTCTGGCGCTTCCAGCCATAAGTTCTCGTCCGGGTCGCATGCTGAAGGCCGCATTGCCGCCAAGTCCGCGATCAAGTTCATCGTGGAAAACAACACCGCGCCCAAGCTGGACCAGGCGAGAGTGGATGCCTTGACGGCAGAGATCCTCAAGCCGATGGAGACGTTCGAGAAAAACAAGAACCTCTCGACCGATGAGGATATGAACCCCGAGTACATCAAGCCGCGTATGTTCATGTTCCGGCTGCAGAAGATCATGGACGAGTACGCCGGTGGCGTCACCGCGCAGTTCACCACCAACAAGCCTTCTCTCGAGCGGGCCCAGGAACTGCTGGCCTTCCTCCAGGAAGACTCGGCCAAATTGGCTGCTTCGAATCTTCACGAACTGATGCGCTGCTGGGAGAACGTCCATCGGATGTGGCAAGCCGAAGCCCACGTGCGCACGGTGCTGTTCCGTGAAGAAACACGGTGGCCCGGCTACTACATGCGGTCCGACACCCCGACGCTGGACGAAGAGAAGTGGCACGTCTTCGCCAACTGCCGGTGTGATGCGAAGACCGGAAAATGGGAAATGATCAAGCGGCCCATCCTCCATGTCTTCCCGCAACCGAAACCCAAAGAGCTGGAACCGGCCCTGGCTCACTAAGCGTGCGGAGAGGTTCCGGCTTCGGCCGGAACCTCTCTCACCGATTTTTGTTCTTAGTCTTGGAATTGCAGGATACGGAAACATCGACTAGGAGGAAGGGAGTTCAACAAATGGCTCTGAAGGAAACACTGAAGCAGAAGATTGAGGAGTTCCGTCCTCACATCGCACACCTGATCAAAGAACACGGCAAAGTCGTCATCGATCAGGTGACTATCGACCAGGCCATCGGCGGCGCTCGCGACGTCCACTGCCTGGTTACTGACATCTCCTACCTCGATCCTCAGGAAGGTATCCGCTTCCGGGGCAAGACCATCCCCGAGACCTTCGCGGCTCTTCCCAAGGCGCCCGGCTCCAAATATCCGACCGTGGAATCTTTCTGGTACTTCCTGCTCACCGGCGACGTGCCCACCCAGGCACAAGTTGACGAAGTTCTGGCCGAGTGGAAGGTCCGCCAGTACGTTCCTTCCTACGTGTGGGATGTCATCCGCGGCATGCCGCGTGACAGCCACCCCATGGCCATGCTCTCCGTGGGATTGCTGTCCATGCAGAGGGACTCCAAGTTCGCCCACTACTACAGCTCGGGCAAGTTCAACAAGCATGACGCGTGGGAATACACCTATGAGGACGCGTACGACATTATTTGCCGTATTCCCATCATCGCTGCGTTCATCTACAACCTGAAGTATCGCAGCGATTTCCAGAACCGGATCGGGAATCTGGACATGGGCGCGAACTTCGCCGAAATGATCGGCCAGTGCGAGGAGTACAAGGATGTCGCCCGCATGTACTTCATCCTGCACTCCGACCACGAGTCCGGCAACGTTTCCGCTCACACCACCCACCTGGTGAACTCGGCGTTGTCCGATCCTTATTACGCTTATTCCGCCGGCCTCAACGGCCTTGCTGGCCCACTGCACGGACTTGCTAACCAGGAAGTCCTGGATTGGACCATCAAGTTCAAGCAGAAGTACTGCGGGGCTACGGAGCCGACCAAGGAGCTGGTCACCATGGCTCTCTGGGACACGCTCAAGGCCGGTCAGGTGGTTCCGGGCTACGGTCATGCCGTGCTGCGTAAGACCGACCCGCGCTACATGTCGCAGCGCGAGTTCTGTCTCGCTACTCCGGGGCTCAAGGACGATCCGCTGTTCAAGCTGGTCTCCATGATCTTCGAGGTGGCTCCCGGCGTCCTGAAAGAGCACGGCAAGGCCAAGAATCCCTGGCCCAACGTCGATGCCCAGTCCGGCGTCATTCAGTGGTACTACGGGCTGCGCGAGTGGGACTTCTACACCGTCCTGTTCGGCGTTGGCCGCTCCCTTGGCTGCATGGCCAACATTACCTGGGACCGCGCCCTCGGCTACGCCCTGGAACGTCCCAAGTCGGTCACGGTGTCGATGCTCGAGAAGTGGGGCGACGAAGGCGGCCGCCCTGACCTCGCAGCGAAGGCCCCGGCCCTGACCCACGCTTAACCCACGGAGAGGTTCCGGCTTCGGCCGGAACCTCCCTGGTGGTTCGAAGAGTGCTCTATGTCGGAACTTACGCCAGAAGTAGCGGAAATTTCGGAAGTCCGGTGCCCACACTGCCAGGAATGGATGGTGCGGTGGGAAAACCCGCAACTTGGTTCCTGGAGCGGCGACTACCAGTTTGTCTGCTTCAACGACGACTGCCCCTACTTCGTGCGGGGCTGGAACTGGATGCAGAGCCAGTTCAATGTGTGCGCTTCCTATCGTTTCCGCCTCGAGCCCGCCACCGGTGAAAACGGTCCACTGCCGGTCTGGTCGCGCGAGGCCCTGCGCAGCGGCATCATTCCAGATCCAAATCAAGTGCAAGATCAAAATCAAGACAAGGAAGTACATCATGCCTGACAACGAATCCACCCTCCCCGGGATTGTTGAGAATACGCCGCGCCTCGGACTGGACGACCGCTTCTGCTTCCAATGTGGCAGCCACATGGACTGCTTCACCAAGTGCTGCCAGGGCGTTTCGATCCTGCTGACGCCGTATGACGTGCTGAAGCTGAAGCGCGGCCTCGGAATCAATTCCTCCGAGTTCCTCGATCAATACACGTTTGTCATGCAGTCGAAGGAAAAGAAAATTCCCGCCGTCTTTCTCAAGATGAGCGACGACAAGCAGGTCTGCCCCTTCGTCAGCGAAAAAGGATGCGACGTGTATACCCACCGCCCTTGGGCTTGCCGCATGTATCCGCTCGGCATGGCCGAGCCGAAGAATCCCGAGCAAGCCGCGCAAAGATTTTATTTTCTCTTAAAAGAAGATCTCTGCCACGGACACGGTGTAGGCGAGGGCATTTCGGTGCGGCAGTGGATCGCCGGTCAGAACATTGAGCCCTACGACTTGAACCAGGTCTCGTTTCGTCAGCTCATGGGGCACCCCGGCTGGGATAACCCGGAATTGCTCTCCGGAGAAAAGCTCGCCATGTTTTACATGGCCGCCTACGATCTCGATCGCTTCCGCAGCTTTGTGTTCGACACCCGCTTCCTCGAACTGTTCGAGGTGGACGAAGCCAGAGTCGAAGCGCTGCGTACCGACGATGTGGAACTCCTCGAATTCGGCATGGATTGGCTGGCGTTCAGCTTGTTCGGGGAGAAGAAGAGGATGAAGCTGACGAAGAATGCCAAGCCGCGCTGCGTGTCTTCAGCGGTGGCGGCGCCGGCGCCGGCGGAGGCCGGGCTCTAACAGGCTGCGGAGAGCTTTCAACTTTGGTTTGGCTTTTGACTTTGTTTTGAAAGTCGCGGCTTCAGCCGCGCCGCAAGAATCGAAATCAGCACCGGCTTTAGCCGCTGAGGGCCGCTGCGGCGCAGCACCATATTTCAGCAGCCCGTTAGAGGATTATGGCAACCAACGGATCGAAAAGCGGGAACGGCGGATTGATCCTCGTAATCGGCGGAGGTATCGCCGGAATGACCGCGGCCCTCGAGGCGGCGGAGGCTGGATGCAAGGTCGTCCTGGTTGAGAAATCGGCTTACCTCGGAGGCCGCGTCGCGCGCTTCCATCAATATTTTCCCAAGCTCTGCCCTCCAGCGTGCGGCGTGGAAATCAATTTGAAGCGCCTCAAAAACAACCGCCAGGTCACCATCCTGACGCAAGCGGAGGTGGAAAGCCTGAGCGGGAGTCCGGGCAACTACGAAGCGGTCATCAATCTGGCACCGCGCTATGTGACCGACGCCTGCACGGTTTGTGATGAATGCGTCAAGGTCTGCCCGGCCGAGGTTGCCGACGAATTCAACTACGGCCTTTCGAAGACGAAGGCCATCCACCTGCCCCACGCGATGGCGTATCCAGCGAAGTATGTAGTCGAGCGCAGCGCTTGCCCGGAAGGCTGTCATGCCTGTGTTGACGCCTGCTCGTATCGGGCCATCGATCTGACGCAGAACGCGGAGAAGAAGACGCTGCAGGTCGCATCCGTCGTCGTCGCTACCGGTTGGGCTCCGTACGATGCGGCGAAGATTGAGAATCTGGGGTTCGGCAGGTGCGCGAACGTCGTCACCAACGTGATGGTCGAACGCTTCGCCGCCGCCAGCGGGCCCACTGCCGGCAAGATCCTGCGGCCCTCGGACGGAAAGGAGCCGCGCTCGGTAGCGTTTGTGCAGTGCGCCGGATCGCGCGACCAGAACCATCTTCCGTATTGCTCCACGGTCTGCTGTTCAGCTTCGCTGAAGCACGCCACCTACATCCGGAAGCTCTATCCCGAAGCCGAGATCACGATCTTCTACATCGATCTGCGAACCCCGGGGAACCTGCAGAACTTCTATGCCAAGGTGACCGCGGAAAACAAAATCGAACTCATCAAGGGCAAGGTCGGCAAGGTGGAAGAAGACCCCGCGAACAAAGATGTGCAGATCACAGCCGAGGACGTTCTGCACGGAACCAAGATCAAGCGGAATTACGATCTCGTGGTTCTGGCGACGGGCATGGTGCCGCAGACGGGTGGCCTGCCCGCGGTACTCGATCTCGACGAATTCGGATTTGTCAACAACGTGAACACTGGCGTCTACGGCACCGGTTGCGTCAAGCGGCCGGCGGAGGTCTCAGCGACGATCCGCGACGCCACGGGGGCGGCGCTTAAAGCCCTGCAGATCGCCGTCGGTGCAGAGCATGTGGGAGTAGAACAGCATGGATAAGCGATTGGGCGTTTACATCTGCAGCGGCTGCTCGATCGGCGATTCGGTGGACGTGTCGAAGCTCGCGAAAGTTGCCGAGAGCGAGTACAAGGCTCCGGTGTGCCGTACCCATTCATTTCTGTGCGGCGCGGAGGGCGTGGCGCTGATCCGTGAGGATCTCGAGCAAGGCAAGGTGAATGCCGTTGTCGTCGCGGCCTGCTCTCCTCGGGTCAAAACGGCTGAGTTCTCGTTCGATCCCAAATTCGATACGCAGATCGTGCTCGATCGCGTGAATCTGCGCGAGCAGGTTGCCTGGTGCCACAAGCCGAAAGACGAAGATACCCAGATGCTCGCCGAAGACAGCCTGCGCATGGGGATCGTGCAGGCGCAAAAGATGGAGCCGCTCGAGGCGGCGTCCGATGTGATTTCTCGGACTGTGCTGGTGGTCGGCGGCGGCGTCGCCGGCATAACTGCGGCGCTAGAAGCGGCCGACACCGGCTTTGACGTGGTTCTGGTCGAAAAGCAGGCCGAGCTGGGCGGTTTCGCCGCCGCCATGAAGAAAGATATTCCGCGGGGCGCTCCTTATACCGAAGCGCGCATGGATGGAGTGTCCGAGCGCATCCATGCCGTCGCTTCTCACCCACGCATCAAGGTGTATTGCTCCACGAAGATTACCCAGACCGACGGACAGCCGGGGATGTTCGACGTCACCTTGCAAAACGGAGGCGATCCCTTCGTTCACCGCGTGGGCGCGATCGTCCTGGCTACGGGCTGGAAGCCCTACGATGCCACCAAGTTGGTCTCGCTCGGTTACGGCCTGCCCGACGTGATCACCAACCTGGAACTGGAAGAAATGGCAGCCGCCGGCCCCATCGTCCGGCCTTCGACCGGCATGCCAGTCGAAAGCGTGCTGTTTGTGCAGTGCGCCGGATCGCGTGACAGCGAACCAGACCACCTCCCCTACTGCTCGTCCACTTGCTGCATGACCACGCTCAAGCAGACCGAATACGTCCGCGAGCAAAGTCCCGATGCCCAGGTCTTTGTCATCTACAAAGACATGGTCACGCCTGGCCAATACGAAAAGTACTACCAGAAGGTGCAGGAGCATCCGCTGAACTTCTTCATGAAGGGCACGGTAACCAGCGTCACAAAAGGCAACAATGATCGGGTAGTCGTGGACGTCGACAACAATCTACTGGGTTCGCCGATGCGCATCCCGGTCGATATGGTCGTGCTGGCAACGGGAATGGTGCCGAACTCAGCCGACGGCATCGCCATCCGCACGCTGCGCGATGCCGGCGCCAAGGTGCTGCGCAACGAAAGCGATGAGCAACGCCAGGCAGCGGAGAAGGTCGTCGAGCAGTTCAAGCATTACGAGGGAACGGAAATCCTGAACCTCACCTACCGCCAGGGCCCCGACCTGCCGGTGCTGCGCGACGGATTCGCGGATTCGAACTTCATCTGCTTCCCTTACGAGACCTTGCGGACCGGAATCTACGCGGCGGGTGCGGTGCGCGCGCCCATGGATTCGGCACTGGCGGAAGAAGATGCCTGTGGCGCCGTGCTGAAGGCGATCCAAAGCATCGAGCTGGCGACCCGCGGACGAGCCGTCCACCCGCGCGCCGGCGATCTCTCCTTCCCCAGCTTCTTTCTGCAACGCTGCACGTCCTGCAAGCGCTGCACCGAGGAGTGCCCCTTCGGTTCGATCGACGAGGATGAGAAGGGCACGCCGAAGTTCAACCAGTATCGCTGCCGGCGTTGCGGCATCTGCATGGGCGCCTGTCCCGAGCGCATTATTTCGTTCAAGAACTACTCGGTCGACATGATCGCCAGCATGATGAAGGCGATCGAAGTCCCGGACGAAACCGAAGACAAGCCGCGCATCATCGTCTTTGCCTGCGAGAACGACGCCTATCCCGCCATCGACATGGCGGGCATGCGGCACGCCAACTACGATGCCAGCGTCCGCATCATTTCGCTGCGTTGTCTGGGCTCGATGAACATTGTGTGGATCGCCGATGCGCTTTCCCGCGGCATCGACGGCGTCATGCTGATGGGCTGCAAGTTCGGCGACGACTATCAATGCCACTTCCTGCGCGGCAGTGAACTGGCCAACCGCCGCCTGGAGAATGTGAAAGACACACTCGACCGCCTGCAGTTGGAGTCGGACCGGATCAAACTCGTGCAGTTGGCGATCGACGGGCATGAGCGAGTGACCCAGGAGATCGACGACTTCGTGGCGCGTATCCGCGAGCTCGGGCCGAATCCGTACAAGGGATTTTAACGATGACAACCGCAGCAAAAACCATGTCGACCACCCCGGTAACCGTCCAACCCGACCGGAAGTTGATTCAGGAAGTCACCGAGTGTGGTGGCGACTTCAAGAAGTGTTATCAGTGCGCCACCTGCGCTTCGGTCTGCACGCTTTCAGGCGAGAACGGCGACTTTCCCCGGCGGCAAATGCTGCTCGCGCAGTGGGGCCTGAAAGATGAACTGATGGGCGATCCGGGACCGTGGCTGTGTTTCTATTGCGGTGAGTGCTCGAAGATGTGCCCGCGGAAGGCCCATCCTGGCGAGAGCATGATGGCCATGCGCCGCTACTTGACCGCGCAGTACGACTGGACCGGCCTCGCCCGCCTCATGTACCGCTCAGCCTGGATGGAAATCGGCGTCCTGCTGCTGGTGGCCGCGTTCGTAGTGACGCTGTTCACCGTGCCCCAGAACTTTGGCTTCGGTTTGCTCCGGCACTCGGCTCCGGAAGCGCGCTCCGTGGTGATGCTCGACAAGTTCGCGCCGGTCATGACGGTCCACCATGGTGATGCCATCATGGCTGCGATCCTGAGTTTCTTTCTGCTCACCAACGCGGCCCGCATGTTTTTTGCCTTGACGCAGGGAAGAGGGATTCCCATCGGCACCTACTTCACCGAGCTCCCGGGACTGATTGTCCAAGGGCTCACCCAGGCACGCTGGAGGAATTGCAAGGACCCTGACGCGACCAGAAATTGGATCCGCCACCTTTTCCTGGTTACCGGCTATGGCACCATCTTCACCCTGATCGTGTTGTTCCTGCCGTGGTTCCAGGTAGCGGACAACAGTTTTCGCTGGACCAGCATTCTGGGTTATTACTCGACGGCCGTCCTGGTTATAACGACATCCTGGATTCTCCTTGACCGCGTCACGAAGCAGACCGAGATGCACCGCTTCAGTCACCTCTCGGACTGGCTGTTCCCGATTTTGCTGTTGCTCACCGCCATCACCGGAATCGCCGTCCATATCCTGCGGTTGTCGAATCTGGCCATGCCGACCTATTACATGTACACGGCCCACATGGCGATTGCCGTGCCCATGCTGGTGGTCGAGGTGCCGTTTGGCAAGTGGGCGCACTTGTTGTACCGCCCGCTCGCGATCTACGTTGATGCCGTAAGAAAGAGAACTCTAGAGGTTCCGAGTCAACAGGCAGTTGCTGCCGGCGTCACCGGAGAGGCAAAAGCCTGATGGCATTCCCAGCCACAAAGCACGAACGACCGCAGTGGCTGACGAAAACAAAAGTAAGGTTGATCAAGGTGTTCAAGTTGAAAAGATGCCCCTGGCCGAGTTTCGGTTCGCAGCCAGGATCTTCGGTTGACGGAAACTCTGGCGGCGAGCACCGCTCGACCCTCGTTGCCGCTGAGCGCCCCGCCCTAATTCGATTTCACATTTGAGGAGGCTTTACTATGAGTAAACTCGTTCCCCCGCATGGCAGTTCTGAACTGAAACCTCTCTTACTGGAAGGCCAAGCCAAAACGGAGGAGATCAAGAAAGCGCAACACCTGAAACATATCCCCCTAACCAGCCGCGAAACCGGCGATCTGATCATGTTGGGCATCGGCGCCTTCACCCCGCTCGATGGTTTCATGGGCAAAGAAGACTGGAAAAGCTGCTGCGACAACTACACCTTGCCGAGCAAGAAGGGCCTGTTCTGGCCTATCCCCATCACGCTTTCCGCTGAGGAAGAACTGTCGAAGACCATCGCGCTCGGAGAAGAAGTCGCGCTCTGGGACGTGGAGACGGATTCCCTCGTCGGCACCATGAAAGTGACCGAGAAATACACCATCGACAAGGCGCACGAGTGCAAACAAGTGTTCCGCACGAACGACCCGAAACATCCGGGCGTTGCCAAGGTGATGGAGCAGGCTGGAGTGAATCTGGCCGGGCCGGTGAAGGTGCTGTCGGAGTCGTTCTTCCCCGAAGAGTTCAAGGGAATCTATCAACACCCGGCGGAAGCTCGCAAGATTTTTGCCGAGCGTGGCTGGAGCACGGTGGCGGCCCTGCAACTCCGCAACCCGATGCACAATTCGCATGCTTATCTGGCGTGGACCGCGATCGAAGTCTGCGACGGAGCCTATATTCACCAGTTGCTCGGCAAACTGAAACCCGGCGACATTCCGGCGGATGTTCGCGTGAAAGCAATCGACGCGCTGGTCAACAAGTATTTCCGCAAGGAACGCGTCGTCCAGGGCGGTTACCCGATGGAGATGCGCTACGCGGGTCCGCGCGAAGCCCTACTGCATGCGCTGTTCCGCCAGAACTACGGCTGCTCGCACCTGATTGTGGGACGCGATCATGCCGGAGTGGGCGACTATTATGGCCCGTTCGACGCGCAGAAGATTTTTAACGAAATCCCCCTGGGCGCAATGGCCATTCAGCCGCTGTGCATGGACTGGACCTTCTACTGCTATGAGTGCAAGAGCATGGCTTCGATGAAGACCTGCCCGCACGAAAGCAAAGCCGTGATCGACGACAACGGCAACTACAAGGGCGGCGCCAGGCTGTTGCTTTCGGGCACGCTGCTGCGCAAGCTGATGAGCGAGGGCAATCCGGTTCCCGCGGAGTTTTCGCGGCCCGAGGTCATCGCGATTCTGAAGCAGTACTACGACACGCTCGAAGAGAAAGTGGAAGTCAAACTACACGGCGCCGCCACGGGAGTGGTGAAGCCGCAATAACAATCAGGCATTCGTCACGGACTGAATTGTTGCTGTAACCAAGCCACGGTTGTGTATGGCCAAGGACTTGATTCGGCGTGAACCGAGCGACGGATTAAAAGTCGGAAGCGGCCCGTACCAGTGTGCCTGGCGCGGGCCGCGCTTCTATTTGGACGGAGGATTCCTTATGTCGGTGATTACAATCTCCCGCGGCTCGTTCAGCGGCGGCAAGACTCTGGCGGAATGTTTAGCCCGACGCCTTGGCTATCGATGCATTGACCGTGACGTGATCGTCGAACGGGCCGCTGCCTACGGTGTTTCACAGGACGATCTCCGGGCCGCCCTGGAAAAGCCACCCAGCTTCATGGATCGGTTCCAACACAAAAAGTACCTTTACCTGGCTTTGATTCAGGCGGCCCTGGCGGAAGAGGTCCGGACCGGCAAAGCGATCTATCACGGTTTGGCGGGACATTTGCTTCTCAAGGGCGGCCATCCCATTCTGCGCACCCGCATCATCGCCCCGCTGGAGTCCCGCGTTCAGATGATTCAGGAGCGGCTGAAGTACAGCCACAACGACGCGATTGCTTACATCGAAAGGGTGGACGAGGGCCGGAAGAAGTGGACCCAGTTCCTCTATGGCGTGGACTGGGGAGACCCCACGCTCTACGACATCGTGATCAATCTTGAGCACATTACCCTCGAGGAAGCCTGCCACATCATCTCCTCCATGGTCATTGAGAGGTCCTTCGAGTTCACTCCCGAATGCCAGCAGAGGATGGACGATCTGGCCTTGGGCAGCCGCGTCCGCGCCGACTTGGCCATCGCGCCGGCGACGGCGGACCTCGAACTCGAGGTCACCGCGCACGAAGGCGTGGTTTCCATCAAGGGCAAGGTTTCGACCCTTGGCCAGATCAACGAAGTCAAGAAGGTAGCTAAGGCGGTATCCGGAGTTATCTCTCTCAACCTTGACGAATTGATGCCACCCGTCCGCGTGTAGATTCCGCGCCCTGGGCTGCACGAGAAGGAGAAGTTTGCCATGCGCAAAGTTGGACTGAGGCTGATGAGTTTGCTGACGATCTTGCTTCTGCCCCTACCGTTACTCGCGGCCGAGTCGTCGGAGGCGGCCGTGATCGTCGCCGACAGCCGCAAGTTTTCCGGCTGGCAGGCTTGGTGGGCCAATGTTTACAACGAGAGTCACTTCTGGTTTGCGCTCATCACCATCGTCATCCTCCCGACGACTGCCTTGATCCTTGGAAGATTGACCGGTTGGTTGATGGCGCATCTTGGCATCAATCTCAGATCCCGCGAATTGGCGGAACACTGATCTTTCTCTAACTGATCTTTGTCTACACGGATTTGGCAAACGGACCACGGAGGTTCGGATATGGATTGGCTGCATGTGCTCATGCCGGTTTCGGGAGCGCTGATATTTTGGCCGGGATTGGTCGTTCTGGGATTCGGCGTAGGCATGATCGGCGGGTTCTTTGGTATGGGCGGTGGGTGGATGGTCACCCCCGGCCTGAACATCCTTGGCTTTCCCATGGCGTTTGCCATCGGGACCGATATTGCCCAAATGTCCGGGCCTTCTCTGGTTTCCACCTTGCGCCACGGCAAGTTCGGCAACGTGGACTACCAGCTCGGCCTCACCATGGTGGTCGGAACCGTCGGCGGGTTGGAGGTGGGCGCTCGCATGATCATGTGGCTGGAGAGGATCGGACAAATCGACTTGTATGTCCGCTCTGCTTACCTGGTGTTGCTGACTCTGATTGCCTGGCTGGTGTTCGCCGACATCTCCAAGAAGAGAAGGAAGGAGCGCGAAGCCCTAGCCTCCGGCAGAAAACTGGATGCGCTCGCCACCGGCATCGAGTGGCACAAGACTCTGCACAAGATCAATATCCCTCCCGTGGTGCACTTCAAGCGAGCCGGCGTCCGCTGCTCCATCTGGCTGCCCATTGCCGTGAGCTTCTTTACCGGATGGCTGGCCGGCGTGCTGGGCATCGGTGGCGGGCTGGTCCGCATGCCGGCGTTGATCTACTTGATCGGCTGCCCCACCCACATTGCGGTGGGAACGGATCTGTTTGAAATCGTTATTTCCGGCTTGTATGGCACGGCCTCCTATAGTTACAAGGGCCGAACGGAGCTCTTGGCCGCCCTCATTATGCTGATCGGAGCCTCCATCGGGGCGCAGATCGGTTCCATCGCTACCAAATACGTTAAGGGATATGGCATCCGCATTTTCTTCGGCTTTGCCGTGGTCGGTTGCGGGGTTTCAATCCTGCTGAAGATCGCGGCTGCGGCGGTCCCCAGCCTCCGGAATATTCTGGATACCTGTGCGGCGGTGCTGATTCTGGGTTTGGTTTCCGCCTTGTCGCTGTACATCCTGACAAAGTTCGTCATGGGCGTTCGCGAAGAACGCGCGCAACGGAAGCAGCCATTAGTTCACGTGTAATCAGGGAGCAGGGAATGGCACTCACTAGAAAATCGCTGGTCACCATCGCAACCGTAGCGGCTCTGTGGTTCGCCACGGGATGCGCCAATCCTGGCAAGGTGGAGCAGGGGCGAGCCATCGCTTTTGACAAGCAAAACGGTGTGGTCACATTGATTCTGGATTCAGCTCCAAAATCCGATCAGCCCAGGTACGATGTTCTGCCGCCCGTGGTGGTGAAGCTGCCGGTGGACCCGAACGAAACCGGGCCGGCGCCGGAGGCGGGAAAGCTGCTGTCGTTCGACACTAAGCAGCGGATGGTCGTCTTCTTCGACGCAGCATCAGCAACCATCAAGACCGTTTTCTACCTGCCGGTCGATGAGCAAAACGGCGTCTCGCGAAACGACCCACAAGTTGCCAACAAGAAGTTTCCCGCCGTGGACCGACAGAAGAAAACCGTGACCATCTATTCGCGGCGGAAGAAAGTCCTTTTGACCTTCGCCGTGCCCGACGAGTATCTCGCGCTGCCCGACGATACCTGGAAGTCGGGCGACGAGATCCGTTACTACTACAAGCAACCTAGCCAAGCCCTTCGTTTGATGAATGTGAGCAAGACGGATCTGACCAAAGGCGGCAAGTAAGCATGCGCGGGTTTGACCCCTCCTAGTGCGGTCTTTGGGAATCAAAGACTTAGCGCTCGAGTTTGGCCAGGTATTTGAGGAATAAGGACTTATTAGTAAAGTATTTATAAATCAATAGGTTAGCTTGGATTTTTGATTGGTTTTTGCGGGTGTTTCCCGCCAAGTCTTTGAGAAATAAATACTTTAGTGGTCATGGAAAGAAGTCAAAAGTCAGAAGTCAAATTGAAGAAGTACTTTCCGGTTTCCGGTTGAAGAGTTAAGAGCCGGCGAGGTCTGCGCGGCCAAGAGTGTCCGCGCTACACCGCCAGGTCTTTGAGAAATAAATACTTTAGTGGTGATGACGGCGAAAACGAGCGACGGATGCTGCGAGGTGTGCGCATTGAGCTCGTTACTGGCGCACCCGCTACAAACCAACTACACTGTCACGTCACCTAGACATCGATGCCTGTTCTGTCGATCCCCGAGTTCGTAGCCCAGTGGCAGCGGTCCACCCTTTCCGAACGCAGTGCAGCGCAGCAACATTTCATCGGCCTCTGCGAAATTCTTGGGCAGCCCACCCCTGCCACCGTCGATCAGGAAGGTAATACCTACACGTTCGAAAAAGGCGTCACGAAGACCTCCGGCGGCAACGGCTTCGCCGATGTCTGGATGCGCAACTTTTTCGCCTGGGAATACAAGGGCAGACACAAAGACCTCCACGCGGCCTATCAGCAGCTGCTGCAATATCGCGAGGACTTGGAAAACCCGCCGCTGCTGGTCGTCTGCGACCTGGACCGCTTCGAGGTCCACACCAACTACACTAATACCCAAAAGCAAATCTACGCCTTCGACTTAGCGGACCTCGTTTCCAACCAGCCCACCGCCACGTGCAAGCTCCCTCCACTCGATGTGCTTCGCGCGGCTTTTACCGATCCTGGACGTCTCAAGCCCGGCCAAACCACAGCCGACGTAACCGAAGGCGCCGCCGCACAGTTCTCCAAGCTGGCCGAAAGTTTGCGTTCTCGCGGAGTGCCCTCCGAGCGCGCCGCCCACTTCCTCATGCGCCTGCTCTTTTGCCTCTTTTCGGAAGACATCGGCCTGCTGCCCGGCAAGCTCTTCTCGCACCTCGTCGAGTCAAACCTCCAGCGGCCCGCCGAGTTCACCAAGAGGTTGCGGCAACTGTTCGGCGCGATGGCAGGCGAGCAAGGTTCCTTCGGCGAACACGACATCCCTTACTTTGACGGCGGATTATTCTCCGATGACGAAGCCTACGACTTGACGCGAGACGATCTGGCCGTGCTCGCGCTCTCTTCGGTGCTCGACTGGTCCAGCATCGAGCCCGCGATTTTCGGCACTCTGTTTGAGCGCAGCCTCGACCCCGACAAACGGTCGCAGTTGGGAGCGCATTACACCAGCGAGGCCGACATCCGCCTGATCGTCGAGCCGGTTTTGATGGAGCCTTTGCGCCGCCGTTGGGCCGAGGTCGAACAAAAGGCCACCGCGCTCATTGAGAAGTCAAAGACCCAGCAGAAAGCGGGCCAGACCAAGTCGCGCAAAGCTCTTTCCGATTTGCTGATGGGATTTGCCGAAGAACTGTCGAAAGTCCGCGTGCTCGATCCCGCCTGCGGCAGCGGCAACTTCCTCTATGTCGCGCTCAAGCAGATTCTCGACCTCGAAAAAAAGGTCAGCGTCTTTGCCGCCAGCAACGGCCTCTCGGGCCTGTTACCGCGCACCAGCCCTGAGCAGCTCTACGGCATCGAGACCAACGTCTACGCCCACGAACTCGCATCCGTCGTCGTCTGGATCGGCTACATCCAATGGCAGCACGACAACGGCTTCCACTTTGGCTCGCATCCGATTTTGAAACCGCTTAAGAACATCAAGCGCATGGACGCTGTGCTCGCCTATGACGACAAGGGCCAGCCATTGGAACCTGCATGGCCGGACGCCGACGTTATCATCGGCAATCCACCGTTTCTCGGCGGGAACAAAGTTCGGCACGAAATGGGCGACAAATACATTGACGATCTATTTCACGTCTACGAAGGCCGCGTTCCTGCCTTCGCCGATTTCGTATGTTACTGGTTCGAGAAAGCGCGGGAGTATCTGGAACAGCACCCGACCACACGTGTTGGGCTGCTTGCCACCAACTCAATCAGGGGTGGTGCTAACCGGAAGGTGCTTGAAAGTATCCAGGAGACTGGGAATATATTTTGGGCGCAATCGGATCGAGACTGGGTTCTCGATGGCGCAAACGTGCGTGTTTCGATGGTAGCTTTCGACAGGGGGCACCAGGAGACCCTCGCGTTAGACGGCCAGCCTGTCACGCGCATAAATCCTGACCTGTCTGGTGCAGTGAACATCACGACGGCGAAAGAACTGGCCGAGAACCAAGGCATCTGTTTCATGGGGCCGTCGGCCAAAGGACCGTTTGACATCACTCATGAGGTGGCTGAGCGAATGTTAGACGCGCCGGTCAATGTGAATGGAAGGCCGAATAGCGACGTGGTTCGGCCCGTTAAGAGCGGCATTGATCTTGTACAGGAGAACAGAAATTACTGGACGATTGACTTTGGGCTCACTGACCAAAAGAGTGCTGCAAAGTACGAGATGCCGTTCGAGTACGCCCGGCAGCACGTCTACCCGATCCGCTCAAAGAACCGCAGAAGGGCTTACGCGGAGAGGTGGTGGATTTACGCGGAGCCTCGTCCCGGACTGCGCAAGGCTCTGACTGGGCTCTCTCGCTTCATCGCAACACCGGCGTTATCCAAACACCGCATCCTGGTCTGGGTTTCGCCCGACGTTCTCTGCAATCAGGGGACGCTTGTATTTGCGAGGGACGACGACTATTTCTTCGGCGTGCTCCATTCCCACGTCCACGACCTGTGGGCGCTCAAACAGGGAACATCCCTCGAAGATCGTCCTCGATACACACCTACAAGCACCTTCGAGACCTTTCCCTTCCCGTGGTCGCCAGGAAAAGAACCGAAGTACGACCCGCGCGTCGAAGCCATCGCAGCCGCCGCCCGTGAACTCGTGAAGAAGCGCGACACGTGGCTCAATCCGCCCGACGCATCCGCGGCGGAATTGAAGAAGCGCACGCTGACGAACCTGTACAACGAAAATCCCACATGGCTGCAGGACGCTCATCGGGAACTGGACGACGCTGCGCTCGCCGCCTACGGCTGGCCGAAAAATCTGAGCGATCAGGATATTCTGACCCGGCTCCTTCAGTTCAACATGGAACGATCGCGCCCGCCGATTTAGAGCATTTTCACAGTTAGTGCAGGGCCCGTCGCTTTCAAAATAGCAGCCGGCGCAGAATTCCCACCCTTGCAAAGGACGCAAGGGTGGGGCAGCCAGGCCACGAGGGATCAGGCGGCAAAGCTTATACTGACTACGAAAACGGTATAGTGGCTCAAACCGATGTCCTGGTGGTCGAAAAAGAAGCCCGCGGAGCCAGCCCAGGCGGTCGAGGACCGAATCCGGCGCCGCTACCAGAGCTTTCGCGACTTACTGTCCCTGAACAACGAATGTCTGGAATTGATGGCCGGCATCCAGGAGGACCTGCAATTCGTCCTGCCGTGGCGGGACATCGTCGGTCCCAGGGTCTCCGCCGTTTACTCCAAGACCGAGGCCACCGTCGCAGCACTGGAGCGACTGACCGGGAATTCCTTCCCACAACTTCACGAATCCATTCATGCGCAACAGAATGAGGTCGAGCGCTATATTGCAGCGCGCCAGGAACTGGTGGCTCCAAATTTTTCCACTTGGCTGGGGGAGATCAATGGAACTTCGGTCGCGGAGGTAGGCGGCAAAGCGGCGGCGCTGGCCGAAGTCAAGAACCGGGTTGGTTTGCCGGTTCCGGACGGCTATGTGATCACCGCGGAAGCGTACCGCCAGTTCTGTGGCATTCCGCTTTGGGAGAAGATAAGGGACGCGACCCATAACCTCGACTTAAACGATCTGGCCGCGCTCCAGGGGATATCCAAGCAGCTCACGGAGATGGTGATGGCCTTGCCCGTCCCGCGGGCCGTCGAAGTTGCCCTTACCGAACGTGCGCATACGCTCCGCTCGCGCGGGCCGGCGGCGGACTTGGCCGTGCGCTCCAGTGCCGTCGGAGAGGGCGGCGAACGCACCTTCGCCGGACAATTTCTCAGCCTGATCAATGTTCCCGAAGGGCAGCTCATCGATGCCTACCGGCGGGTCGTGGCCGCACGCTTCAGTGAACGCGCCTTGTTCTACCGGCTCTCGGCGGGACTGTCGGAAATCGACACGCCCATCCCTGTGCTCTGTCTGCGCGTGATTGCGGCCCGTTCCTCGGGCATCATGTATACCCGGGACCCGGGCAATCCCCAGAGCGATGCCTTGTGGATCACGGCGACTCGTGGTCTCGCTCTCGACATCGCCAGCGGTCATGGAGCGGCCGACTTGTTTGTCATGTCCCGCTCGAACCCTCGCTCTGTGGTCGAGCGGACCATCGTGCGCAAAGAGGTTGAGATCGCACCTCACGAGGGCGGAGGACTCACTCGCCGCCCGCTGTCGCCGGAGCAGGCAGAGGCAGCGAGTCTGACCGTCCGCGAACTCGAGACCCTGACCATCTGGGGCCTCAAACTCGAAGAACACTTCAAAACGCCGCAAGATGTCGAGTGGGCTCTCGACGAAGCGGGCCAGCTTTGGATCGTGCAGTCGCGGGCCCTCGCATTGGGCGATGCGGCCGCCGCCAAAAGCAAATCGCGAGTGAAGCAAGATCCGCTTCTTACCGGCGGCCGCAGTGTGTATCCCGGCCGGGTTTCCGGGACAGCGTTCCTGGTTTCCGATCCTCGTGAGCTCGGCAAAACGCCGGAGGGATCGATCTTGTTCCTGCGCAAAGCGTCGCCCGAAATCGTCGCGGTCTTTCCCCGCATCACTGGCCTGGTGGCGGAGTGGGGCAACCTCGCGGGCCATGCCGCCTCCCTTCTGCGCGAGTCCAAGATCCCTTCCGTGTTCCAATTGACGGGCGCCTTCGAACAGATTCACAACGGCGATCCGGTCAGCCTGGATGCGATGCAACCGCGCGTGTATGCGGGAACGCTATGGGAGCCGCGCATGGTTGAACGGGCCGAGAATGGACGATACCGGAAGAGTTCCAACGATCCCATCGCCGAGCGCTTACTTGTGCTCCACTTGCTCGATCCATCGAGTTCGAACTTTCGGGTCGCCGGCTGCAAGTCCGCACATGATGTACTCCGCTTCTGCCACGAGAAGGCGATCGAGGCGATGTTCGAGGTGGGCGACACCGAACTGGAGCGCGGTCCTCACACCTCGCGTAAACTGCTGAGTTCGACTCCGGTCAACCTGCGGGTTCTTGACCTGGGCGGCGGGTTGGCACTCGAAAATCCGCAGACCGCGGAAGTGAAACCGGAGGAGATTGTTTCCCGTCCTTTTCAGGCGTTCTGGCGCGGAGTGAGTCATCCCGATGTTTCCTGGACCCGCGAAATGCCTGCCAGCCTGAGCGATCTGGCCTCGGTCATGGCAACCTCGCTTACCTCGCACACGGGCGCGATGCGAGCTCTCGGCGAACAGAGTTACCTGCTGGTGGCCGACGAATACATGAACCTCAACTCGCGCCTGGCTTACCATTTCACGTTAGTGGACGCTTGCGTCTCTGATGTCCCGGGCAACAACTACATCTCTTTCCGATTCGCCGGAGGAGGAGCGGCTCGAGAACGACGCAACCTCCGAGCATGTTTCATCGAAGCTTGTCTGGCTCACTACGGTTTTCTGACCGACCGCCGCGGCGATTTGGTCAATGCCTGGTTCAAGAAGGCCCCCGCCGATCGCACCGAGGCCAATCTCGATATTCTCGGCCGCTTGATGGTCTGCACCAGCCAGTTGGATATGTATATGACCAGCGAAGCCGCGATGAAGTGGTATGTTCAGCAGTTTCTCAAAGGTAACTATGGCTTCCGCCCTGAGGATCCGGAAAAGGGAAGTTACCCTATCTAATCAATTGTAATTAAAGGCGTTTTTGCTCACACATAAGAGTGCGAAAAGTCACAGCACTAACTCCTGCAACTGTGGTCTTCTCAACCTAAGTCGCTCCGTGTGTATCCGGGGTGATCCCAGTGGCCCATTACGTCCGAATGACGAGGGTGCACGTCGGCGGAGCCGAACCTCGTCGGCTCCTCGCCCACCTGTCCTTCCACGAGCGTGTTGTTCCATACGTCGCGGCATGGGCCTCCCGCGAAACCGAGCCCTTGTCCGCCGATACTGGCACGTTGTTTAATCCCAATCCTGTTTTCGACTTCCTGGCTGTGAGGCGCACTCCATGCGGATTCTCCTACCGGTAGCCGGTATCAGTATCAACATCTTCCTTCTGATCGCGGCCGGAGGCGTGGTGGGTGTGCTCTCTGGCTTGCTGGGCGTGGGCGGCGGATTTCTGCTCACGCCCATCCTCATGATGATTGGCGTGCCGCCCACGGTTGCCGCCGCCTCCGATACCAATGCCATCGTGGCCACGTCCTCGTCGGGAGTCGCCGCCCACTTCCGCTTGAAGAACGTGGACATGAAAATGGGCAGTGTGCTGCTGATTGGCGGATTGTGCGGATCAGCCATCGGGGTGCAGTGCATCAAGGCCTTGAAGAAGATGGGGAATGCCGACGTCCTGATCACGTTGACCTACGTGGTCGTGCTCGGGTTCGTGGGCAGCTTCATCGTCCGCGACAGCCTCAAGAAAATGCGGCGCGGAATCATGGCGGCGAAATCTTCCAAGCCTGGTCACACCCGCGTCCTTCTGAGCCACTTGCCCTTACAGATGGATTTCCCGCGCTCGGGGGTGCGGCACTCACTCATTGTTCCGTTTATGTTGTGCTCGCTGGTGGGGGTGCTGACCTCGGTCATGGGCGTGGGCGGCGGGTTCATCATGGTACCGATGATGGTGTATTTACTGCGCATGCCCGCTCATGTGGCGGTGGGAACGGACCTGTTCCAGATTCTGTTTACCTGCGCTGGCGCTACCCTCATGCAGGCCACCACCAACCACACCGTGGATCTCGTGCTCGCGTTGTTCCTGGCGACGGGTTCCACCATCGGCGCGCAGATCGGAGCGCGCCTGAGCCGCCTGCTCCGCGGCGAACAACTCATGATTATTCTGGGCATCTTGGCGCTCGCCGTCATGCTGAAGATGGCCGTCAGCGTCACCTTGACACCGGGAAACCCCCTGAGCTTGGCCGGCGCGCACGCCGCCCTCAAGCCAGTTCACGACTCCGTCGTTGCCCACCTGTGGCAGTTGAGGAGACTGATCACATGGGGCTGATGCGAAATAGAGGCGTTGCGGTGCTCGGATTCCTGCTCACGGTTTTGATCATCGCGATTCCGGAGACAGCAGGCGCTCAGGTGCCCGCACCTTCGTCCGCACTTTCGTCCGACCTCTCGGTGAAGGTTTCCCCGGAAGGCATCCAAATGGGCGCGTTTTACGATGGCGCAAAAATGCGCATCGAAGGCGCCGCTCCCTCCGGATCCCAAGTCCTGGTCATCATCCGCGGCGAGGAGCACGACGAACTCTTTAACAAGAAGGGAAGGGTGGGTCCCATCTGGGTCAATACCGACAGAATCCACGTCGCTTTCACGCCTTCTCTCTTCTTGTCTTTCAGCGGTGCGGACGTGACCACCTTTCTCGACCCCGCCAGCATCGAGGCCTATCAACTTGACGAGCAAGCCATCAAGAACCGGCTTGCGTCCCGCAGTCACTGCAAGTGCAGTACAACCGTCCGGCACCATACCTGGTTCGGCGCGATCGCAAAGTGTGCCGGCGTGGAACCGGATCCGAAGTATCAAGAGCTCATTCGCAACAACTACCTGGCTTTGAAATCGGGCGAGGGGCGTTATCAGACGCATTTGGACGCGGTTCGAATGACCAACGCAGGGTTGGACCGAACCGCCGGCGACAGTCGTTACAGTGTGAATTTCGATTGGCCAAGGAGCGCGCCCCCTGGCTCCTACGATGTGGAAGTGTATGCCTGTCAGAATCGCAAGGTGGCGGCTCGAACCACGACGCGGCTCCAAGTCGTTGAGGTTGGGTTTCCGGCGCGGATGGACGCGTTGTCAAGCGGCCATCCCTTGGGCTACGGCCTGCTCGCGATTCTGGCAGCCGTCGTTGCGGGATTCACCATTGACGCCCTGACGGTTCGCCTGCGCCGTCGCTCCTGGCGCAATCCGCCCTCCCAGGGAAGCAGAAAGGTTGACCTGTCAAAGCCTGAACCAGCCACTCCCACCGAGGCGGTTTCACACCATGCCCCGGAACACGAGCCGGTTCATCACCCCTAGCCGTTTCAATGTCACAGACAAGTGTGACCGTGGACACTGCATCTAGCCATCCCTATAGAGAAAGTTGACATGGGAAACTCCCGTCAGGCGCTGGCGCACCGTAAGCCAGTATCAGCCGGCTGTCATTACGCTGGCACCACAGTCTGACGCGGAAGACGAAAGGTCGCGGGTGCAACCATGAAAATTTCACAAAAAGGGCTTTATGCACTGCAAGCCATGATAATGCTTGCCCGGCACCACCAAGCGGGCCCGATCAAGATCCGCGAAATCGCCGTGGAAGAGGGTCTGCCCGAAAAATTTCTTGAAATCATCTTGATTGAGCTGAAGAATGCGCGCCTCGTGGAGAGCACGCGCGGAGCCCGCGGCGGCTACCGCCTGCGACGCGTCCCCTCCGAGATCCATCTCAGCGAGGTGATTCGCGTGATTGACGGCCCGCTCGCCCCGTTCGGCGATGCGGAACATTTGCGCGATCTGATTAGCCACGATGCCAGCCACCGCGCACTGTACAAGGTGTTTCTCGCCGTGCGCAATTCCGCGTCTCGGATCCTCGGAAGCACCACCCTCGCCGATGTCGCCAGCCCGGAGTTGTCCGACTCCCGGAAGCAATCGCGGAAGCAGAAGAGCAACGGAGTGAGCGCCTTTCCCGGTGCAGCGCCGGTACCTGGCCGGGAAGAGATCCCCAGTCTGGTCCGCGTTCGTAGCTGACACAGGTAGCGGAAACAAGAAGGGAAGAGCGGCAGAGGGGGTCATATCCTGCCCGCTTCGGCGAGATTGTTGTCGCGGTAGTAATTCCCAAATCGGCAACCATCCGGCCAAAGCCCAACCTGAGAGAAATCAACGCTGCATTGGCAAAAAGTTGCTCGCGATCACCAACCCATTTGGTGCATCCGCTCAAGAATGAGCGCGCTGTAGTTATTCATGCGCTCGGGCCGTCGCCTCCGGGGAGCCGGCAGGATCGCGGCGAGCCGTGCCGCCCGTTGCCGGCCGATATTTCGGGCCGCGGTTCCGTCGTAGTAACGACACGCCGACTCTGCACCATAAATACCAGGGCCCCATTCGACCACGTTGAGATAGATCTCCAGAATGCGCCGCTTGCCGAGGACGAATTCGGCTACCGGTACCAGTGTGAACTCCGCACCCTTGCGGAGGACAGAGCGGCCAGTTCCGAAAAATAGGTTCTTTACGAGTTGCTGCGTAATGGTGGAAGCCCCGCGAGTGCGACCGCCTTCCAGATCGTCTTCGGCCGCGATTTGGACCTCGTGCCAATCGAACCCATGGTGCTGGTAGAAGCGGGCGTCCTCGGCGGCGATTACCGCGTGCTGGAGATCGGGCGAGATTTGGCTGAGCGGAATGAATTTGTAGCGTTCGTGATACGGAGTGTGATGAATCCAGGCCTGCAAGCGGCGCTGCATGTGCACCACAGTTGACGGTGGGTCGATCCACCGGGCGGCGAGAAGGAGCAACGCGGCCAGCGACCAGGCAAGTGCCACGCCGATGGCTAGCCATCGAACGAAGGATCGGGGAAAAACATTGCGAAGCGGTGTCTTGGGGTGTGTGTCTGGTTCAGTCACGTCTCTGAATAATAGCCTGGGCCGGGTTGCCGCTTATGGCTGATCTTGCGCGCGAACACGGAGTGCTGCTTTCTGCCCAGCCCACTCACGCTGATGGCCTATCCATTCCAGAACCCAACTGAAAACTTCCAGGCCACCCGGTAACTTCAGCGATTAAGACCCTGGCGGATTTAGAGGGGGCGCGATCCAGCCCGCGCGAGCCAAGAAAAGCGCCACCTCCGTTTTTGCCGACCCAAACAACAGGGACGGCGGTTAGTGCCAAGCTGACAGCACTCGTTTCCGCCGAGCTCAGGCAAGGTCGTAGCGATCTAGGTTCATCACCTTGTTCCACGCCGCCACGAAGTCCTTCACAAACGCCCCCTTTGCGTCGTCACTTCCATAGACTTCCGCGAGCGCCCGGAGCTGGGAGTTCGAACCGAACACAAGGTCGACACGCGTGCCGGTCCACTTGATTTTGCCCGTCGCGCGATCGCGCCCCTCATACACGCCTTCGGATGCAGAGGAGGGCTCCCACTTCGTATTCATATCGAGCAGGTTGACGAAGAAATCATTGGTCAGCGTCTCGGGCCGCTTGGTGAAGACGCCGTGCTTGGATTGCCCGAAGTTCGCATTCAGGGCGCGCAGGCCTCCGATGAGTACGGTCATCTCGGGGGCAGTCAGCGTCAGCAACTGCGCCCGATCCACCAGCAACTCCTCGGCTGGCGTTGGGTGTCCGTTCCGGAGGTAATTGCGGAACCCGTCCGCGGTCGGCTCCAGTACGGCGAACGAGTGCACATCGGTCTGCCTCTGCGAAGCATCCGTGCGCCCGGGCGAGAAAGGAATCTTCACCTTGTGCCCGGCCCTTTTCGCAGCTTCCTCGACGGCCGCGCAGCCGCCCAGAACGATCAGGTCTGCGAGCGAGACCTTCTTCCCTTTGCTCCCATTGGACCGCGAACTGTTGAAATCCTTTTGGATCGCTTCCAGCTTCTTGAGGACCTTCGCCAGTTCGGCCGGCTGGTTTACTTCCCAATCCTTTTGTGGCGCGAGGCGAATGCGCGCCCCGTTTGCCCCACCGCGCTTGTCGGAGCCGCGGAACGACGCCGCCGATGCCCAGGCCGTCGTGACCAGTTGGGAGATCGACAGTCCGGATTTGAGGATCTTCGCCTTCAGAGCAGCAATGTCCTTTTCCCCGATCAATTTATGATCCACGGCGGGAACCGGGTCTTGCCACAACTGGGGCTGCTTCGGAACGAGCGGGCCAAGGTACCGCGAGATCGGCCCCATGTCGCGGTGCGTCAGCTTGAACCACGCCCGCGCAAACGCGTCGGCGAACTGATCCGGATGCTCGTAGAAGCGCCGTGAAATCTTTTCGTAAACAGGGTCGAAGCGCAAGGAGAGGTCCGTGGTCAGCATGGAGGGCGCGTGATGCTTTGAGGGATCGTGCGCATCCGGCACCGTGCCCGCGCCTGCGCCATTCTTCGGTCTCCACTGATTCGCACCGGCCGGGCTCTTGGTCAGTTCCCATTCGTAGTTGAACAAGTTCGCAAAGAAATTGTTGCTCCACTTTGTCGGCGTCGTGGTCCAAATGACTTCCAGGCCGCTGCCGATCGCGTCATCCCCTTTGCCCGTGCCAAACTTGCCCTTCCAGCCGAGGCCCTGCTCCTCGAGGCCGGCGGCTTCCGGCACCGGGCCCACCAGTGCCGCATCGCCAGCGCCGTGGGTTTTGCCGAAGGTGTGACCGCCGGCAATAAGTGCAACAGTCTCCTCGTCATTCATCGCCATACGGGCAAACGTTTCGCGAATGTCCTTGGCCGCCGCGACGGGATCCGGTTTGCCGTTCGGCCCTTCCGGATTCACATAGATCAGACCCATTTGCACTGCCGCGAGCGGATTCTGAAGATCACGGTCGCCGCTGTAGCGCTCGTCTGCCAGCCACTTGCCTTCCGGGCCCCAGTAGATGTCCTCTTCGGGCTCCCAGACGTCCTCGCGTCCGCCGCCAAAACCGAAGGTCTTGAAGCCCATCGACTCGAGGGCGACGTTGCCGGCGAGGATCATGAGGTCGGCCCAGGAGATTTTCCGGCCATACTTCTGCTTGATCGGCCAGAGCAGCCGGCGCGCCTTGTCGAGGTTCACGTTGTCGGGCCAGCTATTGAGCGGCGCGAAGCGCTGCTGACCGGCTCCGGCACCACCGCGGCCGTCGCCGATGCGGTACGTACCCGCGCTGTGCCATGCCATCCGAATGAAAAGCGGCCCATAGTGCCCAAAGTCAGCGGGCCACCAGTCCTGCGAGTCCGTCATCAAGGCATGCAGGTCCTTGATCACGGCTTTCAGGTCGAGGCTTTTGAATGCTTCCGCGTAGTTGAACCGCTTGTCCATAGGATCGGACAAGGGGGAGTGCTGGTGCAGGATTTTCAGGTTCAGCTGATGCGGCCACCAGTCCGCATTGGTTGCGACCGTGTGAGTGCTGGCGCCGCCCATGACCGGGCACTTGGATTCGGTTGACATGTTTTGCTCCTGTTTGGCGAGTTCTTTTTCCATGAGTTCGTCCTCCTTAATGTACTAGCCCAAGAAGACTGCGATGAAATACACAACCATTCTAGCCTTCCCATGCGCGCAATCGCCGGCCGCGCTTTGCCGACGCGCGCCATGCATCGGGTATCGACGCGCCTGCGAGACTTAACGGGAAGCGTGCCGCGGAGCGCACTTCGTGCAGAGTCCCCGGAAAATGAGTTCGCATTCACGAAGAATCCGCTTACCGAGAGAGCGCGAGGCAGGCTTTGGCACGGCGTACCACTCGATGTCTTCAACCTTACCGCAGCGGTCGCAGATGAAGTGGTGATGCCGCATGCCGGTGGCATCGAAGCGCGCGGCCCGGCCCTCGACGGCCACTTCACGCACCAAACCCGCCTGCACCAGGTCCCGCAGATTGTTATAAGTCGTGGCCCTTGAAGAGCACGGGTCCACACGATTCACGGCTTCGAGGATTTCCGCCGCCGTGGGATGCCGGTTACGTTCCGTCAAGAATGCCATCACGGCATAGCGCTGCGGAGTGCAGCGCAAGCCGCTGCCGTCGAACGACCGTTTAATCGCCTCGGCGTCCATAAGCAGGTTAGACTATGTCTAATGTGAGAGTTTGTCAAGACTTACGCTCTTGATGGCTGCTGCGAGCAGAAAACTGGCGGATGTTCCTGCATGTTCCCGTTCCGTGCTGCGATCACTGCAGCGGCAGGTTTAGCATCCTGCAGAGGTGGTTCACGATCAGCTCAGTACCCCTTTGAATTCTTTCAGAAAAAACTGCACGTTGTCTTCGGTGGCCAGGGGGCCCATCACGCCGATGCGGAAAACTTTTCCTGCGAGCGGACCGAAACCGCCGGCGATCTCGATGCCCGGCTCTTCCAACAGGCGTTTTCGCACTTTCGCTTCGTCAACCCCTTCGGGGACGCACACCGTATTCAGGGTTGCAATACGATGCTCTTCGGGAACGTGCATGCATAGACCCATCGCTTCTATGCCCTGGACAAAAAGCCTATGGCAACGGCGATGACGCTCCCACCGGTTCTCGATTCCTTCCTCGGCGATGACCAGGAGCGCCTCCCGCAGGGCGTAGAACATGGAAACCGGCGCGGTGTGATGGTAGCGGTGCGACACCGCGGCATAGTCGTGAATCAGCTTGAGGTCAAAATACCAGCTGCGCACCGGAGAAGTGCGCGCGCGCAGCCAGTCCAGGGCTCTGGGCGACATGGCCATCGGAGATAACCCCGGCGGGCAACTTAGTCCCTTTTGGGTGCAACTATAGGCGACATCGATGCCGGTTTGATCGAACTGCACCGGCACTCCACCGAGCGAGGTCACGCAATCCGCGATCACGAGCGCGCCCGCATCGTGAGCGGCAGAGCAAATGGTGTGGCCCGATTGTAAGGCGCCGGTCGAAGTCTCGGCGTGGACATAAGCGACAACTTTGGGCTGTTCGCGACGGATGAACTCTCTCGCTTCATCCGCGGTATAGGTCTCGCCCCAAAGCTTCTCCAAGCGAACCACGTTTGCGCCGTGGCGCTTCGCCATCTCCGTGAGCCGATCGGAGAAGTATCCATTGGCAAACACGGCGACTTTGGTAGAAGGCTCCACGAAATTGGCCACGGCGGCTTCCATGCCCGCGCTGCCGGTGCCGGAAACTACCAGCGTGACGCCGTCGCGAGTACCGAAGGCGGCCTTCAGCAATTGCTGGACGTCTCCCATGACCTGGATGAAGTAGGGGTCGAGGTGCCCGACGATCGGCTTCGACAGCGCCTCGTAGACCCGCGGGTGAACCATGCTGGGTCCCGGTCCGAACAGATAGCGGCGAGGCGGCTGCAGGGCGGGGAAGTGAAGCGCAGGTTTTTCCTCTTTGTTCTGTGTGATGGCGGTCATAGTCCTCGTTCTTGGTCAAATATGTCTCTAGATATTACGGGATGGAGCTGACAATCGCCAGAAGGGGAAGGCCAGAATGGAGGCTGCAAACAAAATGCATCGAACTGGTTTCATAGATGTCTTTTAACCCGGAAGGCACATCCCTCATGGGCTAAAGCCCGCGTGTGTATTGGCCTGGGCGGCACGGCTGAAGCCGTGCCCTTCCCAAAAGCCATTTACGAAACCAGCTATAGGTCCTTCCCCTTCGGCCAGCTCAGGGCGAGGATGAGAAGCTTAAGTTATGGCAGCAATTTGTGGGACACGACACCAGCTGCTAAAGTCCGAGGTACGCTTGCCGCACCTCATCCATTCTCGCCACCTCGTCCGAATCGCCGCGGATTCCGATCCGACCTTCGGCAAACACGTACGTGTAATCGCTGATTGCCAGGGCGAGCTGCACATTTTGTTCCACCAGGACGATGGTGAGCCCCTGTTTCCGCAGGCCGCCCAAAGTCAGGAAGAGTTGCTGCGCCAGCACCGGCGCCAGGCCGAGCGAGAGCTCGTCGATCATCAACACCTCCGGCTCCTGCATCAAGCCGCGGCCCAGGGCGAGCATCTGCTGCTCGCCGCCGGAGAGAGTGGAAGATTTCTGCTTGCGCCGTTCTTTGAGGCGCGGGAACAGTTCGTAAACGCGTTCCAGATTCTGTTTTTCACGCTTCCGTGCCCGTCTCGAGTACCCGCCCATCTCCAGGTTCTCTTCCACCGACATGTCCGGAAAAAGCTGCCGGCCCTCGGGCACCAGCACCAGGCCGCGATTGGCCTTGGCATGAGGTGAGAGCCGGGTAACGTCCTCTCCATGGAGCAGCACGCGGCCTTTCCAG
Source organism: Terriglobia bacterium (assembly GCA_020073215.1). Lineage (GTDB taxonomy): Bacteria > Acidobacteriota > Terriglobia > Terriglobales > Acidobacteriaceae > Acidiflorens. The sequence continues at coordinate 118,103 of JAIQFO010000002.1, read as the reverse complement.
GCGCGCACACTGCCCATGATGGTGCGCAGGGTGGTGGTTTTGCCGGCGCCATTGGTTCCGATGATCGCGGTAAAATTCTCGCGCGCAACCTCGAGCGAGATGCCCCACAGGACCTGTACTTCCCCGTATCCCGACTCGACTGTCTCCAGTTGAAGGACCGGGTCCATCATTTTCTCCTCGTCAATTTGTCAACCCTGCTCCATTCGTGAACCTTATCGGGAAAGCCCAGGTAAGCTTCCACGACTTCGGAATTGTGCACCACTTCATCGGGTCGGCCTTCGGCCAGCTTGCGGCCCAGATTCAACACCACGATGCGATCGGAAAGACTCATGATCGCCTGCATCAGGTGTTCGATCATAAGCACCGAGACCCCGCTGTCACGGATCTTGCGGACCAACTCGATCATCATCGCAACTTCCGTGGGATTCAGGCCCGCCAGCACCTCGTCCAGCAACAAAAGTTTTGGTTTTGCCGCCAGCGCCCTGGCTATTTCCAGACGTTTCTTCCCGGCGATGGTCAGCGAGCGTGCCATCATGCCGGCGCGGTCCCCCAATCCGACCTGCTGCAGCACGTCGGAGGCGACCTTGCCCGCGGCAGCCAAATCGAGATATTCACGGCCGAAGCACGCACCCACGGTGACATTGTCGAGCACCGTCAGGTCGTTCAATGGCTTCACAACCTGATGCGTCCGCGCCAGGCCAAAGTGAACTACCTTATCCGGCGAACAGCGGGTAATGTCTTTTCCGGCAAACGTGATGGTTCCCTCGTCAGCCTTGTAGACCCCGTTCACAACGTTGAACAAGGTTGTCTTGCCGGCGCCGTTGGGACCGATCAAGCCCAGGATCTCACCCTCGGCGAGGTTGAAACTGACGTCAGAAACCGCTACCAGACCGCCGAAACGCTTCGTGACACCGCGCACTTCGAGGATGGTGTTCATTCAATCACCTTGCGCGCGCGCGGCAGCAGGCGATACAGCCAGCCAATCAGGCCTCCCGGCGCGAACAGCACCACCAGGAGCAGCAGGCCGCCCGCGATCACCAGGTGAAAGTTGGAAAGAGCGGGAGAAGTCAGCAGGTAGGAGCGCAGTTTCTCGTAAAGGGTTCCGCCTAGAGCCGCGCCGATGACTGAACCCTGACCGCCGAGCATCAGCATGACGATGCCTTCCAGCGACAACATGAACTCGAAGGCAATCGAGGGATCGATCATGCCATTCTTGAAAAACATCAGCGCGCCGGCGACCGCGGGCAGAAATGCGGACACGCTGTAGATGATCGCCTTGTACAGACTGGCGTTGACGCCCAGCACCACGGCGGCATCTTCGTCCTCGCGGATGGCGAACAGGCCCAGTCCGAACTTGGAATTCTTGATGGCCAAGCTCAGGATCATCGAGAGGGTCATGACCGCAATGATCAGGTAGTAAGTGATCCAGAGAGCGTGCATAGCCCCGCCCAGCGGCTGGTAAGCTTCGAACGAAAGGTACATGCCAGTCGACCTGCCCCAGGGATCGAAGTTGGAGACGAACGCGTGCACGGCCTCGAGAATACCAATGGTGGCCAGCGCAAAATAGGCCCCACGCAAGCGCAGAACCGCCAATCCGAACAGGAACGCGCAGAAACTGACTGCCAGACCGGCCACCAGCGCCGACAGCACCAGGTTCCAGCCGCGCACCGTCGTCAGGTAAAGTCCCACGTAACCGCCCAGCCCGTAAAAGACGATGTGGCCGAAGTTGACGTAGCCGGTGTAGCCGATCATCAGGTTCAGGTTGCTGGCCAGGATGATTGCGAGGGCGATGAGGATAAGATCCTCACGCAGGGAAACGTTGTCGCCGTGCAGCGGAAGGTAGATGAAACCGGCGGCGATGAGCAGAATGATCCAGAAGAAGGGCCGGCGCAGCATCATGCCGCCGCCCTCTTCCCGAAGATGCCCTGCGGGAACGCGACCAGCACCACCACAAACAGTCCGAATTCGATCAGCGGGATCCAACTGACGGCGATGAACGGCGTGACCACCCCTTCCAGCAACCCCAGGAGCACCCCAGCGACCAAGGCTCCAAACGGCTTGCCGAGCCCAGCCAGAATGGTCACTACGAAGCTCTTCAACTCGTACACCGAGCCGGAAAGAATGGTGAAGGGAAACAGGGTGGAGACCAGCGCCCCGGAGGTGCACGCCAGGGCGATGCCGATGGCAAAGGCGATACTCAGCACCGCCGTCGACGAAATGCCCATCAACTCGGCGGCTTCGCGGTTATCCGCCACCGCACGAATGGCTTTGCCCGTGCGTGTGCGATAGAGGAAAAATTGCAGCGCCAGAGCAATGACCACCGCGGAGATGGCGGCGGCGATGTGGTTCCCGGTGAAAGTGTAGGCTCCGATGGTGATGCCGGGCAGGACGAAGTTGACGTTGTAGGGGCTAGTGCTCCACACCGCCGTCCCGATGCCGATGACCATCATGTTCACGGCGAAGGTGGAGAGCAGGCTCATCAACATGGAGCGGCCCACCACCCAGTGCACCGCCATCCAGTAGACAGCAAGCCCCAGCAGCAACCCTACCCCGATCGTGGGCAGCAACAGCACATAAGCGTTGATGTGGATGGCGGCGAACAGCAGATACATTGAGAACATGCCCAGCGCGATCATGGCGCCGTGGGTAAGATTGATGACGTCCATCACTCCCCAAATCAGACTCAGACCCATCGCCGCCAGTCCGTAGACTGCGCCGACGAGCAGGCCGTCGATCATGGAAGCTAAAACGCCCGACATGTCTCTTCCTCCCGTTCACGGCTTTCGACTCCCGTATGACCGTTGCCCGCTAATGAGAATCGGGTGATCGGGTCATCGGGTCATAGTAAAACTGAAAAGCCTTTGACTTCAGATCACCCGGTGACCCGATGACCCGATCTTCCTTTAGTGCATCGGGTACACCATGTTGGCGCTCTTGCCTGCCAGTGGCCACACAACTTCCTTTACCGGTTTGCCGGATTTGTCCTTTTGCCACTGCGCCAGAACCATGGAATGTCCCACCTGCAACCCGTGTTCGTTGGCGGCGGTTGAGAATTTGGTCCGGCCGTAGAAGGTGGTGACATCGGTGGCATTCAGCACCTCCGCCACCTTAGCCGAGTCGATCCCTCCCGCCTGTTCGATAGCGCGCTGCAGAATCAGCCCGCACCCGTAGCCGCCGGCGGACTCGTAACTCGGCGGCGTATTGTATTTCGTGCTATACGCCTTGGCGAAATCGGCGCCGCTGGGCCCGTACTGCGCCTTAAACGCCGACTGCGGTTCCCACTGTGACGGTACCATGACGCCCAGTGCCGCATCTCCCAGTTCGATCCACTGCGGACTGTCGGGCGCCACCAGTAATGTCAGCATATTCAGAGGAACTTTGTGGCCATAGAGCTGCCGCGCCAGGGTCGAACCGTCGGCATAGTGGCCGCCGCCTAGAAGCACGGTTGCCTTGGACGCAATCACCTTGTCGATGATCGCGCTAAAGTCAGTCGTATTGGGAGCATAGGCTTCGGAAAATACCACGTTCAACCCGAGTTGCTGCGCATAAGCCTTGGCCGGGGTTACGACCGCGACCGAGAACGAAGAATCTTCGTAGACGAAAGCGACCGTGGCTTTTGCGTCCTTGGTCTTCAAGGCGTCGAGGGCAACCTTCAGATATTCGGGAGCGGGCGCAAACATCTGAAACAGGTTGTGATTCCCCAGCGTATAGGTTTTTGGTTCCGCGGCACCGGTGGTGAGCATGATCTTCCCATACTGCTCTGTCACCACGGCGGCAGTCGCGGTAAGCGGGGACGAATACGGACTAAACAAAAAGTCGGCCTTGTCCTCCAGGATCATGCGGCTGTAGAACTGCTGCACGCGCTTGGAGTTGGATTCGTCATCGTAGCTGGCGAACTGTATTTTGTAGCTCTTGCCGCCGGCCTTAATGCCGCCGGCCGCATTAACCTGGTCGCGCCACAGTTCAAACCCGCGATATTGTTCCAGCGAATCGACGTTCAGGGCACCGGTCTTGGAGACGGTGAATCCGATGGTGATCGGTGGTTGAGCGAATCCTGGGATAACTAAGAGAACGAGAACTACTGCCAGCAGAGTCAATTGCTTCATCATCCACCTCGTCGGTAAGAAATTTTCAAAGCGCATCGTGAACGATTTGAGGGCCTTCTGGAATACGCTGAGTCACGGTTTATGAAACATATTCTGGTGCACTAAGTGGGCGCGCCGCAGGCAGCCACAGGGTGCTAGACGTAACACATCTACGAGCGGCTTCCTTGTGGCGCAGATCACACTTGGCTGTGATCACGAGCACCGGCACCACGAGCACGTTCGGGTTTTCGAATTTCGCGTCCCGCATACACAATTCCGAGCAACGCAAAAACCAGCGGATCCGGAAACCAGCGCTCACTCCAGTTGGCAAGCCCCAGACCAAAGCGGACAAGGGGTTGTTCCTGAGCTGCCGCTTCCTTCTCTCGTGGCATGTGCATCCGCGATCCTTTCGGGTCGGCAGCGACTTCGGCCGATGCGTCGCGCACATTCCGGCAAGACGAAAGACTCTCAGCCTTGCGGAAGGCCGCCGGCCTTGCCAGAATATGCCCGACATTGTAGCGCGGGTTTCGCGAAAGGGAAGGGGACACAAGGAGAAGTCGTTGTGCCGGTTTTCACCGGCGGGTGTGGCATGCGTCGCTTACCGAAGCCGGCGAAGCGAACATGGGTTGCCGTTAAAGCTCACAAGGGGCACTGCCAAGCGCTACTTGGCAGGGTGACCTACGTCACGGTGTGCTTGCCTGTCCCGACCTATGCTCATCTTCGGAGTGAGCGAGGAAGTGAGCTTGATGCCGACCGGCAATCTAGGCACACCCGAGGCACTATTTGCCCTACTCGCCTCGCCGGAAGCGCCTCTCTGCACTGGGAGATATGATGGGTGGCCGAGGTTTCCACGGCGTCGGCCCAATTGGCACTCTTCGCGACCTCTCTTGTTTCCCGTGAGTAATCTCAGGAGAATGCAATGTATTACCCTCATTATGCGGTAACGACTCTCTTGCTAGTCGCCAGCCTGGCCTCCGCACAATCCAGCGGCGCGCAGTCGACCTCCAGCGTCAACTCGATCCCGTCCGCCGTGCAGCCAGGCGAGAAGCCCGACCTACAGGCGCGCCTCGACGCGTTGGAACATAGGCTGGATCAACTTGAGAGCCGTGTGAATGCGGCCTTGCCGGCCAGCAGCGTTGCGGCTGGCGGCTCGGTCGCCGACCGTTTCGACGTGCTGGACCAGAAACTGCAACTCCTGGAGCACAATGCGCAGGTGAGGGAAGCGCCCACTACTACCGCGGGACGTGATACGTTCTCGATCACCAGCCCGGACAAGACGTTTCGTTTGCGAGTCGGGGGTCACTTGCAACTGGATGCGAAGACGTTTGCCGCCGACGGCGCACACCTGGTCACGGATGCCTTTAACATTCGCCGCGCCCGCCCCGTCTTCGAAGGCAGTCTCGGTAAGTACATCGATTTCCGTTTCGTGCCTGACCTCGGCAACGGCCAGGCGCTGGTGTACGACGCGTACGCCGACATCAAGATCACGCCCTACTCGGTTCTGCGTGGCGGCAAATTCAAGACTCCACTGGGATTGGAAGTGCTGCAAAACGACGCCGACCGCACCTTCATCGAGAACGCCTTGCCCAGCGATCTGGTGCCCAACCGCGATGAAGGGTTCCAGCTTCATGGCGATATCGCGCAACGCGTGAACTATCGTCTGGCCATGGTCAACGGCGCGCCCGACGGCGCCAACATCGACGGCGCCAATCACAATGGCAAGGATGTCGTGGGCCGCATCTTCGCCACTCCGTTCGCGCCTTCCGGGCTAACAGCGCTGAAAGGTCTCGGTTTTGGCGTTGCGGCATCCACCGGCCACCAGGATGAAGGCGCCGTCCTGCCCACGTTTAAGAGCACAGGCGGACAAGCGGTATTCTTTGCCTATGGCACCAAGACGGTCACTCCATTCGCGGATGGGCGGCGGCGGACTTATGTTCCGCAACTCTATTACTACATCGGTCCGTTTGGTTTGCTGGCGGAATATGTGGACACTGCCCAGAAAGTCGCGGCCACGATCAACAGCTTGACGACAGTGCACGACATCGACAATCATGCATGGCAAGTGGCGGGCTCATGGGTTCTTACGGGCGAGAAGAAATCGTATCGGAGCGTAGTTCCGCGCAAAGGTCTTGAGATTGACGGCGACCGAGGCGCAGGCGCCTGGGAACTGGTCGGACGTTACACCGTACTCAATGTGGACGCGGCCGCCTTCGCCGCCGGTTTTGCCGATCCGGCCAAATCGGCCAGAGCCGCGCGCGCCTGGAACCTGGGCGTGAATTGGTATTTGAATTACTTCACGAAGCTGCAGTTCGAGTACGAGCAAACGCGCTTTGAGCAAGGTGCGGCAACGGGCAACCGTCCTACGGAACACGCGTTCATGGAGCGGTTGCAGATCGCTTTTTAACGAGGGTGTTGGCGATTACCGATCGTCCGTAAACCCATTGAGGGCGGCGCAGGGAGATTCGCCAGACACCCCTGAGAGTAGCGCCGCCGTCCCGGCGGCTCGCACATCGATTCCAGCGCTTCTCACGTCCTAATCTCCTCATATTGCTGACCACGCCGGCCCGGCGGCGGCATTCACGTTTGATTCACGGAATATTCAACGAATCGTCATCAATTTTTAACAAACGGCAGTCTAGGCTGACACTTCGCCAACCATGAACGGTGCGCTGAATGTGTTTCCGTCAGGACTTTGCCTACGATCTAGAACGCCTATTTCTCAGGAGATCAAAACAATGAAACGAATCATGGCTGTGGTGCTTTTGATGGCGCTCGCAGGGAGCGTGATAGCGGCGCAGGCCCAGCAGGATACCGCAACGACAACAGTGCAGAAAAAGAAGGCTCCCAAGCGCTCCGGCCCGGCGATTTCAGAGCAGCTCAGCGAGATGAAGGCTGCGATTGACGCCCAGCAGCAGCAGATCAGGCAGTTGAGCGATCTGGTCCAGGGTCGCGATCAACAAATTCAGCAACTCCAGCAGAAACTCGATCAGAGCCAGGCTGTGGCCACGCAGGCGCAGACAAAAGCCGACACGGTCGCGGCTCAAACGGCGGAGCAAGGGCAAACCGTTACGGCGCTCCAAAGTGAAATCACGGACTTAAAGACGAACGCCACGAGCGCCGCGCTGAGTCTGCAGGAAACTCAGAAAGGCCTGCACGAAGCGCCCACTGCTATTCGATACAAGGGCATCACCCTCACACCGGGAGGCTTCATCGCGGCAGAATCGGTTTTCCGCACGAGGGCAACTAGCGGTGACATCAACACTCCCTTCACCGGCATTCCCTACCCCGGAAACGCTTTAGCCAAGGTCTCCGAAAATAACTTCGCAGCCCGTCAGAGCCGCCTTAGCCTGCTTGGCGAAAGCAAGGTCGGAAGCGCCAAATTGACCGGCTACTATGAGGCAGACTGGCTCGGCACAGGCGTAACTTCCAACAACCGACAGAGTAATAGCTACGTTTTCCGCCAGCGACAGCTCTTTGGACAAGCCGCATTTGACAATGGCTGGAGTTTCACCGGCGGTCAGCAGTGGTCCCTGGCGACGGAAACCAGACAAGGTCTTCAGAACCGGCAGGAAGCGATTCCTCAGACAATTGACGCGCAGTACAACGTCGGCTTTACCTGGGCGCGGCAGTACGGCGTCAGACTTGTTAAAGATTTCGGCGGCAAGTTCGCACTCGGATTATCTGTAGAGGGTCCCCAGGCCACGATTGGTGGACGTGGCTTCTCCCTCGTGACCACAACAAATGTCGGTTCTGCCTCCGTCGCAACCACCGGAAACACCTTCCTGAACGCTCCGGGTTCCGGCGGCGGTCTGTTTAACTTCGTTGATACGTCGGGTTATTCCATTAGCAAAGCGCCCGATATCATCGTCAAGGCGGCTGCAGATCCCGGGTTCGGCCATTATGAGGTGTTCGGCATCATCAGCACATTCCGAAACAGGATCTATCCTTGCGGAGTCGTAGGAACAAACGCGACGGATACGGCACCTCCGGCGGTAACCACTACGATTGCCTGCCCGGTCGATGGCTCGACTTCCCCAAGTTCGGTTGGGGCTTTTAATGACACGAAAACCGGCGGCGGGGTTGGAGCCAGCTTGCGGGTGCCGCTATTTGCCAAGAAATTGGACGTCGCGATCAAAGGAGTCGGTGGAGATGGCATCGGACGATATGGGTCCGCGCAGCTCGCGGATCTGACCTTCCGTCCGGACGGCACGGAAGCACTGATCCGCTCCGCCCATGGCCTTGGGGAGCTTGAGCTGCATGTCAATCCGAAACTGGACATCTACGCTTATTATGGTGCGGAGTACGCATGGCGCGCCGGTTATCAAGGTTACAACAGCGTCGCTGTTACCAAGACACCGGCAATCCCGGCCACAGAGACCACGGCGGCAATCCCAGCGACAACCACGACCAGCTTCAAGTTGAATCAGATCGGCGGTTACGGCTCGCCATTTGCTAACAACGGCGGTTGCAACACGGAAAACCCACCGGCCAATCAAATCACGCCCTCGGGCGGAGGCACCTGCGCTGGCGACATTCGCATGATCTCGGAGATAACTCTAGGGTTTTGGCACAAATTCTACCAGGGCCCCAAAGGAGGGGTGCGCTGGGGCATTCAGTACTCCTACTTCTCCAAGAATGGCTACTCCGGGAACAACAACGTGCCGACGGCTGCGGGAATTCAGCCCCATGCCGTTGACAACATGGTTTGGACATCTTTTCGTTACTATCTCCCGTAGTCAGGCGTACGGGAACTGGCTGCGGAGTGAAGCTGCTCCAGCGTCGCATTGGGCTTGTCGTTGGGGGGGCGAGGGATTGTTTCCGAAGCCGGAACGGCCTTTATCGCTCCAGTGCGCGGTCGCCGCATTGGAGCGATTCTCTTTTGCGCGAGAGGGCTAACGCCGGTTATGGGACGTGTAGATACAACTTAAGGGGGTCCAGAAGCGTCATACCGGATGTCGAACCGAATCGAGTCCTGGTGACTTGAGTGATCTGTCTGTCTTGCGGTGATCGTGTATAATCCGTTGCAATTCCAGCCGAATGGGTTTTAGTTGGTGATGCTGAATCAATCTCGCGGACGGTCAGGCTTTGCACCTCGATGCCGGACCGCCATGGTTTTGCTTGCCGTCCTGGCGCTAACAGCGAGCGTTGCAACCCGCTACGCATTCCTGGGCAGGGATGTCCAGAAGGTTACAACGGTAAGATCGCAGTCTCCGGAAGCCAACCGGCAACGCCTTCTTGGCGACGCACTCGAGCGGACGACCCCGGCTCCCGTTTTCACTCTTTTCCAACCGCCGCGCTCTTCCGTGCTTGCCGTTTCGGTGGTCCTCCCGTTGACGACTTTCAGCTCCGAGAGCTGGCTATACAACCGGCCTCCTCCCTCCTGCTGACCTTTCCTCCTTGCAGCCAATCGCTACTTTTTGAACTCAACCTCAGTCATTGACTGAGGCAACTCCGCTTGAACGTTAGGTTCAGGCGCGGTGATGTTCGAGCCCAGTACGGAAAATAAGTTTTCGGATCGCGGGTGATGAACGCTCGCCCCCAAGAATTTTTCCTTTTGCTATTGGGTCGAGGAAATTTTGCAGCATTGAATTGGAGCTACCGAATGCAGTGGAAGCGAAGTCACATCGTCATCTCCGTTGTTATTGTGGCGGTCGTTGGCTGGGTCATTTTCGAATTTCCGTGGCGCGATGCTCAAGCCAGCCGGGAAGACTCGTCGACGGTTCCGATCGTCGCAGTAGCGCCCGCCACGCGCGGCCAAATCCGCAATTCGATTACGTTGTCAGGGGCTTTCCGGCCATATCAGGAAGTCGACGTCCACGCCAAAGTCGCCGGTTATATCCAGCATATCTATGTCGATGTCGGCGACAAGGTGAAAGACAAGCAAACGCTGGCCATACTGGAAGTTCCCGAACTGAACGCTCAAGTTGCCGGCGCGAAGGCTGACATTCAGCGCAGTGAAGATGCGATCCGCCGGTCGGAGCAAGATGTCAAACGAGCCGAATCGACTTACGCGGCCTACCATGCCGCTTATACACGCCTGAAGCAGGCGTCGCAGGCTCGCCCGGGTTTAATTGCCGAACAGGAACTCGACGACTCAATGGCCAAAGATCACGAGGCGGAAGCGCAAGTCGGCAGCGCTCGCGCCGCCCTGGCCGAAGCGCAAAGCCAGCTCACCATGGCCAAGGCCACTATGGATCGCTACGCCTCGCTTGAAGCGTACTCCCGCATTACGGCTCCCTTCAGCGGGGTTGTAACCAAGCGCTACGCGGATACCGGTTCGCTCATCCAGGCCGGCACCGCATCGGATACGCAAGCCATGCCCGTCGTAAGACTGGTGGAGTGGTCGCGGCTGCGTCTGGTTGTCCCCGTGCCTGAGTCCGCCGTTCCCGATCTGCAGCTCGGACAAGCCATCGATGTAGTGGTTCCGGCTCTCGGCCGCACCTTCAAGGGAAAGGTCGCGCGCTTCGCCGACGAGCTCAACGAAGAAACCCGCACCATGCATACCGAGATCGATGTGGAGAATCCAGATGGCACGCTGGTCGAGGGCATGTACGCCGAAACGACGCTGGTGCTGCATGAGAAAGACAACGTTCTTACCGTGCCGATTCAAGCGGTGAAACGCACCGGCACAGACGGCAGCGTTTTCGTCGTGGACGAGTCGGGTACCGTCGGGGAACGTTCCATCAAGCTGGGAGTGGATAGCGGCGCGCGCATCGAGGTGCTCTCCGGGGTGAGCGATGGCGACCAGGTCATCGTCGGCAACTTGAACGCAGTGCAGGCGGGGCAGCACGTACGGCCGAAACTGGTCGCTCAAAACCTCGCAGCGGAGGGTCAGTACTAATGTCCAGCTTCGCCATTCGCTATCCCTACTTCATTATTGTCGCCTGCCTCATGGTCGCCATTGTCGGCGGAGTCACCCTGGTGCGAATGCCGGTCGACCTATTTCCTCCGATCAACATTCCCGTGGTCGTGGTAGCGACGTTCTACTCCGGCATGCCCCCCGAGCAGATTGAAACCGATATCACCGGTCGGTTTGAGCGTTTCTTTACGCTCGGCAGCAACATCGATCACATTGAATCGCGCTCTCTGCCGGGCGTGAGCCTGATCAAAATCTATTTTCAGCCGGGCACCGATCCGGACGCCGACCTCAGCGAGGTTTCCAATCTCGCCATGGCCGATCTCCGCAAACTGCCACCCGGAACGCTTCCGCCCGTTGTGCTCAAGTTCGATGCGTCCAGCTTGCCCGTGTGCCTGATCACCTTGAAGGGGCAGGGGCTCAATGAAACGCAGCTCCGCGACCTAGGTCAATACGACGTTCGAAATCAGGTCGCCAATGTTCCCGGCGCTTCCGTGCCTCAGCCCTTCGGCGGCCGCTACCGGCAGATCATGGTCTACGTCGACCCGCTCAAGCTGGAAGCGCGCCAGCTTAGCGTCATGGACGTGGTTCGCACGGTCAACGACAGCAACCTGATTCTCCCGGCAGGAGACGTGCGCATCGGGCCGATTGACTACAACCTCTACACCAACAGCCAGCTGCCGACGACCGGCGAAATCAACCGCCTCCCCCTGAAGACTGTAAACGGCTCATCGGTCCTGGTTCAGGACGTCGGCAAAGCCATGGATGCGCATGAAATCCAGACCAACGTGGTGCGGGTAGACGGCCAGAGTTCGGTGTATCTGCCCATCCTGAAACAGGGAGGGGACACCAACACGATCGCGGTGGTTAACGGCATCAAGCAGGCGGTTGCCAATCTCACGGATGTGCCCAAAACGCTGGTCGCGAAGGTGGTATTCGATCAGTCGATTTTCGTGAAGAAAGCGATTGAAAACCTGCTGCACGAAGGCGGGATTGGATTGATCTTGACGGGACTCATGATCCTGCTGTTCCTCGGGAGCGTGCGAGCGACGGCGGCGGTGTTCCTGTCGATTCCGCTTTCGGCCCTGGCCGCCTTCATGGCCATCAGCGCCGGCGGTGGCACCGTCAACACGATGGTGCTCGGAGGGCTAGCGCTCGCTTTCTCTCGTCTGATTGACAACTCGGTGGTGGTGTTAGAGAACATCTTCCGCCATCTCGAATTGGGCGAATCGCCAGCCGTTGCGGCCGAGAAAGGCGGACACGAAGTTTCCCTTGCCGTTCTGGCCGCCACGCTGGCGACCGCCGTCGTTTTCTTCCCGGTAGTTTTCTTGAGCGGTGTGAGCCGCTTTCTTTTTACCGCGCTAGCCTCTGCCGTGGTGCTTTCGCTCGCGGCTTCGTACCTGGTCGCCATGACGGTGGTGCCGCTGTTCTGTTCCCGGCTGATCAAGGGAGGGCACATCGTCCACGAGCATAAGGTGAGCGCATCGTTTTACGGCAAAGTCATCACAATTTTCAATCGATACTTTGAGAAGATGGTTCGCCGCTACGATCACACCCTGGGCCGTTCCTTGCTTCGGCCAGCGGCAACGACTCTTGGTTTGGTGGGCGTTTCCCTGTTGAGTCTCTCTCTGTATCCGCTACTTGGTGTTGCCTATTTTCCACGAACCGATCCCGGGCAATTTTTGATTAATCTGAAGGCGCCCTCCGGTACGCGGCTGGAACTGACCGAGAACTACATTGCACAGGTCGAGAATCTGATCCGCCGCACCGTTCCGCCGAACGAACTGGGCATGATCGTCTCCAACATTGGCGTCACGCCCGGATTTTCGGCAATCTACACACCTAATTCCGGGCAGCACACGGCGTTCGTGCAAGTCAGTCTGAAAGATGGCCACAAAGTGGGCAGCTACGAATACATGAATCGCGTGCGCCAGGCACTCAATGAAGATCTGCCCCAGCTCAGCGCCTACTTTCAATCAGGCGGATTGGTCGATTCCGTGTTGAACCTGGGCCTCCCCGCGCCGATCGACGTGCAAGTCAGTGGCATGGATCTCGATAAGACCTACGCCGTCGCCGCCCAGATCGGAAATCGCGTTCGGCGTTTGAAGGGAGTGAGCGACGTACTCATCCCGCAGGATGTGGATTATCCGGCTCTGCGACTGAATATTGATCGCGAGCGCGCCAGCCTCGTCGGCCTCAATCAAAAGGAAGTGGTGGACAACGTGATTACCGCCCTGACCTCGAACGGCATGATCGCTCCCAGCTACTGGGTCGATCCAAAATCGGGCAACGACTACATGTTGACCGTGCAGTATCCGGAAGATGAAGTGCACACTCTGAATGACCTGAAACAAATTCCCATCCGTGCATCGAGTGGCCGGCAAACAACACAACTCGACAGTGTTGCCGATATCAAGGCGGTCGAGTCCCCCACCGAGGTGGATCACTACCAACTCCGCCGCGTGGTGGATGTCTACGTGGCTCCAACGAAAGAGGATTTGGGGAACCTGACCACGGCCATCGACGGCGTGGTCAAGCAAACGACCCTTCCGGCGGGGGTTCACGTGCAGCTGCGCGGTTCCGTGCAGGGCATGCGCTCGTCTTTCCGCAGCTTTGGGCTCGGCCTCATCCTTTCCGTCATCTTGGTGTACCTGATCCTGGTGGCGCAATTCGCTTCGTTTGTCGATCCGTTTATCATCCTCCTCGCCATTCCACCCGGACTGGCCGGGGTGCTGCTGTTCTTGTTGGCGACGGGAACGACGCTGAACATCATGTCGCTGATGGGCATCGTCATGATGGTTGGGATCGTAGTTTCCAACAGCATTCTGATCGTCGAATTTACGCGCCAATTGCGCGCGCAAGGCACTGGGTTGCGGGAAGCCACGGCTGTGGCATCGCGGCTCCGGCTGCGGCCCGTGTTGATGACTTCACTGGCGACACTGCTCGGTTTGATTCCCATGGCCATGAAACTGGGAACCGGCGCCGAGGCTTACGCTCCACTGGCCCGCTCCATCATCGGAGGACTGCTGGTTTCTGTCGTTGTGACCGTCTATCTCGTACCCGCAGCCTATTTGTGGATTCACCGGAAGGAAGAGGCCACCGCTCCCGAGGTGGTGGCATGATTCAAAAACTCGCGTTGCTCTGCTATTTTGCCGCGTTGACAACTCTCTGCCTGGGCCAATCCGCGGTGGGCGTTCAGGCGCTTCCCGATGCTCCGGGAGCCTCAAGCGCGGCGCATTCGGAAACGCAGGCTGCAACCCCGCCGTCGCCGATTCCGCCACCTTCGCAGTCCAACGGACCGGCCGGACCACCGGCGGCACGGGTTCGCCTGACGCTCAAAGAAGCCGAAACATTGGTGATCAAAAACAACCCGCAAATTACCGCTGCCCGTTTGCAGGCTATGGCCGCCCAGCAAGTCACTCGCGAGACGCGCTCCAATTACTGGCCTACCGCTACGGCAAACTTGACGGCCGTCGACTCCGAAACCAACAGCCGGATCACGGCTGGATTCTTAAACAATCCGACTGTCTTCGAGCGTGCCGCTGGAGGAGCAAGAGTCGACCAGTTGATTACGGATTTCGGCCACACGAAAAACCTGGTCGCCAGCGCCAGCTTCTCTGCCAAAGCCGAAAACCAGAACGCTCTAGCCACGCGCGAGCAGATACTGCTGGCCACCGATCAAGCGTTCTATGGAGTGCTCCAGGCGCAAGCCGTGTTGCACGTCGCGGAAGGGACCGTCGCCAACCGCCAAGTTGTCGTTGACCAGGTACAGGCTCTGGCGAAGAGCGCGTTGAAGTCCGATCTTGATCTCAGTTTTGCGCAAGTCAATCTTGCGCAAGCGAAGCTGCTTCTGCTGGATGCGCAAAACAACGAGAAGGGCGCCCAGGCTGCTCTCGCCGCACTCCTGGGCTACGTCACTCCGTGGCAGTTCGACGTAGTCGACGAACCGGCCGCGACCAGCGCTCCGCCCGCCAATCTTGACGACATGATTCAGCAGGCTGTCAACTACCGGCCGGAGTTGCAGGCAATCAATTTCCAATATCAATCGGCAGAAAAATTGAAGGCCGCGGAGAGAGATTCCCTTTTCCCCACGATCGCAGCATTGGGCGCAATCGGCGGGACACCCGTGCGGGACTATCACCTCTCACCCTGGTACGGCGCCGTCGGGGCCAACATAGAAATCCCTGTCTTCAACGGATTTCTGTTTTCCGCACGCGCCAAGGAAGCCGACTTGCGAGCGCAGGCGGTGCAGCAGCGATTAGTGGACTTGCGCAACACGATTACGAGAGACGTCCGGACCAGTTGGCTGAACGCCAACACCGCCTACGATCGCCTCGACGTCACCAATCAACTCCTCAAGCAGGCAAACCTGGCCCTGGACTTGTCACAAACCCGCTACAAACTCGGCCTGGGATCGATCGTGGAACTCAGCCAGGCCCAACTGCAACAAACGCAAGCGGAAATCAGCCAGGCGCAAGCCGGCTATGAATATCGTCTCGCTCTGGCCGTGCTGCGCTACCAAACAATAGGACTCTAGCCGCTGCCCGTGGGCAAGCACGATTTGTATCAGGGTATGCCTTTAGGCATACCGTAAGTGCAATATTATGAATGCGCCTTTAGGCGCTGGTTTTGGGTGTTGGAGTTTCACCACAGGCTGCTAGCCGCCCACCCGTCCCCGTAGGTAGGTTGACAAATCGCCGGGCGAGTCTTAGCCTAAATAGGCGAACAAAAGGCGAATATACCATGCCATCCGCAGCGGCCATCCGAGAGCAGATCGAGTCCGTATTGGCAATGCGGATTCCCGCGGCCCTCTCCGTGCTCCCGCGCAGCGCCCCCGAATTGCTGCCCACCGGCATCGCCGAGGTGGACACCATGCTGGGGGGCGGGTTGCCGCTCGGCGGCGTGACGGAAATCATAGGTCCTGTGTGCTCCGGCAGAAGCACCCTCGTCCTTTCCGTTCTCGCCGGCATCACCGGGCAAGGGGCGGCCGGGGCCTACGTGGACGTTTCGGATGCCTTGGATCCGCTCTCCGCCGCCGCGATGGGAGTCGATCTCGGCCGCCTGCTCTGGGTGCGTGCCGGAAGCTCGGAGGAAATACCGCGTCTGTCCGTCACCGACAAGCGGCCTCTGGAAGTGAGAACGCGCTCAATGCAAGACGAGAAGTATGGCCGCGGAGGTTCGCATCCGCGTACGGAAATGCGCGGCATAGAGCACGCCGTAGAAAAATTGTTTCAGCCGAAGGACAATCCTGAGAACGCTGAAATTCCTCTGTTTGATTACTCGCCTCGCTGTGCCGAATCCGTTCGCGGGAGACGGGTTGCCCGGTTCCCGATGAGCTATCAAAATGTGGATCGTCAAACTGCGCAGTTCACAGAACCTGTGGCACAGCCGAAGAACATCGCAACCGAGAGATCACCCGATCCCAAACTCCGGCCATTCCAGAAGTCCGAGCGCCGTTCAGCGGCAAAAGAAGTCTGGGATCGTCTGGACCAAGGTCTGCGAGCGACAGACCTGTTGCTCAACACGGGAGGCTTTCGCGCCATCGTGATCGATATGGGCGACGTCAGCCCGGAACAGGCGCGTCGTGTGCCTTTGGCATCGTGGTATCGCTTTCGGCTGCAGACAGAGAAGTCGCAAGCCATTCTCCTGCTCGTGACGCAAGCGGCCTGTGCCAGCAGTTGCGCTTCAGTAGTTCTACGTTGCCTGGAAGCGGATGAACGATGGCAATACGCCAATGAAGCTTCGATCGGCTTGCCGCTTTTGACGGGGTTCTGCTATCAGGTTAGCGCCGACCGCAAGCGTGGAAGCGCACAAGAGTCTTTTTATCTCTGCAAAAAGAAACCAGTGTCGGTTGCCGAAACTTTCTGGAACGGCACCACTCTATGGGCGCGATGAGCCATGTCTCGACCGTTGTATCTCTGTCTGCACGTGCGCGATTTTCCGGTGCAGGCGGAGCTGCGGGTTTATCCTGAACTGCGCGGACATGCCATAGCCGTTCTCGATGGCGACCCGCCGCTCGAAACCGTCTTCTCGCTGAACGGCCCAGCACGCAGGCTCGGGCTTCGGTTGGGAATGAGCCGGGTACAGGCAAAATCCTTCGACGGCATTTCACTGCGCTCAAGAGTGAGAGCTCAGGAAGATTCGGCTTTTCACGTCCTGATGCAATGTGCGGAGCGGTTCTCGCCAAGGGTCGAGGTGTTGGCATCTCCGGCGGAAAGCATTTCCGGTGCCACGCTCATCCTGGACATTGCTGCTTGCGAACGGCTCTTCGGAACACCAAAGCAGATAGCCGTGGCGCTGCGACGAACCGCTGAGGCTGCGGGATTTGAAACCAGCGCCGCCACTTCCAGCAATGTTTATGCCGCGGTGGTGGCGGCACGCGGCTTTCCTGGAATCACGATCGTTCCCACTGGCTACGAGGCCGACGTCTTGGCCCCGCTTCCGCTCACCGTGCTCGAACTCGAACCGGAACAGCGGGGAACATTCGCTTCCTGGGGAATTCGGACGCTTGGCCAACTGGCAGGCTTGCCACAGAAGGCGCTGATTGCACGGGTTGGGGAGGTTGGGCGTCAGCTGCAAGCTCTTTCGCGCGGCGACTGCGATCACTTACTAACTCCGGTTGAGCCGGCGGCAGATGCCGTTCTATGCGAAAGCACGGAGCTAGAGCATCCGGTTGATCTGCTCGAGCCACTTTTGTTTTTGATCAGCCGAATGCTCGAGCAGATTGTCAGGCGCGCTGCAGCACGCGCTCTGGCGATTGCGCAAGTGGAGACGAGGCTTGTACTGGATGGCCCAATACGCAGAGATGTACCGAGAGAACACCGGCGCATCGTGCGCCCCGCGCTGCCGGAGTGGAGCTATCAGACGCTGCTGAAGCTGGTCCAACTTGATCTGGAGTTGCATCCGCCGGAGGCCGCCGTGATTGCCTTGCACCTCGTGGCCCAACCGGCACGCTCGCAGACTGTGCAGCACGGATTGTTCACGCCGCAAACACCAGAAGCTGGACGATTGGAAATCCTGCTGGCACGGCTGCGCAAGCTGGTCGGGGAGGACCGCGTCGGCGCCGCAGAATTGTTGGACAGCCATCACCCGGAAGCATTCCGAATGGCGCTTTTCGTCCCCGGCACGAATCACACTTCGCGGACCTCTGTTACTCAGCCTCGCCCATCGGTACTGCGTATCTTGCGGCCGCCCCGCGCGATTCGCGTGGAAATGCATAAAGCTGGTTTCACAAATGCATTTCAGCTCGGAAGGCACGTCCCTCAGGGGCTAAAGCCCGCATTTTTTCAAGCCCTGAATGGCACGGCTAAAGCCGTGCCCTACCCAAAAACTATTTATGAAACCTGCTCTACTTCGCGTTTGGCCGCGTTCTTTCTGGAAGGTCAAAAATTTGTTGTGCGGAAAGACTCGGGTCCCTGGAAGGCCAGTGGGGCATGGTGGACCTATCCGGATTGGTCTCGGGAAGAATGGGATGTGGCGCTGGGCGGGGAGGACAAGCAATGCTGCCGTGTCGCTCACGATCCGGCCTCGAACTGCTGGTACCTGATCGGAATCTACGACTGAGATCTCGCAATGTACGTGGAACTCCATGCACGTTCAGCTTTCAGCTTTCTGGAAGGCGCTTCGCTGCCGGAAATGCTGATGGCGCGCTGCGCCGAACTTCAGATGCCCGCGATGGCGCTGCTCGACCGCAACGGCCTGTACGGAGCGTCGCGCTTTCACATCACGGCAGAAAAAGCCGGTACACGCGCCCACATTGGAGCCGAAATCGCCGTCCGTGATGTCGGCGAGCGGGTGCGTCCCCCCGAGTGGGTGCCCCATCGCGTGCCGGTTGAGCCGGTGCGCTTTCCTGTGCTCGTCGAATCAGCCACGGGATATCAGAATCTCTGCCGCTTGATCACTCGTTACAAGTTGCGGGAAGGCAAGAAAGCCGAAGGTGCCGCAACCCTAGCCGACATCGAAGAACACGCCAGGGGTTTGATCTGCCTGACAGGAGGCGATGAGGGCCCATTGGCATCCGCTCTCGCGCGTGGCGGATTTGACGAAGCCCGGCGCGAAGTCGAAAGACTTGTGAATCTGTTCGGCCGTCAAAATGTTTATGTCGAATTGCAGCGCCACTTCGACCGCGCGGAGGAACACCGCAATCAGGCAGCGGTCCGAATTGCGCGGGCTTTGCAGTTACCACTCGTCGCCACCAATGGTGTCAACTACGCCAAAACCTACGAGCGTGAAGTCATGGACGTGCTAACCAGCATCCGACACCACTTGACGCTCGACACTGCAGGCCGTTTGCTCTCTCTGAATGCCGAACGCCACCTGCGCTCTCCCCGTGAGATGCAGGAGTTGTTCCGCGATCTTCCCGAGGCAGTTACTAACACCACCGAGCTTTCCGCGCGCCTGACCTACAAGATGAGCGATCTGGGATACCGTTTCCCAAGCTATCCCGTGCCCGATGGCGGCAGCATGCAAGCGTTCCTGGAGAAACGTGTGGAAGAAGGCGTGCGCGAACGGTATCTGCCAAAGCGCGACCCGAAACTTTTCGAGAAAGCCCGGCAGCAAGCTCGTCGCGAACTGTCTCTAATTGGACAACTGGAACTCGCGGGTTATTTCCTGATCGTTTGGGACATCGTGCAGTTCTGCCGCCGCGAAGGCATTCTCGTCCAGGGACGCGGATCGGCGGCCAACAGCGTAGTGTGCTATGCACTCGGCATCACGGCGATTGATCCGGTCGGCATGGAACTGCTCTTCGAACGCTTCCTCTCGGCCGAACGTGGCGAATGGCCGGATATCGATCTCGATCTGCCCAGCGGAGACCGTCGTGAACGAGCCATTCAATATGTGTACCAGCGCTATGGCGAACTGGGAGCGGCGATGACCGCCAATGTCATCACCTATCGAGGAAGGTCCGCTGCGCGCGAGGCGGGCAAGGCGCTCGGTTTCGATGCGGAGACGTTGGGCCGCCTCACAAAGCTGGTGGGCGCATGGGAATGGAAGGGCCCAACCGATACCTTGGACGCTAGTTTCCGCACCGCAGGTTTCGACACGCAGCATCGCCGCATCGCCAAGTACCTGGAGATCTGCGAGCGCATGCAGGATATTCCGCGCCACCTCGGGCAACATTCCGGTGGCATGGTCATTTGCGCGGGTCAGCTCAATGCCGTCGTTCCCATCGAACCGGCGTCCATGCCGGGGCGCACTGTCATTCAGTGGGACAAGGAAGATTGCGCCGACATGAAGATCATCAAGGTCGATCTGCTCGGGCTCGGGATGATGGCGGTGCTTGAAGATTGCCTCGATCTGGTCCCGAGACATTACAAAGAGCCACTCGACCTCGCTCAGCTTCCGCAAGACGATCCGGAAGTCTATCGCACGCTGCAACGGGCCGACACCGTGGGCATGTTCCAGGTGGAGAGCCGCGCGCAGATGTCAGCCTTGCCGCGCAATCGTCCGGTGCATTTTTACGACTTGGTGGTGCAGGTGGCCATCATTCGTCCTGGGCCGATCGTAGGCAAGATGATGAACCCTTATATGAAGCGGCGTCAGGGGAAGGAAGCGGTAACGTATGCGCATCCACTGCTGGAGCCGGTGCTGAAACGAACGCTCGGAGTGCCGCTCTTCCAGGAACAGTTGATTCGCATGTCGATGATCGTCGCCAACTTCAGTGGAGGGCAGGCGGAAGAACTGCGGCGAGCCATGGGCATGCGCCGTTCGCAGGCAAGAATGCGAGAGCTGGAGATCAAGCTGCGCCAGGGAATGACTGCCAACGGCATTCGCTCCGATGCGCAAGAGCAGATTGTTCAGTCGATCGCGTCCTTCGCGTTGTATGGGTTTCCCGAATCGCACGCGGCCAGCTTTGCGCTGATTGCGTATGCCAGCGCCTATCTCAAATGCCATTACTTGGCGGCGTTTACGGCGGCCATGCTGAACAATCAGCCAATGGGTTTTTACAATCCTGCCACGCTGGTGAAAGACGCGCAGCGTCATGGACTGAGAGTGAAGCCGATCGACGTGCAGCGCTCCGATTGGTTCTGCACGCTTGAGCCGGAAAGCGGTGAGGCCCATCGTTTCGCGCTGCGGCTCGGGTTGCTCTATGCGCGGGGATTGCAGCAAGCGCCGGGAGAAGCACTGGTTCGGGCACGTGTTAGTCGCCCTTTCGATTCCATTCACGATCTCGTGCTGCGCGTGCCCGAGTTGCACAAGAACGATCTCACGATGCTGGCGAAGATCGGCGCGCTGAATTCGCTCGGCGAAAACATCCATCGCCGCGATGCACTCTGGCAGGTGGAATACGCGGGCCGTCCCACGGGGCCGCTATTGCAGGCTTTGCGCGAACAAGATGAAGACTCGCCACTCGCCGCCATGACCGTGCAAGAACGGCTGGCGGCCGACTTCCACGGCACGGGCGTCACCACCGGACCGCATCCCATGGCCTATCACCGGGATGCCCTATCCCGCATGGGCATCGTTTGTGCGCGCGATCTAGAGAAGTTCGAAGACGGACGAAAGACCAGGATCGCAGGATGCGTGATCGCCCGCCAGCGGCCGGGAACAGCCAAGGGATTCGTGTTCCTGAGCCTGGAGGATGAGACCGGAATCTCCAACGCAATCGTTACTCCCGCTGTCTACGAGCAGTACCGCCGAGTGGTGACCTACGGCAAATTCCTGTTGGTCGAGGGTAAGCTGCAAAATCAGGAAAATGTGGTCTCGGTGAAGGCGGATGTGGTGCGTCCCCTGAAGATCGGCGACGTCAATGTTCGATCGCACGATTTCCACTGACCGGCCCACAAAACCTGCTTCCCAAAACACACCTCTCAAAACACGCCTCTCAAAATAAAAGACTGTCCGGGACAAATTCTTCGGAGCAGGCGGGATCGTCGTTCTTGACCGAATTTACCCGAGTGCTCACGCGGTAGTGGCGCATGGCGTCGGCGGGAAATGGTCTGAGCAGGTCGAGAAGGTCGTCCACCCTTTTGAAGCCCGGATCGAGCCAGAGGTCGTAGTGATCGCGCCCTAAGACAACCGGCATCCGGTCATGAATCCCGAGCAGGAGCGCATTCGCCGAAGTGGTGATGATAGAACAGGTCTCGATCCGCTCCTTGTTCGGGTTCCTCCATCGGTCCCAGATTCCGGCGAAGGCGAAGATTGAATCATCTGCCATTGAAAACAAGAAAGGAGTTTTCTCCTTGCCACCCTTCGCCCATTCATAAAAGCCGTCGGCGGGAATCAGGCAACGGCGAGACCGAAAGGGGTCGCGGAACGCGGGCATATCGGCAACCGTTTCCGCCCTGGCATTAATCATCTTGTATCCGGTCTTGGCGTCTTTCGACCAGGACGGAATCAGTCCCCAGCGCATTAGAGAAAATTTCCGGACGGGACGGGCCGCATCCTGCCGGACTACTACCACGTCCTGTCCGGGAGCGACGTTATAGCGAGGACTCCACTCGACGTCATTCTCTACATCCTCTGCACCAAATGTCTCTGCCAGAATCTCTTTTTTCCGGGCTAGGCGATAGCGTCCACACATGTGGAAAGTATAAGGCGAAGACAAACTTCGGGTAGAAAAGACAGCCGGATCAAGATTGCGGGGAGACGGCAGCCGCGGCGAGCTGGCGGGCGACTTTCTCCACCGCCAGTTTCACTTCTGGAGAAACTTCGGTTCCAAGTTCGAATCGCCGTCCTTCGATTCCGTAGACTCGCAGCCGCCCGGGCAGGCGGCCGAGAACACGAGCCAGGGTGAAGGCCTCCGCTAAACCCAACCCATGGGTGGAGGTAAACGAGCGAACTGGGAAGCTGGCTTGCTGGCCGTCCCATCGCCACACCGTGCCGACAGGCGCGCCCGTTTCGACCGCGTCCACGACGACTACGGAGTCGGCCCCACTCCAGGCTTCGAGCAGTTCCAAGGCTTCTCCGGTACGGGTCTCAGATTCTACTCCTAGCTCCCGCAGGCGCGCCGCCACCAGCGCCCCGGCGCCGTCATCGCCTCGCCCCGGATTTCCGCAACAGATAATGCGCATGAGTATTTGACCAGAGGCGGTTTGCCTAAATTTGCTGGGCCTCGCCTCGCTCCACCGTGAGTTTGAGAAAGTGTGTGGCGCAGGAAATGCACGGGTCATAGTTGCGAATCGCCTGCTCACACTTCCACGTTGCTTCGTCCTCGGGCCAAGCCACCAGGCGCGCGGCGTACTCCCGCAGATCGTCCTCGATGCGCTTCTGATTTTGCGAAGTGGGCGGAACGATCTTGGCGGCGATGATCAGGCCCTGGTCATCGAAAGCGTAACGGTGATAAAGGATGCCTCGGGGCGCCTCGGTGATGGCCTGTCCTACCGCGGCGCGATTCGGGACCTCGACTCGCGGAAGAGCCGGCGGCTCATACTCCCGGATAATGCGCAGAGCCTCGGCGCAGGCAAAGACCAGTTCGACAGCGCGCACCGAGATGCTGCGGAAGGGATTCTTGACTGGCGGGCGGAGCTTGGCATCGGAAGCTGCCTGCTGCGCGACCGCTGGCAGTTTGTCGAAGTTGAGGTTGAAGCGCGCCAAGGGTCCCACCAGATACGAGCCTCTTCCGCGCACTACCGAATGCAGGGCGTTCGAGTGTTTGACGTGCTGCTCGACAAAGTGGTCTTCGTATTCGGCGGCGTCGATATCGAGGCCACGGTTCGATACCAGCCGTCCCTCGTTGAACGGATACTCGTCCGGATGGCGAAGGGCCACAAATTCGTAGTCCTGATCGAAATCCGGGAACTCCAAAGTGCCGGTCCAGCGGACGGTTTCGAGCGATGCTTCCAAGGCCCACTCGAGGTCCTCGACCAATTCGCGCAACTGGTATTTCGTGGGTACCTTGTAGAAGCCACCCACGGCTGCCGAGATGGGGTGAATCTCACGCCCGCCGAGCAACTGGACTATTCGGTTTCCAATCTTCTTCAGCCGCAGCGCCCGCTCCACCACCTCCCGATGATCGCGCGCCATGGCGATCACGTCCTGGCAGCCTAGAAAGTCGGGCGCGTGCAGCATGTAAACGTGCAGGGTATGACTCTCGATCCATTCTCCGCAGTAGAACAGGCGGCGCAGCAAGCGAACGCTTGGATCAATACGAATGCCGAGCGCGCGCTCGATGGCATGAACGGCGCTCATCTGGTAAGCGATAGGACAGATGCCGCAGATGCGGGCGGTAATGTCGGGCGCTTCCGAGAAGTGCCGGCCTCGGAGCAAGGCTTCGAAGAAGCGGGGCGGTTCGTAAATCTTCAACTTCACGTCGGCTACTCGCTCGCCGATCAGCTTGATGTAGAGAGAGCCTTCGCCCTCCACCCGGGCGAGGGTTTCCACGCGAATCGTTTTTGAGGCGCGTCCAGTCATTTTTGCTCGCACTCCTCGCTCGCCTTGCGGAACTGCCAAGCCCAGGCGTTGAATCCGCGGAACGCTTGCGTGATCTGCAGGTCAGTCTGTCCCAGAATCCGGAACTGGCTGGTTAAGGAGGCCGTATTGGGCGTCACCATCGGTCCATAACAACCGTAGCAGCCGCGGTCGTAAGTGGGGCAGAGCGCTCCGCATCCGGCCTGGGTCACCGGGCCGAGGCAGGCGATGCCGCGGGCCACCGCGATACATACATTGGCCTTGCGCTTGCATTCCAGACACACACTGTAGGCGGGAATGTTGGGCTTTCGTCCGATGAGCGTGGCCGTGATCAGCTCGATCAACTGGTACTTGTTGATGGGGCAGCCGCGCAGCTCGAAGTCCACCTCCACATGCTCGGCAATGGGCGTTGAGAGTTTGAGGGTGCTGATGTACTGCGGCGTGGCGTACACGACGCGGATGAACTCATCGACATCTTTCCAGTTCCGCAGCGCCTGGATGCCGCCGGCGGTGGCGCAAGCTCCGATCGCAACCAGCGTCTTGCATTGGCGGCGCACTTCCTGAATGCGCTCAGCGTCCTGATGCGTGGTGACCGATCCCTCCACCAGACCGATGTCGTAGGGGCCTTTCAGCATGGCGCGCGATACTTCGGGGAAATAGGCAATGTCGACCGCACCGACGACGCCCAGTAGTTCGTCCTCGGCGTCGAGCAGGCTCAACTGGCAGCCGTCGCAGGAGGCGAACTTGAAGACCGCGATCTTTGGTCTGGCCTTCGGCTTGTCTTTTGTTTTAGAGCTCATGCTTCTCCAGCAGCGGCCGGAGCTGCTCGTAGGTGAAAATCGGCCCATCCTTGCAAATGAAGTGGGGTCCATACTGGCAATGCCCGCAGAAGCCAATGCCACACTTCATGTTTCGTTCCATGGAGAGATAGATCTGCGGGCGAGCGAGTCCATGGGCTTCCAGTTCGCGGCCGACAAAGCGCATCATGATCTCAGGCCCGCAGACCATGGCCGTGGAGCGTGACGGCTGGAGCCTTGCGTACTTGAAGAGCGTGGTCACCACGCCAACGTGTCCGCGCCAGGACAAACCGCCGTAATCAACTGTGATCAGAACCTGGGTGTCGCGCTGGCGGGCCCAGGCAGTTAATTCCTTGCGGTACAGCAGATCCCGCGGGCTGCGGGCGCCGTAGAGGATCACCAAACGCCCGTACGCGTCGCGATTACGCAGGACTTCGTAGATCAAAGGGCGGAGCGGCGCCAGTCCAATTCCGCCCGCCACAACGATCACGTCCCGTCCCTTGGCCTTCTCCGCGGGCCAGCCTGTGCCGAAAGGACCCCGCACTCCGACACAGCCGCCTTCCGTCTGGCTCACCAGCGCGTGGGTTGCCTGACCCACCGAGCGCACGGTATACACCAGTTTGTCGCGCTGCGCAGGCTGGCCGCTGATCGAGATCGGCAATTCACCCACTCCGAACACCCACAACATGCTGAACTGGCCCGGCTGGAATAAGGTTCCATTTGCGCCGTTCTCAGTCGCCAGCGTCAAGGTGAAGGTGTCGTAGGTCTCCTTGACGACCTCGCGTACCACGTAGGGTCGCGAAAGCATCGGGTTGGTGGTTGTCGCGGTAGTCATTACCCTGCCATTCGTCGTCTGGTCAATCATCGCCGGACCGCATACACGTCGAGCAACTGGAGTCGAGTCGCCTCCAGCCGATGCACCATGATTTGGGCGAAACGCTTCAAGACTTCGTAGCCGAGGTCGTGGTTCTCTTCGCACTTGGTGCGCAAACACTTGCCGTCGAGAGCGAGGGCGCGCACATCGGAGACCGCACGGGCGTGGAATTTCCATTGAAAAGGCGGCAACAGCCACGACCACCCCAAGATCTCTCCCACTTCGAGCGTCTGAACGATGATCGGCTCGTGTTGGGGCGCGACCACTTCCACCGCCACCTTGCCTGAGCGAATCAGGTAGAAGGTGTCAGCTTGGCTGCCCTCTTTCAAGATGTAGCTACCGGCCTTGAAACGAACGTTGCCGGCGCAACCCACCAGCAGCGTCATGAATTCATGATCAAGACCGGCGAAGAAAGAGTGCTCGGCGATGATGCGCTCAAGGTTTTCCATGAGTGTTCTCCTCCCGTATGGCTCGGACTTCCTCTGTGATGTCGATTCCTACCGGGCACCAGGTAATGCAGCGTCCACAGCCCACACATCCCGAAGTGCCGAACTGGTCGATCCACGATGCCAGCTTGTGGGTCATCCACTGGCGGTAACGAGCTTTGCTGGAAGCGCGGATGCTGCCTCCGTGGATGTAGGAAAAACTCTGTGTGAAGCACGAATCCCAACGGCGCCAGCGCTCGGCATGATTGCCCGTAACATCGGTCATGTCTTCGACTGTGGTGCAGAAACACGTGGGGCAGACCATGGTGCAGTTGGCGCAGGTCAGGCAGCGGGCGGCAACGTCGTCCCAGCGCGGATGGTCGAAATTCTGATACAGCAGATCTTTGATGCCTTGAGTGTCGATGCTCCGCACCTGCTGGCTGGCCGCCCCGTCCAGCGCCGCTTCTGCCTCCCGCCGATCCGCGTCCGTTGCGGAAGCGGTCTGCAACTCGGCTAACACTTCGGCTCCCCGCTTGCTTCCTGTCTCGACTGCGAAGCGGTGGACGCCGGGCGCGACCAGTTCCGTAAGGGCCAGGTCAAAGCCCTTTCGTGCTCTTGGTCCGGTTCCCATGGAGGCACAAAAACAGGTTGCAGCCGCCTGCGTACATTGCACCGCGATGACAAATATGTTCGCACGGCGTTGTTCGTAGATGGGATCGCGATACTTGTCTTCGAGCAGCACGCGGTCCTGGACCGCGATGGCCGCCAATTCACAGGCGCGCACTCCGAGGAAGGCGTACGGAGGCGTGGGTTTTGTCTCGTTGTCTAGAATTCGGAAGGTTGCGCCTTGGCGGTCGGCCGACCACAGCTGCACCGTCGCTGGATGGAGACACTTCTTCCAGCTCTGCGGCCCGACCGCATAGCCGAAGACGGCTTGATCCTCGCGCCGCTTGAGCCGGTAGCGGCCGGGTCCCTGCTCATCGGTCCAGCCGACGGGTAACTCCTCGGCTGATTCCAGGCGGTCGTAAACAATGGCCCCATCCCGCACCGTGGGGCCAAGGATCTCGTAGCCTTTGCGGGATACAACTTGAATGAGCTTTCCCAGTTGGTTTGCTTGCAGGATCGCTT
The DNA here is from genome assembly GCA_020073215.1 of Terriglobia bacterium. Classification (GTDB taxonomy): domain Bacteria; phylum Acidobacteriota; class Terriglobia; order Terriglobales; family Acidobacteriaceae; genus Acidiflorens. The sequence goes on along the minus strand of JAIQFO010000002.1, from coordinate 90,588 downwards.
GCTGTTCCTGGGCCACCGTGATCACTCCCGACGCCCTCTTGTAACCAAGACCCCAGAACCACCCCCAAGGGCCTCTGCCAGCCCGCTCGTCTCAGGTAACAGCGGGCGTAGCCAGTGAAACTAAGGAGCCCCTAAGGATGGGCCGAATTGAAGAAAAACTTCCACAACTCGGATTCTCAGCGCCGGTCCCCTGCTTTGCAGTGATTATGGTCACGGCGCAGGGTGATGATTGAGACGAACAAGTGATCACCAATCATATATATCTGTGATCGGAGATCGTAGACAGAAGGCCGTCCCAAGCCGGAAAATACTGACGGGCTGGAAAAGCCTTCACACGGGGGAGGCGCTTATGAAAAGGACCATTTCGTTGTTTGCCGTTGTAACCGCGGCGTTCGTCATCCTGGCTGCCGAACAAGCGTTCGCGCAAGATAAAACGCCGGTCAAAGTGAAGAGCTCGGTGGTAGTAAACGGGGTGGTCGTCGTTCACGTCCTGAAGGACGGGAAACCTCTTGACCTGCAGTGCAACGAGGGAGCCACAACCTGTAAGGCTCTGCCCAGCGGCAGCTACCGCATGATGCAACTTCCCGAAAACCACGGGATGTACGATTGCAAAAACGTGGAGATGTATCGAGCCGATCCAAGCAAATCAGAAGAGGAAGAAGAGGCGATTGGCGCCTACTGTCTGGTGGAGAATTGATCGTCAATAAGTGATCGTCGAGAAGTAATCATGGGTGCTGTGCCCAGTTCAGGGTGATTTTGGTCACAGCGCAGTGAAGCCCCGGCGCGCTAGATTGCAGAGTGGTCCACCAGGTCGGACCCGAGGGGCAGTCGTGGACGGTTCAGCGCACCGCCACGTGAATCCGTGGATCGTCACCATCTCCGTGATGATGGCGACCTTCATGGAATTACTTGACACCACCGTCGTCAACGTCTCGATTCCGCATATTGCCGGCAATCTGGCGGCGACGGTCGAAGAAGGCACCTGGGTCGTCACGTCTTACCTGGTTGCCAACGCCATCATTCTTCCCATGTCGGGCTGGCTGGCCCGCTACCTGGGACGCAAGAAGCTGTTGCTGATCTGCGTTGGCGGTTTCACCGTAACCTCTCTGTTGTGCGGTTTTGCCACCACTCTCCCCAGCCTCATCTTCTTCCGTGTTCTGCAGGGTCTGACCGGCGGAGGACTCCAGCCGCTCGCGCAAGCCATTCTTCTGGAGACGTTCCCGCGACAAAAGCATGGACAAGCCATGGCCGCCTTCGGCATCGGCATCCTGTTCGCGCCCATTATTGGCCCCACGCTCGGCGGGTGGATCACGGACAACTACTCCTGGCGCTGGATTTTCTATCTGAATCTTCCGGTGGGAGTTTTCTCGATAGCGATGATCAGCCGCTTCGTCTCTGATCCGTCCTACATCAAGCGTGGCGCCGGCCGCGTCGATCTGTGGGGAATCGGGCTGCTGGCACTCGGGCTCGGCACGCTCCAGGTGGTTCTCGATACCGGCCAGAGAAAAGACTGGTTCTCTTCCGATTACATCCGCTTCTTTTCCGTTCTCTGTGTGGTCGGCCTGGTGTCGCTGGTGATTCGCGAGTTGATAGTCAAAGATCCGATTGTCGATCTTCGCGCCCTCACCAATCGCACCTTCAGCGCGGGAGTCTTCCTGGTCACCCAGGTCGGGTTTGTGCTCTACGCCAGCCTGGTCCTGCTCCCCCTGTATCTGCAGACGTTGCTGGGATATCCCGCCTACAATGCCGGACTCGCTTTGTCTCCGCGCGGCATCGGCTCCCTGGTCACCATGCCCTTGACGGGATACCTGACCAGCAAGATCGATCCGCGCAAGATCATCGTTGTAGGTCTCATCCTGGGCGCCATCACCATGTTTGATCTATCCCACCTGAATCTCAATGCGGGTTACTGGGATATCTTCTGGCCGCAAGTGTTGCAGGGCGTCGCCCTCGCTTTCTTGTTTATTCCGCTCATGGCACTAAGCATGTCCAGCATCCCCAAAGAAAAGATGGGGAACGCCACCAGCATCTTCAATCTGATGCGCAATATCGGAGGCAGCTTCGGCATTGCCATCATGACCACATTTCTCGCCCGTCGCAGCCAGTTCCATCAATCACGCCTGGTGGCCAACATCACACCGGGGAGCCTGAAAACGCAAGAGATGATTGCCGGGATGCAGGCGTGGTTTCACTCCCATGGTACTGATGCCGTCTCCGCTCAACGGAAGGCACTGGCCGCGGTTTACGGAATGGTCCAGGCGCACGCATCGATGCTTTCTTTCGTCGAGGCATTCTGGGTCATGGGAGTCATCTTTCTGGCAATGTTGCCCTTTGTGCTGCTCCTGCGGCGCCCACCACGAACCAGCTTGCGCGAGGCCTCCCCTTCCACCGACGCCGTGGGTGGTCCAGAGCTAAGGTCTGAGATGCAAGAAGAGGAGACACAACATGAGGCAGAACTTGTGATGCACTAAGCTTGAACAAGACTCGGAAACCCGCTCCTGTGCTCCCGGGTCCGCGGATCACGCCCGCCGGTGACACACGCCCTTCTCAGGCGGGAAGGAGCGCGGTACCTTCGACGCGAGAGATTCACTGTCGTTCTGGGGGAACTTATGACCGTTGTGCTGGACGAAGCGCTGTCGAGCCAAGCAGGAATCATTCTGGTATTGGACGGGCATTCGTTGAAGATTGAAGATGTAGCCGCGATCGCCCGTCATCGTCAGCCCATCCAGTTACACTCGGATGCCGTGGCCCGGATCGACAAGTGCCGAGACCTTCTCGAGCGGAAGATCCGTGCCGGCGAAATCATGTACGGGGTCAACACCGGCATTGGCGAACTGGCCGAGGTGGTGCTGACTCCGGAGCAGGTGGAAAAATTCCAGAGATATCTGCTCTACTCGCACGCCGCTGGTTGTGGCGAACCGTGCAGCGAAGAGGATGTGCGCGCGGGCATGCTGGCACGCCTGAACACGCATTGCTGGGGTCATTCCGGGATTCGCCGCGAGGTCGTGGAAATCCAGATTCAGATGCTCAACCGCGGCGTCACTCCCGTGGTCTGCCAGAAAGGGTCGGTGGGCGCGTGCGGAGATCTTTCCCCCATGGCGCAAATGGCCATCACGTTGATGGGCGAGGGCGAGGTGTTCTACCAGGGCAGTCGATTGCCGGCGAAGCAGGGACTGGCAGCCGCCGGCATTTCACCGATTACGTTCCGCGAGCGCGATGGCCTGGCCACCATCAATGGCTCCGATCTCACCACCGGAATGGGGTGCCTGGAACTCTACGACGCGGAGCGCTGGCTCAAGACGCAGGAAGTCGCACTGGCCATGACTCTCGAAGCCCTCAACGCCAACATGGTCGCCTACGATCCGCGAATTCACACTGTGCGCGGGTATCCGGGAGCGCAGGCCTGCGCCGAGAACGTCCGCAGGCTGACCGCAGGCTCCGAACTTCTCAGTCGGCCCGGCAAGAAAGTGCAGGACGCTTACTCGCTCCGTTCCAGCCCGCAAGTCATCGGCGCGGCCAAAGACGCATTCCAGTGGAGCCGGTACATGCTGGAGACCGAACTCAACCATGCCGCCGACAACCCGGTTTTCTTTCCGGACGAAGATCTCGTGCTCACGGGCGCGAACTTCCAGGGCACCCCGTTGGCGTTCGCCCTCGAACTGGCTGGGATGTCGGTGACCACGGTGGCGGCGCTCTCTGAGCGCAGACTAAATCGGCTCATGAACCCTCATTTGTCGATGGGGCTGCCGGCTTTCCTGACCAAGGGCGCTGGAATGTTCTCCGGCCTCATGCTCACGCAATACACCGCCGGAGCGTTGGTTTGCGAGAACCGTGTGCTAAGTCACCCGGCCGCGACCGGCTCGATTCCAGCCGCAGCCGACCAGGAAGACTTTGTCTCCATGAGCATGACGACGGCGATCAAGACACGGCAGATTCTGGAGAACGCATGGCACGTCGCCGCCATCGAGTTGATGGCGGCCGCTCAGGCCTTCGATCTGCGAGCCCCGATCAAACCCTCGCCTGCCTCGGAGGCGGCCTACCAGGTTGTCCGTACTTATGTGAAAAGGCTCGATGAAGACCGCCCCCTGTTCGACGACATCAACACCCTCGCCCGGGCGGCAAAAGATGGCAAGATACTGGAGGCCGCAGAAAAGGCGATTGGAAGACTCAATTGAACCGGCGGTTTTTGACTTTGTTTTTGAAGGGCACGCCCTCACAAGCCGCAGAAGAACTCATTGATGAAAGCAAGCCAGTTCTTGCAGCGCTGAAGCCGCTGCGCCACCCACAATCTAGCGCAACGTCCCCATAATCAATTTGCAGAACACGCTCTCGTCAGCGCCCGGCCTCGAACCGATAGCCGATTCCACGCAATGTTTTCAAATAGCGGGGATGCCGTGGGTCCGGCTCGATTTTCTCCCGCAGACGACGCACAAAGACGTCAATCGAGCGCGGGGTGACGAAGGAGCCCTCTTTCCACACCGCGTCAAGCAACTGGTCGCGGGTAAAGACGCGTCCCCGGTGCCGGGCCAGGTATTCCAGAAGCCGGAACTCGCGAACCGTGGTGACGACGGTCACGCCCTGCACGCGGACAGTCATCGAAGCAATATCGATTTCCAAATCTCCCAGCGGAATGATTTCGTGACTCGTGGTGTCCAGCGGAACGCGGAGAACGTTCCGGATTCGCGCAATCAACTCGCGAGGGCTGAAGGGCTTGGCGATGTATCCGTCGCCACCGGCGTCGAAGGCTTGAAGACGGTCCCGTTCTTGAGTCTTGGCGGAAAGAAAAATGACCGGCGTCTTGCCCAGCCGTTCGTGCTGGCGGATCTGGCGGCAGAGGTCGAAGCCGCTCATCCCGGGCAGCATAATGTCGAGAAGAAACAGCGCCGGTGGTGCCAATGCCGCCATGGGGACCACCGGCGCACCGCAGAGAAAAGTGGAAACCTCATAGCCGGCGGTTAGCAGGTTGTGCTCGATGAGGCGAGACACATCCGGATCGTCTTCGACGACGTAGATGAGATCGTTGTAGCGCGGTCTGCCGGTAAGCTCCAAATGTCCCATGCCAGAACGAAAGCCTCACCCGCTCTCAAAGACTTTCCCGCAAAGAGAACTTCGCCTCGATGGTTCCACTCGAACACCTACCCTGAACACTAGAGGGGCCGTGTTGCAGCAGTGTTGCGCCAGTGTTAAAGGAGAGTTAATTTGCCGACTGGCGCGGCGGACAGGTCATTCTGGCCACGCCGATACCTCGCCAAACAACGGACTGGCTACCTTTCCATTCCCAGCCTTCGCGTTCGAACTAGAATATATCCTTTATATTCAATATGTTGGACGAACGGAACAAGAATCCTCTTGACACGCCATACCGATGAACTGTAACGTAACGGTGTTAAGTTAACAACGTTAACCAACGGACCACCGTTATGGGCGTGAAAGAAAGACGTGAGCGCGAGAAGTCCGAAACCCGCGACAAGATTCTCGACGCAGCTCGCGAATTGTTCGTCACCGAAGGCTACGAGGGCGTCTCCATGCGCCGGGTGGCGGAGAAGATCGAGTACTCGCCCACCGCCATCTACGTCCACTTCGCCGACAAGAATGAACTCTTCCGCGAACTCTGCCACCAGGACTACGCCCGTTTGGCGGAAGTGTTTCAAGGTTCGGCCGTCCCGCTTGATCCCGTCGAGCGTCTCAAGCAGATCGGACGGACCTATATCGAGTTCGGCATGCGCTATCCCAACCACTACAAGTTCATGTTCATGACGCCGCATCCTCCGGTCGAACTGAATGACGAGATGCGGGAAGAGCGGGGCAATCCGGAAGTCGATGCGTATGCGTTTTTGAAGTGGGCTGTCCAGGAAGTGATCAACGCCGGACGCTTTCGTGAAGGACTCGCCGATGCCGAACTGGTTTCCCAGACCGTATGGGCGGCGGTGCACGGCGTGATCTCGCTGAACATTGCCAAGTGCAAAGACGATTGGGTCGATTGGCGTCCATTGCAGGATCGCGCCGAGGCCATGCTCGATGCCATTATGCGCGGGCTGCTGAGAGAGGCGAAGTAGCGATGCCTCCTCTGGCGCAGCGGAATCTTTTTCACGACAAAGTCCGGCTCACGGTTACGCTCACGGGGATTGTGTTTGCCGTGGTGCTGATCGTAGTGGAATTAGGGTTGTTCTTCGGTTTCACTGTCACCACTTCGAACCTGATCGATCATGCGGGCGCCGATTTGTGGGTTACGTCGCCCAGAGTTCCCTATGTCGAAATGGGCGTGCCGTTCAGCGAGCGCAAGTTGAACCAGATTCGCGCCGTGCCTGGCGTCGGCGATGCCGAGAAGCTGGTGGCGCAGTGGACGCAGTGGAAACTGCACAACGGCTCGCAGGAGTCGGTGCAGATCATTGGAGCCAATCCCGATTCGCAGCTCGGACGTCCGTGGAACCTGGTCGAAGGCCGCGCCGAGGACCTGAAGGATCCCGACGCCGTGATCCTCGATGAGATCTACAAGAAGAAACTGGGAGTTACCGGCGTTGGTGAGGTCTTCGAGGTGCGCGGTCACCGTGCCCGCGTCGTGGGTTTTACGCGCGGAATTCGCTCGTTTACCACCTCGCCTTACGTCTTCTCCACCTTCAAGCATGGGCAGGACTTTGCCGGAATGAAGGAAGACCAGACCACCTACATCCTGGTGAAAGCCGCGCCCGGAGCGGATCTAGAGCAAGTGCGCCGCGGAATTCTCGCGCAGGTAAAGAATGTTGACGTTTATACCACAGCCAAGTTCAGCCGCATGACGCGCTTTTACTGGATGTTCACCACCGGCGCGGGCGTGGCCGTACTGATCGCCGCCGTGCTCGGCCTGGTGGTTGGCTTCGTAGTGGTCGCGCAGACCATTTACGCCACCACCATGGATCACATCCGCGAGTTCGGGACGTTGAAAGCGATTGGGGCTCCCAACAGTTATGTCTACAAAGTGATTATGAAACAAGCGGGGATCAGCGCCGTCATGGGCTATGTGCTGGGGATGATTGTCAGCTTTTTTGTGGTGCACGCCAGCCAGAAGGGTGGGGCGGCGATCCTGATGCCGATGCCCATGGCGGTCGGCATGTTTTTTCTGACGCTCGCAATGTGTGTGGGCGCGGCGCTGGTTTCAATCAACAAAGTTATGCACATCGATCCCGCGATGGTTTTCAAAGGCTGACGATGCGTTTCAGGGTTCGTATCAGGGCATCGCTTTAGCGATGCCGCTAGCCGCTGGTTGCCGATGCGCCTTCAGGCGCTGAGGGAACGCCGCTAGGAGGAGAAAAATCAAATGAAGCCCGCGATCGCCGTTCGCCAGCTTACGAAGACCTACACCGAGGGCAGCACGGGAACTCTTGCCCTGAGCGAGGTCGATCTCGACGTGCACTCCGGCGAACTGCTGATGCTGGTGGGCCCGTCGGGCAGCGGCAAGACGACGTTGCTTTCGATCATGGGTTGCATTCTCTCGGCGACGTCAGGCAGCGTGCGGATCGCGGGCAGGGAAGTCACCACCCTGCAAGAAAAGGATCTTCCGACGATCCGCCTCGAGCACATCGGATTTGTTTTTCAGGGATTCAATCTTTTCCCCACGCTGACCGCCGGCGAGAACGTGGAACTGATGCTCGACCTGAAGAAGACTCCCAAGGTGAAAGCGAAGCAGCGTGCTCACGAACTATTGGATCAGATCGGACTCGCCGACAAGTACGACGCATTCCCCGCCGACCTGAGCGGCGGTCAGAAACAGCGCGTGGCCATCGCCCGTGCTCTCGCCGGAGATCCCGGAATCATTCTCGCCGATGAGCCCACCGCCGCTCTCGATTCGCGCACCGGACGCAACGTGATGCAGCAGGTGGCCGAACTGGCGCACCAGCGCGGCCGCGCGGTTGTGATTGTCACCCACGACTCGCGCGTGCTCGACTTCGCCGACCGCATCGTGAAGATCGAGGACGGCACCATCGCCGGCAACAACGCCGCGGCAACCGCGGGAGGGCTCAGCTTTCCCGTCCCCAACATGATAGGAGCAAGCTTAGAGGCAGTGCTATGAATTGTCCTTTCCAGCGAAGCGAGCAAGATAGCACCAAAGAAGACCGAACCATCGTCGATCGAACGAAAAGAGTGGACTACGCGATGCCAGCCGACTTCTGTCGAATGTTTGAAGATCGCCTGGACCATCTGTTCACCCTGGCATTGTTGTTGACGGCAGATCGCTACAAGGCCGAGCAATGCGTGGTTGCGGGCCTGGAAGATTGTCTGCAAGCGAACGCGGTGTTTCGAGAATGGGCGCACTCTTGGGCAAGGCGCACGGTCGTCAAGAACGCCGTCCGCATGATCTCATCCTCGTCCTTGCGGAACGAAGCAAAGACGGTTGCCAGGATCCCGGAACCAGACACCCTGGCTGACGGGATAACGAGTCTGCCGCCGTTTGACCGTTTTGTGTATGTCTTGTCGGTCCTCGAGAAATATTCCGACCGCGAGTGTTCCATGCTGCTGGACTGCACCGTCGAGAAAGTAATGGCTGCGCGAACCCGGGCACTCCAGGCCCTTGCTGGTGTCGGTAATCGTAACGTCCCGCCGGAGACGGCACTAACAGGAGTTGTGGAGGGATTGAGACAGGTCTGCGGGGAAGTGTTATGAGTAAGAATTTTTCGATTTCAAATTTCATGAAGAACCGCACCGCGCTGCTGATCGGGCTCGCGGCGTTTCTCCTGATCGCTTCGCTCGTAATCTCGCTGCGACACGCGCGCGAAAACTCTGTCGCTGTGGCCGCTGCCGCTACTTCGGCCCCCGCGCTGATTGCAGGACCGGGCCAGGTCGAGCCTTACTCGGAAGACATCAAGATCGGCTCCGAACTGAGCGGCCGCCTGAAAGCGGTTTTCGTTGAGGAAGGCGATGTCATTCACCGCTCCCAGGTTCTGGCCGAACTTGAAAACGGAGATTACCGCGCCCAGGTTGAATCGGCAAAAGCGAATGTCGCCGCGAAACAAGCCACGCTGCGAAAAGTGATCAACGGCGCCCGCCGTCAGGAGCGCGACGAGGCTTGGTCGTCGGTGAACGAGGCCAGGGCTGTGATGGAGAACTCCAATTCGGAAATGCATCGCCGGCAGCAGCTCTATTTCGCCGGCGTAGTCTCACGCGAAGAAATGGAGCGCTACGCCCGCGAAGCCGACGTCGCCAAAGCGCAATACCAGGCCAAAGTGGAGCAGCATTCCCTGGTCGACGATCACGCGCGCGAGGAGGACCGCTCGCTCGCTGAGGCCGATTTGCAGTTGGCGCAGGCCCAACTCGAAGAAGCACAGGCCCGATACGAAAAGACTTTTATCCGAGCGCCCATCGACGGCGCTGTGCTCCGCAAGCACCATCGCAGTGGCCAGAGCGTGTCCAACTCATCGACTGTCCCCGATCCCATCCTGACCATCGGAGATCGTAAGACGCTGCGCGTCCGCGTGGATGTGGACGAAACCGATGTCGGCAAAGTTCGCGTCGGACAGAAGGCCTATGTCACCGCGGACGCGTTCGCCAGGCAGAAGTTTTGGGGACGCGTGGTGCGAGTGGGCCAGCAACTGGGGCCGAAAAACGTCCGCACCGATGAGCCCGTGGAAAAAGTTGACACCAAGATTCTGGAGACGCTCGTCGAACTCGACCCCGGCGCGCCACTGCCGGATGGTTTGCGCGTCGATGCCTTCATCGTCCCAGAAGGCGGCGAAGTGGCCACGGCGCGAACCAGCGACCCTCGCTAGTCCAAACTTACGCGCCAATGGAGAGCCGGGCGTCCCGCCCGGCCGCCCGTTCCTCGGAGAGTAGCCCGTCCGCCCGCGCGTCCGATGTTATCTTTATGAGGGCAACGAATCGCCAACCCCACTTTCATGGATGTTCTCAACCGACTCTTTGAACAGCATTTCCACTCGCCAGTCGAGCGAGCGCAGCCGTTGCAAGGCGAACTCGGTGGTTCGGGCCGCAAGATCATCCGGCTTTCCAGCGAAAAACTCAGCGCCATCGGCGTTCTCTACGACGTGCGCGAAGAGAATGTAGCTTTCCTCGAATTCTCGCGCCACTTTCGCCGCCACGGCCTCCCAGTGCCGGAAATTTATGCCGAAGACTTAGCCCACGGCGCGTATCTGGAAGAAGACCTGGGCGGCACCACGCTCTTTGAGTTTCTCTCCGGCCATCGCGACGGCGCGACCATCGCTCCCGAGGCGGTCGCAGCCTATCGCAAAGTAGTCGCCGTGTTGCCGCGCTTTCAGGTCGAAGCGGGCCGCGATTTGAATTACAGAGTATGTTATCCGCGCGCGAGCTTCGATCGCCAATCCATCGCCTGGGATTTGAACTATTTTAAGTATTACTTTCTCAGGCTCGCCGGCATTCCCTTCAACGAGCAGGCGCTCGAACAAGACTTCACCCGCCTGACGAAATTCCTGTTGAGCGCCAGCCGCGATTATTTTCTCTATCGCGATTTCCAGTCCCGCAACGTCATGCTGCGGAAGGTGCAGAACGAAAACCAGCCGTTCTTCCTCGACTACCAAGGCGGCCGCAAAGGCGCGCTGCAGTACGATGTAGCGTCTCTTTTATACGACGCCAAGGCCGACCTCCCGCCGGATCTGCGCCAGCAATTGCTCGATCACTATCTCGACAACCTCGCCGGCTTTCTCGACCTCGATCGCGTCGCCTTCATGCAGTATTACTACGCCTACGTGTATGTCCGCATCATGCAGGCCCTCGGCGCGTATGGCTTTCGCGGCTTCTACGAGCGCAAAGAGCATTTCCTGCAAAGCGTGCCCTACGCGCTGAAAAATCTGCGCTGGCTCCTTCACAATGCGGAGTTACCCATCGCGCTCCCCACACTGATGGAAGCCTTCAAGAACATGGTGGCCTCCGATAAGCTGCAAGGCCTGACGTCGGCTCCGCAACCTGAGAAGTTGACCGTGCGCATCTTCAGTTTTTCCTTTCACCGCGGCCTGCCGCAAGACGATACCGGCAACGGCGGCGGTTTTGTTTTCGACGGACGCGCACTCCCAAATCCCGGCCGCGAAGAGCGCTTCAAAGACCTCACCGGAAAAGATGCGCCCGTCATCGACTATCTGAATCAGCAGGAGAGCGTGCATCAGTTTCTCGCCAGCGCGATATCGCTGGTGGACGCCAGCGTGAGCACATATCAGAGTCGCGGCTTCAAGCACTTGATGGTGTCATTCGGTTGTACCGGCGGCCAGCATCGCTCCGTCTTCCTGGCGGAGCGGTTGGCGGATCATCTGCGTGCCAACTCCAAAGACGGAGTGGAAGTGGTGGTGCATCATCGCGAGCAGGAGCACCTGAACCCATGAAAGCCATGATTCTGGCTGCCGGCCTGGGCACGCGCCTGCGGCCGCTCACGGACGATCGCCCCAAAGCGCTGGTGGAAATCAACGGCCGCACGCTGCTCGAGATTGCGCTGACGCGCTTGCGCACGTTTGGAATTCACGAGGTCATTATCAATGTTCATCACCTTGCCGGCATGGTCGTCGATTACCTGAAAAAGAACGACAACTTCGGAATGCGCATTGAGATCTCCCGCGAGGATGTCTTGCTCGACACCGGCGGCGGGTTGAAAAAAGCCTCTTGGTTTTTCAAAGATTCCCCCGAGCATTCCGGCAAGGAAGAGCCGTTCCTTCTGCATAATGTCGATGTCCTCAGCACCATCGATCTCGATCGCATGAGGCAACTTCATTGTGAAACTCAGGCTTTGGTCACGCTCGCCGTACAAGACCGCGAAACTTCTCGTTATCTCCTGTTCGACGAACGAGGCCAGCTTTGTGGCCGACGCGCCGGCCGCAATCAACCGCCCGAACTGGTTCGCCCCGCCCAGCAGGCAAAGGCGCTTGCCTTTTCCGGCATCCACGTGATCTCGCCACGCCTTTTTCCCCTCATGACCGAAGACGGCGTTTTCCCCATTATTGCTTCGTACTTACGCCTGGCGGCCCAGGGAGAAAGAATCCTCGGCTTCCGCGCCGACAATTATTATTGGCGCGATCTAGGCCGTCCGGAGAATGTGGCGCAAGCCGCTGAGGACCTAAAGCAAAAAGTTGTCGCGCAGTAGATCAGAAGTTGCAATTGATTTTGGGTGGCGCAGCGGTTCACCGCTGCGATAACTGCTTCTTCTCAGAGGCGGCTTTACCCTCCGAGGTAGTGCTTTGACGGGAGTCAGCCGAGCCATGCCTGTACGCGATCACCTGATACTCTGAAGGCATCCACATTTTCGGAGCCGCACCTCATTGCCGCCCATTGTCAACGCACAACAGATTGCGAAAACCTTCGGAGCGAATCCGCTCTTTCAGGATATTTCGTTCACCATTTCTGAAGGAGATCGCATCGGCCTGATTGGCCCGAACGGATCGGGCAAATCCACTCTCCTCCGAATTCTGGCGGGCGAGGTTGCCGCCGACAGTGGGGAAGTGTCGTTCCGAAAACGAACCCGTCACGCCTGTGTCGAGCAAGACTCGCGATTCCAGGCCGGAGTCACGGTGCGGTCGGTGATCGAGGCCGCGCTCGATCGTTGCGGCGTCTCTGGAACCGAGCGCGGCGCTCGTTTTGCGGAGACTCTAGGCCGCGCCGGTTTTGAAGACCTCGATGCCCAGGCCGCCGAGTTGTCCGGCGGATGGCAGAAGCGTCTCGCGATCGTCGAAGCGCTAGTGCAGCATCCTGACATTCTGCTGCTGGACGAGCCTACCAACCATCTCGATCTTCCGGGAATCATGTGGCTGGAAGATCTGCTTGAGCAGGCGGTGTTCGCCAGCGTCATTGTGAGCCACGACCGCTACTTTCTAGAGAACGTAACCACCGACATGGTCGAACTGAATCGCATTTATCCCAATGGCTCGCTCCGCGTTCACGGCAACTACAGCGCGTTTCTCGAGAAGAAAGAAGAATTCCTGCACGCCCAGTCCCGGCGCCAGGAAGCGCTGGAGAATTTAGTGCACGGAGAAATCGAGTGGCTGCGCCGCGGAGCGAAAGCCCGCACCCGCAAATCCAAAGCCCGCATCAGCAAGGCCAGCGAACTTATGGGCGAGCTGACCGATTTGAATGCGCGGACTCGCAGCACCACCGCACAGATCGACTTTTCCGCCACCGACCGCAAGACCAAGCGGCTGATCGAACTGCGGGACGTCACCTGCACCATGGGAGATCCCGAGTTGAGCGCTCGATCATTGTTCGACGGGCTCAACTTCATCCTGACGGCTGGAATGCGCGTCGGCCTCGTCGGTCCGAATGGCAGCGGCAAGACGACTCTGCTCCGCCTGTTGCAGGGAGACCTCGCTCCAACCGGTGGTGAGATTCGCCGCGCCGATTGGCTGCGCATCGTCTACTTCGACCAGACCCGCACGCTCGATCCCGACGTAACGCTGCGCCGCGCACTTGCTCCGGACGGCGATTCCGTCGTATATCGCGATCGCGTAATTCACGTCGCCGGATGGGCGGCACGGTTCCTATTTACTGGCGAGCAGCTCAGCCAGCCCGTCGGGCGCCTTTCCGGAGGCGAACGCGCGCGTGTCCTGATCGCGCAACTCATGCTGCAGCCCGCCGACATTCTCCTGCTCGACGAGCCCACCAACGACCTCGACATTCCAACGCTCGAAATTCTGGAAGAAGGCCTGATCGATTTTCCCGGCTCGCTGGTGCTGGTCACGCACGACCGTTACATGCTCGACCGGGTCTCCAGCATTGTCCTCGGACTGAACGGCAAAGGCGATGCCGGCACCTTCGCCGACTACGCGCAATGGGAGCAATGGCAGGAGCAACGCACAAAGTTAGAGGTGGCAACAGCGGCGAGTTCGCAGATGCCACTGGATTCGAGATCGGCAGCGCCAACTAAGAAGAAACTCTCCTACCTGGAAGCGCGGGAATACGCCGCCATCGAGCAGCGAGTAGAAGAAGCCGAGCAGTTAGTGCGAGCCAAACGTGCAGAACTGGAAGATCCGGCCAACGCGATGGATGCTCCGCGTCTCGTCAGCGTGCAGGTCGCTCTGGACGCGGCTCAAGAGGCACTCGATGCCCTCTACGCGCGCTGGGCCGAACTGGAAAAGAAGAGTGGGTGACCACCCCCGGGTTGCCTTCGTCATCTGGAAGGCGCCGTAGCGCCACTACCGGGGCGGTACTTTTCCGCAATCAATCGTTGCCCCGAGCATTGCCGACACTCTTCTCCATCCCTCCGGCCTTCTCCCTTGCAACCCGGACAATCCCGAAACGTGTAGTGGACGGCGGCTTCATAGATTCCACGGCAACGCTTACGACCAAACTGCTTGGCGCACTGTCGGTTGATTTGCGATTCTCCCCAAGCGAAGTTTCCGCAAGCGGTACACACAGCCAGTGGATATGCCATACCCGGATTTTAGCAGTCCTATGCTCGAACAAAGTCAATATACCCGCGCTGCACGTCAGTCCGAGTCAGTTTCGCCCGCACCCTGTCACCCACGTGCACGCCCTGCGCTCCCTGAGCTAGCAATCCTTCGATGTGTGGTCGCAAAACGCGAACAAACGTTCCCTTCGGAGTAACTCCAGTGACGATGGCGTCGAAGGTTTCACCCACCCGATGGCTCATGGCCACGGCGGCCAGTCGCTTCGCCATTTCCCGCTCCACTTTGCGCGCCGCATCTTCTTTCTGCGTGCAGTTTGCGGCGATCGCGGCGAGGTCGTCGTCGGAGTAAGGCCCAGGTTTTCCGTCGAGCAAGGCCTTGATCAGCCTTTGCGTGGTCACATCCGCAAAGCGCCGATTGGGCGCGGTCGAGTGCGTGTAATCCTGCACGGCGAGTCCAAAGTGTCCCTGTTCGGGATCGCCCGGACGCTCCAGCACATATTCTCCCGGCCCAATCAGCTTGATGACCGCCAGCGACAGGTCGGCGAAGTGATCGGGATCGGCGGCTTTGCGCTTCACCAGAAAATCGTTGAGCGCCTTGGAATCAGCCTGCGCGGGCAACTGCTCACCCTGCGCCGCCGCCAGGCGCACGATGCCGTCCCAATGCGCGGGAGTCTTCACGATGCGGCGCAAGGAAGAAACTTTTTCCAGCAGCCGCGCCACCACGCCGTTGGCGGCGATCATGAAGTCTTCGATCAGTTCGGTGGCGCGATTCTTCTCCTGTTTCACTACATCGACCACCTGCTGGTTGAGCAGCAGCGGATGAACTTCGTTGGTATCAATATTCAGCGCGCCATGGTCGTAGCGCAGTTTCCTGAGTTCCTGCGCAACCTCATCCTGCAGCTTGAGCTGCGCCTGCAGTTCCGCAGATGCGGCGACTTTGGGCGGAGCCGCCGCCGTGCTTTCCAGCCATGCTCCGACCGCGCCGTAGGTGAGTTGTGCCTTGTTGCGAACGATGGCACGATACACGGCGCTCGAATCCAGCGAACCGCTGGCAGAGATCACGAATTCAGTCACCACAGCCGGCCTATCTACGTCCGGCAGCAGCGACGACGCGCCCGTCGAGAGCTCTTCTGGCAGCATCGCAAAATTGATGATGCCGGTATAAACGGTGGTCGTCTCCTTGGCCGCGTGCTGATCGATTGGCGTATTCTGGCCGACGAACGCATCCACATCGGCGATGCCCACCATCACCTTGACGTCGCCATTGGGCAAGCGCTCGGCAACCTCGATCTGGTCAAGGTCTCGCGAGGTATCGTTGTCGATCGAAGACCAAAACAAGCCGCGCAGATCGCGAACCTTGTCGGAAGGCGTGAGTTGTGGCGGATGAGCACTGATCTCCGCCAGTTGCTGCCGCGTTTCGGGCGGAAAGTCCGGCTCGAAGCCCTGTGCCAGCATGACTTGGCGCGCCATTGCCTGAAGATCGAGAGAAGAAGGCCGGGAATTGTTCATAAGCGTTTGAAAAGGCTAACACGAATCTTGAGTTTCCCCCTCTGCCAATCCGTCTCGCCTGCGGTCAGGCCTTTGACTTTGCTCGTGTTATTCTAATAACAACAGCTGCGTTTCCTCCGATTGGGTCGATTCCCGCAGTTTCCTAAAACATCATGATTTCAGTCAGCAATGTGTCCATGCGCTACGGCGCCAAAGTTCTGTTTGACGAAGTTTCCACCGGCTTCATTCCGGGGAAGCGCTACGGCCTTACCGGACCGAACGGCGCGGGCAAGTCTACGTTCATGAAGCTTCTGACCGGTGAACTTGAACCGCAGAAGGGAACCGTCGTTCGCCCCCGCAAGCTGGGAGTCCTGAGCCAGGACCAATTCGCCTTCGACAAGTACCGGGTGATCGATGCGGTCATCATGGGCAATCGCCGCCTGTGGGCCGCTCTCGAAAAACGCGAAGTCATCTACGCGAAACCTGAGATGACGGACGCAGACGGCATGAAACTCGGCGAACTCGAAGGCATCGTCGGCGAAGAAGAAGGCTACACCGCCGAAACCGATGCCGCGATTCTGCTGCAGGGCCTCGATATTCCCGACGAGATGCACGAGCGGAAAATGTCGGAGTTGCCGGGCGGACAAAAAATGCGCGTGCTGCTGGCGCAGGCTTTGTTTGGGCATCCGCAGGCGCTATTGCTCGACGAACCCACGAACCACCTCGACCTCGACTCGATCCACTGGTTGAAGAGTTTTCTGAATCAATATGAAGGCGTGTTGATCGTGATCTCGCACGACCGTCATTTTCTCAACGGCGTCTGCACCCACATCGCCGACATCGATTACGAGACCATCATCACTTACACTGGAACTTATGACGACATGGTGGTGGCAAAGACGCAGATTCGCTCGCAGATCGAATCGCAGAACGCGCAGCGCGAAAAGAAAATTTCGCAGTTGAACGAGTTCATCGCCCGCTTCGCCGCCGGAACCCGCTCCAGTCAGGTGCAGTCGCGGCGCAAGGAAGTCGAGCGCCTGCAGGTCACCGAACTCGCGAAGTCCAACATCCAACGTCCGTACCTGAAGTTCGAGCAGAAGCGGCCCTCCGGCAAACATATTCTCGAAATCGAGGGTGTTAGTAAGTCGTACGGAGACGCCAAAGTAATTTCCACCTTCACAGCGAGCGTGCTACGCGGCGAAAAAATTGCGCTGATGGGCCGCAACGGTTCGGGCAAAACGACTCTGGTGAATGCGCTGCTGGCCAATTCGCCAACGGTTTCCGAGTCGGAACTGCGGAAGACGAGCGGCTACGATGGACCCTTTGTTGACGGCGGCAAAGTTATCTGGGGTCATGAAGCTGCCGTGGGATATTTTGCGCAGGATCACAAGGCGCTCATCGAGCCGGGCGTCAAGCTACTGGAGTGGCTCCATCAATGGGATCCCGCGGCTTCGACGGAAGAAATCCGCGGCATCCTGGGGCAGATGCTGTTTCCGCGCGATGACGCCGAGAAGCGGACCGACGTGCTCTCGGGCGGCGAGGCGGCGCGGTTGGTCTTCTGCAAGCTGATGCTGCAGAAGCCGAACGTGCTTGTGCTCGACGAACCGACCAACCATCTCGATCTCGAATCGATCAACGCCCTCAATATTGCGCTGCAGCGCTACCGCGGAACTGTGCTTCTGGTCACCCATGACGAGGATCTGATCGATGAAGTCGCGACCAGGATTTGGCACTTTGAGGGTACGCATCAAATCGCTGATTTCAAGGGCGCCTATGAGGAGTATCAGGCCGTTCTAGCCTGATGGGCCAGGATTCAAACGATGGAGAATAGATTTGTCATCGAAGCCAAGCCGTGACCATTATCCGGTGGCGCGTATCTCGTCGTGCGATTCGCCTTCGAGACAAACGCGATGCCATAGCTCAAGATTAAGCAACCGCCAGATGCGATCGTAGTGGTCGCGATGGTTCGCGCGATGTTCGTGGAACAGTTTCTCGATCGCTTCGCGCCGGAAGTATCCGCGCTCCAGGCTGCGCGGCTCCAGCAAGGTCTCGCGGATCGTTTCCAGTCGCGGTCCGGCCAGCCACCCGCTCCAGGGAGTCGGAAATCCCAGCTTCGGCCGGTACAGAATCGAGTGCGGCAGCAGATCCACCACCGCTTTTTTCAAAATCTGTTTGCCGGCGAGTCCCTGAATTTGCACTTCGCGCGGAATTCGGGTCGCGAATTCAACCAGTGCATGATCGAGAAACGGTACCCGGCTTTCGATGGATGCGGCCATGCTCATGTTGTCCTGCTTCATGAGCAGTTCCACCAGGTATGTCTTGATGTCGGTGTAGAGCAGGCGCTGCAGCATTTCACCCGACGAGTGGTCCCAGTAGGCGACGACATTTTCATACGCCGTGCTGGGAGCGGCTTCTCTCGCGAATTCGCTGGTCAGCAAACCGCGCTGCTCTGCCTCGCCGAAAGCCGAAAAGAAATTGTCGAAATAGAAGGATGCCCAGGAATTCCCATCCTTGGCGAGAAACGTGTGCTCCAGTTTCCGGCGCAGGGTTGCTCCGAGCAGGGAAGAGTTCGCAACCAGGTTGCGCAATCCGCGCCGCAGAGCCGCCGGAACCACGCCGCGGTAGGCGCGGTCGAGAGCCGCATTTTTCAAAGTGAAGGCATAGCGGGTATAACCGGCAAGAGTTTCATCCGCGCCCTCTCCGGTGAGCACCACCGTCACTCTCTCTCGCGCCAGCCGGGCGACAAAATATAGCGAGACGCTCGACGGCCACACGACCGGCTCGTCTTCATGCCAGATCAAATGCGGCAGCGCCGCGAAAAATTCCTGTTCGCTGACCAACACTTCGTGATGCTGCGAATGAATGTGATCCGATACCGCATGCGCATAGGGCAGCTCGCTGTAAAGTTGTTCGGTATAGCCAACCGAAAAAGTTTCGACCGGCTCGCGCCGCAATTTCGTCATCAGCGCAGCCACCGCGCTCGAATCCACGCCGCCGCTCAGGAACACGCCCAGTGGCACGTCGCTCATCAGGTGGCTCTGGACTGCGCCTTCCAGTAACTCGCGATAACTCTGGATGTAGTAATTCTCGTCCCGCGATTCGTGCGGCGCCGAGGCATCCAGATCCCAGTACTGCCGGATTTCCGCTTTGCCATCCAGACCCATCGTCATGGTGTGTCCGGGCAGCAGCTTGCAGATTCCGGCGTAGAAACTTTCCTCGCCCGATAAATATCCAAACGCCAAATACTCCGGCAGCGCCGCCCGATTGAACTCGGGACACGCGCTGCCATGGGCAAATACCGCCTTGATTTCCGATCCGAACAGCAGCCGCTCCGGCGTCAAGTTGTAGTACAGCGGCTTGATGCCCAGCCGGTCGCGCGCGATAAAGAGCGTTTTCGTGTTGCGATTCCAGATGGCAAAAGCGAACATGCCGCGCAGGTGTTGCACGCAATCCGCACCATACTCCTCGAAGAGGTGAATGACGGTCTCGGTATCGCTGTGGGTGCTGTAACGGTGGCCGCGCGCGATGAGTTGCTCGCGCAAGGCAAGGTGGTTATAAATTTCGCCGTTGAACACGATCCAGAGCGTGCCGTCTTCGTTTGAAATCGGTTGATGCCCGCCGGCAACGTCGACAATGCTGAGCCGCCGCATGCCGATTCCGACTGCGCCGTCCGTATAAAAACCTTCGTCGTCGGGCCCGCGATGGGTGAGCACGCGGCACATTTCGCGCAAGCTTGTGGCGTTCGCCCGCGCGTCCCGTCCGAATTCGAGAATTCCAGCGATGCCGCACATTTAGCGTTTCCCCGCATAGGGTGACGAACCTTCGCTCGTCAGCTCGGCAAACAAAGACGTGACCGAAAATTCGCCCGCCGTCCCATTCATCACTGCATCCCGCCCGCGCCACTCGAAAAAGCCGGAGGGCCCTGCCGCTTTCAGCAAAGTCTGCCCCTGCCAGGCGGCGTACGTCCCGCCGATCACGACCAGGTGCGCAAGTTTTTCTTTTTCGATGCGGCAATACAGCATGCGCGCATCCGACGACCACGGACCGGAACTCCACGCCTTCTCCCCAAGCGCAAAAAAGAATCCCTGGCTTTGGTTATTTTGACGATCGTCGAGTTCGTAGACTTGGACTGACCCTTGCGCCAGGCTGACGAATCGTGGTTCGAAGGGTTGTTCGATCGACGGTTTGCCCTCGTGCGAAATTGCCGCCCAGCGAGGTACCAGCGCCGTCGCCGTCTCCGCCGGCAGCGGCACGCGCGCATGACATCGCACCAAAGGCGCTGGCTGAAAAGCGCCGTACGAGGGCGAAACGAGCGTTTTGCTGACTTCCGTATGCCAGGCCGTTTCTTCCGGCATCATCAGAACCAACATCGATTCGCCGGACCGAACGCCACCTTTGGATACTTCCACTCTTCCCGCGCCGGTGCTTCGAGCGTCTAGATCGGGCGCGAAGTGCCACCGTATCTCCAGTTCGTGTTTCGCTTGGGCGCTTTTTTGTGCGGACGCCACGTCGCGTACCAGCCACAGACCGCCCGCAATCTTCAGTACGTGCCGCCGATGCACAACCGGATCCGCCAGACGCGCATATCCATTGTGACTGCCCACAAAGTAAGTGAAGCTTTTCCCCACGATCCAGTGTTCCGCCTGCGGGGTGGGAATGTCTGTCCACGAGAAAGGTTCATCCGCCACCGCCTGGTCGACGCCGTCCACACGCATCGTGTTGTGCGCGCCGGTTCCGCGAAACCGGTTCCGGTCCGCCGGATCTTTCCCAATGTAGACGCCGCTTCCTGAGTCCACCAGCCAGCGCCGTCCATCCATGGTGAGCCGCAGGCTGAGCGCGTCGGCGTGCCCGTGCCCCGAGCGGCCCACGCCCTGCGGGCCGGCGTCCACGACCATCGTCTGTGCGTACGGCTGCGAATCCGCGAGCACGTAAAGCCCGCCGTCGGGAAATGCGATGGAACGTGCCGTGGGTTTCGTTTGTGACTTCGAAATTTCCGGTGGGGCCTGATTTCCAAACAACCAGATCGCTTCCTCCGTAAGTTGTGCCGCGGAGAATTCCCCGGAATACATCACCGCGCCCAGCGCCAGTGGGTCCGTCATCTGCTCTGTCCGGTTGCGCCGCGGATTCCATAACCGCCCGCCATCATCGTCGCCGAAGCCTTCCGCCGGTCCCGCCTGCGCGAGCGCCGCCACCACATCCAGCATTCGTCCGAGTACCGCGTCATACGCGGGTGGAATGTCCATTCCATTCCGTGCCGCAAGCAACCGCGCATACAAAAAAAAGTCGAGCGCATAAACGTGGTAGTGCAGCGATTGCTCAAAGTAAACGCCATCCGGACGCACCTGCCGCCCCGCCTCGTGCAGCACAATCTGCCACCCGGACTCCTTCCAGCGCGCCGCCCCCGGCATTTGCGGATACAAAGTGCCCAGAAAGAACAGCGCGACTGCTTCTCCCAGCAGATGGGTATTCGGAGAAAAATAAGTAGATAGAAAGCGCTCAATGTAACGCCCGTGAAAGGCAAGCGCAGGCACCAATTCCGAACGGAACTCGGAGAGAAGATCCGCGCATTCCGCCGTTCCCGTCAGCAACTGGTCCACCCAGATCCACGACAAGCTGCGGAACGCAACCTCCAGTGTGCTTCCCCAGTTGATTCCCAGCGGATACGGATTCGCCCTGATCCAGCTGCGCCATAGCGAGATCAGTTCGCGAACGTACTTGTCATTGTTATCCCCGCTCAGCAATTGCGCCTTGGCCAGCGTTACCAGATGCTGGTGCCGGTTTAATTCCCATGTGACTTTGTGGTCACCCACCACCGCGAAGTTGAGAAAAGGAATCTTGAACCATGGACCGAGCGGCGCACGCTTGCCGTGCACCGGATCGAGATGCCAGTCGATTTCCTTAAGATCGACGTCTTTGAAATTTCCACCGCCAGAGGCAAGCGTGAAGTCAAGATTTTCATAGCCCAGCAGGCGAAAACGATGGCCGCATATCTCGTCGGCCTCGAGCAGAATTCCGGCCGCTTCATTGGGTAGATGTTTGCGCAACAATTCCACGCGCTCTGAAATTTCGCTGCCAGAAAAGAAGAATTGCCCCGGCCGGGCCGCCGAATCTGCATTCAGCCGCACCGCCCCGGCGTGCGCGCCCATCCGGTGTTTGAGCAGATCGCTCTGCTTGTGCAGTTCCTGCCCCACGCGCACCCGCACTTCTTTCCAGTCCATCCGGGATAGGCGCGCCAGCTTGCTTTGCCATCGATTAGCCACAGGTTCTTATCTTACATGTGGAAATGGCCGCCCTCGCCTTACCGGTTACCGTTGTTATCCTCGCCGGTTCCTACCCCTGACCAATGCCCGCCCGCCGCGCTACGATTGTGCTGTGGACAATTTGACCCATTGCAGTTCCACCGGGTGGAAAATAGTTGTCCACTTTTGCCCTAGGCGGCGATCAGCCGAGGATAGCCATCAGGAATATTCCGTAAATTGTTGAGGCCACGAGGATTATTGTCAACCTTGGACGCGAGTCCGGGCCCCAATGGAGAATGGTTTGCTATCGCCTTACAGAGGGCTGGTACAGTTCCAACAGCCGTCCTGAAAATGTATGTGGCGGGCCAGTGTCCCAGATACTTGATTGCCAGGAGAGTTCACTTTGGGTTTGTCGGTTAGCATTTTTGGGTTGGGATATGTCGGCTCCGTCTCCGCCGCCTGTTTCGCCTCCATGGGTCACAAAGTTATTGGTGTCGACGTCAGCCGCGCCAAGGTTGAGACGATGGATTCCGGCCGCACCCCAATCATCGAAGCGCGCATGAGCGAAATGGTCGCCGAAGCCCACCGCGCCGGCCTCCTGCGCGCGACCACCGACGCCACGGCAGCCGTGCTGAACTCCGAAGTTTCGTTTGTCTGCGTTGGAACGCCCAGCCTGAAAAATGGCAAGCTCGATCTCAGCCACATCGAGCACGTTGCCCGGGAAATCGGCGCCGCCATTCGCCAGAAGAAATCGGCGCACGTTTTTGTTCTGCGCAGCACGGTGCTGCCCGGAACCACCGAAACCGTCGTGCTTCCCACCCTCGAAAAAGAAAGCGGCAAGAAGTGCGGCCGGGATTTCACCGTCTGCTATAACCCGGAGTTCATGCGCGAAGGCAGCGCGGTCGCCGACTTCCTCAATCCGCCCTACACCATTCTCGGAGCGAGCGACACCAACCACCTTGCACCGCTGCGCGAACTGTATAAGAACACTCCCGGCGCGCTTTATGAGACGACCATTCCGGTCGCCGAGATGGTCAAGTATTTTTCCAATTGCTATCACGCAGTGAAAGTCGGGTTCGCCAACGAAATGGGAACCATGTGCAAGCATCTCGGGGTCGACGCACAGGCGGTTACCAAGATTTTTACCTCTGACACCAAGCTGAATATTTCTCCCGCCTATCTTTCCCCGGGTTTCGCCTTCGGTGGTTCCTGTCTTCCGAAAGATCTGCGCGCCATTACCTACAAGGCCAAGGAACTTGATCTCAAGCTTCCCTTGCTCGAATCGCTGATGCCAAGCAACGCCGAGCACGTCGATCGCGCCCTGGAAATGGTGATGAGTACCGGCAAAAAGAAAATTGCGCAGCTCGGCCTGAGCTTCAAAGCCGGCACCGACGATCTGCGCGAGAGCCCGCAGGTGCAGTTGATCAAGCGCCTCATGGGCGAGGGCCTCGAAGTCAGGGTCTGGGACGAGGATGTCTCCATGGGCCGCCTCGCCGGCGCCAATCGCCAGTACATCGAAGAAGTCATTCCGCATATCGGATCGGTGCTCTCGGCCGACCTCGAGGAAACACTGCGTACCGCCGAAGTTGTGATCCTCGGAAACAAATCGGCAAGCAAGGATCAGCTCGCCAAGTATCTTCGTCCCGAGCAGATTGTGATAGACCTCATTCATCTCGATAAGGCGCGCCGTCCGGAAGGCGTGGGGAAGTACGAGGGGATTTGCTGGTAAGAGTTAGCGGGACATTATCCGTAGAGACGCGGATTGCTGCGTCTCCGCCGGCAGTGAGACGGGGCAAGCCCCGTCTCTACAGACGAAAGTTAACGATGCTGCAAGAAAAGAAATGAAGTTTTATCCCATCGACATCAAAGCCGCCGACTGGAAGCGCCTCGACCGATTCGCTGACCGCACCGTCTTCCAGACGCGCGAGTGGATGCAATTTGTCGCCGAGTCGCAGAACGCCCATCCCGTGCTCGCCGAACTCCGCGAGTCGAACGAGATCCTCGGATACTTCACCGGACTCTCGTTTTCGAAGTTTGGTATGAAGGTTCTGGGCAGTTCGTTCCCCGGATGGACGACTCCTTATATCGGCTTCAATCTCAATCCCGGCGTCCCGCGCCGCGCCGCTCTCGAAGCCCTGGAAAAGTTTGCCTGGGACGATCTCAAGTGCATGCATCTCGAAGTCTCCGATCCCAACTTCACCTTCGAAGACGGTGAAACCGCAGGATTCAATACGGAGTACTACGCGTCCTATCGCACCGACCTGACGCGCACGGAAGAAGAGTTGTTCAATGGCATGGAAAGCGCCTGCCGCCGCTGCATTCGCAAGGCGGACAAAAGCGGCCTCAAGATCGAAGAGGCCCACGACCTCGCTTTCGCCGACGAATACTACGAGCAGCTCAAAGATGTCTTCGCCAAACAGTCCCTGGTCCCCACTTATTCCGTGGAGCGAGTCCGCGCCCTGGTCCGCAACGTCGAGCCCGCCGGCAACATTTTGCTGTTGCGCGCGCGCGACCCGGAAGGGAAGTGCATCGCCACCGGAATCTATCCCGGCTTCAACCAGATCGCCGAGTTCTGGGGCAACGCCAGCTTCCGCGCCCATCAGAGCTTGCGCCCCAACGAGGCCTGCCACTGGTACGCCATGCGTTACTGGAAAAAGCGCGGCGTCGCAATTTTCGATTGGGGCGGCGAAGGTACTTATAAAGAAAAGTATGGATGCAAGCCACATCGCGTCCCGTGGTTTACCAAGTCTCGCTATCGCATTGTGGGCAAGTTGCGCAACGAAGCTCGCAACATGTTTGCGCGTAAACAAAAGTTTCTCGGATGGCTGCAAGGCAACCGTTCCGGCGCCGAACACGGTCCCGCCGAAGGATAACTGAGGGGAAGCGTCAAGCGTGGAACTCGCAGGAAGTGGGGGCATGGTAGTTTAGTCGGAGACGGATGTGGCGGGGTGCCACTGTGCAAAGCCTGGGTGTCTGTCTTACCGCGATGATTTTCGGAGGGATGTAGATGATCACGAAGGGATTAAAGCACATCTCTCGCGTCAGCGATGTGCTTTTCCGGCGGTTGAGGATCGAACGAGACATTACGATTTTTCCCGATGACGTCTTCCTGACCTCGTATCCACGGTCTGGGAACACCTGGGCCCGATTCCTCATCGGCAATCTGGTGCACCCGCAGGAGGAGGTCAACTTTCTGAATGTGGAGCGGTTGGTACCGGACATGTACAAGCATTCCGACCGCACACTGCGTAATTTGCCACGCCCTCGAATTCTGAAGAGCCACGAGTGCTTTGACCCTCGCTATCGGCGGGTCATTTACATCGTGCGCGACCCGCGAGACGTGGCAGTATCCAATTATCACTGGGAGATGAAGAAACGCTCGATGGGAGACGCGTATCCGATCGAGAAATTCGTGCCTCGGTGGATGGCGTCTGAATTTTCGTATTTGGCCAGGCTGGGATCGTGGGGAGACCATGTGACCAGTTGGCTAAGCACCCGCGAGGGGCACCGCGGATTCCTTCTGTTGCGGTATGAAGATCTGATCGCGGATGTGAAACTACAACTGGCCAAGGTGGCTGCGCTATTGGGTTTTGAACCGGCGGCGGAGAGGCTGGCCCGCGCGGAGGAGCTTAGCTCCGCGGACCGCATGCGCAAGCTGGAACAAGAACAGGGGGGCAAGTGGGTACAAACCCGGGATACCCGGCGCGACAAGCCATTTGTCCGCAAGGCCTCGTCCGGTGGATGGCGCACGGACCTTCCTGCAGAGTCCGCCTTGCTGATTGAAAAGGAATGGGGACAGGTTATGAAGAATCTCGGGTATGCGTTGAGTACAGAGGCAGTCAGCCCAGCGTCATCCTCGGTGGGAGAGCACTGACAAGAGCAAGCTTCTCGGATCAGAAGTTACGCGGTAGGCCATCGCCGTCTGCTCGCGTCAAGTGCATTCGCGGACGCACTTCTTCAAACGGGGCCAGGAATTCCGCCAGCTTTTTCGATGCGGCGAAAAGAAAATTGGATGGTCCTGCCAGGTAACCCGCGGCCTTGAACGCCTCGCACCACGTGTGGTGACTCTGATTGCTGAGGATCAAATCGAAACCTTGCCGCTCCAGTGTCTTGGTGGCGGCACGCACCACCGAAAATAATTCTCCCGGAAGTGCAAAGCAATCGACGACCGATCCGACGCGCAGGTTGCCGTATTTCGCGTCCTTGCGGCGTTCGCCAACCACCGCCCATCCTATGGCCGAGCCGTTGCGTCTTATCATCAGGCGCGTGAGATGCGCTTGCGCCGGGGGATACAGGGTGCGCAACGCCTCCGCATCTCGAACCGCCATGAACGAGCAACTGTGACGCGCCTGATCCCAGAGAGACTGCAAGCCCTCCGCTTCAGATTCGAAGCTTGCGATCTCGCAGCACTCGGCTGGGAGCGGCCGGGGCGCCCCTAGAGCGCGATAACTCTGGAACAGCTTTGAGCCAGCCCATCCGCCGCCGCTGTAGGCCGCGAGGTTCAGCAGAAACTTTCGCGCAGGCGACGAACGCAGCGTCTGCATGTTTCTGAGAAAGCGCGAAGGATTTACGACCCGAAAGAAGAACGGCACCAGGCAATGCGTCCATCCCAGACGAACCAGCATCTGCGGCAACGGATTTTCGTATCCGCCCATGCCGAGACAGTAGAGGAGCGGGGCGCGCTGCATCGCGTCGCGCAGCAGCAGCGTGCCCACGATGGCGTGAGCCTTGTTGACGATGCCCTCCGAGAGGGGATGGTGATAGTAACCGATGGTGCGAATCTGGCCGTCGGGGAAAAAGAATTCCTGGGTTTTGAGCGCGTAGCCGCCGCGCACGATTCGGTCATCGACGGCGACGAAAAATTCGTTGTAGCTTCGCGAATCCGCCAGACGCGGCAGCCAGCGCGGCTCGGACCAGCGGTAGAACACCATGTTCTCGTCTTCGCCCCCTTGCCGGAGGCGCTCATTGAACTCCGCAACCGCGGGCTCGTGCTCGGCACGATAGGGCTGAATGACGATGGCCATGTATGAAGGGTGGAAACTTCCCCGAACTTTGTCATCCTGAGCGAAGCGAAGGACCTGCTTTTCTGCGTCGGCAAGCAGCAGGTCCTTTGCTTCGCTCAGAATGACAATTGAATCAGAATGACAATTTCAATGCATCAGCGCGCCGCCGATTGCAGCTTCTCGACCAGCGCCGCAACCGCGCCGATGTTCTTCATCTGCTCGATGTCTTCAGGCTCGAGCTGTACTCCGAACGTTTCTTCGATGGCGAGAACCAGGTTCAGATGCTGCATGGAATCCCAAGTCTCGATCGTTTCCGGCGAAGACTCCGCCGTGATGCTATCGGCTCGAACGCCGAAAATATCGCTGGCGATGTTGCGCACCCGCTCAAACGTGCTGGCTGTCAATTCTTTCCTCCGGAGATAGCGTCCACGGTCCTGTTTACCTTAATCCAATCGGGGCAGCGCAGCGTGGAACGGTTCAGGCTGAGCGTCCACAGTGAACCGGTGCCGTTGGTTTGCTGCCGCGTGAAGCCGTGCTGCTGGTAGAAATCGCGCGCCGGAGCGTTCTTCTTCGTCGGCAGGAACCAGCCCACCAGGCGCTTGCAGCCCCGCTGGGCGGCGCTTTCGGCGAGATGCGCAAGAAGCGCCGTTTCGATCGTTCTTCCGATGACGCGGCAACTCAGTAGAAAGGTATCCACTTCGCACTGCTCGCCTTCGTCGTGCGTGATTGCGACCCCGACCAGCCCGTGATCACCGAAACGATCCCGCACCCGAATCGAATATACGTGCCACTCGGGCTGTTTTGCCATGTCTGCGATCTGCGGCTCGGTGTAACGCCGGGTGGTCAGGTTGAACTGATTGGTTTTCTGTGTCAGTTGCGCGACTCGCGCCAGCGTCAGCTCCGACACGGGCTCGAGTTCGGCTTCCTGCTCGAGAAAACCAAAGAAATCTTCTTTCGATTGGAAGTTCTGTTCGGCGCCGGCCCGTTGCTTCTGTGCCGCATACATTTCAGTGCGCTGCTGGTCTTCGGCCGAAAGGGTGAGGCGCTCGAAGGTCGCACAATTTCTGACGGCAGCCGCATACTCAAGCGGATTCTGCGGAAGATCAATGACCGTAACTTCGGGAAGCGCAGCGCGAACTTGCTCACGCTCGAAACGATTATCGTCGAGGAAGGCGAGCGCATCGACGCCGACATTCAGTTCCTGTGCGATTTCGCGGAGATTCTGCGCCTTGTCGGTCCAGTTAATTCGCATCGCCGCAAAATGCTTTTTGCGTACCAGCATTCCGGGATGTTTCTCCAGCGCCTCCATGGCATCGTCGAGATTGTTTTTGCTGCAGACGGCGAGCAGAATTCCCTTGCGCGTCAGATCGAGCAGGGTGCGTTGCAGGGCCTGATAGGCCGCGCCCGGATATTCGCCGCTGATTTTGATCCCGGCCATACCGTCTTCGCCGATCACGCCGCCCCACAGCGTGTTGTCGAGGTCGACGACCAGAACCTTGGCCGTGCGTCCGCTGAGCGGCACGATGAAACGCATCCACTCGCGCGCCATTGGGAGAAGATAACCGGCGGCGATGGGAAGCCGCGCCGTCAGCCACTTGCGCTCGTCGTGCCAATGTTCGCTGCCGTGGCGCGCCACCAGCGCATCATAATCGAGCGTGTACACTCCGTGAAATTCCACAGCCAAGCGCCGCAACTCGCGATTGACTTGCCGGATCAGTCCGGACTGCCCGGCCTCGGACTGATGGTCAAGAACTCCAAGACTTGGATGTGTCGGGCGCTCCAGGGTATGAACAATCAGGGCCGCCTGGCTGTGTTTTCGAAACGCTCCGATCCACTGTTCATAACCGCGAACCACGCGCTCAACAGCGTGTTGCGCCGCTTCTGGTACCAGTTCGGCGAAGTCGCGCCACAACTCCGGCGCCGCCTGATCCGCGCGCACCGCGAGCACGACCGCGTTCGGTGCGAAGCGGTAGAGCGAACTCTGACCGTCAAGCATATCCTGCGCGTAGGTATTGAAATCGCCGACATGGACCTCGAGATCGATGCCGTATGCGAATGCCTCCGCCCGCAACAGAGGCACAATGGGCTCGACCGTGAAGGAGCGCAGAATAGCCAGTTTAAACTTTGTGAGACCAAGGTTGCCGCGCGTCGGGTCGCGTAACTGGTCGAGTCGCGAGGTCACAAAGCTCGCCGTACTCGACCCGGGATCGCGCCTCCAAAGTTCGGCCAGGCTGTGCCCGGCACGATCCAAACCGCCTTGGGCGATTAGCGCATCGATTTCTGCTCGCAAGTTTGATCGATCGCGCTCGGCGGGGGTCGAATGAGAAGCCGAATTAGACATCGGATTGGACATCGAGTTAAAAATCAAGTCAGCGTTCCAGATACTCGATCAACAGACGGTTTCTCGTATAGATCCAGGCGATACGCCGTCCGCCGAATGCGACGGCTGGCATCGGTTGCCGGGTGACAATCGCTTTCAACAACCGCGCCTCGGCCAGGGCCTTCTCCAAATCATCCACGACGTAACAAACGTGGTGCAGGCCTCCGCCCTTGGCGGCGAACGACTGCACGGGCGACTGTTCGCCGGCGGGTTCCACCAGTTCCCAGAGCGGGTCACCGGCGCGACGGCTCTTCAAAAACGTGACGCGAACGCCCTGGTTGGGATCGTGAAACACCTGCTCGTCCCAATCCGCCTGCAGCAGGTCGGCAAAGCCCTGCACAGAACTCTGAATCGAAGCCACGACGAAGCCCACGTGGTGAAACGCGCCTTGAGGCTGCCAGGTTATGGAAATCGCGTTCATGGTTAGGAGCCGTGTGAAGCTCTCCTTCTCGAGAAATTCAGGAGCGGAGCGACTCCGCCAGCCGCGCCGGTTCTTCTTCCAGTTCGAGCGCAGACATGTTGGCAAGGCGGCCGACCGGCGTATTTAGCCTCAGCCACATCTTGCTGTCGAGAAGCGTGC
This sequence comes from Terriglobia bacterium, assembly GCA_020073215.1. Taxonomy (GTDB): domain Bacteria; phylum Acidobacteriota; class Terriglobia; order Terriglobales; family Acidobacteriaceae; genus Acidiflorens. The sequence continues at coordinate 60,572 of JAIQFO010000002.1, read as the reverse complement.
GGTACACTCCGCGCATCCACAGATGCCGCAAGCGGAGGCGTCGCTCGGCGTCGGGCAGCGACAGTTCGTAGCCATTTTCCCGCAGGCAGTCGCCCACGGTCGCTTCGATGGCAGCGACATCGGCGTGCGCCAGGCGCTCTTTCCAGCGGCCGAGCGGGTTGAGTGTTTCTCCTCTGCCCTCTTCGCGAAACGAAGAGTTCGTTTCCGAAAGGCGGCCTAGGCTGGCGCGCTGAATCCGATCGTAGTCCAGATCGTGATCGATAAATCCGCCAAGCTTTCCCAGCACTTCCCGCGGATTGGTGATCAGGTCTTCGTAGCGGACCTCGATGTAGTCGGCGGGGAACTTGCGGCCACCAGCGCGGCCTTTGCGAACCATCCACTGCCAATAGAGCGCGGTAGCGACCAGGCTTTCGGTCCGGTTCCGGTCCCAGGGCAAGGGAGCGAAGCCGCCCATTTTCTTGAGCGAGAGCGCAATGTCGCGTCCGTCGCGAATAATGTGGACAAAGAGCGCGTTGGGCAGATCACGCTTTACCCGCGCCACGCGCACCACATTGTCCGGATCGTACACGGCCCAGCGCGGCGCACCCTGGCTCCTGGCCACCGAATCCATGACGACGCGAATAAAATCTCCCCCGTTGCGGCATTCGTTCAGAATGCGCGTCGACAGCGGTTCGGCGTCGAGCCCGGTACGCCGGAAACCCTTGCTCCGGAGAAACGTCCCTAGGATCTTTTCCCGGTGCGAACGGCTGCTCATCGAGCCAAAGCGGGGAATCAGAATCTTGTAGATCGGCAGATAACCGCGATAGATGGCAAACCCGCCGGAGGATAATAGCATGTCGTAAAGCAGGTTCGTTCCGGAGCGGTGGCAGCCCATCACGAAGACAGGAGCCAGGTTGCGGTCGCTTGAGCTTGCTGTGGCCACCGCAAAAATCTTATCACGCGAAGCGGCCTGGACCGTTTGAAACCCTTGTTAAAATTGGAGTTACGGAAGTCATGCGAGGGTCTCTAATACGGAGCACGCTTCTCCAGAGAATTGCCGAGGCTCTACTCCACCCCGGCAACGGCAGCCTCGACCGCGTCGATGTCCGCCCCCAGATCGCGGCCATCGGAAGCAGCGCGTGCTCCGGGAGAAGCCTTGGGGCAGCCTGGTCCCTTGGCGTGGCAAAGCCTGGGATCTTCGCTGATCGTGCCTTTGAGGTTGCGAATGCCGGCCGCCTCGGCGGACCCGACGATGATGTTTCCCTTGGGGAAAGAGCCGCGGCCGCTGATGATCAAGTTGTTCTCGAATTTATAGGGGTCAAAGCACGCTTGCAGTACGGCTTCCGCTCCTTGCGCCTGCGTCTTGGTTGCGCAACTGCCGGCCGCCCCGGCCGTGGCCACCGGCGGCCGCCGATCTCCGACGGAAAACACGCTATTGGTCACCGTGAGGTTGGCCAGCTTGGCTCCGGAGTTATCAACGGCGAGCAGGACACCCGTGACAAACGCGGTTACGTGATCAACCTGGACGTCATGCACCGGCAACACCGAGACCAGAATCATGAAGGCGCCGCCGCCTTTGAAATCCTTGTCGTGCAGATGGTCGGCGAACAGGTCGTGAATGCTGTAGCGCCCGCCGTCAGCGGCTACGCCGCCCGTCTTGGCCCGGGCGTTGGCAATCTGCACGACTCCGGCAACATTTCGAATCCGGTTGAAACGGATAGTGACGTCGTTGACGCGGCACAACGGGCACTTGTCGGCCTGATTGACCGCCGTCAGCAGGATGGAATATCCGGTCTGGCTGAAGCCGCCCCAACTGTTCTCGAGTAGGTTGGCCTCGAACAAAACACGGACCGCGCTCTTGAGCTCAAAGTTGTTCTTCACGATATAGGGGTGCCCGGAAGCGGTCGGAACATAGCCCGGTTCCCCCTCCTTCCAAAGCATCGGCCGAAACAAATGATTGCGCCGGATCTCGATGTCGGTTGGATTCACGGTGGAGGGCCCGCCGCCGAACAGAATGTCCTCTCCAGCCGCCTCCAGAAAGTTGTTGTAGAACTTGAGGGTATGGACCGGTTCGTCGCCCCGGCCGCCGCCAAGGGCGGTTGCATCGGTGCACCTTCCGGCAATGGCGATGCAATTCAGGCCGTTAATGTAGGAGTTGATGACCGCAACCGTGTGCGCACCAAGGTTGACGCCAATGCCGTGGGCTACTTCATCGCCCTCGGCGGGGTGGACCCAGTTGCGATCGAAGATGACATGGTCGGAGTGCTCGACGGTCACCATGCGATAAATGTTGCCGCGGGGAGGCGTAGTCCATTCAATTCCAATGAAGCGGATGTGATCTCCCACGACAACGCCTTCCGGACGCCGCACCTGGATAGTCGCAAGCAACTTGGCCGGTCCTCCGGAAGGCTGCGCAAAGGGCGGCCGGCCGGGAAGGCTGGCGACTCCGGCCCAGGCAGGAGAGATGCGTGTTCCTTCAGGCGGGAGTTTGGAGTCGGGCGTGTCGGTGCGCACGGTGATGTAGTGCTGGTCGTCGCATCGTTTCGAGGGCAGCACTTTGACGTCGAAAGAGGCTCCGGCGGGCAGAAGCAGCGTGTCACCGCACTTGGCGTGGTCGAAGGCGCCAGCCAGGTCGGCTCCGGCGCCAACCCGAATCGATTTCCCCGGCGACGGTGTGCCGTCAACTGCCGTGTAGTAACAGGTCCTGGGGAGTTCGGCGACGCCATCCTTGGCGCCAAACTGCGCAACATTGCCCTTAGCGCAATAGCCATTTTCGCCGGTCGGAGGCGTAGTCGCTCGCGCCGGCAGTGCGGACCAGGCGAAAAAAAAGAAAACCAAGCCAAGAACATAAGAGAATTTCTGACCGGAACTCTTTACCACGGGAGCGGGGCGAGAGCATTGCAATGGGAATCGAGTCATGTTGCAGGATTTCCTTTCTCTACCGAACTATCTCTATCGCACGCCCCGCGCATGCGCCTGGAATCGCCGCGGAGAAACCACCCTTCCACAGCGTATTGCAATGTGTAAATGATAACAGCACGGGTCGGGTCGAATCGATTTCCTTCGTGGTCGTGATTATGGAAAGAGGAAAAGAAAAGGTCCGCGACGTACCGCGGACCTCAATTGCCTGCAAGCTGAAATCCCTCGAGCCAGGAACCTATTCGACGTTGGCCAGTGCTGCGTTGAGCCCAACAATGTCGGCCCCAAGATCTTTGCCGTCCGTGCCCTTGTTCTTGTAAGGACTGCCCGACTGAAGCTCGTAGTTTCCCCCATTGCCGTTGTTGAAGTTGACGAATCCGGCGTCACCGATGGTTGCCGGAAACAGATTGTTCAACGGCCAGGTTGACGGGGGAAATGCCGCCGGATTCCCCACCAGAGCGTTGTTGCTGAATGTCCGGGTGGCGAAACAGGTGTTAACCACGGTGACGGGCACGTCGGATTTGGCGCAACTGTCAGTGCCGCCTAGCGCGTCCCAAACCGGGTATCGGCCGGTGACCACCAGGTTGTTGGTGAAGACCAGTCCATACATGGGTGCTTTCGTGGTCGAGTTTCCCGTGATGATCATGTGGCTGCTGGGATCCGGGAAACCGGTGACGTGATTGATGGTGACCGTGTTCAGCGGGTTCGTCGGCCACCCGTTCATGATCTCGAACACAATGCCGCCGCCCACGTATTGTTTGCTGAGGTCGTCGATCACCACGTCATGAATGCTCCAGCGAGTGCCAGCCAGCGCCGGTTGTCCCGGTCCGGTTGGGGTGTCGTCCAGGGTTGCCATCTGGATCCCGCCCCCGCCATGCGAGATGCGGACGTAGCGGATCGTAACGTCGGTCACCTGACACGCCGGACAAAGGAAAGTACCCGTCCGAACGGAGTATTGGTTTCTGGGCGTGAGCAGAATGCCGTACCCGCTCTGGCTGAAGCCACCCCATGTGTTTTCCATGAGGTTCCCGTCGACTAGAACCCGAACCGCGTTCTTCAGTTCAAAATGATTCTTGACGATGAAGGGATGGCCGTCCGGTCCGCCGATGAAATTCGGATTGCCCGGCATCCACTGCCACGGCTTCCAGAAGTGATTGTTCAAGATTTGGATGTCAGTCGGGCTCGAGATCGCTTTTCCCCCGCCAAACAAGATGGATTCGCCCGAAGCCTCGAGGAAATTGTTCTGAATCTTGAAGGGACCATCCTGAGTGTCGCCGAGACCCCCGCCAATCGCATGAGCGTCAGTGCAAGTCCCCGTCCCTGAGATGCAATGGAAATCGTTGAAGTAGGAGTCTACGACCGCCGCGTAGGTCATGCCATTCAGACCCACGCCATTGCGAACTTCATCCTGGGGATTTCCATGCAGCCACGAGCGGTCCACCACGATGTGATCGGCGGTGCCGCCGCTGCCCGAGATCGAGATCAGCCGCGGGGAACCCGGGCTTCCGGCGGGCCGAGTGATTTCCAGTCCAATGAAGCGGTAATAATTGGCGCCGCTGGCAAACTGGAATGGGCCGTCGCCCACGGTTGGAGTCATCTGCACTTTCGCCATCACCTTGCTGGGATTGGCGCAGCTATATTGCGGGCGGCCCGGGAGCGAAGCGACCCCGGCGTAGCAAGGCGTCGCGCGCTGCCCTTCGGCGGGCAGAGCGCTGTCGGGAGCGCTGGTTCGGACAATGATCCAATGGCTGCTGTCGCAACTCTTGGCCGGCACGATGAACTTGCCCGAAAAGGTTGCCCCCGCCTGCAGTTCGATCACGTCGCCGCAGCGTGCGTTGTTCAAGGCGGTTTGCAGATTGCCGCCCGCGTTCACGGTGATCACCGATCCCGGCGCGGGTGTGTCGCTCATCGCAGTGGCTACGGTTACGCGCGGCAGTTCCGCCGGACCATCGAAATTGCTGTCGGCAAGGATGGTCGTGCTGAAATTCCCGCTTGCCGTCTGGCTGGTCGCATCAGTAACCGTGACCGTGAAGTTGAAAGTTCCGGCAGCGGCTGGCGTGCCCGCAAGATCGCCGCTCGCATTCATCGCGACTCCGGCCGGAGGAGTGCCGGCGGAAATTGTCCAACTGTAAGGCGTGGTTCCGCCTGTTGCCGTGAACACTTCGTTATACAGGTCTCCCTGCTGCCCTTGGGGCAGGTTCGTGGTCGTGATGGCCAGCGCCTGGGTGCTCGCCGGGTTGACCGTGATGGTGGAAGTGGCGGACTTCGAGGAGTCCGCATTGCTGGTCGCAGTGACCATCACGTTGGTCTGAGTGCTGACTGTCGGAGCCGTGTAGAGGCCGTTGACATCAATCGAGCCTGTCGCCGCGGACCACGTCACTCCAGTGTTGGAAGTTCCGCTGACAGTGGCCGTGAACTGATGCTTCTGATTCGAGGTCAGCGTTACGCTCGCCGGCGACAGACCAATCTTGATATTTCTGCCGGAGCCTTTCCCGATGCCAACGTGGAACGTTTGGCTCCCCTTGTCATTTCGGAGCGAAGAGTCGATTACCATCACCTCGAACGAATATGTGCCGGTCGTTGTGGGCGTGCCCGAGAGCCTCCCTGTCGTGGGGTTCAAACTGATACCCGGGGGCAGGACACCGGTAGCCACCGAGAAATGGTAGGGAGCCCTTCCGCCTCCGACCGTCAGCACAGCGTTGTAAGACTCATTGACCGTACCTGCCGGAATCGTTGCCGGCAGCGCTAAATGGTTCGTGCTCGCCGCGTCCACTGGTTGTGTCAGTAAACCGCAGGAGGTGGTCAGCAGCGCCGCTGCCAACAGGAGTATCAAAACGCTCAGGCGCTGCGCTAGCGTTCGTGCGGATGCCGAATGACGGTTTAAGAGTGCAACGTCGCTATCAAACATGGAGCCCTCGACCTTACGAAGTGGGGGACTAGTCGATTGTCCTCAGGCTGAATGTAGCGGCATGAGCCGAGGGTTCCCAGATAACAGAGGTGCATCGAGGACTCGTTAGTGCAACCCACAGCGGCATGTACCGATTCGTCTAAGTAGTTGTCCGCTGGTGTTTTTGAGCGAATGAGCGAAAACCGGCGTGAGACGGGCAGTATTGGGCGATCTGTTTTTTCCGGCCCAGCAGGAAAATAAATGACGCCAATAGCTTTGGTAACTAAAGTAAGGTTACTAACGGGATTCCCCGAGTAAGATCGCGCGCAGGTAGTCGTACGCGTGGTTCCCGAGCAGGCGCTGCACGCCCTGGCGAGCCTGATGCTGAACGCGTTTTCGCCACAACCCGCGGCCTTGGCAGGTGGCGTCGAACTCCTCAAGGGTAAGGTTTCGCAGCATGGCTACGCGGCCGAGTTCATAGGGGTTGGTGCCGGCCGAGTTCGCATGAAACTGGCTGTTGGCAACCGTTCGGAATCCGGCGTGGCGCGCCATCTGCAGGGTGCGCTCGTCGTAGCGTCCTCCCGGACAGGAAAAGTGTTCGATGGCGTGTCCGGCAATCGTTTCGATCTGGAGTTTCGCGTCCACAACTTCGCGTTTCAGTTCCGGCTCTCGAAGATCGGAGAGATAAGAGTGAGTCATCGAATGGCAGCCGATCTCGAAACCCTGCCCATCGAGTTCGCGCACCTGGCTGGCATTGAGGTACCCGGGAGTGTCCAGAAATCCAGCCGTGAGGTAGAAGGTGGCATGGAAGCCGAACTCACGCAGCACGGGCGCAGCCGCGATAAGGTCAGTCTCACAGGCATCGTCGAAAGTGATGCAAACGCCGGGCTCGGCCGGATAGCGAAGAGCCTCGCTGACGCTCAAACCCCGCCAGCCGGATTGTTTCATCCACGTCATCTGGCGGCGGAAAGTTTCGAGCGGCAGAATGTAGCGCACGTAGCCCGGTTCGGACTGGCACAACTTGCGGCCAGCGAGCTCCAGCTCGTGGTACATCAGGAATACAATATGCGACCCAGCCATGATGCTTCTCGTCAGACGTGACATCTTAACGAATTGTCATCCTGAGCGAAGCGAAGGACCTGCTTGTTTCTTCTCAACGCACAAGAGAGCCTTCGCTTCGCTCAGGAGGGCAATTTATTGAAGGTGACAATTCATTTATCAGCCAGCATTCTTGCTGCCGCCGATCTTCTGCGAGTGCCGGTCGAGTATATTCAGCAAAGGATCGCGCAGAAACGGCGCCCCCGCCAACAGGCCGGAGATCAGCGGATTTTTCTGGTTGCAGCGCAGCGCTGAATGATCCAGCTTCAACACCCAGCCTCCCGCGCTTTCGACCAGCGCCGCCCCGGCGGCAACGTCCCACTCGTTCTTCGGAACCAGCGTGAAGGTCAGGTCGGCGCGGCCGGCGGCGACCAATCCGAGTTTGTAGGCAACCGATCCCATGGGACGAATATTGAACTCGGCTCGCTCGAACTGCTTCCACTCCCCGCGCTTCACTTCGCTGCGGCTCGCGAGCACGAGCGCGCCATGTAGATCCTTGCGCTGGCTCGGTTGCGCGAGCTTGCCGTTGTAAGTCACGCCCGTATCGCGCGATCCAAGAATGAGTTCGTCGGTCGCGGGATTGCAGATCCCGCCAGCGATCGGAATTCCATTCTCCACCATGGCGATCGAAACACAGAACTCGGGAATCCCTTGTACGAACTCGCGTGTCCCGTCCAGCGGATCGACCACCCAGACGCGCGGTTTATCGAGGCGGGTGAAATCGTCAACCGTTTCTTCCGAGAGCCAGCCTTCGCCAGGACGAAGCAGAGTCTTGCGCAAAATGTCGTCGACGGCGCGATCGGCCTCGGTGACCGGATCGTGGCCAACTTTGTATTCGGTTTCAATGGCGCCGGGAGTGAACCGGTTCAGCACCGCCCGAGCCGCTTCAAGCGCGGCGTGAATGCGTTCGAGAATTTCTTTGGAATTAGGCGAAGACATCAATGCTCCGTTGATAATAGTCGGCCTCTCCGTAGAGACGCGGCTCGCCGCGTCTCCGCTCGCACCGCCAAGTCTCTGGTTACTAGCGGGAGACGGGGCAAGCCCCGTCTCTACACGAGATTCAAGCCCACAGCATACGCGCGCCCGTCACCAGCAAAACTGTGCATAGGATTCTTCTCAACCAGAGTACGGGAACGCGCGTGCTCAAATGCGAGCCCAGTATTCCGCCGGGGATCGAGCCGATTAGCAGGGAGACGACCAGATTGGGGTCGACGTTCCCCGCCCTCCAGTGCAACAGGCCGGTCATTCCGGTCAGAATCACGGCATGGGTAATGTCGGTGCCAACCATGATCTTGGGCGCGAACGAATAGAACAACAGCAGCAACATCATGATGATGCTGCCCGACCCGACCGAAGTGATCCCAACCAGGAATCCGCCGGCCAATCCGATGACACTCATGCCGGCGAACGACTTCAGCGTGGGCTGGCGGTGGGCGAGACGTTCTTCAATCCGTCCCTGAAACAGAAGCAGCATGGGAATCAACACCAGTAGCAAGCCCACGGCGGATTTGATGAAGTCGTTCACCCCGGCGCCATAAACGTGGCGCAGGTGCACCAGAAAACTCACACCGAGGAAAGAACCGGGAATACTGCCCAGCGCCATCGCCAACACGACTTTTCGTCGCACCGTGCCTTTATTCAAGTGCACGAGGCTGGCGGGAATCTTGGTGAAAAAGTTGAACAGCGCGTCGCTGCCCACGGCCATAATGGCGGGCACGCGCAGCCCAAAGATGAGCATGGGCAGCAGCAGTACGCCGCCGCCCAGACCCGTCAACCCGATCAGCGTTCCCACCGTGAAGCCGATCAGCACTTTGAGGAGCAAGAATTCCATACCGTTATTACTGGTTCTCAGTTGTCAGTCGTCAGTTCTCAGTAACAACAGAACCGAGGCAAGACCCTTGAGAATCGCAAACTGACAACTGACAACTGACAACTGACAACTGCCTCTCTACCCGTTACCGTTGGCGCCCACAAAGCCCTCGCGCTCGAGATGCAGAAGGATGGCCTGCGCCGCCTCCTCTGGGCTCAACTGGGCGGTGTCAATCACCACTTCGGCATCCGTGGGCGCCTCGTAGGGATCCGAGATGCCGGTGAACTCCTTCACGATGCCGGCGCGCGCCTTGGCGTACAGTCCTTTGCGGTCCCTCTGTTCGCACACTTCGATCGCGGTGGAGGCGTAGACGAGAACAAATCCTCCGAACGGCTCAATCATCTGCCGCACCGCCTGGCGTGTCGCATTATAGGGCGCGATCGGAGCGCAAATGGCAATGCCGCCGTTCTTGGTAATCTCCGAAGCAACATAACCGATGCGCCGGATGTTGATGTCGCGATGTTCCTTCGAGAATCCGAGCTCGCTCGACAGGTGCTTGCGCACCAGGTCGCCATCCAGTAGTGTGACCGGCCTCCCGCCTATCTCCAGGAATTTGGTGATCAGCGCATTGGCGATGGTCGATTTACCCGATCCCGAAAGCCCAGTGAAGAAAATCGTCAAGCCCTGCTTGTGCCGTGGCGGATAGCTGCGGCGCAATTCCTGCACGACTTCGGGATACGTGAACCACGACGGAATGTCGCGGCCTTCGTTGAGACGCTGGCGCAATTCCGTGCCCGAGATGTTGAGTACTTTGGCGCCCTCCGGTACTTCATCCTCCGGGACGTAACGGTCTTCATTCTGCAGATACACCATCATCTGGAAGGGAACCATGGTCACGCCCATTTCCTTCTCGTGTTTCTTGAACAGTTCCTGGGCTTCGTAGGGACCATAAAAACGCTTGCCGTCGGTGTCCTTTCCCGGACCGGCATGATCGCGACCAACGATGAAGTGGGTGCAACCGTGGTTCTTGCGAATCAGGCCGTGCCAAATGGCTTCCCTCGGTCCGCCCAAACGCATGGCGAGCGGCAGCATGGCTAGTTCGACGGTGCCGTGCGGGTACTTCGAGAGCAGCAACTGGTAGCAGCGGGTGCGGACGAAATAATCCACGTCGCCCGGTTTGGTCATGCCGACGGAAGGATGAATCAGTAAGTTCGCCTCGACTTGCTTGGCGGCGCGCATGGTCAGTTCGACGTGGGCGCGATGCATGGGATTGCGCGTTTGGAAGGCCACGACCCGCGTCCAGCCGAGGCGGCTGAATTGGGCGCGCAGGTCGGCGGGAGTCAGGCGCAACGACCGGAAATCATAGTGGGCGTGCGGTTGCAGTTCTTCAATCTTTCCGCCTACGTACCACGGGTTCGCTTTGTTGATGGCATAGTCAGCGCCTGGGTGCGCGGAACTCGTGGAATTGAAAACGGCCTGCGCTTCGGCCTTGCGATCCGGCTGCCAGACATCTTCCACCTGGAGCACGGCCAGCATCACGCCTTCGGGATCGCGCAGCGCGATCTTGCTCGAGCCCGCCGTCAGTTTCTTGGCGAACTCCGCGGTGACATCAAGCGTGATCGGCATAGGCCAGAGGATGCCGCACGCCAATCGCATGTTGTGGCAGACGCCTTCGTAATCGGCGCGGTTCATGAACCCACCGAGCGGCGAGAAACCACCACTCATCAGCAGTTCCAGATCGCAAAGCTGCCGGGGTGTCAGGTCCCACGAAGGCCAATCCTTCGACTGCGCTTTCAACTCCGCGGCGCGCGCTTCCGGCACCTGCAGCCGAACAAGTTCTCCACCGTGTGGGGCGATAAGATGACTGGTTGTTGCGTTCACTGCAATATTCCTCCCAGGGTCTCTAAGCAAAATTTATGTTGAAATTAGAATCACAAGAGGGGTCCGATTTATCCAAGTTCGCCCGCTTTGCGGTGGCTCGTCAAGCTACCTGTTGGGGCTACAGGTAACCGCCGGAGTGTCCGGGGAGCCGCCAGAATCCGGTACGCCGGTTCTTGAAACCCTACCAAAATCATATGGAACATAGGGAATGAGCAATCCACCTTCCGAAAGCCTCCGACAGTCAACTCGTAAACTATTCTAAACAATGGCCCAGCACCATCCTATTCTAAAACACCCAGGAGCGCTGCACGGGTGTGAAACAGCTTGCAGCCTTACCCTCAAAAGGTAGGAGTGAAACTGCATTTATGCCGTCGGACGACGATGCCCTGCGCCCGCCAAATTACGACGGCTTGCCTGGCAAAACCTCGTCGATCCGAAGCTTCAGGTGCGCTGGCTCTTTTGCCTCCACGGTCAATACCGACTGCAATTGCAGCTCAAGCTCCCATACCGTGTGGGGAAAACTTCCGCGCTTCAAAATTCGCCTCGCTTCGGTGTGGAAGTTGCCGCCTCGGTAGGCGGAGAAAACATTCTCATAGCTGGCGCAGGCGATGGCGGCAGCGGGAGCGGAAATATTCTCGGGCAGCCCGAACGGAAAAGAAAAGTGCGCTGTCGGCCCCAGCTTCTGCCGAACGTCCTCGCCGGAACCAACGATCTCGCGGCGTAGGAACTCCTCATCAGTCGAGCCGCAATCGACGTGATTGCGGGTGTGGCTGCCGATTTCATAGCCGCAACGCTTCAACAACTCGATCTGCTCCCAGGTGTTCGGCGGAAACCCGTGTTCGCCTTCCAACTGGTCGTGAGCAAATTCGCGCCCGTTCGAGATGTGTTCGGTCGAGATGAAGTATCCAATGGGCACACCGGTTTCTTCGGTCACGGCGCGCAGGTTGACAAAATTGTCGGCGTAGCCATCATCGAAGGTGACGGCGACGGTAGGTGCCTTGACCCCGCCTTTCCGCACCAACTCGACCGCCTCGCTCAGACTTACGACGCGATAGTGTCGCAGCAGGTAATTCACCTGCCGCAGGAAGTAGGCAGTCGAAGCTCCGAAGCGATGCGGACGATCGGATACCAGATGGTGATAGAGGATCATCACCGGATAATCCCCCCGGCGCCGATGCTGCCAACTGCGGAGCGTGACCGGTACGGCATACACCACGGACTTAACCAGCAGCTTCCACACCGGCCACCGGAAAGTGTCGCCGGTCTTCGCACGCCGCGCCGCCAGTTTCCTCTTCATCTGCAGCAGGTCTTCGGCCGCCGGACTGCGAAACAGTTTACTGGGGCCGTTCTGCGGAGTTTCCGCCACCATCCCATTGGCGAAGTCGCGAATCGCAGCCACGATCAGGTCCGCGCCCACCACATCGGCCTTCAGCGCCAGGCTTTCCAGATCATCGAAGGGGTCGATGGGGATCAGCGTCGAACGAACTACAGCTCCCACATCCACCTTGGTCTCGACACGATGAACCGTGACTCCGATTTCTTTTTGCCCGTCGAGTAACTCCCAGAGTCCGACCGCGCCGCCTCCGCGGTAGTCGGGCACTTTGCGCTTGTGAATGTTGATTGAGCCCTGCGTCGGAATCTCGAACAGTGCCGGCTTCAGAATGCCGGTGCCGAATACCAATCCAAGGTCAGCGTCGAGGCGCCGCACAAAGTCGAGCGCCGCGTCCGAATGAATATCGGGCGTAATGAGAAGTTCGACGCCCTGACCATTGCAGGTCGCTTCCAAATCGTCCAGCCCGTAGCCCGGTTTGCCGTTCGGCCACTTCGGGGCCGCATGAATGAACCGGATGACCGCGTCCAGCAACCGGGTGAGCTTGCGGCCGGCGGCGGCCGAGATGCGGTGCAAACCATACTGCCAGTACACCAGGCGCTTCATCTTCTTGCGCCATATCCTCATCCGCTGGGGCCAAGTCTTCGGAGGACGGCGTTCGTAAAGCACGCCCGCCACTTGCGCTTCCGGAGCGTCCCGTCGAATGCGCGCCATAATGCGCGCCACCCGCTGCGGCGGAACCGAAGAGAAGATCACGACCTTTAGCGGATTCCTGGCCATTCCGTCCCGGCTCACTGCTCGCCCTGATATTCCACCGCGACCACTGCCTGCGGCGGCTGTTCGGGAGGAGGAGCAGGTGTTAAGCCCGCGATCGCGGCAACGTGAAATGCGCGGTTCGTACGGTAGGCCCACAGCGGACCGATTGCGTAGAAGGAGCCGGCCGCGACGATTTCGAGCGCCAACTGGAACAGGTTGCGGGGATAAATGAATCGGTTGGCCAGCCACAGCACTGCGACCAGCGGGAGAGTCAGAAGAATGGGCAGCGTGTAGGCCTGGCGCACGAAGACCCCGACGGGAACGCCGATCCGCTTCTTCAATTGGCGCGGCATAAACACAAGAAAGGTGAACGAGAGCGGGATGGCGGTTCCGAGCGCGCTGCCGATAATTCCCAGCGGACGGACGAGCGCGATGCTGAGAATAAGGTTGGCCACGCCCTCGATCACCGTGATCGTCGCCAACGTCTGATGTTTGCTGACGCCGAACAAAACGCGCCCCGAAGCCGCTTGCGACAGCATGAGCGTGTAAGGAACGATCAGCACCACCAGCACCGGGTAGCTGTGAGGTATATAACGCGCGCCCACCCAAACCCGGATGATGTGCTTGCCCAGGATGATCAGGGTAGCGGCGAGGGGAAAAATCAGGAACGCGCACGCGCGATTGCCGGCGATATAGATCTTGCGCACCCGGTCAAGATTGCCGGTGGCCTCCGACTGGCTCACCATGGGCACAAAGATCTGGGCTAAGCTCGAGACCGATTCCTGGGCGTAGTCCACGATGCGGGAGCCGATGTTGAAGTAGGTCACGGCGACGGTCGACATCATGGTGCCGAGCACCAGGGCGTCGGTGCGGAAGCGCAGGCGCGCCGCCACCAGCACCAGGAAGGTGGTGCTGCCGTAATTGGCCATGTCGCGGAATGAGGCGCGGTCCACATACTTCAGACCAAGCGCCACCGGGCACAAGCGGAGGACGATCATGCCGCGAACAATCGAAGAAAGCACCGGCAGCGCAACCGTGATCAGGGCGACGGTGAGCAGACCGTATCCACGATTCAGAAAATAGACGATCAAAGCGGCGCGAGCAAGCGAGGAGCCGATGCTGGTCCAGTTCAGAATATAGAATCGGCTCAAACCTTCGAGCATGCCTCCAAACACGCCCATCGGAAATCCCAGGCTGACCGAGGTGCCGACCATTAACAGCAACAGGCGCGCCTGCGAATGCATTTCGGGCGGAATCTTGAATACGCGCTCCACCGAGGAACTCAGCAGCACGGTCAATATCATGCTTACCAGGCCAACGCTGGTGTAGCTGAACAAAGCCGTGTTGACGAACGAGGTGAGCTTCTCGCGGTCGTCCGTGGCGGTGTACTTGGAGATGTATCGAATGATGGAGGAGCGAATGCCGAGATCGAACAAACCGTAGTAACCGGTCACCGAGAAGATCAGCACCCAAACCCCGAAAGCCGCGTCCCCCAGTCGGTGCAGAATGAAGGGAGAAAGAAAAATTCCAACCGCGACGTTCACGCCAAGCGCCGACCAACTGGAGCCAACGTTCTTCAGGATTTGTCTTTTTTCGTGCTTCCGCATCCGCTCCGATCCGCTCCCGTCATTTCCGGCTTTCCCCAAGGACCGCTGTATCTGCCGATGGAGTCTCTACCCACTCCGCCTTACGCGTCACCAGTTCGTACCCCAACTGCGCCATGATGTTCCCCCACCGCGCTTCGATCTTCGCCACCGCTTCGCTCGGCAGATTCGTCTTCCAACCGCCGGCCGATGCCGTGCGGACAAATGGGATATCGCTGCGCTTGTCCTTGGTGGTAACCCAGTCTTTGCCCTGCGCCTTCTCCATCTCGCGCATGCGGTCGGCCGCACTGCGCTCGACCGCCGTTCGCAGCAGTTCGGGGGATGCTGGAATGCCCAGGAACTCCGCGATGCGCGTCAGTTCCTGTTCCGGACGCGCTTTCATGTCCTCGTATCGCAGCAGCAGGAATCCCGGGCGCGCGCCGCGCGCGTAGACCCAACTGGCCACGTTTTCTCCCCAGGTGCCCCAGCCCGCCGAAAGCAAATGCCCCGTCGTGAAATCCTCGATGTAACGCTGCAGCGGATAACTGTCTTCAATCTGCCGGTACTTGCGCGAAAAATCGTAGTAAGAAAGCACCACATCCCGCGGATCGCGCACGATGTAAATTACCCGCGGATAGCGCGGATCGAAATACGAATGGCTCTTGATCATGCGCGGGCTTGGCGTGCGGCGCATGTAGCGGCTCGACTGCGCTTCCGCATCCGGTATGAGCCGCTCGATATTGGCGAACGTTACCGGCTCGTGTGGATGCATCAGGTTCGCGATCAGGAAGCGGGTCCAGGTGTTGCCCGATCGGGGATAAGAAATGATGAACGTGTCGTCGGCGCGGACCGCCAGCGTGCGCCCGGCAATATCCGTCCCTAACGCGTTCTTCCAGAGCTTCTTGAGGCTGTACATCATCGCGAAGGTCCGTTCCATGGGGTTGCGGAAACCCGCAATTCCGAGTTCGCCGCTGCGCTGGGAAACATCGGCTCATATCCTAGATAAACCATCAGGGGTTCCCATGCGGTTTCCAGTTGCTTCACCGCCGGTTCCGGCAGACCGGTTCTCCAGCCTCCGGCCTTGGCCGAGCGGACGAAGGGAACATCCGGACGCGAGTTCTTGGTCACCAATGCGGTTGCGTTCGTGCCTTCCAGCTTCCGCATCTGGTCGGCGGAACTGCGCTCCACTGCTTGCGCTATCATCTCGGACGTCGCTCTCATTCCCAGAAATATAGCAATCCGATTCAATTCCGCACTCGTCCGTGCCATCATGTCTTCGTAGCGCAGCAGCAAGAACCCGGGAGAGTTCTGCCGCGTGGCCAGCCAGCTCGCAACATTGGTCCCCCAAGAGCCGTAGTCGCAGGTTTCCCCCGCCACAAAGCGCGTGACGAACTGCTCGATCGAATCGTCGTCAGCGAGTCGCCGCCGTTTTCTGAAAAAGTGGAACTGCGAAACAACCACGTCGCGCGGGTCCCGCACAATGTAGACGACCTTCCGGAAACGCGCATCGAAATAGTCGTGGCTCTTCAGAATGCGGGGCCGCGGCACTCGTGCCAGCTGGTTTCTCGTCAGACCCTCCGATTCCGGAACCAGCCGGTCGATATTGCCGAAGTCGGCGGGCTCTTCCGGATGCAGCAGGTTCGCAATCAGAAATCGCGTCCAGGTGTTTCCGGACTTTGGGAACGACACGATGAAGGTGTCGTCGTCAAACACTTCAAACTCGCGTCCCGGATTGGTATATCCCAACGCTCGTTTGGTCGTATTGATAAGGCGCTCAATCATCGCAGTCTGATCATCAAAGTTTGAGCATCGCGGTTTGATTATCGAATCGCAGCCGGCTTTGGGAGCGTACCGGGCACGGAGGAAGGATCTCCGGCAAAAACCTCCCGACACTCCTCGGAGTTCCCTGCCGCTCCCCTCATCAGCAACCCAATCAGGCTGGATTTGAGCGCGCTGCGCGGATCGCGGGTCACGAGCTCATATCCCAGGCACGCCATGATACCGCCCCACGCGTCTTCGATGCGCGCTACCTGCGCCTCGGGCAAATGGCTGCGCCAGCCGCCGGGCTTCGCCGTCTTCCGCATCTTCGCGCCAGAACTGCGCTCAATAACGCTGCGCTCGACCGCCTGCGAGATTCTCTCGGCAGTCGTGGGCAATCCCGCGAAATCAGCCACCCGCGTCAATTCGCGCGCCGTGCCGTCGAGCAGATCTTCAAAGCGCACTAAGAGAAAGTCCGAATGGCGGGACCGTGTAGCCAGCCAACTGCCGACGTTCTCTCCCCACGATCCCGTGTGCGCTGTAGAGACGCGGCTTGCCGCGCTTTTTCCGGTGAGAAATCGCTCGATAAAGTCCTCTATGGCGAGCTCATCGTCGGATCTCCGCGCCTGGCGCAGGTGCTCGCAGTGCGAAAGAGCCACGTCGCGGGGATCGCGAACCACATAGATGACCCTCCGATAGCGGGGATCGAAACTGCCGTGCGTCTTGATGATGCGCGGCCGCGACGCCCGGTCGAAATCGCGCTTCCCGCTCACTTCGAGATCGAGGACCAGTTGGTGCAGATTTGCGTAGTCGACTTCTCGATCGGGATGCCGGAGGTTTGCAATGAGCAATCGCAGCCACGTGCTTCCCGACTTCGGATAGGAAGCCAGCAAAATGTCGTCGGGGCGCACCGGAACCCTTCGCCCCGGACGACCGAGCCCGAACGCTTGCTTCACACCCGCCACCAGATCCCGAATCATTCGCACCCTTCAATTACCCGCTGCCAGGTCGGCCCGCCAGAGTCACACGTCGCAACGAATCGCCTCATGCCGGGGCCCCGTGATTCCGCCGGGTCCAAAAGGTGAACAGCCGGCTGGTCGCATTCGGCGCCACCTTCAGTCCGAACAGCACCAGGCTCAATTTCGTTCTGCGGAAGTACTGGTTCGCTTCCGAAAAACGTTCCCGAGCCTTGGGAAAATCTCGCGCGGAGAGATGGTTCTTACCTTCTTCCACCAGGTAGCGTGCGCGAATCTCGGCGGCCCGCTCCCGTACCAGTTTCCGCTGCGCCGGGCTCAATGGCAGTTTCTGATCGGCTTTTTCGAGGATCAACCAATACCCCTCCGCCATTTTAGCCCGCGCCGCACCCAGCGATCCGGGGCGGCCCTCGTTCATGCGCGCCTGGATCTGGCGGCTGTAGCCGATTTTCCCGCCGTAAAACACGGTCCGCAGCCACATGTCGTAGTCGTCGCAACGCGCCAGGCTTTCGTCAAATCCTCCCGCTTTCATGATTGCCGCCTTGCGCGCAACCACGGTGGCGATCGATACCACACAACGTTCCATCACCAAAGCTTCAAAGGTCGCCTCGCCGTTCGAGGGGTTCTTCTCCATGAATGTAAGCGGATGAGCCGGGTCGCTGGTCGCGTCCGCGTTGGCGTAGACCAGGCTGAGCGAAGGATCCGCCTCGAACTGCTTCATCTGCGATTCCAGATGGTTCGGAAACCAGGTATCGTCGCTGTCGAGGAACGCGAGAAACTCGCCCCGCGCTCGGGCGATCGCCGTGTTTCTCGCGCCCGCCGCCCGCTTGTTGGCCTGCTTGATATACACGATGCGATCCGGATTGCGATCATTGAGGTTGCGATCAAGGTAAGGCTGCAGCACCCGCTCCAGTTCCGCCGTATCCGGCGAACCATCGTTGACCACGATGGCCTCGAAATCCTGGAAGGTCTGGGCAAAGATCGAATCCAGACACGCCGCGATCATATTCGCGGTGTTATACGACGGGATGATGATGCTGACCCGTGGCGCCGCTTGTGCTTGCTCGTTTCCCATAGTCGTTCGAATAAGAAAGTTGTTCCTCTAAGAACTGTAAAACACCAGTTCCTTTTCTCCACTCACGATGTGATTGGCCGCTTCCACGCCCATCAGGACCGAATGATCCATGTTTCCGATCTCGTAGCGCCAAGCGCCAAAGCGTCCCCGGGAGTAGATCCCGCGCTCCATCAACGCCGGCTGCAGAATGCCCAGCGCCCGATCGCGATCGATGGTCGGAATCGGATAGGAATACCTCACTAGGCGGTGGTAACGCGAAATGATGCGCGCGCGGTCCGATTCGTCCAGTATTTTCGAGCGGATCAACCCGGCGAGCATCTGTTCATACGTACGCTCGATATCCACCGTTTGCCCCAGCGGAACCGACATCTCGCACATCAGCGAACTGTACTGCTCGGTATCGCCATTCGGAACGTTGAAGGGCGAATAATGGGAGAAAAACGTGGCCCGATAGCAAGGCATTTCGGGGTCTGCAAAATACACCCAGCATTTACCGGTGTCGATCTTCTTCTTCAATCCGATTCCCAGCACCAGCAGATCGTTGTGTTCAAGCAACACCGCTGCCTCGCGCAGTCTCGAGTCGGCTGGCTTGATCATGCCAGCCAACAAATCGAGCGGCGCGGTTGAAATCAGCACGTCGTAGCTGTCGCCGCTGCCGTCGGCAAACGATACCTTTCGCTGCGCCGCGTCGACCTCGGCCAGTTGCTTGCCGGTCCGCACCTTATCGGGGAAACGCCGCGCCATGCGGCGGTAGATTTCGCCCGTTCCTCCGTGCAGCGGGAAGCGGAATTTATTGTTCGGGCCCCAGGCCACGTCGTCTTTTTCGTAGAGCACATTTTCCAGCAGGCGCTTGAAGTCCACCACCGACACGCGTTCCGCAATCCATCCCTTCGACATCCGCTCCAGCGGCGTGGTCCAGACCTTGGAGTTGTAAGGGAACATGAAGGTCTCGGCGATGCCCTCGCCGAAGGTGTTGAGCGTCCACTCCCGGAAGTTCTTCGCTTCGCCGTTCCGGCTGGCGGTCGCTTTGGCCGCTCCCATCAGGCAACTTACCTGCAGCGGCTTCGGCAGGTACCGCAGGTTGTTCTGGAATGGATACGGCACCGAGACATCTTGCAGGTACACCCAGCTCTCGCGCACCCGCTCGTGCACTTCCTTGCCGAGCATGTCGTCGACCAGTTTGTCGAAATAGGGATAATGCGAAAAAATAACGTGCCCGCCCTCATCCCACACGAATCCCCGCGGGTCCAGGTGCGAAGTGGAGTGTCCCCCAACGTCCTCCGACTTTTCGTAGAGCACCCAATTGTCGTAACCGAGTTCGTGCAGACGATAGGCTGCGCCCAGCCCCGTGGGCCCGCCTCCAATGATGACGACTTTCTTGTTAGCCATGCGCTTTCCGGCTGCCCGCAGCCCATCCTTTGACCGCATGGGTTGCCGCCCCTGGCTCCTCGAAACCCTGGATTTCGTTCCCCGTTTCTCCCCACTCCTGAGGAGATTGATTCTGAATGGGCCGTCCCCGACCGCTTCCAAATGCTAGCAGAGGTTTGTGGAATTCTCGTACGACGAAAGAAACTCCCCTCGCTCTCGCTAGCAAGCCACGGTCCAAAACGCTTCCCAATGACCTGCTGTAAGCTGTTGATTACAATGGACGTTGTCCTTAGTGGTTCGGACGATTGTAACGCGGAGTGACCGGTGGCTGGTTAAACGTTGGTAACTTGTTTCCCTGTTTTGCCCCAGCCATTCACCAAGCGTGTTTCATGGCCCGGGCAAATCTCGCCGCCGGCAAGGTGTTCAGCACATCGTCCTTTCTTAGCCATGCCCGCCGCGCCTGAGTGACGCCGTACCGCAGTTTTTCCATGTGCGAAGTGTGGTGGGAATCGGTATTGATGACGATTTTCACCCCATGCTGTTTGGCCAGCCGCAGGTGAACGTCGCTGAGGTCGAGCCGATCGGGATAAGCGTTCAGTTCCATCGCCACTTTGTGCTCAGCCGCTGCTTTGAGAACCGCGTCCAGATCGAACTGGTAGGCGTCGCGGCGCAATAGCAGCCGTCCGGTGGGATGCCCGATCAGCGAGGTATTGGGATTCGCGACAGCCTTGAGCAGTCGCTCGGTCATGGTGGCGCGATCCTGGTTGAACTGTGAGTGCACGCTGGCAATCACGATATCCATTTGTTCGAGCACCGAGTCCGACAGATCCAGCTCGCCATCGCTCAGAATGTCGACTTCGATTCCCGCAAAAATGCGGATGCCCTTCATCTTCTTCTCGACGGCCCGAATTCTTTCGATGTGCACGAGCGCGCGTTCGTCGGTGAGCCCGTTGGCGAAGGCAAGATTCTTCGAGTGATCGGTGATGGCCATGTACTCATAGCCGCGTTCCCGCGCTGCTTCGGCCATCTCTTCAATCGTGCAGCGCCCGTCGGTTTCGACGGTGTGCATGTGCACATCACCGCGGATGTCGGAGAGTTCAAGGAGCGCGGGCAGCGTGTGCGCGGCGGCGGCTTCAATCTCTCCCAGATTCTCGCGCAGTTCGGGAGGGATAAAATCAAGCTTCAGCTTGGCGTAAATTTCCTCTTCCGTCTTGCGCGCGACCGGCTTTCCGTCGTCCACCTTCGCCAGGCTGTATTCGTTGAGCGTGAAGCCCATCTTGAGCGCGCGCTGCCGCAGCGCAACGTTGTGCGCCTTCGACCCGGTGAAATATTGCATGGCCGCCCCGAACGATTCCGGAGGCAGCAGCCGTACGTCCACCTGCATGTTATTGCGGTGCCGGAAGCTGACCTTGTTCTCTCCTTGCGCGATAACGTCCATCAGGCCAGGGAAGCGCAGCAGATGTTCGATGAGTTTCTGCCGCGCTTCGTCCGCAATGCAGCCCTTGCCTGTGACCAGGATGTCAAGGTCGCCAACGGTTTCGCGTCCGCGCCGCAGCGATCCCGCGGGCGTGACTTTTTCGACGCCTGGAGCGGCCAACAGATGTTCGACCAGTTTCTCCGCCAACTCTTCGGCCGTATCCAGCAGGAATCGTCCGGCGATCCGGCGATAGTCCTCGATCGCTTTGAGCAGCTTCAGTTCGTGCTTTTCGCCCATGCGCGGCAAGGTGCGAATCTTGCCTTCCCGCGCCAGCTTTTCCACGCCCTCAAGATCGCTGACCTGATAGGCGCTCCAGATCAAAGCAATCGTCTTCGGCCCCAGCCCCTGAATCTTGAGCAATTCAAGCATCGAAGGCCGGTATTTCTTCAACAACTCCGTGTGCGCCTCGATGCTTCCGTCCTTGAAAAGCATCTGCAGATTCGCCAGCATCCCTTTGCCAATGCCCGGCACTTCCAGCAGTTTCTTCGGCTCCTGAATCAGGTCAGCCACGCGCTGGGGCAGCGATTCAATGGCCGCCGCCGCGTTGCGGTAGGAGCGCACGCGAAACGAATCCTGCCCGTCGATCTCCAGCAGATCGGCAGTCTCGTAAAGGAGTCCGGCGATGGTTTTGTTGTCCATTTAGAGTTCTTCCGTCCGTAGGGACTGGGCTTTGCCCCGTCTCCTCGCTCCCGCTTCGAAGACGCGGCGCCCGCGATACCGGTTTCGTATCAGGGCATCGCTATAGCGATGCCGCAATCTCGCAAGCAGATGCCCCTTTTGGGGCTGTCCCCGCCGCTTTCTAGAATTTTCAGCCCAAGGGGATGATTGTAACGGAAGAAAACGCTACTGCAGGGAATTGACAGGCGCCCGGGGACACCGCCAGCGCGGGCGTCATTGACATATACATCTTGGTCCGGAAAACTGGCCTAGGTCAGGCGACCCACAATCAGGAGGACTTGGTCACATTGGCCGCCTGCGGCCCTTTCTGTCCCTGGACAATCTCAAACTCCACCTTGTCGCCCTCCTGCAGGCTCTTATAGCCTTCGGTGGTGATTGAGCTGTAATGAATGAATACATCGGGTCCATCGTCACGGCCGAGGAAGCCGTAACCCTTGGCGTTGTTGAACCACTTCACGGTGCCCTTCAAACGTTCCGCCACGTGCGCCCCCCTATTTCTTGCGGATTCCCCAGAAAAGGCGCAATTCCCAGGGGCCGCAGGAAATGTGCAGGCATTGTGCTGCTCACTGGGGGAACTGTCAAGGATTGGCGTCACACATCCCGGTTTGGACGGCATGGCCAGGGGTAACAAGATAGTTACGGGGTGGCGGGTCCGCGCCCGGAAAACTCGGCCTTCCGATCAGGGCATCGCTTTCACGGCGCCGCAGGCTTCGAAATCCGGCCCCCTTCAGGGTGGACATAGCGCCCATCGGCTTCTTACCGGGCCGCTCGCGGCATCTGCGCCAGCCACAGTATGCCGGTGATCGTCTTCGCGTCGCGAATGCGCCCCTGGAACAGCATCGCTTTCGCCTCCGATAGGGCAAAAAACCGGTTTGCGATCTTCTCATCTGCCTCGGGCTGGGCGGGACCTGCCTTGAGGCCGCTTGCCAGGTAGATGGTCATGGTTTCGTCGAGAAAGCCGGGGCTTACGTAGAAATGCAGGATTCGTTTCCACTGCCGGGCGCGGTAACCGGTTTCCTCCACCAACTCGCGCTTGGCGGCGGTGAGCGGCGTTTCGCCATCGTCAATGCGTCCGGCGGGCAGTTCCCACATCATCGACTGCGCGGCATGACGATACTGGCGTTCCAGCAATATGCGGGGCTCGCCTGTGCGGCTCGCTTTCACCGGGTCATCGCCGGCCGGAAGATCGACCGCCAGAACGACGACCGAACCAGAATGCCGCACGACATCGCGCCGTGCCCGCACGCCCCCAGGCTCGTCCACCTCATCGGTCGTGACGCTGAACACCGGGCCCCGGTAACTGACCCGGGAAGAGAGGACACGGGCGGTAGTTAATTTCGCACCTTCTGACTTCGTTCCTGCTGCTTTCGCCATGACAACAATATAAGGTATGCTGCGCGGTTGAGCCGAAGACCGATTACCACAAAACCGATGTCCGGCAAGACGCAGGCTGGAAAAACGATGGCCGGGAAACCGAACGAAATGTCGACCGCCAGAAAGCCCACTATCGCCATCGTCGGAGCGGGAAGCCTGGCAACTTTTCTCGCTGTGGCGCTCGACGATGCCGGTTTCACGATCACGGAAATCGTGGCGCGCGATTCGCCGCACTCGCGACGCAAGGCAAGCAAGCTCGCTGCCAAGGTGGGCGCACACTCGGTCACCGCACATTCCGCCGCGCTCGACGCCGACTTGCTGTGGTTCTGCGTTCCCGACCGTGAAATCCGCACTGCGGCTTCGGCCCTGGCGGCTCACCTCGCGGTTCGCACCTCACGGGTAGAGACGGGGCTTGCCCCGTCTCCAGCCGCCGCAAGCCGCGTCTCTACTCACAAGCCGGCCCGGCCTCAAGGCAAACCTTATTACCAGGTTCGATTCGCCTTCCACTCCAGCGGAGCCCTCGTCAGCCGTGAACTCGATTCTCTCTGCCCAGCTGGAACCGCGCTCGCGTCGGTACATCCGCTGATGACCTTCGTCGCCGGTGCGCATCCTTCTTTACAGGGTGTGCCCTTTGCGATCGAAGGTGATCGCAAGGCGACGCGAGTTGCCGAGCGGATCGTCCACCGGTTGGGAGGCGAGAGTTTTTCCTTACCCGCCGCGCGCAAAGCCGCATACCACGCGTGGGCCACTATGACGTCGCCGCTGTTGCTGGCCTACCTGGTCACGCTGGAAGAAGCGGCGCGTGGCGCCGGACTCAGCCGCCACGACGCCCGCCGCGCCAGCCTGCCCATCATCCGCCAAACCTTGGCCAACTACTCGCGCCTCGGCCCCGCGCGATCCTTTAGCGGGCCCATGGTTCGCGGAGACGCGGAGACGGTGGCAAAGCACCTGGCCGCGCTGAAGAAGCATCCCAGGCCGCGCGAAGTCTACGTCGCGCTGGCACGAGCCGCCCTGCGAGACCTGCCGGTGAAGAACCAGAATGAACTAAAGCGCATGTTGCAGAAGTGAGCCGTAGGTGTGGGGACAGTGCATGGAAAGTGTGGGGACGGGCGACCTCGCCCGTCCAGCCGAGCGCACCGGGGCGGAGTACCTCGGCAATTGCCAGCGCTCGCAGCAACGAAGGATTCGCTTTACCACAGCGCCTTAATGCTGTCTTCTGCGATCGCTGAACAAGTGCCCCAGCTTCTCTCGTTTGGTCTTCAAATATTCTTTAGTATGTTCCGTGGGTGCAACTTCGCAAGGCACGCGCTCGCTCACTTTAATCCCGGCGCGTTCGAGCGCGGCGACTTTGTCGGGATTATTCGAGAGCAGCCGCACCCGCCGGATGTCCATCGCCTTCAAGATCTCGACCGGCATAAGGAATTCGCGCTGGTCGGCTTTAAATCCAAGGCGTTCGTTGGCTTCCACCGTGTCAAGTCCGCTGTCCTGGAGAGCATAGGCCTGCAGTTTCGCCATCAACCCAATGCCGCGCCCCTCCTGCTGTTCATAGATCAGGATGCCCGCCCCTTCCTGCGCAATCAGCGAGAGCGACAGTTCCAGTTGCTGGCGGCAATCGCAGCGCAGCGACCCAAACACGTCGCCCGTCAAGCACTGGGAGTGGATGCGCACCAGCGGCGACCCCGAATGCACTTCGCCCATCACGAGCGCTACGGCCTCCTCGGTCTTGGCGCCGTCGGACGCCGACGCCCGGGTGGCAAACCCGTGAATCAGGAAACGTCCCCAACGCGTAGGGAAGTCCGCCGACGCCACTTGTTTTACTTTCGAAGAACTCACAATTAAATTATAGCCTTCGATTTCGCGGACTCACCGCCGCGTACGGTGTGGTGGCGGGGCTATGCCCGCCAGACGAGGCAAAGCCCCGCGAGCACAGGTGAACGCTTCACGATCGCCTGTCTAGGCGAAATCGACGGCCGGCTGCTAAAATCAAAAAGCCAACCCGCCGCCATGTGGGGCTATAGCTCAGCTGGGAGAGCGCATCGTTCGCAACGATGAGGTCGTCGGTTCGAGCCCGACTAGCTCCACCATGTTTTCAACAACTTGCAAACGCTCCGCTAGCCAATCTTGTCACACTTTGTCACACAAACATTCAAATCGGCTCGCCGGGGGTTTGCCTCACACGTTCACTGCGCGGGAGAGGTTAGGTCCTTAGAAGCACCCAGAACCGGGTCAGGGCAGCCTTTCGCGGTTCCGACGCCATCTCAACGTACCCTTGGCTGCGTGCCCAGTCCTCTGCCACGACTAAAAGTTTCCTACCTATCCCCTTGTGTCGGTGGCTCTCAGCAACGTACCAACCCTCGATATAGCCCACCTCAGTGCGAACTCTGAGCGGTTGCGTCACTGGGATAGGGCTTGAATTGAGGAGGATGGGTATCGGCATCGAGCAGCCAGATCCTCCGGTCGCGGTAGTAATCGAGCAGCGGTTTGAGGTCGCGGCCTGGAATCTCGCGCGCCCAAACGATTTTCGCGGCGTCGATGTCCGCGGCGTTATACACCCACTCCTGGTTCACGTCATGATCTGGAGCATAGTGAACTATCACGAGATGCTTCTGGGACGTGGCCTGCAATTGGCCGATGATTTGCGCGCGCGACAGATTCCAGCCACGCCGTGGGGTGTTCACGATTTCTGCGCCGGGCAAAAATATTCTCGCAACCAGCAGGACTACGATCAGGCGCGAGACGAAGATTCCTACGCGATAAGTTTTCAGCTTCCACTGGCGAAGGTGCCTGATCGCCTGAGTGATGATGATGAAAATTGTAGCGGTCAGAGGAGCCGCGTAGTGCGGCTCAAACCAAATGACCAGTAGCAGCCAAATCCCGCACCAGAGAGCCTGAATCATCAAGAAACGAACCCTGCGGTCAAAGACCAGCCAGGGCAATGTCAGAAACGGAATCGAGAGCGCTGGTCCCAGGAAGAAGCTCCAGCCCTCATGGCACTTGGTTAGGCTTTGTCGAGCCCAGGATCGCCCAAGGAATTCATGTCGGACCCAGCCCGAAAAAAAAACGGTGAACTGGGGGTTCGTATACGTAAGCGCGGGTTTTGCGGGTTGCCAGACGAATATCGGGAAATCCCCGTACTGCCGATTCTCAAGCACATGAGGGAACAGAAGGACGTTGCCCGTTACGCGCCAGTTGTAATAGCCCATGAATACGACGGTAAACGCGAGAATGAGGATCGGCGGCAACAGAGCCCTTGCTAATTTCAATCTGAAGTCTCCCCTTCCCGGTCGGAACAGCCGTAGGCAAATAACTACCGCAACCGGAAGGCAGAAGAGCAGGCCCTCAACCGGCCGGCTATTGGCGAGCAGGGCTGCACCTACTCCCATGAGCGCAGAATCCCGGAGCCTATGACGTCGGAGGATTCGTGGGAGCGCCCCGATCACCAGCGCTCCGCCGGTGGCGGCGACCGCGCCGCCCCAGTAGCCATCGACCCAATAGCTCATGAGATCGACACGCAGAAGGGCGATCAAGGTGCCGAGCAACGCCCAACGAGCCGGCAACCAACCCTGCAGCGCCCAGGCCACGGCGGCGCACATCGCCGCCATGCTGAGCAGAACTCCGATCCACGGATTTCCCAGCAGTTGCCCCAGGGCCAGCACCATGCCCTGCGCCGGGGGGTAAGCCGAGGCATAGGTGGGGTGCTGGAGCACATGGAAGGTGTCGAAGAAGACCCATAATTGATGGGGTAAGTTGGTTAGTCTTCCGTGGACAAAGGTGTCGGCAGCCAGCAGGTAACTGAACTCGTCATGGACATTCGGGAT
Source organism: Terriglobia bacterium (assembly GCA_020073215.1). Lineage (GTDB taxonomy): Bacteria > Acidobacteriota > Terriglobia > Terriglobales > Acidobacteriaceae > Acidiflorens. The sequence goes on along the minus strand of JAIQFO010000002.1, from coordinate 33,807 downwards.
CGGTACAGGAGCCCATGGGAGCAACAGCAGGCGCGCCACGATGGATACCAATGCAGCGCCGAAGATGACGGCGCCTTTTCTCTGCGCTAACCGTGCGCCTGTGTCTTCGATTCTCTTGAGCCAGGGATCGGCAAAACGTTGCGCGAACGCCGTCAGGAGACCCAAGGCTGTCACGGTGATGCGGGAGGCGTCCACGAGCTCTTTTTGTCAGATGATTGCGGGAGAGTGCGATGCCGCCCTCCGAACCAAAACCCCGCAGGATTCTCGATGATCCTACCATGCAGCGAAAATCCGACGGAACCCGAATCTGCCATGACCGCCGTCCTCTGGGCGGAGCCTCTTCAAGTTCTCGCGTGCCTCGGATACACTCCTTGCACAGCTGGTAATGGTTTGGACTCAAGGAGAGCAACCGTGGCCCTGGTCTCCCGGTCGGAAGTGAAAGCCGTCGAAGCACAGCACGCCGTTGTGCCTTTGCGTCAGGAAGAACCGCTCGAATTGTCGGTGGTCATGCCCTGCTTGAATGAGGAAGAAACGCTGGCCGCCTGCATTGGCAAGGCGCAGCGCGCGATCGCGGACGCCAGCATCGCGGGCGAGGTCATCGTGGCCGACAATGGCAGCACCGACCGTTCCATCGAGATCGCCGAACAATTGGGCGCCCGCGTTGTGCATGTTAGCGCCAAGGGATACGGCAATGCCCTGATGGGCGGGATTGCGGCCTCCCGTGGCAAGTTCATCGTCATGGGAGATGCAGACGACAGCTATGACTTTGGCCACATCCCGCGCTTCGTTGAGCAACTGCGCCGGGGCTCGGACCTGGTCATGGGCAACCGCTTCCGCGGAGGTATTCAGAAGGGCGCGATGCCCGCGCTGCACCGGTACCTTGGAAATCCGATTCTTACTAAGGTTGGCCGGGTGCTGTTCCGCAGCAGCGCGGGTGATTTTCACTGCGGTCTTCGGGCTTTTCGCAAGGATGCATACGAGCGTATGGGGCTGCGCACGACGGGCATGGAGTTTGCCTCAGAAATGGTGGTAAAAGCCGCTCTTTTCAAGATGCGGATTGCTGAGGTGCCCACCACGCTTTCTCCAGACGGACGCAGCCGTCCCCCGCATCTGCGCACGTGGCGCGATGGCTGGCGGCATTTGCGCTTTCTGCTCCTTTACAGTCCGCGCTGGCTGTTTCTATACCCTGGCCTTGGGCTGATGCTGCTCGGTACATTGCTGGGCGCGTGGCTGTTGCCTGCGTCCCGGACCGTGGCCGGCGTGACCTTCGATGTGCACACACTTCTCTATGCCGCCGTTTTCGTGTTGCTGGGGTTTCAGGCGATCGCTTTTGCTGTTTTCACAAAACTATTCGCGATTTCGGAGGGCTTGCTCCCGCCAGACCCGACACTCGACAAGGCCTTCCGCTACATCACGCTCGAGGTCGGACTGCTTTTGGGCGCGTTGCTGATTTCGGCGGGCCTTGGGGTGTCGATCTATGCCGTGGGCTTTTGGCGATCCCAGCATTTCGGTGCGCTGGACTATGCCCAGACCATGCGATGGGTAATCCCGGCGTCATTGTTTCTCACGCTCGGCGTGCAGACGGTGTTCGCCAGCTTCTTCTTGAGCGTGCTGGGACTGCGGCGTCGATGATCATGTTTGCCGGGGCTCGATCTTCGCCAACCACGCGATGAATTGGAGCTGTGCATCGAATACCCAGCCGGCTGGGACAGAATAGAGACCAACTGTGGTGATCAACTGTCGGGGTTGAAGTCCGACGCGGCTCCACGCACTCTGCCACTGGCTCCGGCTCCAGTAGTTGTAAGGGAGAGCTACCCCAAACCTTGCATTTCCCACCCAATCCATGAAACGCAAGCGCAGACCCGCAGCGATTCCGTTCCGGTTGTGATCCTTAATGAGTACGCTGTGCTTCGTTACCCTCCACGCCTCACGGAGCAGGATCGTCGGGTCGTCGGTATGATGCAAGACGTCGGAGAAGAGGACCACATCGAAAGACCGATCGTCGAAAGGGATCCGCGATCCGTCGAAAAGTTCGACGGGGATGTGGGTCTGAGCGCGAGCCAGTACGTCAATTCCCCGCACCAGGAGGTCGGGCCGCTTGGACTGGAGAACAGCCGAGATCAGGCCGTCTCCGCAACCAACGTCAAGAACGCGCGCGCCCTTCGGAACAAGCTTGGCAAACCAATCGGACAGGATGCCGACCCTGCGGCCAAACACCAACCGCTCATGCAGAATCCCAACGGTATTGGAGGGCAGAGTCGCCAAGAACGGATCCTAAGAGGCGCGAGCGTCCGGAGGAATCAAGGGAAAAGCGCCGTCACCCTCCGGTGCAAATACAGTCTAATCCGCGATCGGTGAGGTTCACGGGCGAGCCTCCACTGATCCACTGAGCGGACGTAGGATCGCGGCGCAGATCACCATTGGACCTCCGGGTACAGGCTGGGGAGATGAATGGTGCGATATGAGTTCTGGCCGGTCACCTCGAGCTGCCAGATCACCTGGGGTATCGCCTCCTGGGTGAGTTCCATGGCACGCGCTCCGGTGCTGTCATTGGCCGGAGTTGACATGTTGAAAAAGATGTTGGTATTGGGAAGTTCCTGGGCCACCCCTCCCCAGAACGAGTAGACCGTAGGGTATGCCCAATTGAGCTGGGCCGTGTGGGCGGCTTCGTTGACCTCAAAGACCGCCGGCCGGCTGTAGCACGCAGGGGCGCCGGCAGAGCCGCAGGTCGTCCCGCTGGTGTCGAGGACGCGATTGTCTCCGTTATCGAAGACCGCCAGAAGGAAGTCTCCCGTACTGTTGGGGCTGATGATATCGGGATAGTGCTGGGCATAGAACCAGTCGGCGGGAGCGCCGGAGGCGAGGGTGAAGTCGCCCTCGTAGCCGAGCTTCCAGAGAATGTCCCCGGAGCCTTGCCCGTTGGCATAGTCGATCTTGAGCAGCCAGGACTGATGGCGTACGGACAGCAGGAGGTTGCCGTCGTCAAGGTAGAGGAGAGCGTTGCAGTGGGTCCAGTCAGGAAAGTTCATGGGATGCCGGTTTACATCAAGGTGGTCAAAAGCAGACCAGACCCACACCGGTTTGAGGCTGGGATCGAGGTCCACGATTGCGTCGCCTTGTACGACGGTCGTGCCGGGATAGCCGGGAAGGTCGGTGAAGGACTTGTTCACCGACACCAACAGCAGAAGATGTCCGTTGTCCATGGCAATAAAATCATGATGGATCCCGAATGCCTGGAAGTTGACGCCAGCGGTCGTTAGCCATTGATTGAGGTCATCATTGGTGAATTGATTGATCGTGTTTCCGGCAAGATCAATCTCGCGGACGGCTCCAGCCTTTTCGAGCCCCGGGGACAAAAGCACAAGGAAATGACCATTGGGCAGAAGCTTTATGGGCGTCGCGGTTCCCAGGGTCGTGTCGTAGTCGTAGTACCAAATAAGGTTGCCGGCTGGGTCGACGGCCACGATGCGAAGCTGATTCGAGGTGCCGGGGTTGAGTCCCACCAGTTCGACTCCGGGTGCCGGGCTGATTCCGGCCGGAGTAGTTACTGTGAGGGTAGGGATGCGGCCGGCGGGCGCGGGTCCGGTGATGAAGGTGTGATCGCTGTCAACCACCTGCCCGCCGTTAGTGAAGGTAACGACCGCACGCATGTGATAGGTGGAGTTCTGTTGCATCCCGGCCACCAACACGGTGGTGCTGCCGCCTCCCGAGGGCGTGGGTTGAGGCGAGGTCTGGAAGCCGTAGGAAGTGTCGAGTCCGAATTCCACGGCCACCTGGGCATCTCTTGAAGGTGAAATCATGTACTGCGCGACGAGAGGATTCGCGGTGGCGGCGACCTCCCCGCGCAAGGACGGCTGCGAACTGGAAGTGCCGCAAGCAACGGCAGCAAAGGTTAACGCGGCTGTGAGAATTCCCCCAGCGACTCTCTTTTGGACTGTGGCCAAGCGGCAACTGTTCATAGGCAACCTCCCTCGATTTCGTTCTTAATTCATCCGGCAGGCAGAGAATATTACAACAGGCAGGCAGGTTAGAGTAGCACAATGCTAAGGAATCAATCGCATTACGATGGACGATATTGTACCGGGAACAAAGCTCGCAGTGCGGGGTCTCTGGACGCATGACACTGATGGACCCCGTGGATCTGCGGAGCCCCCGGAAGATGGTGTGATAACGTTGCTTGAATGCAGGTAGAGCACAGTCATCCATCGGCCAGGCCATTTGAACCGAATGGCGCCCCAGGGTTGGCGCGGCCTGCCCAATGACACGGAAGATAAGACCGATTCGAGTGCTGCTCGCAGTTGTGATTTTGCTGATGCTCGCCGATTTTGTCTTTCGCGGTGTCGTTCCCGCTTTCACTAGCAGCCGTAACGATTTCTCCGATCCTTACGTTGGCGCCTGGCTTTGGCGGCACGGCAAGAATCCGTACGATGTTGCTTTGGTCAATGCCACGGCCAGGCAGTTGACACACTCCTCGCTTGTGGTCGTGCCTATTTATCCGCCTACCGCCTATGTGCTGGTTGTCCCGTTCAGCTTCCTGCCTTGGGGATGGGCCGACGCTGCGTGGGTCTTGCTCAGTGTCATCGCAGTCGGAATCACGACGTGGACTCTGGTCAGAATAGGGGAGTCGCCTCCGGGCTCCGATAAGACGTGGTTCATCGCCACTTTTGTATTCGCATTTGCTTCTTTCCACACGGCGATCCATGTGGGCAACGCGGCGCCTATCGCTATCGCATGCTGTTTTCTTGCGGTCTATCTTGCCCGCCAGGGACATGATGCCGCCGCGGGAATCATGATCGCTCTGGCTGCCGGTCTCAAACCCCAGCTTGGTCTATGGATCTTCGTTTTCTACCTGCTGCGTCGACGATGGCGACTGGTAGAGGTCTGTTTGTTGGGCGGTGTCGCCCTCATCGGAACGGCCGTCGTTCGCATTCCTCTCTCTCTTACCGCACTCGTCGCTAACTACCGAGAGGATTTGAACTACTGGTTTGGACCCGGCGGTCAAAACGACTTTACGACCGCCAATCCGTCTCGGCTGCACTTGGTGAATCTCCAGGTGGTTTTATACCCATTGGTGCATAGCGCAATTTCTGCAAATCTTTTGGCCCACGCAATCTTCATTTTGGGGATGGTGGTCTGGGCGTACGTCGTGTTCCGCGGCGGTGTGCGGTCCGAACCTCTCGCCATCAGCTCGCTACTCGCCTTGAGTTTTCTTTCGGTCTATCACCGTGTCAACGACGCTGGCATCCTTACTCTGGCACTCTGCTGGGCATTGGGGAGCGTCGACCAGCAGCTGCGATGGACACGCCGCGCCGTTCTTTTCCTGCTGCTGCTGTTGCTCGTCCCTGGTCAAGGGGTCTTGACCCGATTGCAGCTATATTTGGCACTGCGGGTGATGCAGTCGTGGTGGTGGAACCTTGTTATCGCCCCGTACTTCATCTGGGTTCTGTTTGCGTTGAGTGCGGTCTTACTTTACGCGGCGGTGATTTCAGGACGCGATCGATTTCCGCAAGTCGCCGCCAGCGGCACCGGCAAAATGAGGAGAGATTTCGAGCTCAATGATTAGGTGGCGTTGGTCTCGCTATTTACGTTACATCAGTTCGCTGCTCTGCCGGGCAGGCGCGGTCCGAGAGCGTAGTAGAACTGCACCAGCACGATGAACGTGATGCTCCAAAAAAGTGCTGACGACGCAAAGCAAGGCGCCGAACGCGTACAGCGATTTTGCAATCACGATGCCGCGGCAGACGGCCGCTGGCACATCGGGAGGGATGTCGTTCTCCACCAGAGCCGGCCCCTTGCCCCATGCCCCCATCCCCGCTACGCAGAACCTGCGGGACGAACAAAACACGGAACTTGCGACACGGTTAATTGCTTGGCATCAAGAGCACGATAAACGGTAGGCACTATTCGAGCACCTGCGCCCTGAGGCATTGCGTTCCGGCTGAAAAACCCTTTGCGACCTCTCCGTGCCAATGAAGTTGTGAGGCAACCCCGGCGAGCCTGTTTGAATTGGACCGTTTTGGACCGTAATTGGCTGCCAAGTGCACGCCAAATTGAGGTTTCTTGGAGGACTCCATCGTTCGCAACGATGAGGTCGTCGGTTCGAGCCCGACTAGCTCCACCAAGTTCTCCTCAGTTTCCGGCTGTTCCCGCCCGCCGTTCCGTGATTTCGTAGACCGAAGCCGGGCCGCCCGTCGACCAAAACCCGCTCCAGGTGCGGGATGTGGCCTGGTGTCCCCTCGGTTTCCAGGGTGTTTCCGGATTGGGAACCCCCAGCGGACAAACTTTCATTTTGAGGAAAACTCCTTGCACAATTCTGCTAAACTGGCCCGTGTTGTACCGTAAGTTCTTGGATCTGGGCAGGTTCTACACCTTGCCTTTGGATGCCGGAATGCTCTTATAAATAGCTCTCCCTCAGCCGCCCCTGGCTCAAAAGCCAGGTAGGAGTAAGGTTTTGAACGACGGCATGATTGGAAAGACCGCGCGGCGAAGGCGGAGCTGGTATCGACGGCGTCTGCGCATCCAGCGGACCTTGGTCGCGGTGGTTGCATGCACGCTCATCGCCGGCGCCTGCTGGCAGAGTGCAGCTCGCCATTTCGCGCTCCCCACCTGGCATGCTTCTCAGATTCTGCCCGACTCCTTCTGGTCGCGCCAGAACATCCGCAAAGATCTCGCATTGATGGCGGCGCGCTCCGCCCGGCCCAGATTTCTTGGCCGGATTCCCAACGTCTATCCGTACTCGGTGGTACCCGGGGGCGTGAAGGATGCGGACGACCTCCGCTACGCCGCGGCGCGCGACTACGTCGTTCGCCGGCATTACGCCCGCTTCGACTTCAGCCAAGCCCGTCTGGTGCGCGCCCGCGAGGCCCGCGAGGTTTATCTTTCCTATCGCATCCGCAACACCGTTTTCTGGACGCGCAGAAAAATTCGCCTCCACCCCGGCGAGTTACTGCTGACCGACGGCAAAATCACGGCGCGTGCGCGTTGTGGCAACCAGATTTCCGACACGGCCAAGCCCGAAGTTTCGAACGAAGAGCCTGAGGAAGATGTTATGGACCGGCCCGTCTCCCAGCTTGAACCAGGACCGTCGTTTCCCGTCCGGCCCCTGCTCGCCCCGGCCGACTTGCCCGGCGGCCAGCCGACTCCGCCCAAGCTATTCGCCAATAGCTTCTTCTTCCCGTATGTGTCCACCGGGCTGCCGCTTACCGGAGGTTGCCCCGTCGTCGACGGCGTTGTTTCTAAACGCTGCCGTCATCATAAGCCGCCACCGGTTCCCGAGCCCTCGTCCATGGTGCTGATCGCGTCCGGTCTGGCACTGGTCCTGTGGCGCTACAGAAAAACTGCCCGATCCGTCGCGGCGTAACTGCCCGGCGCCAGCCGTTTCGAACCACTGAGGCCTTCCCCACCCTTGCGTTTTTTAGGATGGGAAGGCGCTCATGTTACTCAGATGGCCGCTGCCGATAACCACCGCAAGTGATGAAATGCAAGTCTCCAGCGCCGTGGTAGCGCTTCAGATTCCGGGTGGTGCGAGCGGAAGTTAGGCTGAGTGCCCCCGTCGCCTTCACGATTCTGACGGCCGCATGCGTCCGCTGCGCACGTAACGCTCATGCCAGCTCAGGCTCTCATGGAGCAGGTGTGGAGTGTGTTTGCCGAAGGACAAGCGCTCCGCGCGTGACTGGTAATCGCGCAGCAGAGAACGATAGTCCGGGTGCGCGCACCGTTCGATGATGACCTTCGACCTTTGCCGCGGCGACAGGCCCCTCAAGTCGGCGAGCCCCTGTTCGGTCACGATCACGTCGACGTCGTGTTCGGTATGGTCCACGTGCGACACCATGGGCACGATGGTCGTGATGGCTCCGAGCTGCGCCGTGGAGGGAGCCATGAAGATGGCCAGGTACCCGTTGCGCGCAAAATCGCCCGACCCGCCAATGCCGTTCTGAATTCGCGATCCCATGACGTGGGTGGAATTCACGTTGCCGTAGATATCGGCTTCAATCATTCCATTCATGCCGATGACGCCCAGGCGGCGGATAATTTCCGGATGGTTGGAGATTTCCTGCGGGCGAAGAACAATACTCTCGCGATACGTTCCCATCTCTGCGTTGACCTTCTCCATCACTTCCGGACTGAGGGAAAACGCCGTGGCCGATGCGCAGGTGAGCTTGCCACTGCGCAAGAGTGCGATCATGCCGTCCTGAATCACCTCGGTGTAGGACGTCAAATTTTCAAAATTCGCTTCCAGCAGCCCGAACAGAACCGCGTTGGCAATATTACCCACGCCCGATTGCAGCGGCAGCAGCGAGGCGGGAATTCTTCCTTTCTGCACTTCCCACCCGAGAAAGTCCAAAAGATGGCCAGCAATCAGGCGTGACGTAATGTCCGGCGCTTTGAATGAGCTGTTGCGGTCGGGAGAATCGGTGAGCACCACCGCCGCGACCTTCTCCGGCGCAACGTGAAGATACGGACTGCCAATCCTGTGCCCGGTATGCACGAGCGGAATGGGCTGGCGGTTCGGTGGCGGTTGCAAGCCGTAATAAATGTCGTGCATGCCCTCCAGTTCCGCCGGTTGCCGGGCGTTCACTTCCAGAATCACCTTCTCCGCCTGATCGATCCAAGTCCGGTTGTTGCCCACCGACGAACTGGGAACCAGCCGCCCATCTTCAAGAATCGCCGTGACCTCGATCAGCGCCCAATCCATCTTGCCCAGAAACCCATATTCCACGTATTGGGCGACGTGGCCGAGGTGGATGTCCATGTAGTCCATCTCGCCGGCATTGATTCTTTTGCGCGTCTCCGGATCCGACTGGTAGGGCAGCCGCAACTGAATGCCTCCGGCCATGGCGAGCGCGCCGTCCAACTCGGGCCCGGTGGAAGCGCCGGTGAAGATGCTGACCTGAGCCTTCTGACCACGCAGGTTAGCATCGGAGATGCGGCGAGCCAAGGCCAGCGGCACGGCCTTCGCATAACCGGAGCCAGTGAATCCACTCATGCCGATGCGGGTGCCAAATCCAATCAGCGCCGCTGCTTCGTCGGCGCTCATGATGCGAGATGCCAGGCTGGAATTGAGAACACGAGAGCTGGCAGAGGTAGAGCTAGACATAGAGTTCCTTATGATTGCCACAGGATGGCGGAAACTCGTAATCATGTCACTGGCGGGCGCTCCGGCCAGTGATTCAGGTCACTGGAATTCGTGATGAGTAAACCAGGGCGGGCGCCCCACTCAATCGCGCGATTGAGTGGGAGGCGAACAAAATGCCCACGGGTGGGGCAACCTCAGACTACAACTCCCGTTCTCACTTACCCGCGCTTACGAAACCGCCGGTGGTGGCGTTAATCACTCCGATGCCCTTCCTGTCCTTTTCGCTCGCGCCGTAAATGACGTACCAGACGGGCACGTTCAGGTTTCGGTCCTTGAGCAGCACGTAGGTGACGACCTGCTGTGCATCCTTCTTGAGGAGGGCATCGCCCCCGTGTTGCTGCGCGACCTCGAAGGCCTTATCCGTGTCGGTCTTCAGCAGGTAGTGGGAAAAGACAAGACCGGCGGATTGGGCGTTGTAGGCGCCTTCTTCTCCCACCGGAGAAACTCCGTATGGCGGCGCATCGGGAAGACGGCTTCCCGAGCAAACGAAGCTCTTGGTGGAGCGGCGGCTGGGCGAGACAAAGTAACCCCGCCAGACGGTCGATTTCCCGCCCTGGCCGGTGCCTTCCGTGTTGAGAACCGATTCCACCCGCGCCGGTTCGGCATCCGGAGCCCATTTCAACGCCAGACCGAGCATTCGATTGAATGCTTCCTGGCCGGAGTAAAGCGAGGGTTCCGCTTTTTTTGGTGCGGCGGCCGGCGTTGCTGGGGCCGTCTTATTCTCGTTGGAGCTACACCCCACTGCCAGGATTACAGCGCCGATCACGCTCAGCGCAAATGCGAGACGATATGATTTCATTTTTCGTTCCTTTCAAAAGTGTTTTTGGACTTAACCTCGACCGATACTGATATCGACAACTCCGCTGCTCCATCACAGCGCTATGCCAGCAGGCAGGATCAGATCCGTCGCGATCTGGTCTTGTTTTAGACAGGAATCTTCTTCTGCATTTCTGATTCGCCCGAATTGTACTGCTTGCGCAGGGTTTTGCAAGGCCGGGAGACCCCCGCAACCGGCTGGCTTCACCGCGGATGATGGATCAGTCAGCCGGCACCATCGCCCTGGTACGCTCCAGACTTCCCCCGCGATGCTCGGTTTCCTGGGCGTCCACCACGGCAATGGCGGCAACCTTGACGATCAACTCCACTTCCGCACCCAGGGGCAGCAAGTGCACTGGTCGTGCCATCCCCATCAGGATCGGGCCCAGCGTCTCGGTTCCGCCCAGCTTCGCCAGCAGCTTGAAAGCGATGTTGGCGGAGCCGAGATCGGGGAAGATCAGGACATTGGCGCCGCCCTTCAAGGTGCTGAAAGGATAGATTTCCTCCAGCATGTCCGGAGACACCGCGGCATCGGCCATGATCTCTCCATCCACAATCAGGGTAGGGTCCGCCTTGTGCAACAGGTCCACGGCCTTGCGCACCTTCGCGCACTGCGGATGCGTTGTACTACCAAAGCTCGAAAAGGAAAGCATGGCAACCCGCGGCACCACCTCAAAGCGCCGGGCAGCCTCCGCCGTGCACAGCGCAATTTCAACCAAGTCTTCCGCCGTGGGCTCGATGTTGACGCTGGTGTCGGCCAGGAAATACAGGTCTCCCTTGCCGGTGATCATGGCATAGCAGCCTGAGACCTTGTGCAGTCCTTCGCGCATGCGTACGATCTGCAGCGCGGGACGTAACACATCCGGGAAATGATGCGCCACGCCGGAGACCAACGCGTCCGCGTCTCCCATGCGCACCATCATCGAGCCGAAAATGTTGGGGTTGTCGATCAGGGTTCTGGCTTCCGCCAAAGTCATTCCGCGACGCTGCCGGAGCGCGAACAGTTCCTGGATGTAGCTCTCCCGCAGCTGCGACTGTGCCGGATCAACGATTCGCACGCCTTCGAGATCCAGACCAAGCTCACTGGTTTTGGCTTGGATCACTGCCGGGTTCCCCAAGAGCACGGGTGACGCAATCTTCTCCTCCAGCAGGCTATGGCAGGCGCGCAGAATTTTCTCGTTTTCGCCCTCGGGAAAGACCACCTGCTTGGGCTTGAGTTGCGCTTTGTGGATCATCATGCGCGAGAGCTCGTAGGCTTTGCCCAGCCGCCGCTCCAGTTGCTCCCGGTACACGTCGAGGTCGATCGGTTCGCGCGCGACTCCGGTGCGCATCGCGGCTTCAGCGACCGCGGAAGCCTCCCAGATCAGCACGCGGGAATCAAACGGTTTTGGAATCAGGTACTCAGGACCGAACTTCATCCGCTCGACCCCGTAGGCCCGGCAGACGGATTCCGGAACGTCTTCCTTGGCCAGCGCCGCCAAGGCGCGCGTCGCCGCCAGCTTCATCTCTTCATTAATGGCGGTCGCGTGCACGTCCAGCGCGCCGCGGAAGATGAAAGGGAATCCCAGCACGTTGTTAACCTGGTTGGGATAATCCGAGCGCCCCGTGGCCATAATGACATCGTCACGGCAAGCCTTCGCCTCCGGATAGCTGATCTCCGGATCGGGGTTGGCCATGGCAAATACGATGGGACGCGGAGCCATGGAGCGTACCATGTCCTGCGTCACCGCGCCCTTCACCGAGAGACCGAGGAACACATCCGCACCTTCCATGGCCTCCGCCAGCGTGCGCAGCTTGGTATCCTTGGCGAAACGTTCCTTGTAAGGATTCATTCCCGCGGTGCGGCCCTTGTAGACCACCCCCTTGGTATCGCACAGGGTGATGTTTTCGCGCTTCACGCCCAGCCGCACATAGTGCTCCGCACAGGCGATACCCGCCGCCCCGGCGCCATTGACCACCAGGCGAACCTCGCCAATCGGCTTGTCCACAACCTCCAGCGCGTTCAACAGCGCTGCTCCCGAGATAATGGCGGTGCCGTGCTGGTCATCGTGGAAAACAGGAATCTGCATGGTCTTTTTCAGGGTCTCTTCAATGTAGAAGCATTCCGGTGCCTTGATGTCCTCTAAGTTGATGCCCCCGAATGTGGGTTCCAGCAGTTGGCAAAGCTTGATGATCTCGTCGGGATTGTGGGTGTCGACTTCGATGTCGAAGACGTCCACATCGGCAAAACGTTTGAAGAGGACACCTTTGCCTTCCATGACGGGCTTGCCGGCAAGAGCGCCTATGTCTCCCAACCCCAGGACCGCGGTTCCGTTGCTGACCACCGCGACCAGGTTGCCGCGCGCCGTGTACTTGAAAGCATCGTGCGGGTTCTTTTGGATCTCCAGGCATGGATCCGCCACCCCAGGGGTGTAGGCCAGGCTCAAGTCGCGCTGCGTCCGGCAAGGTTTCGTGGGGGTGACTTCAATTTTTCCCGGACGTGCGCCGCTGTGGTAGTCGAGTGCTTGCTGTTTGGTGATGGGCATAAATCCTTCCCCTTTTCCTGCCGGCGCCCGAAGCGAAAATCATGAACCCGCATTCCATCGCACCGGGTCGCCACTATATAGTCTCCCACCGGGCGACGCCCGGAACTGTGACCCGTATCACCGTCTCTGGCCCAGATAACCAGTCCCAGGAAAGGACGGTTTTCACCCCCAAAGCCGTCACTCCACGGTAACCCCCGGCCGATTCCAGCATCCAACTAAAGACGCGCTTTCGCATGTTATACTGCGCTCAGATGGGGTCACCGGGACTCTCGACGTCCCTGCCCGAGGATTTTGAAACATGGCCGGTAGTTCTCGTCGTTCTCTCTTCCTGATAGTTTTCGTGCTGGGTCTGTTTGGTCTGCTGGGGATGTTATTTGCGCAGCGCATCAACCCCGCAAACACCCCCAGCAGCGACTCCGACGTCCGCGACAGCCTGAAGCAGTTCACCGAAGTGTACGAAAAGGTCGAGGAAAACTACGCCGATCCGGTGAATCCCGATAAGGCGATTTATAATGGCGCCATCCCGAGCATGCTGCACCAGCTCGATCCCCACTCGAACTTTTTCGATCCCAAATCCTACTCCTCCCTGCGCGAAGAGCAGCGCGGCAAGTATTACGGCGTCGGCATGACGGTCGGCCCCCGCAATAACAAGGTCATCGTCATCGCTCCCTTCGTCGGCACCCCCGCGTATCGCGCCGGCATCCGCCCGGGCGACATCATCGCCGCCATCGACGGCAAGCCCACCGACAACATGAGCACCTCCGACGTGGCCGATCTGCTCAAGGGACCGAAAGGCACCACCGTCCGCATCACCATGTTGCGCGAAGGTTCCGATCATCCTCTCGAATTCGCTGTAGTCCGCGACGAAATTCCGCGCTACAGCGTTGACCTCCACTTCATGATCAAGCCCGGTATCGGTTACATGCACGTTTCCGGATTCCAGGAAACCACTGAGCACGAAGTCGCCGAAGCGCTAGATCAGATGGGCGATCTGAAAGGCTTAGTCCTCGATCTGCGGCAAAATCCCGGAGGCCTGCTCAGCGAAGGCGTAGGCGTAGCCGACAAATTCCTGAAGAAGGGACAGTTAATCGTCTCCCACCACGGCCGGTCGTCTCCTGAAAAGCGGTATGTAGCAGCCCACGGCAACGGTGGCAAAGACTATCCGCTCGTGGTGCTGGTGAATCGCGGCACCGCATCCGCCGCAGAAATCGTCGCCGGAGCCATTCAAGATCATGATCGCGGCCTCATCGTCGGTGAAGTAACCTTCGGCAAGGGCCTGGTGCAAACCGTCTATCCCCTGGCCGAAAATACCGGCCTCGCCCTCACGACTGCCAAGTACTACACCCCCAGCGGACGCCTCATCCAGCGCGATTACTCGAACCTCTCTCTCTACGATTACTACTACAACCGCGAGGCTGACGAGAATAACGCCAACCACGAAGTGAAGCTCACCGATGGTGGACGCACCGTCTATGGCGGTGGCGGCATCACTCCCGACGTGAAGCTCGCGCCTTACAAATCCAACAAGTTCCAGGAGTCGTTGCTGCAGCACTACGCGCTGTTTAATTTCGCCAAGCGCTACGCCATCGCACACAAAATTACGCAGAACTTTCAAGTGGACGATGTCGTGCTGCTCGACTTCCGCAAATTCCTCGACGAAGAAAAAATACCCCATACCGAACCCGAGATGATCGAGAACGACGAGTGGTTGCGTTCCAACATCAAGAGCGAACTCTTCGTCGATACCTTTGGCCAGGAAGAAGGCTTGAAAGTCCGCGCCGAAACCGATCCGGACGTGATCAAGGCTCTGGATCTGATGCCGCAAGCGCGCGCTCTGGCCGACAATGCCAAGAAAGTGATTGCGCAGAGAAACGCCGCTCCGGCCACCCGCTAGATTGGCCCCGTTTCATTTCCGATTCCAGGCCCGGGCAACCGGGCCTTTTGTATTGCTCAAGGCAGGAGTTCTCAGTTCCCGGTTCTCAGTTCTCAGTGGCAATTCATGAGAACTGGCAACTGAGAACCGGGAACCGAGAACTTTCTCTTGAGCGCCGCCTCCGAAAGCCCTAAAGTACAGGAAGCGAAACGCGCGGAGGCGCCCGTCTGCCAGCGGCGATCATTGTTCAATCGAGTCTTTGGATTCAATCGAGCATCTGGGTTTCGCTACTTTGGATTCCTGCGGTGTTGGTGGCGATCGTCGCGGGGGTTCTCGACTGGCGCTTCCGGCGGATTCCGAACTGGCTCACAGTATCGGGCTTTGCCGCGGGCGTAGCCCTCAACACGATTCTCTACCGCTGGCCAGGACTGAAGGCCGCGTTGCTGGGGACGGCGCTGGGCCTGGGCCTGCTGCTCCCGTTCGTTTGGATCCGCAGCCTGGGGGCAGGGGACTGGAAACTGGCTGGCGCATTAGGAGCCTGTCTCGGCCCGCGGCAGTTGCTCTCCGTGCTCATGGGCACGATTTTGGTTGCGGGAGTCATGGCGCTGGCCGTAGTGATCTGGAAAGGGCGGCTGAAACGGACGCTCCTGAACATCGCCCATTTGTTGGCAGCGTTGTTCAGCCTGCGGATGCCGGGGTCCGAGCTATCGCTCGACGATCCGCAGTCCACAAAAATTCCCTTCGGCGTGGCCATGGCGCTCACGGTTGTGTTGTTCGGAATAGGGGGAGCGATGGGTAGCCGGTGATGGGTAATTTGCGATGGGCGATTAGTGATTGCCGCCAACTTTATGGATCGTTAGGCCACTTATGATCTTGTCGTCCCATTTACTATCATTCGTCATCCCGTTTCTTATGATTTGTCATCCGGGCTTATTTATGATTTGTCATCCTGAGCGAAGCGAAGGACCTGCTGTTTGCTGAACTTTAAACGAAGTGCACGTCAATTCGGAAGCGCCGCCGGCGCCGAAATCGCCGAGGCCGCGCTCGTCCTGCCCCTGGTATTCACGCTGCTGCTGGGCATCATCTGGTTTGGACGAGCCTTCAACATTTACTCGACCATCCAGCAGGCGGCGCAGCAGGGAGCGATCACCGCCGCTCGCGCCACCTGCGTTACGTGCACTCCCGGCAATCAATTCCCCAGCAAAGCCGAGGTGCAAACCGCGGTGGCTGCGGTGCTGCAATCCTCAAATCTCTCGCTCAACCAAATCAAGGCCTCGGCAAGTCCAGTCGTGACTTCGTGTCCGCCGCCGGCACCAGCTGGCGGGTGTACGAAGACGACGAACAATATCTGGGTCTGCCGCACCGTGCAACTGAATACCACCCCGCCCTTACAATGTGGAAGCATCGTGAGCTTTCAATATCCATTCCAGTTCTACCTGCCGTTCACGTCCCTCAACCTGCAGCAGGTCGTACTGTCGGCCCAGGCGCAAAGCCGAATGGAGAACTAGCATGCTTCGCTGGCTGCATCGAAGAGCGGATTTGAGCAGACAGCCGGGTGCCCCACTTCTCGCGCTTTTCGAGAAGTGGGTCCCTAGGGAAGCGCAGGGTTCGGCCCTGCTCGAGTTCGCCATCATCCTGCCCCTTCTGGTGGTTTTCGTCGTGGGCATCTACGATTTCAGCGGCGCGTTCAGTCAGAAGCAGAAGATCGAGCAAGCCGCGCAGGAAGGCGCCATCATTGCCGGCGCTCAGCCCATGAGCGACATTGCATCGCCCACCTCGCCCTCGTCTCTGCAGCCGGTGGTGACCGCTATTTTCAACTCGCTGGTCGCGAGCGGAGTCGTGCCGAACGGAGCCTGCACCCCACCCGGCACGCCATCCGGACCGGCAGGCCTGGCGTGGACGTACACCATTTCCGGGTGTCCTGACAATCTGGTCGTCACCATCGATCGCGGATGGGTATCTTCGCCCGGGCCACCGGTAGCAGTTGGCACTGCCGTCACCGTTACCTATCCCTATCATTGGCGCTTCAATCGGGTGATTCAGTTGTTAATGCCGGGTGCGAACTATGCGGCCATCACCCAGGTGACCGAGAGCGCCACCGTCCATAACCAGATGTGAGAGTGCATGAAACGAAAAAAGAAAATCTCGGGACGGAAGCAGGAGCAGGGAATCATCCTCACCCTCGTCGCCGTGTTCATGCTGGCAGTGGTCGGAGCCATGGCCGCCCTCTCCATCGACGTGGTGACGCTCTATACCGCGCGCAGCGAGGCGCAACTGGCGGCCGATGGCGCCGCCCTCGCCGGCGCGCGCGTGCTGGCCAACTCCGGGATGACTTCCGCTGTCACGAATGCAGCACTCACCTCCAATGCCGAAACTCTGGCTTCTGCCGTCGCCATCCAGGTGGCACAAGGCAACGTGGTCGGAGGAAGGAATCTGGTCGCCAGTAACGGGGAGGTCATTGTCAGTTTCCCCAATTCCGCCTCGCCTGCGTTCGGGACAAACCCGCACGTCACCGTACAGGTGAAGAGAACCGACCTGCCCACTTTCTTCGCGCGCATTTGGGGAAGTAAGCAGCTTGCGGTATCCGCATCGGCCACCGCCGAAGCCTACAATCCTTCGGGCGCAGAAGCCTTGGATCTGGATCCGCCCCCCCAAATCGCCCCCACTTGCGTGAAACCGTGGCTCCTGCCGAACATTGACCCCACCGGAGCATTCGCGATACAGATCTTCAATTCAGCGACTGGAGCTATTGTGTCCCGGCCTGGTGGTTGGCTCGGTCAATCCTGGAGCCTCCAAGCCAAGTGCTCAGACTGCAGCGGCGTAGGTGGTATCCCCCCGGCATCTTTCGGACAATACTATCCCGGAGCCATCGAGGCGGACGACTTCCCCGTCCCCACGGCCCTGCCCGCTTGCAGCGCTGGTTTCAATTCGTATCAACTCGCCGTCGCGGGCTGCGTTCCCCGTCCCATTCGATGCGGCCCGCTTCCAGCAGCAGCCATTGACATCGATGTAAATCCCTACACGACCAGTCGTGATGCTGATACAGCCCAAGCGGCAAGATGCCTCATCCACGATACCGGCGCAGCGGGAGACAGCGACAGCATCGACAGCGCGGGCCTGACTCCCCCCAACCCCTTCCAATTCCTCGCAGGCAACCAGAACCCCGTTGCAGGCGCGGTTGGGAGAGATGTTCTGGTAAGCGATTCACTCGTGACGATTCCAGTAATTAATACCAACGCCGGCCCACCCCCCCCGGGCACCACCGTCGACGTGATCGGCTTCCTGCAGGTGTTCCTGAACTCTGCCGGAAACCCTATGCCCGGCCCTCAGATTCCAGCGACGGTCGTCAACATGGCCGGTTGCGGGACCGGCGCCACAGGTACGCCGCCGCTTCTCGGCAACGGTGCATCTCCCGTGATCGTACGGCTGATCTCTCCGCCCTAGTTCTGGTGGAGCGCCGGGCGTCCCCCGCCCGGCTGGGCGGGCGAGACGTCCGTCGCTCCATCGTGTGGTTTGTTGGAGGGCGGCGCTAGAAGCTGTTGGGATCGCGGCGCGTCAGAATGACGCGCTCCAGCGTAAGTTCCTCGCCGACAAAAATGAAGTTATAGGCCGAGCCGTTCAGCAGCGCCGCGAGCACATCGCGCGCCGGAGCCGGACCCAGATCGGCGACGACTTGTTCCTGCTCGGCGCCAGCCGGAATCGCAATCTCCGCCCGCGTCTCGCGCTGCACTTCGAACAACACCTGCGCCAGCGTCGCTTTCTCGGCGTGGATACGCAACATTCCGTTTTCAAAAGTCACGGTCACCGCCGGCTTCGGTGGTGGTGGCGGAGCTTCGCTGACGGCGGGAACCGGCGTGCTCGAAACTGCGGCCGAGACCGCCACATTCGCACTCGTCGCCATCGACGCGTTCTGCAGGGTTGCGCGGGCCAAGCCGGGAGCCGTCGCTCCAGCAGTCGTAACTCGACCCGGTTTCACCGGACCCAGCTTCACGACAATCGCATTCTGGCTCGCCGCAATCCGGTACGACTGCGGCTCCGCCAGATCGAGCACGACGCGAGTGATCGGAGGGTTGTTGAAGAACAGTCCCGCGCGAATTCCCCTAAGTGCGCCGCGATTCACTTTCAGCGCGCGCAACTCGGCATCCGGAAGCGCGCCGGGAAAATCCACGATGATGCGGTCCGGTCCGGTGATGGCCTGGGTATCGGGCTCGACCAGTGCTCCGGAAGTCTGAATCTCCACTTCCATGGCATCGCTCGTTCCGCGCACCATGACGTGCTGAACGCGAGCGTTACCCGCGGCCGGTGTCTGCGCACAAATCGGCGAACACAAGATCGCCGCGATGCCCAGCAGGGCTCCGAAATAAAAGAAGCGTGGCATGGGGCTCTGAGCGAAGTCTAGCAGTTATCGGACCGGCTATCCGCACCAAAAGTCGTAGCACCAATCGCCGCCGGACTTAATGGTTGGTGTGGGGACGGGCGCCCTCGCCCGTCCAAGCCGCGCGTAGCGCGACAGCAGCCTGTGGTCACAGCAATTTCTGGAATTCGCCACGCGCCCATTGATGCATCAATGCGCTCTAATACTTCACAATGGCCGCGAATGATTTGGGATCGAGCGACGCTCCCCCCACCAGCGCCCCGTCAATTTCTTCTTCCGACATCAGGGCGTGCGCATTCTCTGGTTTTACGGAGCCCCCGTAGAGGATACGCAGTTTGTCAGCGAATTCCTGGCCGAACGACTCCGCGGCTTGGGCGCGGATGATGGCGTGCGCATCGGCGGCCATCTGCGGCGTTGCGGTTTTTCCGGTGCCAATGGCCCAGACCGGTTCGTAGGCGACCACCAGGCGAACGGCTTTCTTGGCTGAAACCTTGTGGAAGGCGCGCAAACACTGGCGGCGCAGCACGTCGTCGGTGAGTCCGGCCTCGCGTTCCTCGAGCACTTCTCCGACGCAGACGATGGGGACGAGTCCAGCTTCGAGCGCCGACTTGAGCTTCAGGTTGACCGTGTCATCGGTTTCGCCAAAATACTGCCGGCGTTCGGAGTGCCCGATGATAACGTGAGTCACACCCGCGGCCAGCAACATGGCGGCGTTGACTTCTCCCGTGAATGCGCCTTCTTTTTCCCAATGAAGATTCTGCGCGCCGATGGCGACATTCGACCCTTTGGCGGCGGCGACGGCGGCATCGAGGCAGAGATAAGTGGGGCAGACGACGATTTCGTCGCGGTCGTGGCCGTGGACCAGAGGCAAAATATCGCGGAAGAAGTCCCGGGCCTGGTCGGGCGTTTTGTACATCTTCCAGTTGGCGGCGATGAGTTTCTTTCTCATGAAGGACCCCTCTCGATGCTGACGATAGCGGAATTTGCGAGCGGCTGCTGCGACAATTTTTCGGCGGCGCGGACGTAGGTTGTGCAGGTGACAACGTCGAAGAGCACGAAACGGACGTGCACGACATGGGCACAGGGCGGCAGAGTTCCGGCGATGGTGCGAACCGCGATTTCCGCGGCCTCGTCCACCGGATAGCCAAAGGCCCCGGTCGATATCGAAGGAAAGGCCAACGATCGTATTCCGTGGTCATCGGCGATCTGGACCGACGCACGATAGCAACTGGCGAGGGTTTCGGCCTCGCCCTGCCCGCCTCCCCGATACACGGGCCCGACCGTGTGAATGACATACTTGGCCGCCAATCGTCCGCCGGTCGTGATGACGGCCTTGCCGGCCGGGAGGGTGCCAGTCTTGGCGACGATGCGCCTGCACTCCTGAAGGATGGATGGGCCGCCCGCCCGATGAATCGCGCCATCGACGCCTCCGCCGCCGAGCAGAGAGGAGTTGGCGGCGTTCACGATGGCCTCGGTGGTCTCCTTCGTGATGTCGTCGGGCCCGTGGAATTCGAGCGTCTTGCCGTTCGAGAAAGTCAGTCGGGCTGCGAAGTCAGACATTAGCGGCCCCTCAAAAGGTTTCAGGTTTCAGGTCTCAGGACCCAGAGTTTCCGCCACCTAACACATGGCACCTGACACTTATCTCTTCTCCGTCAGCGCCTCGACCCCGGGCAACTTCTTGCCTTCCAGAAATTCCAAAGACGCGCCTCCGCCGGTTGAAATATGAGTGATCTTGTCGGCCACACCGGCGGCCTTGACCGCGGCGACAGAATCTCCGCCGCCCACGATCGTGATCGCTCCCGCATTTTCCGCCACCGCCTGGGCAATCTTGAACGTGCCTCGCGCAAAGGGCGACAATTCAAAAACGCCCATGGGGCCGTTCCAGACAACGGTACGGGCGCCCGCGATTTCATCGGAAAACGCTTCGATTGATTGCGGTCCGATATCAAGTGCCATCATGTTGGCGGGGATGGGTTCGCCGGCTCCGGCGAACTTAACCATGGCGCCCGCTTCGACGCGGTCGGCGACAACGTGATCGGTGGGCAACAGGAACTTGATCTTACGCGTTTTCGCCTGCTGCAGAAGGTCGCGGGCGAGCTCGATCTTGTCTTCTTCCACCAGGCTCTTGCCCACGGATTCACCTTGCGCCTTCAAAAACGTATACGCCATGCCGCCGCCGATGATGAACGAGTCCACCTTGCCGAGCAGGTTCTGGATGACTCCAATTTTGTCGCTGACCTTGGCGCCTCCAAGGATGGCGACGAAAGGACGCTCGGGGTTCTGCAGCGCCCGCCCCAGATATTTCAGCTCCTTCTCCATGAGCAAACCGGCGGCGGATTTCTGCACGAACTTCGTGATGCCGGCCGTGGACGCGTGGGCGCGATGGGCGGTGCCGAAGGCATCGTTGACGTAATATTCGGCAAGCTTGGCGAGCTGCTTGGAAAAATTCTCGTCGTTCTTTTCTTCTTCGGCGTGGAAGCGCAGGTTTTCGAGCAGCAGCGCCTGGCCTTTCTCCAGTTTGAGCGCCACTTCTTCGGCCTCCGGCCCAACACAGTCCGGGCAGAAGCCAACGTTTTCTCCGCGCGCCAGTTCCTTATCGAGCAGCATGCGCAAACGCTCGGCCACCGGCTTGAGGCTCAATTTGGAATTCACCTTGCCTTTGGGCCGCCCCAGGTGAGACGCCAGGATAAGGCGCGCGCCGTGGCGCAGCGCGTACTCGATGCTGGGCAGGGTTTCGCGAATGCGCGTGTCGTCCATGACGCGGCCGTCGTCCAGCGGGACGTTGAAGTCCACCCGCATGAAGATGCGGTGATCGTTGAGAGGAAGATCGCGAATCGAAAGTTTTGACATGGGAAGCGCTCCGTCGTTCGACGTTGGTTTTCTCCCTCGTGAGTCGTTCAGATCACGTTGCGTAACAAGCAATCGCTGGGTGCCCCACTCATCGCGCACGTTGCGATGAGTGGGACCGGGCGGCGGCTGCGAATCACAGGCCCCTGGCCGCCATCAGGTTGATCAGATCGCGCACACGGCAGGAATATCCCCACTCGTTGTCGTACCAGGAGATCAACTTCACGCAATTGCCGCCGACCACCAGCGTCATGGGAGCATCGACGATGGAGGAGCGGGAGTCCCCTTTGAAATCGGACGACACCAGTTCGTTCGTCTCGTATCCGAGGTAGCCCTTCAGCGGACCGGATTCGGAAGCCTTCTTCAGCGCGGCATTCACTTCTTCTTTGGTCGTTTTCTTTTCGACGAAGGCAACCAGGTCGACGACGGAAACGTTGGGCGTAGGCACACGCATGGAGAAGCCGTCGATCTTGCCCGCCAGATCGGGAATGACGAGTTTGAGCGCTTTGGCTGCGCCGGTGGTGGTCGGAATCATGGAGAGCGCCGCCGCCCGCGCCCGTCGCAAATCCTTGTGCGGGAAGTCGAGAATCACCTGATCGTTCGTATAGGAGTGGATGGTGGTCATGGTGCCGGTGACGATCTTGAAGTTGTCGTGGATGACCTTGGCGATGGGAGCCAGACAATTCGTGGTGCAGGACGCGTTCGAAACGATGTGGTGCTTGGCAGGATCGTATTTTTCGTCGTTGACGCCGAGCACAATCGTGATGTCCTCGTTTTTTGCGGGGGCCGTGATGACGACCTTTTTCACTGAACCGCGCAGATGTTTCTTGGCTTCGTTGGCGTCGGTGAACTTTCCCGTAGACTCGATGACCAGCTGCGCTCCGACTGAATCCCAGGACAGGGCAGCGGGATCTTTCTCTTTGAAGACTTTGATGACCTTGCCGTCGACGGAAATGCTGTCGGGGCCGGCGGTAATTTCGTTCGGCAGGTTGCCGAGGATCGAGTCGTACTTAAGCAGATGGGCCAGCGTCTTGGGATCGGTGAGATCGTTGACGGCAACGAAGTCGAGGTTCTTGTCCGCCAGCGCGGTGCGGAGAATGTTCCGTCCGATACGTCCAAATCCATTAATGCCAACTTTTACGGCCATGGTGCCTCCAAAAGAATTTTGATTGCCTAAAGAATACCCAGGAGCCTAAGACAACTTTCGATGTTAACAGGATGGTAGAGTTAGCGTAAACGCCATGCGTCCATCGGTGCTGTCCCGATTTCCCGACTCCGGACAACGAGTGCCGTGATCGTACCCCGACTGTAGCGCCGCCGTCTCGGCGGCTGTCCGGCAGGTATCTCGCCCGCCGCGAAACAGCGGGCAGCGAATTGCAATTCAGCTCACCTCGTTCATGCGGGCGTGATTTCCAGGTAAGCGTCGGTGTTGCGCCAGAGAAAGGGCACACGAGCGAGCCAATATTTTGCGTTGATCAACCGCCGAACGCGGACAAACTCCTCCGTTGGGAGAATACGAACCGTAGCCGGGAATTCCGGGCCGGTGATCTTTCCACGCATGGTGCAGGGGGCGATCTTGACTTGCGGTTGGTTGCGAATCCGCTTGTACTTTCCCAATTTGCTGCTGGTCATGAAGTAGAGTTTGTGATTGTCTTCGGCAAACCAGATGGGCGTATACACGGCAACGCCACTCTTCCGAAAGGTAGCGAGGCTGAGGTAACGCTGGCCGTGGATTTCGGCAGGGACCGTAGCCATGGGAATATTGTAAACGGCGACCGACCGTTTTCCCGCGCGGCTTCAAGCGCAGCCGCGCGGTCACGAACCGCAATCAGGCGAGAACCGCAAGAAAAAGTCCAAATGACTAATCCGGTGGACCTCAGGTCACTTACAATAGCGAACGGTTGAGGCTCCGGATATGAGCGAGACTTGGAAGCAATGGGAAGGTCGCACCGTCGATGGGAGATTTCCGCTAGAGAGCTACTTGGGCGGTTCCGATCACAGCGCTGTGTTCCTTACCCGTTGGCAAAGCGCCGCCGGCGATTCCGAGAAAGCCGCCATCAAGTTGATCCCCGCTGGCCCGGATGCGGAGAAGCAACTGGCTCGCTGGAAGGTTGCCGGCGAACTGAACCATCCGAATTTGATTCGTATTTTCGAGGCAGGGCACTGCGAACTGGATAGCAAAGATCTGCTTTATGTAGTGGAGGAGTACGCGGAAGAAAATCTTTCCCAGATTCTTCCGGAGCGGGCGCTGACGGCGGAAGAGGTGCGAGCGACCCTTCCGCCGGTTCTCAAGGCGTTGCAGTTTGTGCACGAGAAGGGCTTCGTGCAGGGACGCATCCAGCCTTCAAATATCTTGGCCATTGGCGATCAGGTCAAGCTGTCGAGCGACGCGCTGGAAGTGCCGGGAGAGAGCGATGGCCGCGCGGGCGTGACGACCGCCTACGATCCGCCAGAAGCGGCAACGGGTGCACCTTCGCCGACCGCCGACGTTTGGCAGTTGGGAATGACGTTGGTCGAGGTGCTGACGCAGCACTTGCCGGTTTGGGATCGTGCAGGGACGACCGCGCCGGAGATCCCGCTCACAGTTCCGGAGCCATTCCGCGAGATTGCGGGCCACTGCTTCGAGAGGGATGCGGCGAGGCGATGGACGATTGCAGAGATTGGCGATCGGCTGGAATCCGCGAAAGTGGAATCGGCGCTGCCGGTGCCAGCGCCATCCGCAGCGCAGACGTCAGCGATCGCGGGTAAGCCGAAAGAGTCCCCGAAATGGCCCTACGGGGTGGGGTTGGTGGCGCTCGTTGCGCTTGCGTTCTTCTTGCTTGCGAGACAGAAACCGTCAAGCCCGCCGCCGGAAGCACAATCGACGCCAGCGCCGCAGCCTACGGCGACGGAGAACTCACAGCCCGCCACCGGCACAACAACCCCCAGCAACCAGAGCGGCGTGGTGCGGCGGGTGATGCCGCAGGTTTCGCCGAACGCGCGCCGCACCATCCAAGGCAGGATCAAGGTTCGCGTGAAAGTCGAGGTGGATGCCGCGGGCAACGTGGCGAAGGCGACGCTCGAATCCGCCGGGCCGAGCAAGTATTTTTCCCGCGTCGCACTCGAGGCGGCACGGAACTGGAAATTTTCTCCGGCACCAGCCAGTGAGCAGGGCGCCACCAGGGAATGGAAGCTGCAGTTCGCGTTCAGCCGAACCAACACGGAAGGGTCCGCCGTGCGCGCAGCGCCTTAGAGGGTGGTCCCTAAGTCCAGGGATTGAGAACCGCTTTAAGCAGGGGAAAATCTGAAACGTTGCGGGTCACCAGCGTCAGTTGATGGGTCTCCGCGGTGGCGGCCAGGAAAGCATCCATTGCGCCCATCGGACGTCCTGCCGCATCGCTGCGTGACGCCGTCCTACCCCAGGCTTCTGCCACGGTCGTGTCGACGGACAGGATTCTGCCCTCGAATCTCAATGGCAATTCGTGTTGTAGCCACTGCTCAAGCCGGGTTCGACGCCTTCCCGCCGCCATGCGTTCCACACCGTAGCGTAGCTCTGCGCACGAGACCACACTGAGGAAAATGCGATCCTCATCGGCCGATTCCATCCAGCCGATGAGGCCTGGATTAGGGCGCGGCTTGACCCATTCCGAAACTGCATTGGTGTCCAGAAGGAAGTTCACAGGCTAATCTTCCGGGGCCGTCCCTTGAGGCGACGGACCTTCAGGCCGGATCCCCGCAAGGGGGATTCTGCAAAGAATTCCGCCAGGTTGCCGACGCGCTCTGTCTTGCGTTGCCATTCCTCCGCGCCCACCACCATCGCGGCCGTGCGTCCGTTCCGCGTAATGGTTTGCGGTCCTTCGGTCATTGCCCGTTCGATGATCTCACTGAATTTTGCCTTGGCTTCCGCCACGGTCCAGTTTTGCGAACTCATAACCAGTCCTTCCCGTAAAGTGGTCATTATGGTCATTATAGTCATAACGGAATGGCATCACAATAAACAAAATCGCGACGCGAAGCCGGCATGGAAACCCCTTCCTTGAACGCGGGACACTATACTAGACCTCTCCTCAACCACGAGCCATGTCCGTTCCCACCATCGTCGAAGTGCAGGGCCGCAAACTCAAGCTCACAAACCTGGAGAAGGTCCTCTACCCCGCCAGCGGGTTCACCAAGGGGCAGGTGGTGGATTTCTACGCCCGCATCGCGCCCGCGCTCGTGCCCCACCTCGCAGGCCGGCCGCTCACCATGAAGCGCTATCCCGGCGGCGTAGGCAGCGACCAGGAATATTTTTTTGAAAAGAACGCGCCCATGCATCGCCCCGATTGGGTCAAGACCGCCCCCATCTGGAGCGGGAGCAACCGCCGCACCATCCACTTCATTCTCGCGGACGATTTGCCCAGCCTGGTGTGGATCGCGAACCTCGCGTCCATCGAACTGCACCCTTCGCTCTCCCTGGCCGCCGATATCGCAACCCCGACCATGATCGTGTTTGATCTTGACCCCGGCCCTCCGGCGAACATCGTCGAGTGCGCCCAGGTAGGCCTTTGGGTGCGCGAGATTTTCGATCATTTCGGGCTGCGGAGTTTTCCGAAAACCTCCGGCTCCAAGGGTCTGCAGATCTATGTCCCATTGAACTCAGCAACACTGCCTACGAAGACCAGTTACGACGAGACGAAGTCCTTTGCCCACGCGGTGGCGCGTCTGCTGGAGCAGGAGCATCCCGAACTGGTTGTCTCGGACATGAAAAAGGCGGTGCGCACCGACAAAGTGTTCGTCGACTGGAGCCAGAACGATGAACACAAAACAACGATCTCGGTGTACTCGCTTCGGGCGCGCGAGCATCCGACGGTGTCGACGCCGGTTACCTGGGAGGAAGTCGAGCAGGCGCTGAAGAAAAAAGATGCTGCGCGGCTGGTATTTGAGGCAAAAGACGTGCTCGCGCGTGTGGAGAAGATGGGCGACCTGTTCGAGCCCGTGCAGAAATTGACGCAGAAGCTCCCGCAACTGGCGGGACTGGCGGCCGAGTCCGAAGAGAAGGAAGCCGTTAGCATCGCCGTCCGGGCCGCACCGCGGAAGCACCCGAAGACCACGAAGAAAACGACGAAAAGATAGCCGGTGTGGAAGCGGGGCTCTGCCCCGCTTGGACGGGGCAAAGCCCCGTCCCCACACAGGGGATTTATAATCCCGGCTGATATGGCTCATCTCTACGTGGGTACTTCCGGTTGGGCGTATCCGACCTGGAAGCCCGCCTTTTATCCCGAGAAGCTTGCGCAGAAGAAGTTTCTGAACTTCTACGCCTCGAAACTGAATGCCGTCGAGGTCAACTACACCTTCCGCCAGTTGGTAAAAGAGACCACCGTCCAGAACTGGATCGCCGAAACGCCCGCGCATTTTCGTTTCGCCATCAAGGCGCACCAGGTGCTCACGCACATCAAGCGGTTGAAAGGTGCGGAAGAATTCCTGCAGCGCTTTCTCGGCACCCTGGAAGCGTTGGAGCGCGCCCAGCGACTGGGCCCGCTGCTATTTCAGCTGCCCCCGAATTTCAAAGCGGATCAGGCCGTGCTTGCGGAGTTTCTGAAAAGCTTGCCGCGAACCGTGCGCGCGGCGTTCGAGTTCCGCCATGAATCGTGGTTCATTGATGCCACCTGGAACGCGCTGCGCGAGCGAAACATTGCGCTCTGTGTGGCCGAGACCGAAGAGCGTGATACTCCCGACGTCGTTACTGCCGACTATGCCTACTACCGCTACCGCAAGCCCACATACACGCGGGAAGAGCGACAGGCGATGGTCGCGCGCATCCAGGAACATCTGGCCGCCGGGCGCGATGTCTTCGCCTACTTCAAACACGAAGAGACGCCGGAGGGCGTGCTCTACGCGGTGGAGATTTTTCGGGAAGTGAGCAATCGGTGAGAAAGTTTACTCACGGTTCGCTGGCGCTTCTATGTCTTTGCTTCTACCTGAACTCTGCGGTGTCGCAGAATCCGCCGGCACGCACGGTCCACGTGTTCGTTGCCCTCGCTGACAATGAACACCAGGGCATCGTCCCTGTTCCCCCACGATTGGGGAATGGATTGGATCCAGCTCGCAACCTGTATTGGGGCGCTGCGGCGGGAGTGAGGACTTTCTTTGCTCGCAGTTCCGATTGGGCGTTGCTAAGTTGTGTGCAGAAGCCGAAGCCGGAAATCTTGGAACGGTGCGTGTTCAAACATCGCAGGGCCGAGGTGTATCTTGTGGCCGACGCCTATCGAGGCGACGAGATACGCCAGGCCATCTTCGATTTCTTCGATGCTGCAGCCGGGGCAAGTCCGGAAAGAATCGCTCTGCCCGCGTCGCCGGCAGGGACTCTCACGGTGCGAGGTGGTTCGAATCTTGTGGCGTACGTAGGACACGATGGCCTCATGGATTTTCAGTTGCCCCTCGTCCCGCGCAAGAAGAATGATATTCATCGTGACGCGATCATTCTGGCGTGTGCCAGCAAGCAGTATTTTGGTGACGCCCTCCGTACCGCGGGAGCGTATCCGCTGTTGTGGACAACCAACCTGATGGCTCCCGAGGCCTATACCCTGAAGAGCGCGCTCGATGGTTGGATTGCCGGAGAAACCAATGAGCACATCCGCGAACGCACCGCTGTTGCTTACGACAAGTATCAGAAGTGTGGCCTGCGTGGCGCGCGCAGATTGTTTGTCACCGGGTGGTAGCGTTGATTAGCCGCTCCTGGCAGCCAGTCGGCCGCTGGTCCTAAAGACCAACGGCCTTCCGCTGAGGGAAGGCCGCTATCAGAGAAGCGGAGCAGGTTCGAGCTTATGGCCCAACCACGCTCGTCAGCTTGTTGTTGATGCC
This sequence comes from Terriglobia bacterium, assembly GCA_020073215.1. GTDB lineage: Bacteria > Acidobacteriota > Terriglobia > Terriglobales > Acidobacteriaceae > Acidiflorens. The sequence goes on along the minus strand of JAIQFO010000002.1, from coordinate 5,416 downwards.
AAGAACCACGCAGACCACCTGGCCCGTGCCTAAGGGCGCACAAGCGGGCGAATTCATTCCGAGCCCGCCAACCTTCGACCATCCCGACCAGTTCGATCCGTTATACACGTCGCTCCAAAAGGCATTGTCGGTGGTGCCCATGACTCCGCAGACCAGCAGGCCGGCAGACTGGCTTGTGCAACTGGCGTTAGCGATAACGCTGCCGCCAATCCCGCTATACGGGCTCCAGCTACTCAGCATCCAGGCTCCTCCGTTGAAACGGGTTCCGTATACTCCATTGTTGATTCCTTCCGCGAAGCACACGACATTCCCAGCCGAATTCATAGACGTGCAATCGGGAACGCTGGTGGCGATCCCGGCGAGATTCAGGAACCCTTTCCATGCGCCCCCCGCGTAGCGATTCACCAACGTGGCACTGGCGGTGGTGAAGACTCCGCAAATCACGCCGTTATTATTGTCAGTGGTACAGCTCGGCGCAGACTCGGTTGCAGTTGCGAGGTTGGCAAACGCCTTCCAACTGGTGCCGTTGTAGACGGACCAGGCCAGGCCGCCGGAGACGTTTCGTGCGACGCAGAGCACCTGACCCGTGGTGTACTGCGCACAACTCGGAGCCGAATACAGCGCCGCGCTAACCAACGCCGGAGTGCTCCAGGTCGTGCCGTTGAAAATCGACCACAGCAAGTTGCCATTGGTTGCCGTCGCGGCGCAGATCACTTTGCCGGCGCCATCGCTCGTACAACTAGGGTCGGAACTGATGGCCCCTACCAGGCTCGTCCACGTTGTTCCCCATGCTGTCCCGTTGAACTCGTTCACCATCATCGCCGCCTTGCCGCTCCGCACGGCACAGACGACGTGGTCCGTCGAAACGTGGGCACAAGTCGGAACTCCAACTCCGGTGCCGGTTCCGGTGGAGATAAAGCTCCCCCATGACGCCCACGCCGAAGGGCTGAGAGCCAGGCAGAGCGGCAACAGCAGTAGGCACAACACGATTCGCTTCATTCTGATTTCCTCCTAGATAGGCGTTTCTGGACCCACTTCGTGACCGCGCGACCGCCCTGGGACCCCGTCGCTGATCACCGTGATCGTTGCCTTCGAATGCAGGGGGGAACAACGAATCCAGGGATTTTATGGGCTGTGTCGCACGCGAGTCAAGCAGAGAGTGAACGTTGCGTTTGGTTGCCTCGACGGCGAGAAGTTTGCAGCACCCCGCGCGGTACTTTGCGGACTTGCCTTCCCATTCCATACTGGTTCCATGGCGTCACCAGCCGATTTCGGCACGCTCTCCGCTTTCCTGGACTATCTGCGAGTCGAGCGCGGGTCGGCGAAGTTGACGATTGCGGCTTACACCTGCGACCTGGCGCAGTTTGCGGGGTTCTTGGAAAACCGCAAGCAGAATTTGACCGGAGCGAGGCGCGAAGACGTCCGCGAATACATCCAGGAATTATTTTCAAACGGGCTCGACGGCCGTTCCGTAGGACGGAAGCTTTCCGCCATCCGGCATCTATACCGGCACTTGTTGCTCGACGGAAAGATCGACAAAGACCCGACCCTGAACATCGACCTGCCGAAACAGTGGAAGGTGCTGCCGAAGGCGCTGAGCCACGCCGAAGTCGGGGCCATGCTGGCCGAAGCCCCGCCGCGACACGAAACCGCTCGGGGCCAGGCGCTTCGGCTCCGCGATCGCGCCATGCTCGAACTTCTCTACGCCGGGGGCGTGCGCGTTTCCGAAGTTGCGGACGCGCGTCTCGAAGACCTGAAGCTGGAGATGGGATATATCCTGGTACGCGGCAAGGGCGACAAAGAGCGCATGGTGCCGCTCGGAGTGCCAGCCCAGCATGCATTAGAGAAATACTTGAAGGAAAGCAGGGAAGTGATTGCTAAAACAAGAGCTTCTCCGCTCTTATTCTTGGGCACTGGAGGCCGCCGCCTCACCCGTCAGCGTGTCTGGCAGTTGGTTGGGAAAGCAGGTCTCGCGGCAGGACGCCATGCCAGTCCGCACATGCTGCGGCACTCCTGCGCGACACACATGGTGGAGAACGGCGCCGACCTGAGGACCGTGCAGAGCATCCTCGGCCATTCCGACATTTCGACCACGCAGATTTATACCCACGTCGCGCTCGACCGGTTGAAGAGCGTGTACGCGAAACATCATCCGCGAGCCAAGGCTAGGTCATGAATTCACCACAGAGTCACAGAGACACAGAGAAGAACTTTTCTTGTTTGTTCAATCGCGAGTCAACGTCTCTGCCACGGAGAGAAAACCATGAATTCGCACTCCTCTGTGACTCTGTGGTGAATCCAGATCCGTATGAAGACTGACAAAAGGGAGCAGCCTCGCACCATCGTCGAACGCGCCACTGACGATTTCCTCCGCCACCTGCGGGAGCGCAACGCCTCCGCCCACACAATCAAGGCCTACACCGGAGATCTCGACAACTTTGCTGCCTATATCGGTTCGCGCGGTTGGGAGAAGATCGACCACTTTGCGATCCGCAGCTTCCTCTCGCATCTCTACGACAAAGGCTTGAGCAAGACCTCGGTCGCCCGCGCCCTGGCCGCGGTACGGTCGCTGTACCGGTGGCTCGGGCAGGAAGGCGTGGTTGAGCAAAATCCGGCGAAGCTCGTTTCCACGCCACGGCTACCGAAGAAACTGCCGCGCGTTCCGACGATTGAGGAGATGAATTTCGTGCTCGACGGCAAGATGCCCGAGGTGGCATCGTTTCCCGAGCGCGATCGTCTGATGCTCGAACTACTCTACGGCTGCGGCATTCGCAACTCGGAACTGGTCGGCATCAATCTCGACGACATCAGCCTGAGCAACGAAGCTATTCTGATTCGCGGCAAAGGGAAGAAGGAGCGCTACGTACCATTTGGAGGCTCGGCGCTGGCGGCGCTAGCCACCTACCTGCCCTGGCGGCAACAACTGCTCGCGACGCTCAAAAAGAAACCGGAGAAAGGCATGCCGGCGTTGCTCGTCAACCAGCGCGGCGGACGCCTGACCACGCGCAGCGTGGGACGCATCATCAAGCGCATCGCCGTCGCCAAGGGACTGTCACCCGAGGTTCATCCCCACACCCTCCGTCACGCCTTCGGCACACACATGCTGGAAGAGGGAGCGGATCTGCGCGCCATCCAGGAGTTGCTCGGCCATGAGCGCCTGGCGACCACCGAACGCTACACCCAGCTCTCGGTCAAGCACGTGATGAACGTTTACGACCAGACGCACCCGCGGGCGAAGTGAGGGTAATTTCCGCTTCACCATTCTTGCGGGCAGCGTTCTTACGCCTTTGGTCGAGTCGTGCGTCCTTCCCGCGAAGCTTCACGACGTCCGGAGCCGGCGACATAGACCTGATGGTCTGTTGATACCGGTGAGTCGCTACGGGTGCTTGAGAAGAGTGGACCACCGCGGGTGGTTGAGCGGGATGGACGGCTGCCGCGGTTGGCGCGGCCCAGGGGTCATACCAAGTCGGATCAACTTCCTGTTGGCCATAGGCCGGGAGCAGCAAAATCGTAAAAATCGCGCCACACAGCATTGCGATGAATGCCGGGACTCTAGATCGTCCACTACCTTTTGACTCGCTCGTTCTCATGGAATCACCTCCGTTTTGAACTGACTTCGACTCGCTGTAATCACTACGGGAGGAAATCATGGTTGCGATTTTGCACCCGATCGCCGGACGCGTCCATGGAGACAGTCTGAATTGTTATGAAGCAGTCTGAAGATTGATCTGGGGGCTTGACATGGCAAGCCCGGCAGAACAGAATTTCTGAACCCGTAGAGACGCGGCTTGCCGCGTCTCCCCTATGCAGTGAAACCGCTCTAGTGGGTCAAGTGCCGTAGGAGTTGTGCTGTGCCGGAGAAGAAGGTTCGCTTCGACGATTTCCAGCTGGATTACGGTCGTTTTCAGCTCTGCCGCCGTGGCATCCCGGTTCGGCTGGAAGGCCTTCCGCTGCAATTGCTGATGTTTCTGGTTGAAAAGAGGGGACAACTGGTTACCCGCGAGCAGATCTCCAGCGAGTTGTGGAGCAAAGATGTGTTCGTCGACGTCGAACAGGGAATCAATACCGCCATCCGCAAGATCCGCCGCGCCCTGGCCGACGATGCCGGAGAGCCGCAGTACCTGCAAACCGTAGTCGGCCGGGGCTATCGTTTCGTCGCGCCTACGGCCGAAGAAGATGCCGGCAGCCAACCGCCAGCCGAAGGATTCGTCGTTACCCCCGAAGAACTGGGACGCGCCATCATGACGGCGGCCGGGTTGGATCCCGAAAATCCCCGGGGAACCCCGAAGCCTCCCGCCGAAGACTGAGCGAAGTCTGAAGGTTGATCGCGGCCGGCGGAGACGCGGCAAGCCGCGTCTCAACAAAGCAGCTCACTGCCACGCGCCCCGTTGCCTTGCGTGGCGACTCCCTGACGTGAGATAGTAGCCCGTTCCCAACCTTTGAACAGCTAATGGTGACATGATCCGTCTTATTCCGCGCGAGACCAAATTTTTTGAGTTATTTGCCGAGCTTTCCAGCGCCATGAATGAGGGTGCGCGCCTGTTGCGCAGCATTCTGGAAGATCCCCACGACCTGAAAATCCGCGTCGAAGAGATGCAAGCCATCGAACATAGGGGCGACAAGGCGATCCACGCCATCATGACCAAGCTGAACCAGACATTTATCACGCCCTTCGACCGCGAGGATATTCATCATCTGGCCTCGTCGCTGGACGACGTTCTGGACTACATGAACACGGCAGCGACGCGCCTGGTGATGTACAAGATCGCGCAGCCCACAGCGGCGGCGGCGGAGTTGGCGGGCATCCTCGTGCTGCAAAGCGAAGAGCTGGCGCGCGGCGTCTCGCTGCTGGAGAAGGATGGCAAGGTGATGCTGCACTGCGACGAGATCAACCGGCTTGAGGATGAAGCCGATCAAATCAGCCGCAAGGCGATTGGAGAGCTGTTCGAATACGAAAAAGATCCCATCCAGTTGATCAAGATGAAAGAACTCTATGAAGTGCTCGAAACCGCAACCGACAAGGCCGAAGATGCGGCCAACGTGTTGGAAGCGATCGTGCTGAAGAGTGCGTAGGTTGGGAGACGCGACGCCCGGGCCCCTGAAGGGGCGTCTTTTTCCGGGAGTTTGCGGTATCGCTGAAGCGATACTCTGATACGACGAATCTCACTTGCACATTAGTGATACGAACCTCACTTGGACACATCTGACAGCCCCAACCCGATGCCACTGCCCCCAAGGAGCGAACCCAGGTGAACCCGGCCGTCCTGCTGGTCGCGATAACCGTTGTCGTCGCCCTGATTTTCGACTTCCTCAATGGCTTTCACGATGCCGCCAACTCCATCGCCACGGTGGTGTCCACTCGCGTGCTTACCCCCAGGTTTGCGGTGATTTGGGCCGCTTTCTTCAATTTTGTCGC
>JAIQFO010000034.1 GCA_020073215.1 Terriglobia bacterium | reverse complement strand
GGTGAAGGTGATTGCGGAGGGTCTGCGGGCTGATACCCAGAGTGCTGGCGACCTCATCGCTATCCTTGCCTTCGGCGAACAGGCGCAAGACATGCTTCTCTTGCTCGGATAGCGCAGGAGTTGGTTCCGCGCGCACAGAAGCTTCGGCGAGCGAGCTGACCTGCTTCGACAATTCCAGCATCTTCTGCATCAACGCTTCGTTTTTCTTCTGCTCGGTGATGTCGTGTGCCATATGCACCAGGAGGCGGCGGCCCGTGCGCTGATTATCGAAAACGATGGTAGACATATTGATCCACAATCGTTCCCCTGAGCGAGTCTTGACACTCATGTCGAAGTTGGGGATTTCCGTATTACCCCCTGTGCACTCAGCCACGCTGCAGTGCTGATGGCATACCCGGGTACCCAATGCCCCCATGCCCTCCAGAATGTCATAGCAAGTTTTGTGGACTGCTTCCGCAGCGGAGTAGCCCAACAGTTTCTCCGCAGCCTGGTTCCAAGACAGGATCTCGCCTTCTTCGGTCACCGAGAATGCCGCGTCGGTGGTTCTTTGGAGCAGCGCAAACAACTCACTCTCCAGCATTTACCTGCTCCTGTGACAACTGACTATGCCGATAGTACGGATGCTCCATTGAGATCTATCGCCTCCCGATACAAGTATAGGTCAGCCGGCAACCGGACACCGAACGTGGATAACGATAGGCCGGCTGGAAAAGACAAAATATGAAAATAAGCCTTCATTACCAGATTCCATTCGTCAAAGCCATCGTCAGCATGCTGCTCTTCCTCTTTCCGATGACGGCTGTTCTGACCGCACAGGAAATCACACACCGCGAACATCAAGCAAAGGCCCAGACCAGGATTGTCGACATCGTGCGCGACCCGGCTGATGTTCCTCCGGCTCTTGGCGAGAGAAAGCCTGCCGTGGTTCACGTTACGCTCACGGCTGAGGAGGTGGTGGGAACTCTCGATCCGTCGGCCGGCACGACTTACCGCTACTGGACCTTCAACGGAAAAGTGCCTGGCCCAATGGTCCGCGTGCGCCAGGGAGACACGGTCGAGGTCACTCTGCGGAACGATGCCAGCAGCCACATGGCCCACTCGGTTGACTTCCATGCGGCACTCGGCCCGGGCGGAGGAGCTGCGTTCACTCAGACGATTCCCGGTCAGGCAAAAACATTCACGTTCCAGGCGACCACCCCCGGCCTTTTCGTCTATCACTGCGGCACTCCGATGGTTGCTGAACACATCGCCAATGGCATGTATGGACTGATCCTGGTCGAACCGGAAGGTGGACTTCCGCCTGCTGATCGCGAGTACTACGTGATGCAGGGGGAAGTTTACACTGCAGCTCCCAAAGGCAAGACGGGCCTGCAGCAATTCAGCGACGCGAAGCTCATGGAGGAAAGGCCCGAGTACTTCGTGTTCAACGGAGCAGTCGATGCGCTGACGAAGACTCATGCGATGGCAGCAAAGGTTGGAGAAACGGTCCGCGTCTTCTTCGGCGATGCGGGCCCGAATGACACGTCATCATTGCATGTCGTCGGCGAGATTTTTACTCGCGATTACCGGTTAGGGTCTCTGACATCTCCTCCCTTGACGAACGTCCAGACCGCCAGTGTACCGCCCGGCGCGGCTGCGATCCTGGAATTCAAAGCCAGTGTTCCGGGGCAGTTCGGCATGATGGACCACGCCATGGCGCGCATGGCGAAAGGGCTGATGGCAACTTTTGAGATTTCTGGCACCGAGAACGCAACCCTGATGCACACGGGATCAGCACTCGACTCAACTGCTTCCGGTCTCCCTCGCCTGTCAGGCATGACAGAGGCTGACACTGCAGCAAGTTTGAAGGGGACCCAGACTGATTACACATCGGCCAACAGCAACCCAACCGCAGGCGAGCAGATGTCGAATATGACCATGCACAGCACAGCGCATGCAGGCAATGCTGCAGATTCACCTCACGCCAGTCACGCGCTTGAGATATCGCCCACGAAGTCTGAAGCAACATCCAAGGAGCTGAACGGTTGCCTCACGATCTCGAATGACGGCAAGGCAATGCTGCAATTACTCCAGTCGTCGAGGGCCTATCGCATGGAAGCAAGGCCACTGTTGTTCTCGCAGAACGCCAATCGTCTGGTCCACGTGACCGGATATTTCGGCAGCGTAGTTGAAGCGGAGGATCCCAACGTTCCCAGTTTTGTGGTGGACACGCTGGAGCCACTCGCCCCGAACTGCTCGGTCTCGCTTTCCCTGGCGGCAATTCGCAAAACCTTGGCCAAGCTCACAGCGCCAGTGGCCCAAGGGGCAGTCGGCATGACCGACATGGGGTTCGTGCCGCCGGCCATCACGGTAAACGCCGGTGACAAAGTGGTTTGGAAGAACTCCTCGCAAGTAATCCACAACGTAGTGGACGATGCGAGCAAGGCTCTATCCAGAATAGACGTGAAGCTGCCTTCAGGAGCAGGTCCATTCGACTCCGGTTTGCTGCAGCCCGGACAATCCTACTCCCGCGTTTTTACGGAGCCAGGCATTTACCGCTACGTTTGCACGTTGCACGAGGGATCCGGCATGAAGGGCATAGTTATTGTCAAACCGTCCTCACTGCTGGCAGCGCGGCGATAGATTTTCGCAGAACCTGGTGTTTCCAGCGTGACAAAAGTCATGGCTGACTCGCGGCACCAATTCTATGGTGTTGAGAGTAGATAAAGAGGATATCGTCATGAGTCAGATTACGGCCAATACCGGCGTGGCGGAGATCGTGAAGCTCTGCCCAGGCGCACGACGCATTTTCGACGAGCACGGATTGAAGGGCTGTGGCGGCGAGCATGGCCCAAGCGAACCACCTCGCGCTTCAGGATTTGTATGGAAACCTCTCAGCAGATCTAAGCATGTGAGAAAGGCAGGAACAAAATATGAGTTCAACCACTATCGCACGCTCAGAGATTGTGGGAGCAGAGGCTGTTCCGCTACTGAGTTTGGTCAACTACCAACAGGGGTCAGTGGTAAGCCGGGTCATCCTGAAACGGGAAAAGGGGAACGTTACAATCTTTGCTTTCGACGAAGGACAGGGATTAAGCGAACACACCTCGCCGTTCGATGCGCTCGTGCAGGCTGTTGAAGGCCAAGCCGAGATCACCGTTGCAAGCACACCCATTGAGGTGAGAACAGGTGACGTCGTCCTACTGCCCGCTGAAAAGCCGCACGCTGTGAAAGCGACCACACGCTTCAAGATGCTGCTGACCATGATCCGGTCGTAGGAGAAAGAGATGTGTGGTATTCCGCGACCGACCACACTCCGCTGCGTCTGTGACAATAGTCCTCGTTTCACTGTGACGAGGTATCCAGTATCAGGATGCGGGCCACTCACCGGACTTTATGTACCATGGCTAAACCCAGAATAGCGCTGAATCCGAAACACCCCGAGCGCCTTTGCTGGGGGTGCGAGAAATTGTGCGATAAAGCTAACCAGCCAGATATCGTCGACTTCGCCGCCTTACATTAGAAATCTGAAATGCCCCGGACGGGTTCTACGACGTGGTGCCGGCCGCCTCAAACGGATAGTGCCGCGGGGTGTGCTGAACCGAAACCCATTTCAACGTGGTGAATTCTTCCAGCGCCCACTTGCCATTCAACCGGCCAAAGCCCGATGCCTTCTCCCCGCCGAAGGCTACCAGGGGTTCATCGTTGATGGTGCCGTCATTCACATGGACCATGCCGGAGTCAATCTGCTTGGCCCACTCCGCTCCCTGTTCCACGTTTTTCGTATGAATGGCCCCGCTCAGCCCGTAGGGACTATCGTTGGCAATGCGAATGGCCTCCTCGGCCGAGTCGAACGGAATGACACACACCGCCGGGCCGAACATTTCATGGCGGGCGATCGCCATCTCGGGACGAACGTCGGCGAAGATGGTAGGCGAAATGACATTGCCCTCACTCTTCCCACGCAGCACAACCCTGGCTCCCTCGTCGACCGCCGTCTGAATTTGCCGGGAGAGGGTGTCAACCTGGGCCCGGTTGATCAAGGGACCGATGTCGGTCTCGGGCTGGCGTGGATCGCCTACTTTCAGACGCGACACGCGGCCAACGTATTTTTCCAGAAATTGCGGGTAGAGGCTGCGATGCACCAGAACGCGGTTCGCCGACATGCAGATCTGGCCTTGATGGGTAAAGCGGCTGAAAACTGCGGCGTTGAGAGCATAGTCAAGATCGGCGTCGGCCATCACGATCAGGGCGCTGTTACCTCCGAGTTCGAGAATCGCCCTCTTAAGGCTGCGGCCGGCCACGCCTCCAATATGCCGTCCCACACTTTCGGAACCGGTAAAAGAAATAATGCGCGGAATCGGATGCTCCACGAAGGCGTCGCCAATTTCGTGAATGTCGGCCATGATCACGTTGAGCAAACCTTTCGGCATGCCCGTCTCCTCGAAGACGCGCGCCACCAGCGTTCCGCCGGTAATTGGCGTATCGTCGTGCGGTTTCAAAACCACGCCGTTGCCCGCGCCCAGCGCCGGCGCGACGGAACGCATACTCAGGAAGAACGGGAAATTGAACGGGCTGATCACGCCGACCACACCCGCCGGAATCCGGTAGAGGCGGTTTTCTTTGCCCTCCACAGGCGAAGGAAAGATTTCGCCTGTCATTCGCAGAGGGTAGGTGGAAGCCTCCTTGATAATGCTCTTGACCAGGCCGATTTCGAAGAACGCTTTGAGGGCGGTGCCGCCGAGTTCTTCGATGATGATATCGGTGATCTCCGACTAGTGCTGCTCGATCCAGGTAATCGCCTTTTCCATGATTGTGCGTCGCTCAAACGGATTGATCTCCGCCCAGATCTTCTGTGCGGCGGCCGCGGAGCGATAGGCCTCATCGAGATCGGAGAGGCTGGCCAGTTTGAAATCGGCGATCTTTTGACCGTTGTAGGGATTCGAGTCGGTCAGGGTTTTCTGACTCGAGCCGTCCCGCCATACTCCACCGATGTATTGCTTGTTCAACGCAGCGAATTGGTTCATAAGCCCCCAGCGCAAGTGGTGTTGTTCAGTCAGCGATATCGGGATGACGCGTCGCAATCCGGTAGCGGCCGGAATGAAACACCAGCGGTTCCCCGTCGGAGTATTTGTATTCCTCTACTTCGCCCAGAAGGATGACGTGGTCGCCGCCGTCATACTGTTTTACTTTGCGGCAAACGAACTGGGCAATCGCGCCCTGCACGATCGGAACACCGGCCTTGCCCTCGGCGAAGTCTACTCCCGCGAATTTGTCGGGCAAAGGTGTTGAGAACTGGCGCGAGAGGTGATGTTGTTTCGCCTCCAAAACGTTTACCGCGAAATGAGTGCAGGTGGTGAAATCGGCGAAACTGGGTGTTTGACGAGCCAGGCTCCACAGGATCAGCGGGGGGTTGAGCGAAACTGAAGAGAAGGAGTTGACGGTGACGCCAATCTTGCGCCCATCCGACGCCCGGGCGGTGACCACCGTGACTCCGGTCGCAAACTGGCCCAGAGCGCGCCGCAAGTCTCTCCGGTCAAAGCGTTCGGCGACGGTCTTCGCTTCCTGCTGGATGAACTTGTCCGCTTCGGCCGGCTCCGTGAACCACGGGAAAAGAGTGCGGGGATCGTCAAACCCATTTACAAATGCACCGGCGATGGCCGGGTTCTTTCCGGCGCAGTCCAGCAACCGAAGTACGTGAGCGGGCGGTTTCAGAAGCAGGTTAGTCCACTCCGTCACCCATTTTGCATAGCCGGTCCAGTAACGATCGAAGGTTTGCTGCATCCATTCGGCATCGGCGGGCCCATTTCCTCGCTCGAGGATGGCTTCCAGGTAGATCTCCGCACAACGTGCGGCATTGTTTGCGCCCTGCCCGGTAATGGGATCGTTCAGAACCACCGCATCGGCCATGCCCAGAATTGGAAGCCCCGCAACCTTCACTACCGGTTTGCGCACGGTTGGGATGACACACCCGGAAAGAATGCCGTTGTCATCGGTGAGTTCGATGTCCCGGCAGCGCGCCGCTTCCCAGGGAAGAAAAGTCTCGAGTATCTGCTTGCTGCGCGCCAGATGCTCGGCCGGCGAGAGGTCCTCAGACCAGCAATCCATCGGGCCGCCGCGCACGCCCTCGAAGACCATGATCTCGCAGAGGCCGCTAGTGGTCAGAGCGGGAAAGACGAAGTACTCACCCACGTTGGGGATCAGATTAAAGCAGACAGCGGAGTAAGGCACGCGGGGCTGCATGCCGGTGACGTAGGTCAAGGCCAATGCGCGTTGCGCCTGCGAAAACGGCGAGCGGCCGGGGTCGCGCTCGAAGAGTTGACCGAGCGCGCCTTTTCCGCTGGCGACGATGACCAGGTCATGAGTGCGCGCGCATGCTGCCAGGTCCTCGGGACCGGCTGCCTTGATGTGGAGTTCGCCACCTCGACTCTGGAATTGGGCGAGCCAGCGCGATATTTTCAGCCGCTGATCGACCGATTGAGCGAAGTTGTCCAAGCGGGCAGCCCAATCGATCGACGAGCCTCCGATGCCATCCGGAACCGCGAAGGAGATTCCCTCGACTTTGGGGCACTGTTCTTCCCAATCATTCAGATTGAGCTCCCGCTCGATCTCGAGGGCCGAGTCGAACATGCACTGGCTCGACCGGACGCGGCCTTGCAGAATTTCATCCGCGGAGTGGTCGGAGAAGAGGGTTACCTGGTGGCCAGAGGCCAGCAATCCCAGAGCGAGTTGCAAGCCCGACTGACCTGCTCCGACAATCGCGACGCGTTTCACGAGGTTCGGCCCTTACCTACTCCATCAGCTTCGGAATCGCGGGTGCGGCCATCTCCGGACCCATCGCGGAATAGCCGCCGTCCACCGCCAGGTCGGTTCCGGTGACGAAGGAAGCATGACTGGAGCACAGAAAGAGAACACCCTGGGCAACTTCTTCCGGTTCGCCGACGCGGCCGAGCAGATGAAACGGGCCGCCGACACGGTTGGTCTTTTCCTTATCGCCGTGGGTCAGTTCGTCCATCACCCGCGACCAGGTCCAGCCTGGGGAAATCGAATTCACGCGAATCTTGTCGGCGGCCAGGTCCATGGCTTCGTTGCGGGTGAGCTGCAGAATCGCTGCTTTGCTTACGGGATAAAGCCAGCGCCCGGTCTGCGCGACTTTCGCACTGATGCTGCCGAAATTCACGACCGCGCCGCCTCCCCGCTTCACCATGTGCGGACGCGCCGCTTTGAGCAGCATCACGCCGCCCACGAGATTGACGTTGTAGCTGTCGAGCCAGTCCTTGCGCGTGGCATTCAGCGCGTCATCGATGTAGACGCACGCCAGGTTCACCAGAAAATCGATTCCGCCAAAGGCAGTGACCGCGCGCTCCACACAATTCGCAATCTGCGCGTCATCAGCAAGGTCGGTCTGGATGAAAAGCGCGTCTTTGCCGAGAGCGCTGGCCACTGCTTGTCCATCTTTATCGTTGATGTCGGCGATCACAACCTTCGTGCCTTCGCGCTGAAATGCGCGAGCTACAGCTGCACCAATCTTGGTGGCGGCGCCGGTTACGATGGCGACTTTGCCTCGCAATCCCTCCATAGTCATCTCCGCGGTTCTTTGCCTTTAGAGCGGGAAGCCTATCACGAGGCCGGATGAGCGGCAAGAGGGGTTGGTGTTGGGAAAGAGGATCTGGCCCGGAAACCCTGCCCGGCATTTGGCGAAGCTTGACAGAGTCGATTATAGTTTGGTGCGCTGCGATCGAATGCAGCGCATCGTGCACCTGGAGAAAATCAAATGAGGAAAATTGCCATCGTGGGTGGCGGGCAGTCGGGCTTGCAACTTGGCTTGGGACTCCTGCAAAACAAATACCACGTCACGGTCGTCAGTAACCGCACGCCGGAGCAGGTGTTCAACCGCCGAGTCACCTCCAGCCAGTTTATGTTCCATGATTCCCTCCAGAACGAACGGGACTTGGGGATCAACTCCTGGGAAAAGAAGTGCCCGATCACCGAGGGGATTGCGTTCACGATTCCCGGGCCCGATAAAACGCGCGCGCTGTTCTGGGAAGCCAAGCTCAGCCACTACGGGCAATCGGTGGATCAGCGGGTGAAGTTCTCCGGATGGCTGAAGGAATTTGTTAAGCGCGGCGGGAACCTCGTCCTCCAGGACGCAGGACCGCAGGATGTGGACGCTTATAGTAAGAGCCACGACCTGGTGATCGTGGCGGCGGGCAAGGGCGAAGTGAACCGCATGTTCGAGCGCGACGCGTCGCGGTCGCCGTTCGACAAGCCCATGCGCGCGCTGGCCTTGACCTACGTCAAGAACATGGTTCCGCGGACGCCATTTACCGCAGTGTCGTTCAACCTGATTCCGGGTGTGGGCGAGTACTTTGTGTTTCCGGCGCTCACGGTGAATGGCCATTGCGAAATCATGGTCTTCGAGGGAGTTCCCGGCGGCCCGATGGACTGCTGGAACGACATCAAGACGCCCGAACAGCATCTGGCAAAGAGCAAGTGGGTGCTCGAAACACTTATGCCGTTGGAGCGCGAGCGCTGCGACCACATCGAATTGACAGATGAGAATGGCATCCTCACCGGGCGGTTCGCGCCGACCGTGCGGAAACCGGTGTGCAAGCTGCCCTCCGGTAATTTCGCTTTGGGCATGGGCGACGTGGTTGCGACCAATGACCCGATTACCGGACAAGGCTCGAACACGGCCAGCAAAGCAGCGGCGATCTACCTGCAGCGAATCCTGGAGCGCGGCACCAAGCCATTCGACGCGCAGTGGATGCAGGAGTCCTTCGACATTTTCTGGGACTATGCGCAGTGGGTGGTGAAATGGACGAACTCGCTGCTGGTGCCGCCGGAGCCGCAGATCCTGCAATTGATGGGCGCGGCCAGCCAGATTCCACCGCTAGCAAGCCGCATTGCGAACGGGTTCAACAATCCTCCCGATTATGCGCCCTGGTGGTTCGATGCCGCCGAGGCCGAGAAAGCCATCCAGATGGCGTCCCGGTCAGGTACCTGAGAAGTTCGGGGACCGGCGCACACGGGCGACTGGAATTTGCCCTTGACATTTCGTTCGACCCGTTGTTGAATAGCGCACCGCATTTCTCCTAATGCCGGTGTTGGGGATTTCTATCGTGGGGCAGTGCCGTAAAGCGGTACGCAATCAAATCGCAGTGTTCGCAAAGACTCAGTACCGCGCATTCTGACCCGAGAAACAGTGGGCAGTTGAGTGCGCAAGGTTGTCGACGGCGGCGTTGTTGAGCAGTGCAATTGTTGAACAATCATGTTCAAAAGTTCAACAGTGTTCGCAGGCACGGTTCGAACGGCAAGCACCGATCAGGGGAGGAACAATGCATCGAGCAGGGTTTGTCGCGGTCGTGAGTTCATGGATCCTGGTGTTGGCGGGAGCTCTGCACGCCCAGGAACTGGCTACGCTGAAGGCCACCGTCAGCGATCAGACCGGTGCCGTCATCCCGGGTGCAACCGTGACCGTCACCAACCGCCAAACCGGCGCGAAGCGGACCGACATAACAGAGGCGCACGGACTGTCAGTGATTCCGGGGCTTCCGCCGGGCAGTTATGAACTGACCGCCGACGCCAAGGGATTCGCCCGGCAGAAGATGGCGATCATCCTGTCGGTGGGCCAGATTGCCTCGCTGAACGTGACTATGGGCGTTACGGTGAAGGAAGAAGTCCAGGTCCAGGAGACCGTGCAGGGGATCGACACCGAGAAATCGGAGGTCAGCCAGGTTATTGACACGAATAAGATTAACGATCTCCCAGTGTCCGGACGCGACTTCATCGACTTCGTCCTGCTTACGCCTTCGGTGAACGTAGGAAGAAGCACCGCAGTCGGGGCGCAGTCGCCTTTCACCGAGACCGTCCTCAAGCTGAGTTTCGGCGGTATCCGCGAGAGCCACTCTTCGTTTTTCGCGCTGGACGGCGCCGACTACACGACCAGCATTTCGGGTGTGCAGCGCGTGAGCCCCTCGCAGGACTGGGTGCAGGAGTTCCGCGTCGTCGACAGCCCCTACACGGCGGATAACGGCCGCAATCTCGGCTCCGTGGTCAATACCATCACCAAGTCGGGCACCAACAACGCCCACGGCTCGCTGTATGAATTTTTCCGAAACAACAAGATGGACGCCAACAACCTGCTCTCGGCTCCTGGCTTCGACACCTTGCGCTTTAACCAGTTCGGAGGCACCGTCGGAGGTCCGATTCGGAAGGAGAAGAGTTTTTACTTCCTGGGTTACGAAGGACAGCGACGGGCCGAGTCGCCCATCTATTCTTCGTTCATCCTGCATTGCATCGACGCGGAGGGGTGCTTCGGACCCGGCACGTTGAGCATCAACGAAGTCAAACAATCCCTTGGGCTGCAACCGGAGAACCTGGGCTCCATCCTTCAAATTGACGACTACGATAAAACCATCCTCAAGAGCACGAACCTGCTGAGCCAGAATACTTCGCTCAATGTCACCTATCTTTTCAACGATTCGCGCAAGCGGAACGCCCGCGGCGCCGCACCCGGCGAAGGTCTGCCCTCGTCGTATCGTGATAACCCGGTTCGTGACCAGACGCTCAACGGAAATCTGTTTCATGTCTTCAACCACGACTTGAGTTCGGAAACGCTGCTGCAATATAGCCGGCGAACCTTCAACCTGCAGCCTAAAGGCTTGGGGTTCGAACCCGCCCTCGCGATTCCCGACCTGATGTCTTCCGGTGGTTTCGTGGGCAGCGTGCGTTTCTACAAGGAGCAGCACTTCCAGGCCGCGGAAAACATGACCTACACCCGCGGCGCGCACACGATTAAGTTCGGGGGAGATTTCCAGCCCATCTGGACCCGCACGCAAGTGACCCTGTTCAGTCCGGGAGTGGCGATTTTTGCGCCCCAGAGTTTTTTTGCGGTCGGGCCTTTTACAGGTCTCTTGCCGGGTAGTCCGGTGGCGTTTCTCTTTCTGCAGCCGCGCTCGTTCTTCGGCCAACAGATCCCCCCCCGTGATCCGAACTTTCAGGATGGTTTGTACGCCGGCCCCAGCGAGCAGGCCTTTAACGATTCCACCTCGCTCGATTATCGCCACACCCTGTATTCGCTCTATGCCCAGGACCAGTGGAAGATACGTCCCAACCTGAGCCTGACCTTTGGACTGCACTACGACGTCGACCAGTTTCCCTCCGCCAAGGACGTGAAGATCACAAGCGCGGGGGAGGGGAGTCTCCCGGGCCCGTTTCACCCCACCAATTTGGGCAATTTTCAGCCGCGGTTTGGCTTTGCATACGCATTCCACGGCAACAAGGGCGTGGTGCGCGGCGGCGCCGGGCTGTTCACCGGACCATTCATCTACAGCGATATCCTGGTGAGCTGGATCGGGGCTTCTGAATTCACATACATGAATAACCCCAACCTGCCCGAGTTCAGCAATCCGAGTAAGAGCTTGATCGGCTTCGGTGCTTCCGGAGCTATGGGGGCGTGCACGCCCGTGCCCGACACACCTGTCTGCGTTCCGACTCCTCCCGATCTCCGAACCGCGTTCACGAATTTCGTGCAGTTCGGCCAATATCCCGCGCCCGACCATCTACTGCAGTTCCCGCTGGGTTATGCCAAACGCGATTTCCCGCAGCCCTTATCGGAACAAGCCAGCCTGGAAGTCGAACACGAGGTTGGCAAGGATTTCTATGTGTCGCTGGGATACCAGTGGATGCATGCCTCACGGCTGCCTGTCTATTCGAGTATCAACGGAGCCCCGCAGCCGGGATGCGATCCCGCGGTGACCACCGGCTGTAAAGCCTTCTTTGCGCCCCTCGACCCCGGTTTCGGCTTTGTCCTCTACGTGAAGCCCATTGGTTTCTCGATTTACAATGCCGGCACCCTCAGTGTGCGCAAAGCGCTTTCACACCACTTCAACTTTCTGGCGAACTACACCTACTCGAAGTCCATCGATATCTCGACCACGATTAACCTGCCAAACACGCCCGAGAATTACCTCCACCCGGAATTTGACCGGGCAGTGGGCGACAACGACGTTCGTCACCGCTTTACGCTGGCGTTCTTGGCGGAGTCACCCAAAGAATGGCCGGTGGTCGTACGGGACTTCAAGTTTTCCATTCTCAGCAACCTGCAGAGCGCCCGCTTCTTCACCATCAACACCGGGTTCGACACCAACGGCGACCTGTTCCCCTTCTCCGACCGGGTGGGAGTTAGCACTCGGAACAGTTACAAAGGCGACCCGTACTACGACACCGATCTGCGGCTGCAGCGCGTCATCCCAATCACCGAGCGTTTCAAGGCGGAGGCCAGCGTTGAGGTGTTCAACCTTTTCAACCGGCCGAATGTGGAAGACGTAGATCACGTCTATGGCCTGCCGGATTTTGTCGGTCCCGTACCGAAAGAATTCGGCGACCATATTGCGCCTCCGGCGTCGTCTGGCGGGAATCCAGGTTTTGGGTCGCCGAAGTTTGCGTCGCCAGCACGCCAGATCCAACTCTCATTACGCATCAACTTCTAGTAGTCGTGTCTCTCTGGGGGGGACGGCGCGCCTCCCCTCCAAAATTTGCGTTTAAGCCGGGCGCCGTGAGCTAAGCGCCATGCAGTGAGGAACCGAGTTGTGGTCAAACCCTATACCGCCGTCGGACTCATTCCTGCCGTACGCGGAATCCGCCGCCGCAAGGACATCAAGATCAACCTGGAACACTTGACGCACCTGGTCAAGGCGGCCAGTTGGCTTTCGGCTTTGGATCTTCCGGTGCGGCTCATCGCCTTCCCTGAAGGCGCCCTGCAGGCGTTCAATGACGAGGTGCTCGATCTCGATCACGTGCAATTTGCGCGGGAATGCGCCATCGATATTCCCGGAGAAGAGACCGAAGAACTCGGCAAGATTGCCCGCGAGTACAACACCTTCATCATGGCGCAGGCCAAGGCGCGGCATCCGGAGATTAAGGATCGATTCTTCAATGTCGGATTCATCCTCAACCCGAAAGGGAAGGTGATCCTCCAACACTACAAAGTGTCGCCCCTGTTTCCGGTGGAGCACTCCGTCTGCCCGCACGACATTTATGACTGGTGGGTGCAAAAATACGGACGGAACCTGGATGCCTTCTGGCCGGTGGTGGATACCGAGATTGGCCGCCTGGGCATCATGATGGCAAATGAAGGTTCGTATCCGGAAAACGCACGGGCCTTGGCGCTAAATGGAGCAGAGGTGGTCTATCGCGCCTCATACCCCCACCCCGCAACCGGCAACGAGATTTTCGAAATTCAAAGCCGGGCGCGCGCCCTCGACAACAACATGTATGTCGTAGCCCCCAACCTGGGGACCTATTACCTGTTCCCCGAAGAGACGACACCCATAGACACCTTCGGCGGACGTTCCTTCATCATTAATTACAAGGGGCAAATCGTGGGGCGGCAGGAGTACGGGGGCGGGTCAACCTACGTGGCGGGAGTAGTCGACATTGAGGCGCTGCGCGACCACCGCGCCCGCGCGCAGTGGGATAACTGGCTGAAAGATCTGCGGACCGAGCTTTACCAGATCCTCTACGAGCAACCCATCTATCCCAAGAATCTCTACCTGAAGCGCGCACCCATGAAGCACACGGAATACCGGAAGAAGGTGATCCAGCGGCAGATTCGGCTGATGCACGATCGCGGCATATGGAAGAAGCCGGAGCGATAAGGCACAGAAGGTTTCACGGTCCGACCTCGATTCGGTCGTCTAGTCTTCATCTGCCAGCTGTTGGCCATGATCGCTGCTCTGCGGCCCGTGGTATCAACGCACACGAGCACGGCGACGCTGCAATCAGGCAGCCCGCATCAGCTCCGGGCGGCAGACGCCCGGTGCGCAATCAGGAGAAAACCTCTGGCCGCCGAATCTCTCTCCACGGCTTCGAGGTGGTTTCGTCCCAACCCACGTTTTCCAGATTTCATTTCGATCTCACCCAGTGCCAGTCTTGCTTCCATTTGAATCCCTACGTACCCGAGTCGACCAGCCTCGATGGCAGCCTGGTTCAGTGCAGCGAGGGATTGAGATACCGCACTATTGGATGGATCAGCCAGTCCCCGGACCCGTGACGAAACCACCGCAATCGAAAGCCGGTAGTTCGGATCCTGGCTTTTGCGCGAAATGACTGTTGCTTGTTCAACCGCTTGCAACGCTTCGGCAGATTTTCCTTCGGCCAGCAACACGGAAGCAAGGATGGAGTATGCTCTTGCCTCCTCGTCTTTGACTTTCGCGTCGTGGAGAACTTGTCCCGCGCTCCGGGAGAGCGCCTCCGCATCGGAGACGGAACGGCCCTCGTTTAGGTCCAGTAAAGCCAGATCGAGATTGCTTTCCGCTGTTCCTAACTTCTCCTGTTCGGCTTGACGCGCGGTGAGAGACTGCTGCAAAAGTTTGGCAGCCGCGTCGAAGTCGGCTTGCATCATTGCCAACTCCCCGAGGCTATAAAGAGGATAGGTCGCTGCCACGCGGTTATCGGCGTTCTGAAACAGGGCTAGCGATTTGCTGAACCAGTCTTTGGCACCGGCCAAGTCGCCTTGGAATTGCAGCAAAAGTCCGATGTTGTAGGAACCGTCCCCTTCCGTGGATGTGGCCCCGAGCTCGTGCGCACTTTCCACGGTGTCTTTGTACATTTTCATGGAATCCGCCAGGCGGCCCTGGAACATCAGTTCGTTGGCCACGTTGCCCATGAGCGGAGCGGTGTGGGCCTTATCATCGATTTCGCGATAAATGGCCAAGGCCTGGACGTAGAGGTTCTTGGCCTTGGCATGATCGCCCATCACCCCATATTGAATCGCCATCTCATTCAGGGCGGCGGCCTGGCCGGTAACATTCCCGATGCGTTTTGCGATGTCGAGCGCCTGCTCGTACAACTTGATTCCCGCAACCGGATCGGAATCCGCGACGGCGTCGCCCCAATTGCGAAGCGTGTCCTCTTCTCCACGAGTGTCGCCCGTGGCAGCGTAGGCAGAAATCTAAACTGCTCCCGGACTTACCCGGCAGTTACCCCATCGACCCTAAGAATAAGGTGAAGCATAGCGACGGCGTACGGCCTGTTTGTTCAATAATGCACACTCTTCGGGAAGCAGCATTGCCCTCGAACGAGCGGCGAAGCCAAACGTTAAGTGAGTCTTGGTGACCCAAAACGAAAGCGCCCCCGACTCCGTTTAGAGTCATGGGACGCTCGTGAACAGCCCTCCCCCGAAGTCTGCTCGTCGGTATTAACGCAATTTCAATGCCAAAAACGATGCGTCCGCAATGCGTGAAGGTAAACAGAGTTACACTCACCATCGCTCGTCCGTCGGGCAAAACGCCTGCATCTTAAGCGCAAATTACTGTAACGACCTTCTGAGGCAGGCAGCAATGTGCAGGGTGTGAAGCGGTGGCGTCCACCCCTAATTGTGCGGAGGTTTCGGTGTCTCTCATCCTGACGGATTTCTCCAATTAAGGCCTGTTGATCGCGCCGCAGCAAGTTCTGGTCATGCTGCGACCGTCATGCCGAGACCGTCATACCGTGACCATCCTGGCCGACCAGCTCTTTACGAATGCTCCGAAGCGGTCGAGCGCCTTCGAGAAATTGTCTCCGGCCGCGGCAAAGCCCAGACGAAAATGCGAGGGCGCATCGAAGCAATCGCCGGGAGCCAGCAGGATTCCACACTCGGTGGCGGCCTGGCAGAACGGGCGGGCATTTTCTAGGCTAAGCAGCTCTCCGCTCACCAGCCAGGGGAACGCGGTCATGCCGCCTTGCGGTGGAATCCAGCCGAGTACGTCGCGATGGTCTGCCATGAGGCGCTCGAGGAGTTTGAGGTTTCGGGTGGCAACTTCCTGGGTCTTGCCGAGCACGGCCTCACGTTTGCGGATGGCGATTTCCGAAAGAATTTCTCCGGTGGTGGTGTTCGAGATCGAGAAGTAGGCGCGCGCGGTCCAGTATTGCTGGCGGCGCTGGGCGTCGTGCTCGATCATCCATCCCGTGCGCACGCCGGCAATCGAAAATGCCTTCGAGAGGTCAGAGATCACGGTGGCGTGCGGCAAGCGTGCCGCCGATTTCGTCTGCCTTCCGTGGTAGATGGGATGGTAGACCTCGTCACTCACCAGCTGGATTCCGCGGTCGGCGGTAAAGTCGTGCAGGGCTTCCATTTCATCGTCACCGATGGTCGCGCCCGTCGGGTTGTGCGGGCTGTTGATCAGGATGAGTTTGGTCTTCGAGTCGGCGAGCCGCTTGATCTCGTCGGGGTCGATGCGGAAGCCGTTCTCGCGGCGCACACGATAGCAGCGGGTTTCCAGGCCAAGCGATTCCGGCAGCGCGGAGAAAGTGGTGAATCCAGGCAGCGGGATGATTACGTTCGCGCCGGGCTCGGCCGCCAACCACATCAGGGCCACGAGTGCCTCGGAGGCGCCGGTCACGATTTGAACGGCCTCTACCGGGACACGCTGCATTTCAGCGATCGCCTCCCGCAAACTGTTGGCGCCGGCGGGGCGGCTGTAGACCAGGTTGTGGTTCAGGAAGCGGTGGCGCGTTTCGTCGTCGGCGAGGGCGAGGATGTCGTTTACGGTCCAGGTCGGTCCGGTGCTTGCAGCAAGGTTAAATTCGATGTCGTGTTCGTAGTGGTCGAGCCAGGCATCGAGCAGGAAGGGCTTGAGTTGCATGCGAGCACCTCGAAGGAGAAATTGATTCGTATTATTGATTCTGCGAGTCGGCGCACGGATGATTTTTTAGTTTACGAGCGACGGAAATCGAGCGCCTGAACAGTTTGCTGCAAACCCAGGTTGGGCGGCCTCAGCCCCGAAAAGGGCAGTAAATACGGTCGGAAACTGGCCACACCCGACATTGTGTCATTGCGCGTCGGAACGCTGGGGCCGATAATCGCTGCCATGTCGCAAACCTTTCGCCAGCGGCGTATCGCCAGAGCCGAAGAATTGGCTGCACAGTACCCGTCCGCCTCCGAGATGCTGCGTTTTTTCGTGCCGGTCGCTCGTTTTCAGGACGAGTTGTACCGCGCTGCCCAAAAGACGCTTAAGAGTCAGAAGCCGGTCGTTTCGTTCGCACAGCCACTGGCGGCCGAGGTTGTGGAACGCTTTCCTGGATTCCTGTCCTTGGTTGAGGAAACCGGTCCCGCTCCGGTTGCGGCAGCAGCTCGCGACCTGCGGAATCAGGCTGCGAACCGCCAGCTCCAGTTGCTGACTGCCTTCTGGACAAGAGATGGAGGCCGGGTCATTGGAGTTGGAGACAAAGGAGACGGACACAGGGAATTCTTCGCGCGGGCGTTTCTCCAGCCCTACGCGGAATTCGTCCGCGAGCAGGCGGGGAAGCAGGAGGCAGGCCCCACGCCGTGTCTCTGCCCCTTCTGCTCGCGCAAACCGGGAGTCGGAGTCCTGCGGCCCTTGGGAGACGGCGGACAGCGCTCGCTGGTATGTTCGTTCTGCCTGGGAGAATGGGAGTTCCGCCGAATCGTTTGTCCCGGATGCGGCGAAGAAAACCACGCGAAGCTTCCCGTCTACACCGCCGAAGAGTTCCAGCATGTCCGCGTCGAATGCTGCGACACCTGCCGCCGCTACATCAAAACCGTGGACCTGACTCGCAACGGATTGGCCGAACCCGTGGTGGATGAAATTGCCTCGATCCCGCTCGATCTCTGGGCGCAGAAACAGGGATATACAAAGCTCCAAGTGAACCTGATGTTACTGTGAGCGGAACATCCCCGCATCTTCCTCTATTCGATTTACAATCACATTTGGGCGTTCGCTAACACCTTACTGGGGGATCTGGTCACGTGACCTGGTCAACAGGGAGATCCTGAAGTATGAGCTCCGCCGCAAACTCCGCCGGATCCCCGCTTCCTCCTCTGGGGGAAGAAGAGATCGCTTGCCGCGTGGCCACGGAGCGGGCGCGCCTGGAGCAGGCCGCCGGACTCGCCGGGAAACCCGTCGAGCACTTTCACCGCCCCCGCGAGCGCCCCTTCAACGCCGAAGAACGCGACCGTGTCACCATTCTTTTCGGAGGCTTTACCTGGAAGCACGAGCGCCTCATCGAGGCCGTGTTTCGCGGCTGCGGCTATCGCTTCCAGATGTTGCCCAACCCCAACCTGGCCGCTTTCCAGACCGGCAAAGAGTATGGCAACAACGGCCAGTGCAATCCTACTTACTTCACCGTCGGCAACCTCATCGAGTTCCTACGCTCGCTCGAAGCTCAAGGTCTCTCCCGCCAGGAAATCATCGACAATTACATTTTTTTCACCGCGGGCTCCTGTGGGCCTTGCCGCTTCGGCATGTACGAGTCCGAGTATCGGATGGCGATGGAGAATGCCGGCTTCGGTGGCTTTCGCATACTGCTTTTCCAGCAGGACCAGGGCGTCAAGGCTAATTCTGGCCAACCCGGCCTTAAGTTCTCCGCCGACCTGTTCATGGGCGAGCTCAACGCGGTGAATCTGGGTGATGTAATCAACGACATGGTTTACCAGATCCGTCCCTACGAAATTGCCCGGGGCACGACGGACCAGGCGATCAAGGATGTCGTCGATCAGCTGAGCGATTTCCTGGAACATCGGAAGCGTTACGAAATCCTTGAGCGCACGCCGCGCTGGTTTTCGGAGCGTCTGTCCCGACGCAAGAAGCTCAAAGACACCAGCAACACGTTGGGCAAGATTCTCACTCACCTCTACAGCAAAGACTTCCTCGCTGCGATGCGCCTCGCGCGTGAGCGCCTGGGCAAAGTCGAAGTGGACCATACGCGCGTGAAGCCCATCGTCAAGATCACGGGTGAGTTTTGGGCGCAACTCACCGAAGGCGACGGCAACTTCAACATGTTTACCTTTCTGGAGCAGGAAGGCGCCCAGGTATATGTGGAACCAATCGGTGCCTGGGTCACCTATCTCTTGTATGAGGCTCGGGCGAACCTGGATGAGAGAAAGGGCCTCGATGTTCCCTATCCCGGCGCACGCTGGTGGCAGCTGAAAAAGCAACTGGCGAACCAGTGGAAGTTCCGCAAAAAGTGGTTGCTGTTGCGGTTGAGCGAAGGCATGTGGAACCGCCAGCACGCGCGTGCTGCCCGCCACCTGGGCGGACTCACGCACCGTCTCGCTCCCCAGGGCGAGTTGGCCCGTATGGCGCATCCCTTTTACCACTCACTCGCCCGTGGCGGCGAAGGGCATCTCGAAGTGGGTAAAAACGTCTACTACACCACCCACGGCCTCTGTCACATGGTGCTGGCGTTGAAGCCCTTTGGCTGCATGCCGTCCTCACAGTCCGATGGCGTGCAGTCCGCCGTGGTGAACCGTTTCCCAGAAATGATTTTCCTGCCCATCGAAACTTCGGGGGAGGGAGAAATCAACGCGCACAGCCGCATGCAGATGGCCCTGGGCGAAGCCAAGATTAAGGCCAAGGCGGAGTTCGAGCAGGCCCTGGCTTCCACGGGCAAGAAACTCGACGAGATCAAGGCCTACGTCGCCAAGCATCGCCAATTGCGGAGCCCGTTTTATCCGGTGCCGCGCCGCCAAGGCATCGCTGGAGTTGCGGCCAATTTTGTGCTGCACGTGAGCAACCTCATCGATGGCAAGGCGCACCTCGCCAAGCTGCCGGGCGAGGCGTGATGATCCCAGATTCCATGGACACTACCGCACAACCCCCGCGAGCGGTTGATCGGCAGTTCGAACCGTCGGCCGAGGTGCGGCCGGCCGCATCGGGCATCCTCTATCGCGTGGGTCTGGACGTGGGCTCGACCACGGTGAAGGCCGTTGTCGTTCCGGTACAGACTGACGAAGTCGAGCCCAGCGACGCGGAGCCCGACGGCATTCTCTGGCGCGACTACCAACGCCACGACACGCGCCAGGCCGGGAAACTCCTGGAATTCCTCCGCAGCATGGAAGCCGAAATCGGCATCACTCCCGACAATTGCCGCATGTTCATCACCGGCTCCGGCGGCAACGCCCTCAGCGCTTTGATCGGCGCGAAGTTCGTACAAGAGGTCAACGCCGTAGCCCTCGCCGTAGAGAAGCTCCATCCCGAAGTGAACTCGGTAGTCGAGCTCGGCGGTCAAGACGCCAAAATCATAATTTTCAAAGAGGATGGTGGAAACGGCCGCCGGAAGAAAATCCCTTCGATGAACGACAAGTGCGCGGGCGGCACTGGCGCGGTCATCGACAAGATCAACGCCAAGCTGAAGATCCCGCCTGACGAGTTGTGCGACCAGGGCTACAAGGGAATCAGAATCCATCCCGTAGCCGGCAAGTGTGGAGTTTTCGCCGAGACCGACATCAATGGCCTGCAGAAGCAGGGCATTCCGGCCGACGAACTGATGGCTTCGCTCTTCGACGCCATAGTTCTGCAGAACTTGACCGTACTCACTCGCGGCCACACCCTGCGCCCGCATGTGCTGCTGCTGGGTGGGCCGAACACGTTCATTCGCGGCATGCGCGAGGCCTGGCAGCACAACATCCCTCTGCTCTGGGAAGAGCGGGGAATCACCTTGCCGCCGGATGTTACTGCCGAAGACGTGATCAAGACTCCAGAGAACGCGCTGTATTTCGCCGCCATGGGCGCCGTGGAATTCGGCAAAGGCGAAGACGCAGAGATTGGGCAGTATCTGGGGACGGAGAATCTTGAGCGCTACATCTATGAAGGACGCCGCCAGGAAAGAGCGGCTTCCGGCAACCGCGGGCTGATCGCTTCGCAGAAAGAATTAGAAGAATTCAAAGCCAGGTACTCGCGGCCGAAGTTCGTGCCGGCAGCCTTCCAGCGCGGCGAACGGGTGCGTGCCTTTATCGGCCTCGATGGCGGTTCCACTTCCACGAAAGCCGTGCTTTTATCGGAGCACGGCGAGGTCTTGTCGAAAGCCTACCAACTCTCAAAGGGGAATCCGATCCAGGACACCATCGACCTCTTCGAGAATCTGCGCCAGCAGGTGGAAACGCAAGGTGCGAGCCTCGAAGTTCTGGGCGTGGGCACGACCGGCTACGCCAAAGACGTCCTGCAAAAGGTATTGCACGCCGACGTCGCCTTGGTGGAAACCGTGGCCCACGCTGAGTCCGCGATGCGTTTTTACGAGGACCCGCAAGTCATCGTCGATGTCGGCGGGCAGGACATCAAGATGATCGTCCTCAGAAACGGCCGCGTTAAGGACTTCAAACTCAACACGCAATGCTCCGCCGGCAACGGCTATTTTCTGCAAGCCACGGCCGAAGGCTTCGGCATTCCGGTCGAGAACTACGCCGATGTCGCTTTCACCGCCGCCACCATGCCTGTGTTCGGCTACGGCTGCGCCGTGTTCTTGCAGTCTGACATCGTCAACTTCCAGCGCCAGGGCTGGCGGGCGGAAGAAATCCTAGCCGGTTTGGCGACCGTGCTGCCAAGAAATGTCTTCCTGTATGTAGCCAAGGTGCCAAGCCTGGCTGCCCTGGGCACACGCTTCGTTCTCCAGGGCGGCACGCAGAACAATCTCGCCGCGGTCAAAGCGGAGGTGGATTTTCTACGCGCCAACTTCCATCCCTTGGGGATTGACCCGGACATCGTTGTTCACCAGCACTGCGGCGAATCGGGAGCAATCGGCGCTGGCATCGAAGCGATTCGCGGCTGGCGCAATGGCCATGTCACTACCTTCATAGGTCTGGATGCCGTTCGTAAGATCACCTACCGCACCACCCGCGGCGAGGAGACGCGTTGCAACTTCTGCAAGAATGCCTGCCTGCGAACTTTCCTCGACGTGCAGACCGAAGACGTCCGGATGGAAGACGCGTCGACCGGAATCGCCGCCGCAGCGGCGCCCCCGTCTGTCCCCACCAAGGTGCCGCTCCAGCCCAGCGAGGAGCGCATTATCGTCGCCACCTGCGAAAAAGGCGCGGTGGAGGACCTGGCCACCATGCGCGGCATTAAGGCGCAGCTCGATGCCACCAAGGCCGCCAATCCAAATTTGGTGGAGATGGCTGCGCGCGAAGTGTGGCGCTCGTGCTACCCGGAAAACGTAGCCGATCCCATTCCCATGCGCGCCTGGAGCTCCGCCGCTCGCCGTCGGATAGCGCTCATGAAACGGCGCAAGCATCTGCGCATCGGCATTCCTCGCGTTCTGAACCTGTATGCCTACGCGCCGCTGTTCAGCTCCTACCTGGAAAGCTTGGGCGTGAGGCAGGAAAACGTCGTGTACTCGGATTTCACCACCGTCGATATGTACCGGGCAGGATCGAGCAGGGGCTCGATCGATCCCTGCTTCCCGTCCAAGATCGCCCTCGCGCACGTCCACAACCTTATCTTCAGCAAGCACGCGCACAAGCCGTTGCACGCGATCTTCTTCCCCATGGTCGACGTGCTCGCCTCCCCCCTGGTCAACGTCAGGGGGCACAACGCTTGTCCCACGGTTGCGGTGACGCCGGAGACCGTCGAAGCGGCGTACACCAAGGAAACCGACCTCTTCGCCGAACGCGGCATTCGTTACGTCCATCCGCTGGTGAACCTTTCGGACCGCAAGCTCTTTGCGCGGCAGATGTTCCAGGCGTGGGCGCCCCTTCTCGGCCTCTCGGAGGCGGAAAACGAACGCGCCATCGAGATCGGCTATCGGGAATTAGAAAAGTTTGAATCCGGCATTCGCCGCCACGCTCGCGAAGTTCTCGACCAACTCGAGTCGGAACGGAAATTGGGCATCGTCATCCTGGGACGCCCCTACCACCACGATCCCGGCATCAACCACGAGATCGCGGAGCAGTTCCAGAAGCTGGGTTACCCGATCTTTTCGCAGAGCACCTTGCCGCTCGATGAAGATCTTTTGGACCGGCTGTTCGGCCAGGAAGTGCGCGCCGGAGTAATCCGCCACCCGCTCGACATCTCCGATGTCTGGAAGACCGCCAACTCAGGAAGTTCCAATCACAAGATCTGGGCCGCCAAATTCACCGCGCGCCATCCCAACCTGGTGGCGGTGGAAATTTCCAGTTTCAAGTGCGGCCACGATGCGCCCATCTACAACGTGGTCGAGCAGGTTGTGGAGCGCTCGGGCACGCCCTATTTCTCGTTCAAAGACATGGACGAGAACCGCCCCGCCAATACCATTAAGCTGCGCGTCGAAACCATCGATTACTTCTTAAAGCGCTACCGGGAGGACCTGCTGGACCGGAACGAAAAGCAAGCGGACATCGACCGCCAGCTTGCCGAGTACGAGCGTGAGTTGCGAGAGCGCCCGACCGGAACGGAGACGTTCTAGTTATATTCGCTGGTCCCGTGAGCACTCTGGGGGACCGGGGAATTCATACCTGTCAACTTGGAGGAAATGACCATGAAAAACCGATTACCGCAGATTCATAGGGCAGCGGGCCGGCACATACCGGCCACTCAGTCGCCAATACTAAGTCTTCTACCTTTCTTGCTGATTGTCGTCCTGATGTGTGTTTCCGTTGCAGCCAAGGAAAAGCGCGATTCCCGAGACCCGTATGCCACGGCCGAATATGAAACGGCCCCGGCCGTTAACCCGGAAGACTTGGCCTATCGCACCATCTTATTCGAGGACTTCATCGTCCCCGCGGAATGGGAAGCGAAAGCTAGAAAACTGGTGACCGCAACCGAAGAACAAGCCATCAGCCGCCTTTCCAGTACGCACGCTTTCACCACCGTTGCGAAAAAACAGGACCCGTTGCCGGAGGACCCTTCCCTCGTCGTCAAATGCAAGCTCTTGAATTACCGAATGGTGTCGAAAAAGTCCCGTTTCTTTGCAGGCGCGATTGCGGGCACGTCCTACATTACCTACCAAGTGCAAGTTCACGACGGCAAGAGCGGCACTCTACTGTTTCAGCGGGAGGTTTCCACCGAGAACAACGCCTTCGCTGCCGCCTGGTCGTTCAACGACAAGAACCTTCCCACTTTCCTGGGCAATGTGCTTGGCGACTATCTCGCGCTGCGTGCGCGTAAGGACAAGGGGGTGAACGTGCTTCCTCTGGAGAATGTGGCGCAGACCGCGACAGACGCCCCAGCAAAATAGCGGATTTCGAACCACCAAGACGTGAGTGATTAGGGTTCTGGGGGTCCTCCGTGCGCCTCTGTCTACTCTGTAGTTTGCGCTTTTCGCAGGCGCCGAATCAGGATCCCCTAGGGCGAATCCGTCGGCACGCTGAACTCCGCCAGATAAGCCTGCGGGTCCATCATCTTCTGGGCGCGGGCGAGGATCCTCGCCATATGGCCAATGTGGCGCAGATCGATATCCCGCGCCCACTCCCACCACTTCTTGCGCCCGGCCGCGTTGAGCACGGTGCGCTTCCAGGTCTCGCAATAAAGTTCAAAGAAGCGTTTGACCGGCAAGCGCGGTTTACACAGCAGGTGGTGCAGATCGTACTGGTTCCAGTCCAGAACTTTGAGTTGCGCCTTGCTCTGCTCGAAGTAATAGGTGCCCGGCAGCGGCGTGAGGATGGTAAAACCCACCCGGTAGAGTTGGTGCGTTTCGATGAAGTTCCACAGCTCGGCGAAGTCCTCCTCGGAGAAATCCGGATCGACGATAAAATTGCCGGTCACTCCAAAGCCGCATTCCCGGGCCACGCGAACCGCATCCAAAGTCTTCGATATGTCCGTTCCCTTATTGAGGGAGTCGAGGCCCTTTCGCGTCGGCGACTCAAAGCCGAAGAAGATGTCGAAATTCCGCGCCAAGGGACGCCAGAGCCGCAGCAGTTCGCAACTCTCGCTGACCAGGTCCACCCGCGACTGCGCCAGCATCCAGTTTTTGCGCTCGCTCGAAGCGAGCAACTCACGCGCCAGTTCCTCACTGCGCGCCGTGTCTCCCCAGAAGTAATCGTCAATGACGAAAACATTCTTGCCCGTGTGCTCGAAATCCGCGCGTACGTGTCGCGCGGCATGGAAACGGCACGACCCCTTGTAGAACTGCCAGACCGAGCAGAAGTTGCACCGGTGCCGGCATCCGCGCGTGGTCTCCAGCGTCCACACCGGCATGTAATTCAGGCAAACGTAGTGCTTGCGATACGCCTCCACCGAGGTACGGTCGGGGCAGAGAACATGGTCCAGGTCCAGCCATTCCCGCGCTTCGCGGGTTGCGGCAAACCGCCCGTTGCCGTTGGGCAACAGCAGAGAGGGCACATCATGCAGTGGTTTGTGCTGTGCCAGGGCATGGCACAAGGCGGGCATCGCGCTCTCGCCCTCGCCGACGCAGATCGCGTCCAGCGAACGGCTCTGCTCCAACGCCTTTGGGTACGAAGCCGCGGCATGGCCGCCCACGGCGACGAAAATCGCCGCGTCAATCTGTTTAATTTCGGAGGCAAGTTGCAGAGTGGCCTGCACGTCCAGAATGTGCACGCATGAGATGCCCACGACTTCCGGCCGGAAAGACTTTATGAAACGCGCCATGGGGTTGCGGCTGAAGTACTGGCGCTCGAAACACAAATCGACGATGCGGACTTGGTGCCCCTGCGACCCAAGCGCCGCCGCGATGTACTCAAGCCCCAGCGGTTCAGTCCGGAAGAAAGGGGCAAGTCCGAAATGAGCTGCCGAGGAGCGCGGTTTGGCGAGCAAGACCCTCAAATCGAAATCAGCCCCTTCTTCCAGCGATATCTTGGGCAGAGAAGTAACTCACAACGGTCGCAGATGGTTAGTCTGTAGTGCGCCGGGTGAGCCCGACGATCACCAATGCAGCGCCAGCGCCCATCCAAATTCCCCCCGTGGCCTTCCAGACGACAGCGGTGCAATTGCTGATGATGCCGCTGGAACTGCAACCTGCGTGGGGGTTGTTCTGGCCGTAGACAAACGCGCCAGCGCCCGCGCCTATCAAGCCCCCGCCGACAATCGTCAGGATCTTTCCCGTCTTGCTCCAGTGCCGCCTCGGGGCCGGCCGGTCGGATGAACTTGTCCCCGAATCGAAGGCAACATTCTGGTTAGGAATACCCGCTCGCAGTCCGGACGCCGGAGGCAACAGCTTAGGCGAAACCAAGTCCGAGGCCGAAGCCGGCAAACACGTGACTAACAATGCCAAAATAACAAGCATGGACAAGAAACGAGGTCTCATTAAGTATGTTCTCCTGAACCTGGGACAATCCAATTTTGTCTGAAAACGCGCCCCAATTTTAGTTGTGCTCCCAGGCCTTGGGAAGCCTTTTCTTAAAGGAGCTTCGGCGCTACGAGGGAGCCGCCTACGGTTCGGGTTCCCCGGCGCAGGCAGCCGATGCTAAGATGACACTTCAATCCCTGCAGCATCTCGAAAGCCTGGGACGGGCGATATGACAAGGTCCGCGATCTTTTTCTTGTTGTTTCTTGGGACCAACGCCTGCCTGGCTTTGCTATATCCCTTCACTCTCTCGCGGTTCCTTCTCTTCGTCTTGGTTTACGCCGCCGGTACTTTGCTCATGCTTTACCTGCTGTTTCATCCGCGCAACCAATGGCTGGTCGCCAATCGCTCGCGGGTAGAGGGTGCGGGTTGTGTGGCCCTGACTTTTGACGACGGCCCCGACCCCAAAGACACGCCCAGATTACTGGACTTGCTCCACGAGAAAGGCGTGAAGGCAACGTTCTTTGTGGTGGGGAAGCGCGCGGACCAGTTCCCGGAAATCGTGCGCCGCACCTGGGACGAAGGTCACCTGGTAGCCAACCACACCTGGTCGCACCCTTCTCTGTTCTGTTTTCTCACGCCCGGGCGTCTGCGGGCCGAGATCGAGCGCGGCACCGAAAGCATTCGTCGCAGCTGTGGTTTCCGGCCGCGCGCTTTCCGCTCCCCGGTTGGCCTGCGCCATCCCCTTTTGGGGCCCTATTTAGAGGATGCGGGCCTTGAGTATATTTCTTGGAGTGTTCGGACGCGTGATACACTCACGGCGAATTCCACGGTTCTGGCCCAGCGCATCTTGAGCCAGGTCGCGAGCGGAGATATCATCCTGCTGCACGATCATTTGCCGGCAGGAACGAATGTAATGCTTGAAGCCTTGCCGCGCGTAATCGATGAGCTGAGAGAACGGGGATTCGAATTCGTCCTGGCCGGCTCTCGGGAGCATGTCAGCGGAAGAACACTTGAGCCTGCGCCATGCGAACCTGTGCGCTGATTCCCGCATTCAATGAAGCCCCTTACATCGCCAATGTGGTCAAAGGGACGCAACCGCATGTTGAACAGGTCGTGGTGATTGACGATGGCTCAAGCGACGAAACGGCACAAGTTGCCCGGGCTGCCGGAGCCACGTGTCTGCGATCGGAAACCAATTGCGGCAAAGCCTCGGCCCTGCGTACCGGCATCGCCTTCGCGCGTGACCAGAATTTCACTCACGTGATCACTCTCGATGGCGACGGCCAGCATCTGCCAGAAGATGTCCCGGCCATGCTGCGCGTAGCCGAACAGACGGGAGCGGACCTGGTGATTGGGGCGCGCTCCTTCGATCGCGCCCGCATGCCTCGTGCCCGCTATTACTCCAACACCATTGGCAGCCGCTTGGCGTCGGCGCTCGTGGGCTGCGAAATCCGCGACAGCCAGAGCGGATTCCGCCTCTTCCGGCTGGACAAACTTCGTGAAACCAAACTGCGGAGCCGGAGCTACGAGTTAGAGATGGAAATCCTGATCAAGATGGCGAGGTCGGGCTGCACCATTGCACACGCCCCTGTCCACATGGTCTATGACCATGGCCAGGCCCGCTCCAAGATGAAGCCGGTGCGAGACACGATCAGTATCTGCCTTTGGTCGCTCGCATTTCGCTTCCTGGGAGCGTGAAATGATCCTGCGGTTTAGACTGTGCGGGCTGCTTGCGTTCTTAGTTTTTCCGGGAGTGCTGGCTGCCCAGTCCGACGATCTGCTGACCCGCATCTGGGACGGCGTTCAGCAAGCGCAGAAGAAATACACCAGCGGCTGCGGGACCATCACCGAAACCCGCACCTCCAGCCTGATGGTGAGGCCCATGGTCCTGCACGGCAAGTTTTGCGCCGAGGGCACAGCCCGATTCTCGCTGGAATACTTCGAACCGCACCCGTTGCGCATTCGATTCAATGAAAATTATCTCAACGTTACGATCGGCAACAGGACCGAGGCGATCGACGTAGGAAGCAATGTCCGCCGCGCCCAATCCTATTTCAGCCGCGAAAATTCCATCGCCAACCTGAAGAAGAATTTCATCATTACCGTGCAAGAGGACAGCGCGAGCTACGATATGAAACTCGTGCCCCGATCGGAAGCTTTTCGCCGCCGGCTGAATTATCTTGTAGTGAAGCTGGACCAGCGGGACTTCCTGCTGCGGTCGCTCGAAGTGGATGGCAAAAGCGGTGTAAACAGTGTGTTCGTCATTGATGTCAATTCCGTGAACCCGAAGATTCCGGCGGAAACGTTCGAGGTGTACAAACCCAGGTGATCGAGCGCAGCGAAATCGAAACGATGATTCCTCATCGCCCTCCGTTCTTGTGGATCGACCGGGTCGTGGAGCTGGAGCCGGGCGTCCGCTGTGTTGCCGTGAAATTCATCGACCCTAAAGATCCGATTTTTGCCGGGCACTTTCCCGCCAAGCCCATTTTGCCGGGCGTTCTGCTGATCGAAGCCGTGGCCCAGACCGCGGGCGTGATGATGGGATCGGCCGCGACGCAGGACGCTGCTGGGACTGCACAACTGGCCCTACTGGCGGCCGTGAACCGCTTCAAGTTTCTCAAGCCCGTAACTCCGGGCCAGCAACTGCGCATTGAAACCAGAAAGCTGACCGACGCCGGGCCGATGGCTTACATCAGCGGCACGGTTTGGGTGGACGGAGAGATCGTGGCAAGCGGCGAGTTGTCGGTGGTGTCAGCCTGATGTGCAAACGAACGCCCGAACGAATCAAGGAAGAGGCCGCCCCGTGATCCAAAGATTCCGGACCCGCGCGCGGCAGTTCGCAGCCCTCTTGCTGAAGGAAAAGCTTGACCCCGGCCACGCTGCCGCTGCCGTGTTCCTGGGGATCTTCATCGGCATCGTTCCCATCTATGGCTTTCAAACCCTTGCGGCCGTGGGCGTGGCTTTGCTCTTCCGGCTGAACAAGCCGCTGACCGTAGCCGCCACGTTCATCAACAATCCGCTGCTCCAGCCTCTGATTGTCGTGGCCTCTGTGGACCTCGGTTGTCTTCTGCGCGGCAGCCCTTTTCCGCCATGGAACGCGTCCTCTCTGACCGCGGCGCACCTGAAGCAAGAGCTTTTGGCCTTGATAATTGGCAGTGTGCCTCTGGGCATTCTCGTCGGTGGTGTTGGCGCGGCGATTACCGCGGCTCTGGTCCAGCTGAAAGCGCCCGCCAATCCGGGGTTGCGGGACCGCGTCCGCTTTGTGAACGCCCTGTTTGCCCGATGCGCGCGAGCCGACCGCGGGTTCGTCCGGTGGAAGCTGCGACTCGATCGCATCTTTAGATTCCTGGAGGGATTGCTGGCGGCCGAAACCCTGGGATCGGGCACGGTGGTCGATCTCGGGTGCGGCTACGGCATGGCTCTCGGTTTTGCAGCTTTCGGCGACAGCGGCCGGCGCTTGGTGGGTTGCGACCTGGATGCTCATCGCATCGCAGTCGCTCGCGAGGCTCTCGGCAACCTGAACGCCGACCTGACCGTTGCGGACGTGCGTCGTCTCGATCTTCCGCCCGCCGGCTTGATTCTGATTCTGGATGTCCTGCAGTACTTGCCCGCCGATGATCAACAAGCGTTGCTGCAACGTTGCTGTTCGGCGCTCGCGCCCCAGGGAATGCTGATCTTCCGCGTCCACGACCGCGAACGCGGCCTGTGGTCCACCATCACGATGGCGTTTGACCGGCTGATCTTCGCCTGCGGGCGCGCCGACGTCCGGCCCTTGATGCTTTCGGCCGCCGAGTACCATAGTGTGCTGGAGAACGCCGGTATGCAGGTCGAAGAGCGCCGCTTCCGAAACCGTCTGCCTCTGGCCCATATTCTGTTCATTGCGAAAAAACCATTGGCGGAGCCCGCGCCGTGATCGTCGAATCCGTGGTCGTCGAATCCATGATGATGCGCTTCATGCGCGTGCTGGGCCGCCTGGTCGTCGATCATCCGTGGATGGTTACGGCCCTTAGCCTGGTCCTCACCCTGTTCTTGTTTTCGAACATCCACAACCTGCGCACCGGCACCGACCTGACCGACCTGTTCGGCGAACGCGACCCGCAATGGCGAGCTGCCAGCCAGATCGGCAAAGAGTTGGGATACGGCAATCAGCTCTTCGTGTTGATCGAGGCCCCGGAGGCAGGAACGGACGCCACCACCGAGATGGAAGAAATGGCCGACCGTCTCACCGCCGACATGCTGGCCAGCGGCCTATTCAAGCAGGCGCGCTGCGGATTGCAGGAACAAGAACTGCTCAACATGGTGCGGTTCTTCACCTGGAACTTTCCGTCGTTCGTGCAGCCCGCGCAAACCGAAGATCTAAAACAACGGCTAAACCCGCAACAGATTCATCAAACCGTTCGCCGCGCCGCCACCGAACTGGTCACGCCGTTTTCCTCCCTGGGAACGAATTACTTCGTCGCCGACCCTCTGGGCCTAATGGAGGTGTCGTCGCAAAATAGCCGAGGCTTCTCGCAGTTCGCCAATTTCGACCTGACCTGGGGAGAAGGGAACCGGTTCTTCAGTAAAGATCACAAAGCCCTGCTCATCATCGCCGAGCCCCGGCAGCCGGCCGTCGACTACAAGTTCGCCCAGCAAGTCGTCGAATGGACCCGGGCGCGCATCCAGTCCATGGGCGCGGGGCAAGCCTTCCGGGATGCCGGCGTGCACGCCGTGGCCGCCGGCGCTTACGTTTACGCCGAGCAGGAGCACAAGTTCATCGAAACAAATATTCGTCGAGTTTCTCTGATTTCGATTGTCGGCAATCTGCTGTTGTGCCTGCTGATCTATCCCCGGATCCCCTTGCTGCTGCTGTCGCTGCTGCCCACCAGCTTAGGCATCCTTTGGACCACGGGCGTAGCCAGTTTCTATCCGGGAGAAGTAAATCTCATCAGCCTCTCCTTTATCGCAATTTTGGCGGGCCTGGGAGACGACCAAATCGTACATTTCTTCAACCGCGTGCCGCAGGAATGGGCCAAGGGCGGGATGCTGAACGCGGCCGTCTTGCGCACCTTCGAAACCACAGGCTCGAGCGTTTTCTTCTGCATCCTGACGGCTGCTACGGCCACCGCGGCACTGGCTACCTCCAGCTTCAAAGCCTTGGCGGAGTTCGGCTTCATCCTCACCGTAGGCATGTTCATGATGATGTTCCACACGCTCTTGACCGTGCCCGCGCTCATGCAGCTCTGGTGGCGGTTCTCCAAGCCGCGTGCGCCGGAAACGATTACCTTCCGCTTTCTTCCTTTCCTGGCGCGGAAATCCGTCGATTTCGTGGGCCGCCACGCGCGCCTTGTCGTCGCGTTTTCGTCGCTGATATTTCTGCTTTCATTATTCTTTCTGCCCAGTGTCAGAATGAACGCGCGCTTCGAGATTACTGGAGGCGCCGACAACCCCGCCGTGGCCGCGCAGAATCGTCTTTCGGCGAAGTTCGGCATTGAAGGCAGTCCCAACGTGCTCTTGATTGCCGGCGGCCAGCAGGAAGTCCTGCAGCGGGCCGAAGATCTAACTGCCGGTCTGGAAGCCTATCGGCAGCGCGGCGTCCTCAAGTCCATCTTTTCCCCCATCAACCTGCTTCCTTCAGTCCGCACCCAGCAACAACGCGCCGCGTCGTTGGCAGGCATCAATCTGGCCGCCTCTGCCCGTGCCCTTGAGGAGTCGCTCCGCGAGAATGGCTTTCGAACCGGACCAGAACAGCCCTTCATCGATCGGCTGCGAAAACTGGCGCAAGGCGCTGAGCCGATTACCCTGGAACAGGCCGCCGAGTTCCTTCCGCCCGGGTTGCTCGACAACAGCATTCGCAAAACGAAAGACGGCAGTTACGTCGCGGCCGTCGCCTTCTATGCCACCGATCCCGACGCGGTTCAGGTGGTCCCGGAGACTGTCCTCGAGTCCTGGCGGCATCAGTTTGGTCCGTTCGTGGAGTTCTCTTTCGACAAGATCAACCGCGACATGCAGAGCCGGGTTCTTCATGACAGCCGCCGGGCATTGGTGTGGACGGCGGCCGCCATCGTCCTCATCGTCTATCTCTGTTTCCGCAACCTCCGGGTGTCGCTGGTCGTGCTGATGCCGATCGCATTCGCCATCATCGTAACTTTCGGGCTTTTGTTACTGGTCAGACACCGCTTCAGTTTCATGTCGATTACGGCGATTCCCCTCATCATCGGCATCGGAATCGACAATGGCATCCATTTGGTCCGCCGCTACCTGGAAAACGAGCGCAACGGGATTCTCGCGACCGCGAAAGCTTCGGGCGCAGCCCTGATTCAGTCGAATCTGACTACCATCGTCGGTTTCGGAGCGCTCATGGCCTCTAGTTTCGCGCCGCTCGCCGAGATGGGCCTCGTAACCGCATTGGGCGTCGCTCTGGCCTTGGCCGGCGGCCTCTGGCTCGTTCCCGCTGTCATTCTCTTGGGGGAAGGGACGAAGAGAGGGGAGTCGAACGGCACAACGGAATGAGTCGCGAAGGCCGAACCGCGGCAGACAACAACGAACGACGATTGATCGGGATTGAGGGATCGTATCCGTACTTAGTATGGGATGCCTGCGAGTGTTCGTATATACTGAAGCGTCCAAACCTTACTAGATGACAAGATTATGACGAAGCCGCACGTTGGCGATACCGTCATCGACACCATCTCGTCGCGCTGCCCCGAGTGCGGCAAACCGATTACCTCCGTGATCGCCGATCAGGGAGGCAAGGTCTATCAACGCCCGCACTGTTCCTGCCACGAATCCGCCGAATCCCTGATCTTCTCCGACGCGGATTTATACCGCCGGCTGGACGACTGGAACAAGCTGATCTTTCCCGATGCCCAGCAGGACGCGCCCGTTGATCCAGAAGCTTGCGACTGTGCCACCACCAGCCACAACGAGCCATGCCTGGCCGTAATCGACATCACGAACCGCTGCAATTACAAGTGTCCCGTGTGTTTCGCGGAGGCCACCGGCGACGGGAGCCACTACTTCCTCGAGACGAAACAGGTAGGCGCAATGCTCCAGTCGCTGCTGGATCGGCCGGTCCCGTGCCGCCACGTCCAGTTTTCCGGCGGAGAGCCCACCCTCCACCCCGAGTTTCCCGCCATCCTTCGCACCGCTCGCGATCTTGGTTTCAATCATATCCAGGTGGCCACGAACGGAAGCCGGTTTGTCGACACCGGCTACGCCAAGCTCTGTGAAGATTCAGGCCTGCACACCCTGTACTTGCAGTTCGATGGTGTGAGCGACGACGTCTATCTCCAATTGCGGGGCCAGCGGCTTTTGGACAAGAAGATTGCCGCGGTTAACAATGTCCAGAAGACAAACATGCGGCTCGTGCTGGTGCCGACCATCATGAACTCCATCAACGTCGACCAACTGGGGCCCATCTTCCAGTTCGCTCTCGAACACAGCAGCCACGTCACCGGCATCAGCGTTCAGCCGGCGGCGCATGTCGGCAGGGTAGAGGTCGCGGACCCGAACTCCGAGCCTTTCAACCTCGCCACCATGGCCCGCGAGTTTGGCCGGCAGACTGGATTGACCCGCTTCCCCGACGATTGGTTCCCGCTGAATTCGTTATCTTTGATCAGCCGCGCCCTCGACCGTGTCCGCCGCGACGCGACCCTTCCTCCCCTCAGCGACGCCCATTGTTCGCTCGGCACCTTCTTCTACGTTGACGACCACAACCAGCCAACCTGCCTTAGCAGTTTCTTCGACCTCGACCGCTTCTTTCGCAGCATGGCCGAAGTAGCTCCCGATTCCGGCCGGAGCGTCATCGAGCGGAAGGTTTCGCGCATCCGCCAGTTCGCGCGGCTGTCAAAATGTTTCGATAAGCGGAAGGCTCCGCCCGGACTCACGTTCCAGCGCATGCTGCGTAGCATCGAAGGGTGGGAGGACAAGTCGAAGGGAAGGTCGGCCGGTTGGTTCCACAAAGGCTTCAACGGCATATTCGTGGCGGGCATGCACTTCATGGACGCGCGTAGTTACAATTTGCGCCGTCTCAAGCGCTGTATCATTCAGTATGTTGCCACCGATGGACAACTGATTCCTTTCTGCAATTACAACGCGGGTGCCAGACTCCGCAATGCCGAGGAATCGGCTCGACTCAAGAACAGCGCACCGCCCCGGCCGGCGCGTCGTGGCAGTGCCGGTCTCGCCAAGGCTGACAGCAAGCAGCCAGAGCAAGCTGAGTAGCTTACGCTGCTGGGAAGGGCACGACTTCAGTCGTGCCATAAGTCGTTGAAAATGTGCCCGCGCTTTAGCGCCCGAGGTTAGCTTCTTGCGCCCTTGCCGATTGCTTCTGGTTCTTGTTGGGCGCTGCTCTTCGGTGCTCCAGTCTCACCCCTTGCAATTAGTAACACGCAATGATCCAACAGTGCATCTTACAGTGCATCTTAAGATATTTGAGCGCTTCGACTTGCTAAGGACAATACAATGACATCGTCGCCGGAGTTGCCAGCACTGCCTTCCTCCACGGAGACAGGTTTGAGGCGAATTGCCGCTCTTTTTCTGTTTTCTATTTTTGTGTTCTTGCCGCGCACGGCGACAGCCGGCCTACCCAAGGCTGCCATCTCGATTCCCGCGGACCAGAATCTTGCCGCGGGCTTAACCACAACGGAACGGTGCGCGCTTCCGGGCAAGTTGATCGTGTTGCCGCCCGTGCTCTTCCAGGTTGCTGCAGACGCAAGCCCCGCCGCCCTTTTCGAAGAGCAAGCACGAGCCCTCCAAAGCATGCCCCAGGGATCGGAGGTCTGGTTGCGCGTCGTCGCAGAATCCGGCGCCCTTACCGGTCAGGAAACTGAGAAACAAATGACCGAGAGGGTTGAAGCCTTGCTGAAAGCGGCGCCTCTGTCAGACCACGCCGTGCGCGGACTCATTGTGGAAATCAAGGAACCGATGACGGCTCCCGATCTGTTCGCGTTCGCCCTGCTGCGCCTGGGGGTGACTGCGAAGGCCAGCAACGCTCGCCTGCGTCTGGCATTCGTTTTCCAGCCCGGGTTTGTCGGCCGGCACGGCGACCTGGTGACCCGCCTTGCCACCTATTCCGATATGCTGGGCATGACTTATTCCCCAACCTGGCGTCAGGAGGCTACCTGGATCGCCGAGCAGGCGCTGAATAAGCCCCTCATCCTCAAGTTAGACGCCGAAACGTCCGCGGCCGCCACGCCCTATCTCACCGCCGCGCTCGCGGCCACGGGCTCTTCCGTAGAAATCGTCTGGTCAGAACCTCCCGACGCCACCGCTGCGGATCGAGTCTGCTCCTTGAATACCTTCCTGACGCATTACATTCCCGGCAACATGTTCCCGGCGGATTCCGCAACCTCGCCATTCCGTATTGCGATAGAAGGCGCGGAGAAAGAGGGCGCGGGGAAAGAGGCCGCGGGGAACGCGGAACACCATTGGTTCGGCGGCGGGGAGTCACCGGACCAGGTAATTGTCGCGCAGGTGAATGCCAGCCCCGACCACCCGAAGACAGTCCGGCTTCAGACCGCTGCCACGGAACCGGAACAACTCGAGATCCAGTGGTACGACCCTGCCACTGGCGCCCGCCTTCCGGCTGGCGAACCGGTCAAGACCGGCAAGGGCTTTGCCCAAACCTGCGCGTGCACCAGCGAGCACGCCCTGATTTACATCCACAAGCGGGGCGACGCCGACAAGACGGTGTATAGCTCGGTGGAAGTTAAGGGCGGTGTCGAACTCAAGGTCGAAGAAATCATTGCCCGCTGGCAACAGTACCGCGAGGCGCAGAAGCAGAAGCTCGAAAACTATCGTGCCTCCAGTTTCATGAACCTCCACTTTGAGAGCACCAGCCTCGGGCCGGGTTTCGACATCTCCATGCAGCTCAAACTGTTTTTCAACCGCGCGGGACAGATGGAAATTGCCCAGAACGAGCTTTACGTCAACGGCGTCAAGTTCGGCAAGAACCACGAGTTCCCGCTGCCCCAGATCGAGCCGGAAAAGGTGCTGACCCAGCCCCTCGAATTGAAGCTCAACGAACGTTATAAGTACAAGCTTCTGGGGACGGAGCAAGTCAATGGCGTCCTGTGTTATGTGGTGGGAGTTGAACCCCTGGCCGCCGACGAGAACCTTTACAGCGGCAAAATTTGGATCGATGGCACAACCTTCCGCGAAGTGCGGCAGACCCTGAGCCAGCGCGGTTCGAAGAGCAATGTATTGGTCAACGT
This sequence comes from Terriglobia bacterium, assembly GCA_020073215.1. Lineage (GTDB taxonomy): Bacteria > Acidobacteriota > Terriglobia > Terriglobales > Acidobacteriaceae > Acidiflorens. Next base: position 16,631 of record JAIQFO010000034.1, on the reverse strand, counting down.
CGAAACCCAGAATTTCGAATTAGTCCGTGACGACAAGGGCAATCAGTTCAACTTGCTGCGGTCGATCTCCGCCCAACAGTTGCTGAATGCCGCGGGACGCGATTTTGTGTTGCAGAGGACCGTGCAGTTTTCCGACTACATCATCAATACCCCGCTCTTCGCCTACGACCTCGACGCCGAGCACAGCTCCAAACACCCGATGTACCGCGAAACCGATCAGGGACTGCGGTCGCTAAAAAAAGAGGGCAATGAGCGCGTCCTGGTAGAGAAGAAGGAGACGCGCATAACGTCCCTGGTTGGCGGGGCCATGTACGAAGGTACGTACAACTTCCCCATTCCGTTTGCCGGCATCAGCATCGCCGATTTCAATTTCCGGAACACCGGCGCACAGCTTTCGACTTTCTTTGCCGGACCCATTCTGGTAGCCGATCTCTCCAAGCAGTACCGGCCCAAGTTCCGCCTGGCAGTGGATTTGGCGCTCTCCGGCCTGCCCGGCGAAAACCGCATCTACAGCGGCAATACGGAATTGAAGGCCGGAGACATCTGGACCTGGGGAGAGACGACCGGACTGCGCGCCTCCTGGCAGGCCACCACCCATCTCAGCCTGACCGCATCAACTTACCTGTCCTATCAGTTCTTCCGCCGGACCAGCGACGCGGACAAACTCTACGTGCTGCCCCGCAACGGTGTAACCCTGCTTCCCGGAATCGACATCAAGTACACCCGCAAAGGTTACGTGTTCAGCGCTCACGGAACGCGCGGCGAACGCATCAACTGGAGACGCTTCGGATGTACTTTGTCAACCACACCACCCTTCGTGTGTTCGTCTTCCGCGACCCAGCCTCCGCAAAGCGCCTACACGCTCTACCACGCCGATTTCAACAAGGATTACTACATCGGTAAGTTCACCAAGGGCGGATACGATTTCTCCTACTATGGCGGAAACCAACTGGATCGCTTTTCCCGTTACTTTCCTTTTTTCTTTTCGGAGCCGCGCATCCACGGCATTCCCAGCGGCACGGATTCTTTTGACGCCATTGCCATGGGTTACGTCCACTACGGTTTCAACGTGATGGACCTGATAAAGATCGATGGGTTGTACAGCTATGCCCGCGCGCGCGTCTTGGAGGAGACCAAATCCGGCAATTTCCAATTCGGCAACTTCCGCAGGTTTGACGGCGTGGAAGTCAATTTCAATACCCCCGGTCCCCAAGGCACTTTGATACAAGGCACAGTTTCCTATGCGCTGAATGGAAACATCCCGCGCTATAACTCCCGTTGGGGCGCGTATCTTTTCATCTTCAAGCCGTTGCACTTTTAATCGAGCCCATGGCTGAAATGCGAATGGAAGGTCGCGAAGCCGCATTGAAGACTGCAGTAGTGACTGGAGCTTCGGGCGTAATCGGCGCCGCCATCGCGCAGGCGCTGGCAAGCGCGGGATTCCGCGTAGCCGTGCACTATCATCGCGCGAAAGAGTCCGCGGACAAGGTGGTGGAGCGCATCGTCGCCACCGGGGGACAGGCGCTGGCCGTCGAAGCCGATCTATCCCGCCGCGAGGCCGTAGCCCCGATGTTCGAGTACATCGAACAGCAATACGGTCCGGTCGACTGCCTGGTCAACAACGCCGGCATCAACCGCGATGTCCTGCTGGCGTTTATGTCGGACGAGCAATGGGACGAAGTAATCGCCACCAATCTCCGCGGCACGTACCTGTGTTCGCGGTTGGCCCTGCCGGGCATGATGCGCCAGGGAAGCGGAGTAATCTGCAACATCGTATCGCCCAGCGGAGTCCGCGGCCAAGCCGGCCAATGCAATTACTCGGCCTCCAAGGGAGGCATTATCGCCTTCACCAAGGCGCTTTCCCGCGAGGTGGGGCGATTCAATATCCGAGTCAATGCCGTCTGCCCCGGCGTGATTCCCAGTCCCATGTCTGCCAAGTACATCGAGAAAGAAGAAAAACGTCTGCTCGCCGACATCCCGCTGGCACGCTTCGGTAAGCCCGAAGAGGTGGCCCCGCTCGTCGCATTCCTCGCGTCTCCGGAGGCAAACTACATCACCGGACAAGTGATCGCAGTCGACGGCGGATTGCTATAGTTTCTCGGTCATCGGTTCGCGGTCATAAGTTCGGCTAACGGAGAGGGAAAGCGGATGACAGCCAAGAGTTGCTGGGCGATCGAAAACTATGCCTACCGTCCGTGCCCCCAGCCCGCGCGCGAATTCCACTTTGCGGTTTCCCCTCACAACCACTCCTGCTACTCCATTGAGAACCTCGCTTCTCTGAACCAGGTAGTAAAGCTGTGGTTCATGCGCCCGTTCCGGCAAGTTCTCCAGTGGGCATTTGGACTGGCGCAGGTTCCCGACCTGGATTATGCCGACGTCTACTACCGCGCGCCCCTGACGGTTGAGGACGTGTTCCTTACAGAATCAGCCGCCGTCGCGCCTCTCGGTTTCGACGGCGTCCATCTGGGGATTACCGACCACGAAGAAATTGCCGGTAGTGTGGAACTGCTGCGAAAACATCCCGCAAACGCGCACCGCACTCCTCTGGGCGAGGAATTATCCGTCCGCTTTCAGAATTATCTCTTCCACCTGGGAGTCACCGACTTACCCGAGTCCGCCGTCGACGAGACCCATGCCAATCTGCAAGCGGCAGCCCGCGCCGAACGGCTCGATGACCTGTTCGAAATACTCCGCGCCAGCCAGTCTCTGGTAGTGCTGAACCACCCGCTGGTTCCCTGGAGCAAAGACAAAGACAAACCCCACGACCCGCACCGCAAGATTCCGGTCGAAGACCTTCTGCGCCGATATGGCTGGGCAATCCATGCCCTCGAGTACAACGGAATGCGAGGCCAAAAGGAGAACGATCGCGTTCTCGAATTGGCCAAGCATATGAATAAGCCCGTGGTGGGTGGTGGAGACAGCCATCTCCTGCTCGCCAGTTCCGTCCTCTCGCTAACGCAGGCAGCCAGCTATCGGGATTTCGCGGCGGAAGTGAAAGAGGGCCGTGCCGTGCCTATCGTGACCCCGCCGTACTTCGCTCCCTTGCACTGGAAACTTTTCTTGCGCGTGCTCTACTTCATCGCTCATTACCGGAAGATCGGCCATTTCCGCGGCCAGCCGGTTAGCGATCTGCTTGCCGACAGGGCAGTGTTTCTGGATCCGGCGGGCATCGCGTCCCGCGGTTTCCTGCGCTTAACCGCGGCCCTCGGCCTGATACGGTGACTTCCGGGCCTATGCTATACTGCCGCAAATAAACCCTATGGCGAGTGTGAAAGAACAACTTAAGCCGATTATTTTAAAGAGCTTGCGGATCACCGACTTGACCCCGGCAGACCTCCGCGACGATCAGCCCCTGCTCGGTGGCGACCTCGAAATCGATTCCATCGATATCCTGCAACTCGTGCTTGAGATTGAAAGGCATTTCGGCATCAAGCTGGTGGGCGCCAAGTTCGACGAGAAAGAGTGGGGGAGTATCAACGCTTTGGCGGCGACCATCGAATCCAAAATGGCGGCAGCGAAAAGCTAACTCCTACCTATCATGAGTAAGTCAACCCATGCCCGCCCGAAGTAAGATGAAGCCAGCGGCACGCGTCTTGCTGGTAGAAGCCAATAACATGGGTAAGTGGGTAGGGACCACCATGCCGTATGAGGTACATATCCCACCTCTAGGCCTTATGTATCTCGCGTCTTACGCCCGCAAGGCTCTGCCAGGCGTAGAGTTCCGCATCGTCGAGTCCTCGCTTCTCTCTCCAGACCTGTCTTCTCGGGACGTCGATTCTCCCAGGGACGATCGCTTCATCCGTATCTTGAACGAGTTTCAACCGGACGTCGTCGGCATCCGCTCCATTGCCTTTTTTCTAGAGGAACTCCAGCGCATAGCCGGCTTGGTGCGCGCCCACAGCGACGCCACCATAGTCGCCGGTGGGCCCATCGTACAGGCATACAAGTGCCGCCTCTTCCAGGAGGTGCCTGAACTGGAGATTGCCGTAAAAGGCGAAGGCGAAAGAGTGTTCACCGACCTCCTCTCGGGATTGCCGCTGCCCGCGATTGCTGGACTTCTGTATCGGACGGACGATGGTGTGGCGGAAGACGGTGTAGCGGAAAACGAAGACCAACTAGAAGCAGCCGACATTGACAGCCTGCCTGTCCCCGCCTACGACTTGATCGACCTCGATCAGTATCAGCGTCAACTCAGTTACGCCTACAATCACCGGCGCCAGGGAATCCTGCTGACCAGCCGCGGTTGCGCCTACCATTGCACCTTCTGTTTCACCCATTGGAAGGGTATCCGGTTGCGCAGCGCCGCCAACATTTTCGAAGAAATCAGGCAACTGCACGACCAGCACGGAATCGAAGACTTCTATGTGGTCGACGATATCTTCAACGTCAACGCGAAGCGCGCTCTGAAGCTGTTCGACCTGATCGTGGCTGCGGGGCTAAAAGTGCGCCTCTACTTCGTCAATGGTTTGCGTGCCGATATCACCAGCGAAGAGTTCGTAGATCGAGCGATCGAAGCCGGCGCCGTCTGGTTCACCTATGCCGTGGAATCGGGCGCCGACGAAATTCAACGTCTGGTCGAGAAACGCCTCGATCTCGAAAAGGCGAGGCGCATCATCGCTTATACCCAGCGCCAGAACGTAGCCGTGAACGTCTCCACCATGTACGGTTTTCCCACGGAAACCCGTGAACTGGCGCAGCGCACTCTGGACTGGTTAAGCGAGCTGCCCAAGCCGTCGCTCTTGCCCTACCACTTTTGCCTGCGCTTCTTTCCCGGCTGCGAGGTCAACCAGCAGGCGCTCGAGGCCGGTTGGGACCCCGGCCGTCTGGAACTCACCAGCCGCTTCTCCTACAACGATATGCCCATGGGTACTCCCACCTTGTCGAAGCAAGACATGTACGGCATTCAACTCGAGTACCACCGCCGCTTTGGACTAAGCAACCCCGCCGCCGTTGACAGCGCGGTCCGCACCCTCCGCTCCATTGGCTATAGCGACACCGAGATCGTCCACATGTACTCGGTGCTGAAAAGGAAAGTGATTCACAATGTGGGCGACCTCATTACGGCGGCAGGGAATTGACGCGCTGGTACCAGCACCGTTTTCACAACGTCACCACTCACCGGATCGTCTTTTCCACCATACCGCTGGTCCCACGCTTCCTCCAACCTCCCATCGCGCTGGTAACCGCGCTGATCTTCTTCTTTCTATTGAAGCGGGAGCGCCAGGCGGTAGCCCGTAATCTGCGCCGGATCTCGGGCAAACGCGGACTCGCGCTGCAGTGGAAGGTCTACCGCGTCTTCTATTCCTTCTGCGACTTCATGGTCTCCTATTGCTATGTCCCCCATGCCACCCACGAGCAATTGCTCTCCATGCTGGTGGAAAAAGACAAAGATAAAGCGCGAGGCGCCGCCAAGATCGACCAGTGCCTGGCCGAGGGTCATGGGCTCATCGTCTGGACGGCGCACCTGGGGAATTCCGAATTCGCCTCGCGCCTTCTCGAGATGCACGGCCGGCCCGTCAACGTGGCGCGCCTCGTCGAGGACAAGCCGGCCGAGATCATGCTGCGGAATTTGATGTCGAACGAACGCCTAAAAATCGTCGATCTAAGCGGCGGCGTGCGCGCCACCCTCGACTTGTTGCAGGCCTTGCGAAGAAACGAAATTGTGGCGATCCAGGGAGACCGCGTCTACCGTCATCACTGTGCCGATGTTCCGTTCTTCTCTGAACCCGCCGCCTTCCCGCTAGGCCCCTTCGTCCTTTCGCAGGTTTCAGGCGCGCCCGTGATGCCCGGCTTTGTGGTTCGCCAGGGCTGGCTGCGCTACCGCGTTCTGATGGGTGATCCGATCCCGCCTCCCTCCTCCTCGCCCTCATCCGAAGCCGCCGATCCCAACCCGCAAGCCGGTCTGCGCGAAGCGGTCGGCTTTCTGGAAAAAACCTTGGCAACCCATTACGATCAGTGGTTGAACTTTTTTGATTTTTGGCCGGTTGTCTCTCGTGACTGATCTCCAGAAAATCATCGTCGTCACCGGTGTCGGTGTCGTCAGCCCCTATGGCATCGGCCTGGACTGCCTGCAGGAAGGCATGTTATCGGGCAAGTGTTGTCTCACGCCAGCGAAGGACGTGTATCCCGGCTTCGAAGGAACGACGGCGCCGGTCTCCGTGCCGCTTCTGGCGGAAGAATCCAACTCCCGATACTCCCGCACCGATCGACTCGCGGCCATGGCGGCGCGGGACGCAGTAACAGGTGTCGACTGCGAGAGCGCTCTCTTCCGGGAAAGCGGCGTAGTGATGGCCAGCACGGTCGCAGGCCTGACCGAAATCGATCCCGAAATCGCCCAAGATCCGGCCGCCTGGTACCGCCGCGGCGGTCTCAAGCGGGCCGCCTCCTATCCGGTGGCGCACGTAGCCGATGCGGTGGGTGATCACATGGGTATTCACGGACCACGCTGTGCCGTCTCCGTGGCCTGTGCCTCTGGAGCCATGGCGATCGCCCTAGCCGCCAACCTGCTGCTAGACGGAGTCGCGCCCATGATTCTTGCGGGAGGCAGCGACGCGCTCTGTCCATTCACCCTAAGCGGATTCACTTCCCTGCAAGCGTTGGACCCCGGCCCCTGTCGCCCCTTCGATCAGAATCGCAAAGGCCTGAATCTGGGCGAAGGAGCCGCAGTCCTGGTGCTGGAAACGCTAGCCGAGGCCAAGGCGCGCAATGCCAGAGTTCTAGCCGTCCTGCGTGGATGGGCGATGACCAACGATGCCTTTCATCCAACCGCGCCCCATCAGCAGGGAGGTGGCTTAGCGGAATGTATGCGCCTTGCCATGGAAATGGCGGAGGTCGGTTGCGATGAGATCGGCTACGTGAACGCCCACGGCACCGGAACGCCTCTGAATGATGTTGCTGAAGCCAGCGCCTACGAAACAGCCTTCCGCGGACGCGCCCGTCCCATCCCCGTATCTTCGACCAAGTCCTATTTCGGACACTGTCTGGGAGCAGCCGGCGCGTTGGAGGCCGCCATCACCATCACCGCCATTCGAAGCGGCGCGCTCTTCCCGACGCTGCGCCTGGCCGACCCCATCGAAAGCCCAGGCGTAGATTGGCTGCGCGGAGAAGTTCGACGCCAACCGCTCCCGCTCGCCATGTCGGCCTCCGCGGGGTTTGGTGGCAGCAACACCGTGCTCATATTCGGGAGCGCCGGCGCATGACCACGAACTCACCGGCCGTCAGTATTACGGGTATCGGCTCTGTGAGTCCCAATGGTGCGCTCGCCGGACTCATCCCGCCGTCGACGGTGGAACCGAGCGCCATCACCGCTTGGACCACCGCCGGACTGCGCCGGGCGTTTCTGGTAAATCCGTTTCGTCCGGCCAGCGTAGTGCCGGGCCTGAAGACAAGGCGTCTGGATCGCCTCTCAGCCTGGGCCTTGGTAGCGTCTTCTCTCGCCATTCAGGATGCCGGGATCGACCTCACCCAAGTGGACCGGTCGCGGGTTGCGGTAGTCTTCGCCACCACCTTTGGCTGTGTTGAACTCACCGAATCCTTCTACCAAAGCGCCGTAACCCACGGTTGGTCCGGGACCGATCCCGCTACTTTCCCGGAGACACTCGCCAACGCTCCGGCCAGCCACGTGGCTTTGTTTCACAACCTGCGAGGTCCCAATATCACGGTGGGAAGCAGGGCGTTTGCGGGCGAGAGCGCGCTGATCCAGTCCGCTTCCTTGCTTCGCCACGGACAGGCCGACGTCGCCGTTGTCGTTGCGGGTGACACACTCACGCGTGCCGTCTACGAGTGGTACGAGACAGCAGGTCTGTTGTCGCCAGCCTGCTACAACGCGGAGCCCGTGCCGGAAGCCGCAGGTTTCATTCCCAGCGAAGGCGTAGCCGCGTTGGTGCTCGAACCGGAGGGCCGCCGGGAAACACGTTCGTATGCCAAACTCCGCTCTGGCCGCTGGGCCGCAGGCGGGCATCCGGTGGAGACTGTCCGCCAGATGCTCGGCGGCTCCGTTCCAACTCTCACCGTCTGCACCACAAATGGCGCGCCGTGCGCGACCAGTTCGGTAGCCGCCGTGGCTCGCGAGATTGCCGGCGACGGCGGCACAATCATTTCCCCGCAGGCCGCAGCCGCGGGCTTGGCCGACACCGGCGCACTTCTCCACTTGATCCTGGCACTAAGCACCCACTCAGAAAGCGGGCAGCTGCTCTTGTTAGGAACATCGGGAGACAATAGTTTTGCGGCAATTCTGCTGGAGCGGCCTTGACCATGAACGTACGAATTGCATCCGCGGCGTATGCTGTTCCGCCCGACGTTGAGGCCGTGGAAACGGTCTTGCAGCGGGAACGAACTCGGGTGGAAACCACGCTCGCCCCTTTGAGCCCGCTCTCGAGACAAAAGGCCACGGAAGGCCTGGGACTAAGCCACGTCCGCGTCTGCCGAGCCCAGCAACCCTATGACTTAGTCCTCGAAGCCGCATCAAGTGCAATAGCGGAAGCTGGGATCACGGCAAAGGACATCAATCTCATCCTGGATTACAGCACCATCCCCGGAGAGAGCCCGCAGTGTCTCTCCTTTGCCCACAAACTCAGCGCAGAACTGGGGGCTGAAACCTCGCTGAACCTGAGTTTCAAAGCCGGCGGTTGCGGAGCCCTTCACCTCGCCATCAAAACCGCACTGGGCTGGATGAGCACCGATGAGAGCATTCGCACCGCCTTGCTGGTCACCGGCGACAGCCCGCCTCCCGACAACCGCTCGCTGCTTCCCGTGACCGTGCAAGGCGACGCCGCCAGCGCCGTCATCCTGCGCCGCGATGGCACGGAAGGCCCGTTGTTGTTGGCGGTCGAGGCCATGACACTCGGCCACTTGCAGAACGCGATTGCTTTTGTCCGAACCAACGGCCGCGTCGAGATTCAGGTCGATGCGCTCTGCATTGAAAACGAGGTAATGCCGATCTACTACCTCAACCTGTTTCGCGTGATGCAAAAAGTTCTGGCCGCATCTTCCGTGAGCTTGAAAGAGATTGACCACTTCATCTATTCCAACATCAGCCTCCGCGACCGCGAGGGTTTCCGCAAGATGTTGGGACTGCCCGAGGGCGGCCTGCCTCCAACTCCCATGGCGGAGTATGGCCACACCTTTGCCAGCGATCTCGTCATCAACTATGTGCACATGCGGCGCGAGGGCCGAATTCATCCCGGGCAATTGTTGCTCTTCGCGTCCGCGGGCATCGGTTTCACCTGGGGCGTGACGCTTGCCCGAGCCTGAAAGCGACCTCCTCTCCGACTGGCTGCGGCGCACCGCGGCGGCCACCCCCAATGCTGCGGCCATTGTCGAAGAGGATCGGATCACATCGTTCCGCGAGTTATTCGAGCAATCCGCATCCCTCGCCCTCCGTTTCGTCGAACAAGGCATCCAAAAGCAAGACCGCATCGCCCTGGTGCTCCCGAAGACCACTGAAGCGATCGTCTCCGTCTTCGCGTCCCTTCTAGCCGGAGCGGTCTATGTTCCCATACATCCCCAGTGGCCGAAGGACCGAATCGAAGCCGCCTTGGCAGACTGCGCGGCAAGGCTGGTGATCGAGGTCGACAACGAAGGCGAGAGCCTTCCGCCGCGTATCACCGATCGCAAGACGGGCGCGAGCATCCCTTGGCAGGCGACGCCGTCTGCTCCTACCGGCGCGGCTCTAGAAGGCTCGCTCCACAGGGCCGATGCCGCCGATCCAGCTTTTATTCTGTTTACCTCCGGATCCACCGGCCGGCCGAAAGGAGTCGTCCTTTCTCACCGCGCCGTAAGCGCGTTCGTAAGATGGTCGGCGCGCGAATTTCAAATCGGCTCAACCGATCGCATCGCCTGTCCCTCCCCGCTAAGCTTCGATCTCTCCACCTTCGACATTTTCAATATGGCGTTGTGCGGCGCTACCTGCGTCTTGGTCCCCGGCCATATCGTGTGGATGCCCCGCTTCCTGGTGCAGTTCCTTCGCCAGGCCCGCATCACCTGCTGGTACTCCGTGCCCTCGATTTTGGCTGGCATGTTACAGGATGGACGACTGGCAGAGCGTGATTATCCTGGCCTCCGCGTTGTCCTCTTCGCCGGAGAAGTCTTCGCGGGTTCATACGTCGCGCGCTTGCAGGCTGCTATTCCGCAAGCGGTTTGCGCGAACCTCTACGGCCCCACCGAAACCAATGTGGTCACATGGTACCGCGTGCCCAGCGATTTTGATGGGTCGCACCCCCTGCCCATCGGCCGCCCCTGCCCCTACGCAACCGTGGCGGTCGATCCCCCAACCGGCGAACTGCTCGTAGCCGGCGACTCCCTGATGACCGGATACTGGAACCGTCCGGAAGACACGCAACGCGCCTTCGTCACCGTCGAGGGCCAGCGCTATTACCGCACCGGCGATCGCGTATCGCCAGCGCCCGACGGCAACTACCTTTTTCTGGGAAGGCTCGACCGCCAGGTAAAGCGCCGCGGCTTCCGCATTGAACTCGGGGAAATCGAGGCCGCTCTCCTTAGCCAGAAAGATATACTGGAAGCCGCGGCGGTCGCTGCCGAGGTGAATGTCGACGACAGCCAGATGGGAACCTGTATCACTGCCTTCGTCCGCGCCCGTTCCGCCGGCGCTGTCACTCTGGTCGAAGCCAAAGCCCACTGTGCGCGGACGCTGCCTCCATATATGGTGCCCGACCGCATCGTATTTCTAAATACCATGCCCAAGGGAAGCCGGGGCAAGATCGATTACCAGGCGTTGGCCAAGATCGCAACAGAACCGTACTAAGGACTGGATCATGGAGATCAACAGCGGGGACGTCAACCCCGGAGACATCAAACAAGCAGTCCGCCAGTTCATCGCCGAAAATGTCTTGCTCGGTCTGCATCAGACGACGATCGACGATGCCACCCCCTTGGTCACCGGCGGTCTCATCGACTCGATCGGCATGATCGGCCTGGTCGCTTTTCTTGAAAACCGCTTCGCCGTCGAATTCATGCCACGCGAAATTGACGTTCATAGCTTGGACAACTTGGACCGGATCGAAAAACTGATTCGCAAGAAACTGGCCGCTCCTGAGACCGGTTTCCAACCAGAAGTTCGCTGAGGTGTGGTGGTGAGCAATCACTGGAAGCTGCGAGGGCTGACCCTGCTGGCAACGCTGCTCATGCCCGCCTGCCGGCGAATGCACAAGGAGCCGTTTGAAAAAGAGCCGCTCGCCCCGGGCGAGATCAAAGTAGCGCGTCTTTCCGAGCGCTCCAACCTAACCGTGGAGCGCGTTCGTTTCTGGTCCAAAGAAATGAACGAGCCCCGCTTCTTCCTCGCCCTCGTACCAAAGATAAAGACGCAAGCTCCGCCCTCCGAGGTTTTCATCCTGAATCACGGCTGGTGGGACCGGCCAGAGGACTTGTTGCAATATCTAAGAGTGGACCAGGTGTACGACGAGATGCTCGGCCGCGGCGAGGTCCGTCCCGCCATCGTGATCCTGCCCGACGTTCGCTTCAGCAACTTTTATCGCCAGTACTCGGACCGCTTTCCCTATCCCAATTATCTGACCCTCGTCGCCGACGAGGTTGCCGGAACCGTTTCCCACCGTTACGGCATCCCCTTCGAACGCCAGCGCTGGGCGATCGGCGGCTTCTCCTTCGGAGGTTATCTGTCGCTCGATGTCGGACGCCGCTTTCCCGGCCGCTTCTCGAGCGTCAGCGTAGTGAGTGGGCTCGTCGATAGAGAGTGGAGTTTCTGGCCGTCGCAACCACCGCCGCCTGGGCCCCTCGATTCCCAAGGCCGGAGCAAGCATACCGTCGTCGTGCCCGGCCCCATCCCCAGGCTTTTTCTAGCCTGCGGATCGGACGATCGCCTCTTCCTTGCCATGCGTGGCTTACACGAGAAGCTGACGGAACTTGGTATCCCGCACCAGTGGTCGAACGCGCCCGGAGGGCACACCTGGAAATACTGGTCTTCCGTCCTGCCACAAATGTTAAAGTTTCATCTTGCGGTCGAACCGACCGCCGAACATACTGCTGAACATAGTGTCGAAAAAGGTCAGGTTGAGGCCAAATGAGAGCCTTGCTGGTTCAAAGCCCCGCAACGTCGCCCTGGGTACCACGCAGGCAATGGGAACCGCCCAGCGTCGCGATGGCAACGATTGCCGGCCAGATCGATAACCACGATGTCAAAGTGGCGGACATGGTGGTTTGGCGCAAGCAGGCCGTCCCGCGCTTCTTGGAAGTCTTGCGTGACTTCAAGCCCGACGTTGTGGGCTTCACCTCCATGACTTTCCAATATGACACCACCGTCGGCTTTGCCTACTTGACCAAGCAGTTCGACCGCCGCATTCGAACCGTGCTCGGCGGCTATCATGCCACTCTGTTTTCCGAAAAACTCGCCGCCGGTCCCGACGCCAACCTGTGGGACTTTCTGGTAAGAGGAGAAGGCGACTTTGCCTTTGGAGAACTGCTGAACAGTATCGAGGCCGATGGAAAGGGGATGGAAAACATCCTCGGCCTTTCCTACAAAGAGGACGATCACTTCCGCCACAACCCGGCCCGTCCCCTCGAAGACCTCGAAAAGATCCGCATCCCCGCCCGCGATAAGCGTCTGGCCAAAGGATTTCACATGTATTTCCGCCGCGCCGACGTCATCGAGACCTCGCGCGGCTGCCTGCATCTCTGCAACTTCTGCAGCATCCGCGAAATGTACGGCCGCTCCTTCCGCCTCTTCCCCCTGGACCGCGTTCTGGCCGACATCGAAGACGCGTACAGGCGCGGCGCTCGCCACATTTTCTGCACCGACGACAACATCACCCTAGATATGGAGCGCTTCGAGCAGTTGTGCGACGGCGTCATTGGCTTGAAGTTAAAGAACCTGATCTTCACCACGCAGGCAAGTCCGATTGGTTTCGCCCACCGTCCCGACGTTGCCAGAAAGATGGCCCAGGCCGGGTTCGTCTCCATCTTTCTAGGCATCGAGAATGTGTCCGTCAAGAACCTGAAGACGATGCATAAGCCCAACACCCTCGACACCATACGGCGCGGCGTGGCCGCTCTGCAGAAAGAAGACATTATCGTCATCGCCGGCATTATCAACGGCCTTCCCGATGACGATCCCGAGAGCATTCGCGAAAACTACCAGTTCATCAAGGAATTGGGAATTTCCAGCGTCATGGACCAGATCATGACTCCGTATCCCAAGACTCCCTTGCGCGATGAAATGCTGGCCGACGATCGCATCGCCAATCTCTCCGATTTCCGCTGGTACGACGGCTACTTCAGCAATGTGCGCACCCATCAATTGACTCCCGCCGAACTTAATTTCGTGCGTTGGAAGATTCGCCGCGAGATCATCGGCATGTGGCGCGCCACCAAAGCCGACTGGAAGTTTTTCAAGGGATACACCTACGTCTGGGAGTTAGGCTTCCGCCATCTCGTGTGGCTGAATGAAAGGCTGCTCGAACTTATTTTTGGCATCGAGGGCCGCTACAAACTGCAGATGCGCCAGTTCCTGCAACTGAACGATTTTGGCATTGACATCCCCGGCCGCCAAAGGGCCGAAGCTTACCATCCCGTCTACGGCAGCCACGAAGATCCTTACCGCGACACCCGATGGAGCCTGCTAAAACAAGGCCTGCCTTTTCCCTGGCGCAAACGCCTGACCAAGGGGCCGGAGTCGGCGGATTCAGCTAGTGTAGGAGCAGCCAAGCCGCTCGCGTAGGGACGGCCGCCCCCGGCCGTCCAGGCCGAGCGAAGCTCGGCAGCCGCCTGTGGTCATGACGACTCTGGGGTCCGTCGTAAGCCGCCCGCTTGACCCATCCGCCTACTTTTGCCTCTTCTCTTTCGATTCGCCTGTAACTTCCACTTGGATCTTCCGGCTCACCTCGTCCAACGCCGCCCGCATGTATAACTGGAATTTGAACCATCGCTTTTCATAATAGAGGCGAGAGGGTATCGACGCGATTTCAGTGTTCGTCTTCGGGTCAATAAAATGAATCGACAAACGAATGCCATAGTAATCGTGGTCGATATTGACATCCGAGAATTTAATATACAGATCATTGCCTGCCGCGTTCTCGTCATTCCTGTCCTTCGCGACGGTGACTGTCCGATCCGCAAGATACTGGCCTTGACAACTATTCTGGAAATCGTGATTCAAATCCTTGATCACCTCCACCCACTCTTCCTTGTTCCCGTAGCCCCAGAGACTCCAGCCCTCAGAAGGCAAGTCCACCCATCCGAGGAAAATGGTCCTCTTCGCCGACAGATCTACGGTCGTTTCTTTCGAATAGCTTTTGTGGCCCCGTGCCTCCACGGGGAAATGGAATCCTAGGCAAGCGAGCAATCCCACAATCACGGCCAGTCGTTTCATAACAGATTTCCTTCCTCTACTTGCTGCTCAGGTCGGGGGCTCTGGGTGTTTGCTCGACCACCTCCAGCTTTCCTTCGATTCAGGAGCGCCTGAGATCTTAGTGCGTTTCTTCCGCCGCCCCACCGCCAAGCGCCTTCTGCAATTCTCTGCGCACCTCTTCCAGTTCTTTGTTCATGCAAGCCTCAAGGCCGCAGAGGTGCCCTTTATATGTCTTGAGTGGAACCGACCCAATTTCCGCGTTGGTTTTCAGGTCGATGAAATGAATTGAGAGGTGAAGGCGATATCCGTGGTCATAGACTGCATCGGAGAATTTGACGTAAAGGTCGTTTCCCGCGGTGTTTTCGTCGCTGCGGTTCTTGGCTGCGGTCATCGTCCGGCCGGAAAAGACTTTCGATTTGCACTCTTCCTGAAATACCGTATTCGCGTGGTTGATCACGGCAAGATACTCTTCTCGTGTGGAATAACCCTGGCGATGATAGTCGTCGGGGCTCATGTCGACCCAACCGAGAAAAATGCGGTTCATGCCTTTCATGTCCACGCTCGATTTCTTGCTGCCTGCTTCCAGCGCAAAGGGGAGCGAAATACAGAGTGATAGCCATACCGCCGTGAGCACTAATCGTTTCATAAGTCCTCCTTATTATTATTTCCCGCTCAGGTCGGGAGACCTGGCTTCCTGTTCGATGACTTGCAGCTTTCCGTCCGTGAACTTCAAGAGCGCGGGAAACCCCGTGCGCGTGCTCTTGTTACGGCGAAAAGTGACGACGGTGCCCTTCTCCTGGCGGGGGAACCATGTCTCCGCCTTCACGCCGTTTTCGTCTGCGGTCGTGACGTTGATCGGGGTGCCCACCACGCTGAAGGCTTGCTGCTTAGTCATGCCCGCAATTACTTTCCGTTGGGCAATGGCCTGTCGCACCTCCGCCGGCCATTCCTGATGTTCGTCTTGTAGTGGAACTTTGGAGAAAGTCTGGTTGAAAGCCCTGATAAAGTCATCCATGGTGTTGATGTGGATGAAGTCGACCATCACTTCGTTGTCGTTGGGCGGTAATCCTTCCAGCCATAGTTGAACGGTGTCGCCGGAGAAAGAGAGTTTTCCGTAGCGCACAGCGTCATTGGGGAAGAACCCCCAATAAACGCTTTCGCGTTTCTTCTTGCTGGGCAGGCGTAACCTGCGCTCTACGTCATACCCGGTAGGTGAGACTTCGAGCAGAGGTTCCACGCTCAGCCCGAAACCCCCTGCGCCATACTTGCACGGAACATCCAGCCGCAGATACAACGTGCCCGCGGTCATACTCTTGGCGCTCTCGCGTTCCTGTTTGGATAACTCCGCCCTGACTGCCAAGGGCGCAAGGAGAACAAATAACAGCGCTAAAATTGTACTCAATCGCAATTTCATAACGACCTCATTTTCGACTCCTTGATTGCATCGCCGTATTCTGGAAGTCGTAGAAGAACTCCGGAGGCATTTTAGCACTCGGAACAACCGTTCCCGCGTGATCGCAGGGATCATCGACCCAACTTAGTCAGAGTTTCCTCGCGAAGAGAACGACAGCGCTGTAAGTCATGCCTGGAGTGAACAATTCCGATCGGCGGAATGGGGAAACGCAAACGCCGTACCCGTACCCGGATAGTCCACTGGAGAGGTAACGTCTCCCTAGCCGGCGGCTGTACGGTTTGGAATTTTTCTAGGATCCGCCGTTTCCTGCGCCGTGACGTCCTTGAAAAGCGCGGGCAAGCTCTGCGCGTCATCCACCGACTTGCCGAAGCGGGCAGATTCGTAAGCCCGGGTAAACCGGGCAACCTTCTCCTGCAGTGCCGTTTCCTGAATGGCGGCGACGAAATCCAGCGGCGTTTGTGACGGCAACTTGCGCCAGCCCAGCCGCGCCATGCGGTCGACCATCCGGTCATACCAAAGAGCGGCGGCTTGGCGCGGGGCGCGCTCGGGATGCGCCCGCAGACTGCGGGCGCGAAGTCCGCCGATGAGTCGCCCCACATTTAACAGTGCGATCAGGACTGTCGTGAAGCTGATGAGCCCACCCAACCATCGCACAGGAAACGCCGTGAAGTGGTCGTGCGCGCGCCGTGCCCATCGCAGCATGGCGCGATGTTGCCGCCCGATCCACCGCCGGACCTGCTCAAAGAAAATCCGGCTGCTGGTGGCCGCATCCTTGCCTAATGTGCGCTGGTGGCCGACATCGTAGTCGATAATCCATTCGCGCCAGAACGACGCCGCCGCGTCCAGGTAGAGATCCATTAGCGTCCATCCGCTTCGCCCCGCCAGGCTCCCCGCCGAGTC
>JAIQFO010000033.1 GCA_020073215.1 Terriglobia bacterium | reverse complement strand
TAGGGACAGCCGCCTCGGCTGTCCAGCCGAGCGAAGCTCGGCAGGCACTTTAGCCGGGCTTCAATCCGACGGCCACTGCCAGTTTCGCTTGCCGTCCGTCGAACGTCCAAAAATGTTCGGCCTTCAGTTCCAGGGCTGAAGCCACATGCAGAGTGTCGAGAGTCCGAACCCCCAGTCGCGCCGCGTGCCGGTGACCCAGTTCCGCACAAATTTCGAGTGCTCGATCGGGCATGGGCGACTCCCTCCACAGATTCCGGGCTCGATGTTCCTGGAATCGCTGTACCAGACGTTCGGCCTCGCTTCGAGAAATCGCCTCACGGAATACATGCTGCTGGATGGCGTGCATCCACTCGGCCACATGCAGGGGCGTCATCCACAACGATGGCCGCGAACGGAGCCGACGCTCGACCTCCGGCGTGTGCCGATCAGGGATGTAGAGAGAAACAAAAAAAGAAGTGTCAGCGTAGATAGTCGCTGCGGTCGCCGCTGCAACGGTGGTCAATGGAGCCTCAATAGCGGCCGCGTTCTTCAGTCACGAAATCGGCTCCGGGCAAAATGCGATCGCCAAAAATTTCCTTGCGTGCGGCCGCGAAATCGGGCCAATCGCCGGGCTGCGGAGGCGCTCCTTCGGGGACAATGCGGGCAATCACCTCGTCGCGCTCCCGGAGTTCCACCGTCTTCCCCGAACGCAGCCAGGCCTTCAGTCGCTTGGTGTCCCGAAGCTGACGAATGTTTACGCTGGGCATAATTAAATTGTGCCACAAGTTGTGACACGTTGTCAAATCCCTATCCAGACCCTGTGGACCGCGGAGCAGAAATAAGAGCTAGGATATCCGTGGCAAAGATATGTGGAAGCACTTATTTGCTGGATTCAATTTGATCCATGGCATTCTGCTTGTTTTGGCTGCCGTCGCTTCGTTCAAGTTCTGGGCACGGATTCGCTTCTGGATCCCCAAGTACATCCATGTGCTGGCCGCGATCGGCTTCGCTGTCTCAGTCTGGGCCCTCTCGGCGATGCCAGCGGATGCGCCCGCCGCCAGAGACGGCCCCGTCGTTCGGCTAATTATCGCCCTCGCGCTCCCAGCCATCATTTACGTTTTCTTTATCGTGTACGGCGGTCCGCGCGCCGCCTTTTACAGTTCATTCAGGGAGGCTGCTCCGTGCCCATTCTGCCAATGCCCAATCCGAACTTTGCCGAAAGACATTAGCAGTCCCAAGGCATCGCCCCAGTTCGCTGAGCCTGTGTGCCCCGCGTGCGGCCGCGAGCTCGCATAGGCGAAAGCCCCCGAAGATCCAATCGATGAGCAGCAACGGACATTCTGTTCCACTGGTCTTCGTGAGAACATAAGAACAGTCCCATGATCCAACTCTCCGGCGCCGGCAAGCGCTACGGCCACAAACTCCTGTTCGAGAACACCGACTGGCTGATCACGCCGGAATCCCGCATTGGCCTGGTCGGCGCGAACGGCACCGGCAAGTCCACCATCATGAAAATCCTCGCCGGAAGCGAGACGCTCGACTATGGTTCCATTTCGCGCGCCAAAGCCATCTCCACCGGATACCTTCCGCAGGACGGCCTCACCCTGACCGGCCGCACCATTTTCGCCGAGTGCATGTCCGTCTTCGCCGAACTCGATGCCATCGAAAAGGAAATGGAGTCGCTTACCCGCAGCATGTCGGAACTCGACCACGAGGGCCCCGAATATGCGAACGTCGCCGACCGTTACCAGAAGCTCGAACACGAATTCGTAGCCCGCGACGGCTACACCCTCGAAGCGCAAGTCGGCCAGGTTCTCACCGGCCTCGGTTTTCATCGCGACGACTGGAAGCGCCAGACCGAAGAATTCTCCGGCGGCTGGCAAATGCGCATCGCGCTAGCCAAACTTCTGCTGCAGAAGCCAAACCTGCTCCTGCTCGACGAGCCCACCAACCACCTCGATCTCGAAGCCCGCAACTGGCTCGAGGAGTACCTGACCACCTATCCCTACGCGTTTGTCCTCATCTCGCACGACCGCTACTTTCTTGACATCACGGTCCAATGCATCCTGGAAATCTGGAATAAGCGGATTCATTTCTATGCCGGCAACTACGACCAGTACCTGGTTGCAAAGACCGCACGCAAAGAGCAGCTCGAATCCGCCTACAAGACGCAGCATGACCGCATCGAGCAACTCGAAGTGTTCATCAACCGCTTCCGCTACACGGCGACCAAAGCCAAGCAGGTGCAGAGCCGTATCAAAGAGCTCGAAAAAATGGAGCGCATCGAAATTCCGGAGGAAGAGAAGACTGTCCACTTCTCCTTCCCGCAACCGAAGCCGAGCGGGCGCATCGTAGCCGAGTTCACGGACGTCGCGAAAAGTTACGGCGAGCGCGGCATCAACGAACACAAAGTATTTGAGAAAGTAAATTTCATGATCGAGCGCGGCGAGCGCGTCGCGCTGGTAGGAGTCAACGGGGCAGGGAAGTCCACTCTGATCAAACTGCTCGCCGGTCAGGAGCCCCTAACCGCCGGCGCATACAAGCTGGGCCATAACGTCGGGCCCGACTACTTCGCGCAGGATCAATACAAAGAACTCGATCCCGAAGCGCGCATCCTCGACGATCTCGGCGAACTCTCGCCCGCCTCCACGCAAACCCAGTTGCGCAGCCTGCTCGGCTGTTTTCTTTTCTCCGGAGACGACGTCTTCAAGCGCATCGGCGTCCTCTCCGGAGGCGAGCGCAATCGCTACGCGTTGCTGAAAATGCTGCTGCACCCCGCCAACTTCCTGCTGCTCGATGAACCTACCAACCACCTCGACCTGCGCGCCAAAGACGTCCTGCTCGAAGCCCTGATGAAGTACACGGGTACGGTCGTCTTCGTTTCCCACGACCGCTATTTCATCGACAAGCTGGCCACGCGAGTGTTTGAAATTGGCGACGGCAAAGTGGAAATCTATCCCGGAAATTACGAGGACTATCTCTGGCGCAAGCAGGGGAAGGCCGCAGGACAGACGGAGGCGGTTGAGAACGAGCTTGTCGGGGAACTCTCCGCAGTTCGTTCTTCCGATCATCGAGTCGCGGAGAGTTCGGCGAACGAGGAAGCACACGCAGTAACACCGACGAACGGCGACGCACCCAACCGAGGCTCCGCGGATTCCAAAGCGAAGCGCCTGAATCCGATCAAGCGCCAGCAAATGGAACACCGCCTGCACGAAATAGAAGAGGAAATCGCCCGCGCCGAAGCCGCGATTGCCCTCTGTGAAACGCAGCTTCAGAGTTTTGTGAGTGCAGAAGAAACACAGCGCCGGACCCAGGAACTCGCCCATCACAAAACCGCGCTGCAGAACCTGATGACGGAGTGGGAAGTTCTATCGGAGACTCTGACGTGAATCCTGGATGGCCCAATTTATCCAGTAGCAACACGTGCGGCGGGATCGCTAACGGGCTGCCGCACCCGCAACATTCGCAGCAGCCAGTATCCAGCCGCAGCGGCGGCCAGGTGCTTCAACGTGTGGCCGCTGACAAACTGTCCGGCACGGAAGATGGGTTTGTCGAGCCCTTCCAGAACCTTCGCAAGGGCGTAGAGCCCCACAACGACCGCCAGGTCAGAACCACGGCTGTAGCGCTCGGGGAACAACAGTACGATCAGTAGCACCAAGGTCGAGCACACCTGAACAGCTGCGTAAAAGCGCAAGTCGCCTGCACCATGAAGCTCGCTTGCGTACCATTGCAAAACACTGGCCACGCCCACAATCACGAGAACTGGCAGCAGCAGCAATCCCACGCGGATCTGGACGCGTTCAGTGATCAACGCTGCTGCGGTCGCCGTAAATGCCACCATGATCGGCAATCTGTCCCAGACTAAGCGCGCGTTATTCGGGTCCAAGTGGTAATACGAAGAACCGAACGCTGTTAGCAGGATGCCCACAAATGCAACCAGGTACGGCCAGCGCTCGCGCGAGTCAAGAAAGTGCCCGGAAGCCGGGTCGGAACCGGGTCGCAGCAGGAACGCGATGCCCAGAACTCCAATCACCGCGAATGGCAGGTTAGAGACGACATCCCTAAAATTCGGGATGCCAAACAAACTGCGTTGATCCGCGAACGAGTGGTACGACTGGGGCTGGGGAATACGGGGTAGGAAAACACAAACCGTGGCCACGACCATCGTGACCGCAAACAAGAGGGCGATGCGTGCTTTTTGAGAAATCGCCAGACCTGCTTTCCAGGGACATCCAGAGAATGCCCCGAAACGCGGGAAACCTTACCCGCCCTGCTTCAACTCCGTCAGCACTTGCTTGGCGATTTCCTTGAGCGTTTCGAACACGCCCACGCCCTGGAAGGCCACCGCTTCCACCACCGGCTCGTTCTTCTTGCGCAGCTCCCGGGAGAGCGCATCTACCGGCAGCACATTGGGCAGGTCGCGCTTGTTCAGTTGCAGCACGTAGGGAATCTTGTTGAAGTCGTAGCCGTGTTCTTTCAGGTTGGCGGTCAGGTTGTCGAGCGCTTCCACGTTGGCGTCCATGCGCTCCTGCTGGGAATCGGCCACGAACACGATGCCATCGACGCCGCGCAGAATCAGCTTCCGGCTGGCGTCGTAAAAAACCTGTCCCGGGACGGTATACAGGTGAATGCGCGTCTTGAAGCCGCGCACCGTGCCCAGATCGAGCGGCAGAAAATCGAAGAACAGGGTGCGATCGGTCTCGGTGGCGAGCGAGATCATCTTGCCCTTCTGCTGTTCGGCTGTTTTCTGGAAGATAAACTGCAGATTCGTCGTCTTGCCGCCCAACCCGGCGCCGTAGTAGACAATCTTGCAGTTGATCTCACGTGCTGCGAAGTTGATGAAACTCAAAAGGCTTCCTCAGAAACTCCCTGCGAAAAAGTCGTTGCGAACCACTCCCTCAACCTGCGAACTCTCGCCACCAATTCATCTGACTACAGTATCCTGCTGATTTTTATACCACATCGGAGGTCCGGGCGCTGGTTACCCAGGTCGGTACCCAGTTGTAAGGACGCACCTGCCAGTTCTTCCGCTTTGGGCTGGGTCGAGCCTCGCGATTAGCTTATAGAAAGACATGGCCGAAAGCGCCGACCATTGGGTGCTGGGTACCGGCCACTCGGAACTGGCCACTGACTAGCGCGCCGTCGGCAGCGGATAATATCCGTCCTTGGCGTATACCTTCACGTCCGGACGCCGTACCCGCACTTCGATCTGCCGATATCCGCCAATGCCCGGCTTACTGGGCGTGTAGCCCAGCGTGTACTGATTGCGCGCGTCTCCGATGGCACGCGCGTAGGCCTGCTCGATATCGGCCCTGGCGGATTCGGCATACACCGTCCCGCCCCCGGTCGCTCCCACGTACTTCGTCAGGATGTTGCCATAGCCGATCGGCTCAAACCCCAACTTGTTCAATCCCAGGTTAGGCATGTGGATCTTCTGCAGCTTTTCGTATCCTGGAAGGGCCGCGCCATCCACGCCCACGGCGTACACAATGATGTTCTGGGTCAAAAGAACTTTTAGCGTGTCGGCATAGCTGGCGGTGCTGCCGCGCTCCCGTCCGTCGCTAATCACGAAGATGATTTTCCGCCGCGTACGCTCCCGCTTGGAAAGATCGCGGGCCGCCTCCAGGATGGCGTCGTTGATCACGCGTGACTGCTTGGGCGGAGTGTATACCGGAGTCACCGGAGCCGAGCCAACCGGAAGACCATTAATCGTCGGTCCCTGGGGGCCAAGCGGCCCGCTCGTCACCGGAGGTCCATTATTGGTTCCGCTGAACCCCTTGACCTCGTTCATGGCCATGGTCAGCTCTTTGCCTACGCTGGTGAAGTCTGCAACCCGGCCTACCGTGCTGCTGTAGGTATAGATCCCCACTTCGTCGAACTGGCTGAACGCTCCCTGCAAGGCGGATAAAGTCTCCTGGACGCGCTTCACCCCAATGTCGGGCATGCCGGTATCGATCACCACCGCGGCGGATAGCGGAAACGGGTCGCTGGTAAAAAACTTCAGCTGCTGCCTTTGCCCATTTTCCAGCACTGAGAAATCCTTGGGCAGCAGCCCACCCACCAACCTGCCATCATTGTCCTTCACGCTTACCGGCACCAGCACCAGGTTTACGGCCTTCCTGATGGTTAAGCCCACGTCTTCGCCGGTGTTCAGATCTTTCGGAACGCTGCCTTCGGGTACGGTCGAGACCGGAGGCATGGGAGGCGGAGCCGGCTTCTCTTCCGTCGAATCCGGAGCGCTCCTTGGAAGCTCCTTCGACCCGGTGGTCACCCCCGCGCCGGTATTATCCGCTGGGGGCGCATCGGGTTGGGCTCCCTCGTCCGCCCCGGGCCGCGGGCTGGGTGGCTCGGGCGGTGGCATCGGCCGAGTCGCCGAAGGAGCGTCCGGGATATCCTCAGGCTTCTGCTGTGCCGCCAGGGCTCCTGCCAGCAACCCCACCGATAACAATGCCAGCCCCAGCCTCAGTACCGCGCTAGTTTTCGTGCCCATCCGCGGAATCCTCTGTCTTTCTTTACCGTGCGATCTGGCGTAGAAGCAGCCGCCCCTTCGACTTCGTTCAGGGCAGGCTCCCGGCTGTCCACCCGCGCGCGACGCGGGGCCGCGCAATAACATCATTGCCTTTTCACTAATTCAGATGCCCAACCGCGCCCCTTTGGTGCATCTAACCGTTACAGCTTCCTACAGGATAGACTAGCAAAGTCTCGGGATAAAAACGCTGATGACCACATTACACTGCAAACCGTGCCTGGCCATGGGTTTCGTCGCTCTGGCCGCATTCGCCCTGGTGACGTTCCTGACGCTGCCGGCAGCCGGGCAGAATGCCACTCCGCCACCGAACTCCAATGCCCAGTCGCAAGACGAGTCCGCCGAGACCCTCAAGGTCAACGTCGAAGTCGTCCAGTTGTTCTTCAACGTCAAAGACAAACATGGCGCGCTGATCCCCAACCTCACCAAAGACAACTTCGACGTGTCCGAGGACGGCAAGCCCCAGACCATTAAGTATTTCAAGGCCGAAACCGATCTCCCGCTGACCCTCGGCATCCTCATCGATTCCAGCGGCAGCCAGATCAACGTGCTCGATATGGAAAAGACCGTCGGAGGTTCCTTCCTCGAAAGCATCCTTCGTCCGAAAGACGAGGCATTCGTCATCAGCTTCGACATCGACATCAACCTTCTGCAGGATTTCACCAATTCGGTCAGCCGGCTTCGGCATGCGCTCAATGAGGCCAGGATCAACACCGGCGGAGTCAGTTGCTCCGGCGGCCCTATGGGCCCGCAAGGCCCGATTCCGTGCCCCTCGACCGGCCCACGCGGCACCGCTCTCTATGATGCCGTGTATCTCGCATCGCACGACGAATTCAGCCACGAAGTCGGTCGCAAGGCGATGATCCTGCTCACCGACGGAGAAGACCAAGGCAGCCGCCTCAAGATCAAAGATGCCATCGAGGCCGCCCAGAAAGCCGATGCCATCTGCTACGTGCTGCTCATCGCCGATCGCGGCTTCTACGGCTTCGGTGGCTACTCCGGCGACTCCGAGATGAGGAAGCTCACCCAGGAAACTGGTGGCCGAGTAATCCAAGTCGGCAACAAGATCGAAAAACTCCGCCAGGCCTTCGACCAGATCTCGCAAGAACTCCGCAGCCAGTACAACATTGGTTACACGCCCACCAACACGACTCGCGACGGCTCCTTCCGTAAGGTCGAGATCAAGCCCAAGCAGGGCGAGTACAAGATCCAGGCCCGCAGCGGTTACTACGCCACGCGTCACCACGAAGACTAGGGGTCGTGTAGGGACGGCCGCCCTCGCGAGCCTGCCCTGAACCAAGTCGAAGGGTCCAAGCCGACCGAAGCTCGGCAGCTGCTTGCGGTCACTGCAACGCCGGGTGCCCCACTCATCGCGCAAGTTGCGATGAGTGGGACTCGTCCAGGACGCCGGTAGATGCCAAGTTTGCCCCCTTGGGACGGCCTCGTTTATACTCATGAAGTCGAGCGGGAGTAACTCAGTGGTAGAGTGCGACCTTGCCAAGGTCGAAGTCGCGGGTTCAAATCCCGTCTCCCGCTCCAGTTCCTCGAAGCCCTGCCCAAGCGAGGGCTTTTCATTTCAGTGCGGCGTTTTCAAAGAACGGTCCGGCGCGGTAGCCAAGTGGTAAGGCCGAGGTCTGCAAAACCTCTATCGTGAGTTCGATTCTCACCCGCGCCTCCAACCTTTTACTCGCATAAACGCGGAGCTCAAACCGCGCTCGGCGCCACACTGTCGGCTAGGTCAATGCGTGTAAACACATGTGGCTGTTGAAAAGGTGACCAAATCAGTAATTTCAGCGAAATTTCAGCGCCTGCGGCAAACGAAGATTCAATAACTTGCGAACGATTTCCTTCGTAGAGTCCCGTAAAAAGAGTTTTTCAACACCCACACACCTGATTACAACACCTAGCCACTTGAATCCTTATGAGACGAGGTGCAGAATGCTGGCCTGCCGCAGCTTTCAATGGATTTCGAAGCTTGGTGACCGGCCTATGCGCTTATTGACAACTTCGGGGAAATTCCGACCGTGCAATTGCTAACAACAACGCTAGGAGTTTTGCTATGAGACGGAATGACAATAAAATTTGCTCAATTCTCCTCAGTGCCGCGCTTTGTGCGCTCTCCGGTTCAGCTCGTGCTCAACAGGAATTTGATCAGGAGAAGGCAGCGAAAGCGATTGCTGACAGCGAAACGTTCAAAGACTGTCACGCGGGTATTGACAATTGGGATGCCTGCAATTCGCATATATACACAGGCCGATGGAGCAATATTGCAGAGTATTGGGGCAACTCGACGGCTCATCTGGAACCGGAGAGCTTGAAAGGAAATCCAGTCGGATACTGGCTGTACAAAGAGAAGGGGTATCTGCAACTCTCGACTTCACCAGAAATGCTCACCCTCTCGGACAAGGGAAAAACCGCCTCAAAAGATTGGGAGCGTGTGACGGCGCCCGGCAGGCAAGCCGATAGGACTCAAAACCCATTTGAAAGATGGGAGGTTCCATTAGCAACAAAGAAGCTTGTGAGAATCACAGGCGTCCTGCGCGGTCAGCAGATGGGAGTTCAATTTGCCGAAGTTCACTACACCTGGATTTACTCTTTGACGCCGTTGGGTACTGAGCTCTTCAAAAATCAAAGCATTCCGAGCACCGGTCGGGGGAATAGAGGAGGGTGGATCGCGCCAAGAGAGCTCAACGGTATTGATCTGAATAAGACTTACGACTCGAAGGCAGAATTCTTCTTTCATAATGGCGCCTGGCGCTTACAGGAGAACTGTAACCAGCTAGACATCTGCCGGTTGCAGAGGTCTGTCCATTCTTCTGTTTAGATCTTTCAGTTTCGGTCTGCAGGATGCCAAGTCAATTTGGCTGGTGGTCAGAGCGGTTGTTGGCGGTTTCACTCATTGACCGGGCAGACCGAGGGAATTCTGTGAGGACGCCCGCAGGGCAGCGGCACCCGGGTCACGGACTCGGTGCCGAAGACTGGTCCAGCAATTCCCTCAAATACTGCTGCCACACTACCGCCCAGGTGTGCGTGCCGTGGCCGTGGGTCTTCTCGGAAGTGGGCAGCAACACGAATCTTCCTTTCTTGACCTGCTTGATTTCTTGCTCGGCGATCCCCAATTCTGGCGGATTGATGAAATCATCGGCGGAGTTGATAAACATCACCGGAGCTTGAATAAGGCCGAGTTTGGCTGACGGGTCATAGTCCCGCGACGCGCTGACTGCATAAAGAAAGTCATTGGCATCAAGGCCGGACGTGATCCGCTTGACCGTTTCCTCAAGATACTTATCGGCGACATCGCGAGCGGGCAGTTCGTGCTGCATTTGTAAAGGGGCGCTGCCGGCGATCACCAAGAAATCCGCGCTCACTTCGAGCGCCGCGCGAGGCTGAGTGTCATAGTCGCCGTTCTTCCATTCGGGGTCCTGGCGAATTCCGTCGATCACCATTTTCCGCCATATGCGGTTTCGGCCGGCAATTTGCACCGGCAAACATGCCAGAGGCATCAGCGCATCCATCTCGGTGGGATAGGCTTCGCCCCACATCCAGGAATGCATGCAGCCCATCGAGGTGCCCATGACCAGGCGCAGGTGGTCCACGCCCAGTCCCTTTTGGACTAGTTCGTGTTGCAGCGCGACCATGTCGGCATAGTCGTATTGCGGAAAGTGCGCATGCATGCCATCGCTCGGCTTGCTGGATCTTCCATGGCCGACGTTGTCCGGCAGGATGATGTAGTACTGGTTCGCGTCCAGCAGTTGCCCTGGCCCAAACAGCACGCCCGCAAAGATCGGACGAAGGAATTGGTGTCCTGTGCCGCTGGTGCCATGAAGAATTAGAACGGCGTTGGTGGTGTGTCCGCGCTTGTCCCTTACGGGTGCGCCGAAAGTGGTGCAGTGCATTCGCACCTCGGGCAGAGTTTCTCCCGATTGAAAGCGAAAATTGTGAATGACAAAGTCACCCTCGTGGGGCACTGGGGCACTAGACGGATCCTTGGCTGCGTTTTGTGCTGGCGTCTGTGCTCCCGCCTGCCCTTGAGCGAGCACCATCGCCAACGTAACCAACAGCCCTAAGCGCTTTAGGATTGTGGACATGATTCCTCACGGTTGCATGAATTTCGAGAACGGACGCAGTGTACACCGCGGAAAATCGGTTCGGGGAAGAGAAGGTGCCCCATCCTAACGTCGCGTCTTGTGCGACGTTAGGATGGGGAATTCGTTCGTTTCGTGCATGGAACGGTTTACAGCCGCGCGCACACCGCCTTGGTCTGCGTGTACATTTCGAGAACGTCTTTGCCCATCTCGCGTCCCCACCCGGACTGCTTGTACCCGCCAAACGGCAGCGCCGCGTCGAAGATGTTGTAGCAGTTGATCCAGACCGTCCCGGCCCGCAGCATCGCCGCCATCCGGTGCGCCTTCGAAATATCCTTCGTCCAGATGCCCGCTGCCAACCCGTACACCGAGTCGTTGGCGCGCGGCGTAAGTTCTTCCGGATTGTCGAACGGAATCGCCGCCACCACCGGCCCGAAAATTTCTTCCTGCACCACCCGCATGTTGTCTTTGGTGTTCACCAGCACGGTCGGCTCGACAAAATATCCCTTGTCGCCCAGCTTCTTTCCGCCCGCCAGCGCGGTCGCGCCTTCCGCCAAGCCAATCTCCAGGTAGTTGCACACTCGCTGCAACTGCTCTTCGGAGACGAGCGGTCCCATCGATGTGCTCGGCTCCAGGCCCGATCCGACCTTGATCTTCTTGGCCTTCGCCGCCACCCCTTCCACCACGCGATCAAATACCGGACGCTCCACAAACAGACGCGAACCGGCGCAGCAGCATTGTCCGTGATTGAAGAAGATCGCGCTGGCGGCGCCGCCGATGGCCACATCCAGATCCGAATCCTTGAAGACAACATTCGGCGACTTGCCACCGAGTTCAAGCGACACTTTCTTCAGATTTCCCGTGGCCGCGTGCACAATCAGCCGGCCCACTTCGGTCGACCCGGTAAACGCAATTTTGTCGACCAAGTCGTGGGCGGCCAGAGCCGCGCCCGCCGTCTCGCCATATCCCGGAACGATGTTGACCACGCCCTCCGGGAATCCCGCTTCCATAATCAGCTCGCCCAAACGCAGCGCGGAAAGCGGCGTCTGTTCGGCCGGCTTCAACACCACCGTGCATCCCGAGGCCAGCGCCGGCGCCAGCTTCCACGCCGCCATCAACAGCGGAAAATTCCACGGGATAATCTGCCCCACCACCCCGACCGGTTCGCGCAGCGTGTAGGCGTGGTAGTTCACGCCGGGCGTATACATGACCGAGAGCGGAATGGTTGTGCCTTCGAGCTTGGTTGCCCATCCCGCCATGTAGCGGAACATATCGACGGCCAGCGGAACATCGGCGGCTCGCGCCACGGTGAGCGGCTTGCCGTTATCGAGGGTCTCTAACGTCGCGAATTCTTCCAGGTGCTCTTCCAGCAGGTCGGCCAGTTTCCACACCAGCTTGCCCCGCTCGGAAGCCATCAGGCGCGACCAGGGACCGCTGTCGAACGCCTTGCGTGCGGCCTTCACGGCCAGGTCGATGTCCTGCCGGTCGCCTTCCGCGACCTGCGCCAGCACTTCGCCGGTGGCCGGGTTGTAGGTTGGGAAAGTTTTGCCCGACGCGGCATGCACCCACTTGCCGTCGATTAGCATTTGGCGCGGCTTTCCGAGGAAGTCGCCGACGCGCGAATCAATCTGGATCGGGGAAATTGCAATGCCCATACATCCTCCTTAGAACGAAACCGAGTGAGAGAAGTCCGCCGAGGTGAAATGAATTGCAAAAATAGTAATCCCGCGGGACGGGGATGGCAACTGGGGAAAGCATTGAGCCATTGAACCATTGAGTCATTGAATCATTAGGAACCCTTGAGCATGCCTCTGGCTTGCCATGACTTAATGCCTCAATATCCAAATGATTCATTGATTTTTACTTGATCTCCTTCATCGCCAGCAGCGTGCCGTAGTCGTGCCCGGAGGGCTCCACGGCTCGCGCCACCACCCCGGCAAAAGCTTCGCGCAACTCGGGGAACTCTGCCACCAGCGCCTTGATCAAGGCTATGTTTTCCTGAAACGCGTGTGCGGTATCAGACACATCAACCGCCTGATACTTAACGACCACGTGGAGATCGTTGCCCACGGGCAATGGGAAGAAATCCGTCACGTGACAGGTCTCGCCCCCGGCGCTCAGATCCATGGCTTTGCCGTTGGCGGGCACATCGGCCGGTTGCACCGCCTGGATCTCGTCATAAAGTTTGTCGGTCGCGAGGGTAGACATGAAGTCTACCGGAGCGGACAGCGAGACGGCCTCGCGGAAATACAGCCAGGCATTGTGGTTCTGTGACTTCGCTTTGAAGTCGCGGGCGCGTTGAATGTACCAGGCGGCATCGTGTCCTGCCGCCTGTGAGGACCTGGCGTAAAAGCCTGCCAGTCTCCAGTCCGTGTTGGCCTGCTGCAGGATTAGCGTCAACGTCATCGCCGTCCGCCCGCCATGGATGTCGAGAATGGTGACGCCGTACTTGCCGGGCGGCAGATTGGTCAAGACAAATCCCGCACTATCCTTGGTCTGACCCGACCTGCCAAAAATCCCACACAGAAATTCAGCGCGCGCCAGGGGTTCCGTCCCCTCGGCCGTCAGCAAGAAGGGAGGTCGAACCGTGGCTTGCGCACCCGCGAACGCGGGCTGGTTCTCTTTGACAGCGTTTTCGATGCCGGCAAAATTGGCGGCCACGGTGGCAATGGAGTTCTGCCGCAGACCCGCCGTATCGCCGCGCGCCGACATATCGAAATAGCGTTTCGCCGTGGTTTCCAGAGCGCTACGTACCGAGGCCTCCATGTCCGCAGCGCTCTGGCAGGTCTGGCCATGGGCCGGCGGAACCGCGACCGGCGCGCTCAGCAGCAGCAGCCACAGCCATCGCCGCCCGTGCCGTCGATTCCGCAGTGTGGGTTTTGAAGTCGCGCCCAAAGGGAAACCCTCCGGTGGCATTTTACGCGCTGTCGCGGCCGAAGACAGTCAAATTGCTCGCCCCGGCCGTGCCGACCATGGGTAGGGATCATGAATCACGCTCATCCACACGCAAAAAACAAGACCCTCCGGCGTTCTACCCACAGTGGTAAAATCACCTTGGGCGCTGTGGCTCCGCCGCTGGCGGAAAAGGGGAAATGCAGATGTCGCGCACGCGCAGATGGATTGCGTTGGGTCTCCTGCTGGCAACTCCGCTCCTCTACGCGCAGACTACTACCCGGACCAAGCACCCCACCACACCGCACCGCAAGTCCCATAAGGCTCAGAAGCCGCTCGTGCTCCCGCCCTTGCCGGCCGGTCCGCTGCCTCAGGTGCCGATGGACCAACTTCCGGCCATGCCGGCGAAAGTCGGCTACCAGGGCGGGTTGCTGACCATCGCGGCTCAAAATTCGACTTTAGGGGAAATCCTGCGCGACGTTCGCAAGCTCACGGGCGCATCGATTGAAATTCCTCCAGGTTCAGGCGCGGAGCGAGTCGTCGCTTACCTCGGACCGGGAGCGCCGCGGGACGTTCTGGCCGCCTTGCTCAACGGTTCCTCGCTCAACTACGTAATCCTCGGTTCCGGTTCCGATCCCGCCATGGTTTCGAGCGTCATCCTTAGCCCAAAGCCGAAGGCTGGGGCAGAGACCCAGGCTGCCGCGAACCTCTATCAGAACAACCCAGGGGCAATGCCTCCAAACCGTCTTCCCCTGTCTCAACCGTTCAACCAGCAAGCCGTAGTCCCGCAACCTGCGAACGTGCAACCCGCGACTGCCGAAGCCGACGATAGCGCCCAAGACGACGCGCAGGATAACGCCGATAACGCCGACGACAACGCCGACAATCAGGCCCAGCCTGCACAGCCCGAAATGAACAGCGGAGATGCCGCGGGTCAACCGCAACCACCGGACCCGAACCAGCCCAACGCCGGCCCGAGGACCCCGGAGCAGATTCTGGAAATGCTCCGCAGACAGCAGCCACCTGGAGCCGTCGTCTATCCCCAGCAACCCCCTCCGCAGTAGCCCGGTTTCCCGGAATAAAGCTCTGCGCCTCCAGCCGTCAAGCGGCATGAGAATGCAGCCCCCGGCCTGACAGCCTGCGCAAAGACTCAATGTCGCACTTGATTTTGGGTGGCGCAACGCTTCAGCGCCGCAATAACTGGCTGGTTGTCACCCAACGGCTTTGGCCGCTGAGGACGAGACTCCGGAGCGCCGTTCAGTCGCCGCTAACCTGGCTTTGATGCGGTACCAGAGCTCGAAGCACAGGCGACGGTCGAGAGGGGTCGACCACAGCCAATACGCCGCGAATTGCGAAATATGCGCTGAATACGCCCAGAATTACACTCAGGATGGCGGTGCTGCTGATTAAGAAAGTCACGAAAAGTGCGTTCACGGTACCGGCCCTTGCTGGCAACCGCCCTTGGCATCGCGCGGCTGCTAACCTTTTAACTCTATCCGCATTTGACCCCCGCCGCTGTTAGCAAATAAGATACGAGAATCGAACTGCGTATTCCCACTCTCCGACATTTCTTAGGCCCCGTCCACGTTACGGAAGTGCATAAAGACAGAGCAAATGGGCATCACCCGAATTTCGGTGCGCGGCGCGCGCCAGCACAACCTGAAGAATATTGACGTCGAGATCCCGCGCAACACTCTGACGGTTATCACGGGTCTAAGCGGCTCCGGCAAATCCTCGCTCGCTTTCGATACCATTTACGCCGAAGGCCAGCGCCGCTACGTGGAAACCCTTTCCGCCTATGCGCGCCAGTTCCTTGACCAGATGGAGCGTCCCGACGTCGACTCGATCGACGGCCTGAGTCCATCAATCTCGATCGAGCAGAAAACCACCAGCCGCAGTCCGCGCTCCACCGTCGGCACCATCACCGAGATCTACGATTACCTGCGCCTGCTCTATTCTTCGATTGGCGTGCCCCATTGCCCGAATTGCGGCAAGCCCATCACCCGCCAGTCGGCCGAGCAGATCGTGCAGCGCGTGATGGCGCTTACGCCTGACGACCGCGTCATGATCATGGCCCCCATCGTTCGCGGCCGCAAAGGCGAGTTCAAGAAGGAAATGGAGAACCTGGTCCAGCACGGTTTCTCCCGCGGCCGCGTCGACGGCGAACTGGTGAACCTCGAAGACGACCTGGCGCTCGACAAGCGTAAAAACCACACTCTCGAAGTCGTCGTGGATCGCCTGTTGGTGAAGCCCGGAATCGAGCACCGCCTCGAACTCTCCGTTGGGCTCGCCATGAAACTGGGCGGTGGCCTCGTCCTGGTCGCGGTAGTCAACGGGGACGAAACGCTCTATTCCGCGCGTCTCGCCTGCCCCGACTGCGGCATCAGCGTTCCGCAGCTCGAGCCGCGATCGTTCTCGTTCAACAGTTCCTATGGAGCCTGCCCCGAGTGCCACGGTCTCGGCAGCCGCTACGACCTGGATCCGGCGAAGGTGATTGTCGATTGGTCGAAGCCCCTGCTCGATGGCGGCCTGGGCCCCGGTTCGTCATCGCAGAACCTGATGCGCAGCCTGCAGTTGCTTGTCCTGGCCTACGGTTTCGACCTGGCCACGCCCTTCGAGAAATTTCCCGACAAAATTCAAAACCTCCTGCTCTACGGCGAACCCCGGCGCGGAGGCAAGACAGGTTTTCTCGGAATTCTCGGCCACCTCCGCCAGAATCTCGAAGCCTCGACCTCCGATACCTATCGTGAATATCTGCTCGATTTCATGTCGGCTACCGAATGTTCAGTGTGCCACGGCAAACGTCTGCGCCCGGAAAGCCTGGCGGTAAAAGTGAATGGCATGTCCATAGCCGACTTCACCGAGCTTCCGATCGCACGCGCGCTCGAAGCCGCGCGCAGCATCCAACTGACGGGCAGGGAACTGGCCATCGCCGGACGCATCGCCCACGAAATCACCGAACGCCTCGAATTCCTCGACAACGTTGGACTCGGCTATCTGCAACTCGGGCGCTCCGCCGCCACACTTTCCGGCGGAGAAGGCCAGCGTATTCGCCTCGCCACCCAGATCGGATCGAAGCTGCGCGGCGTCCTTTACGTCCTCGACGAGCCTTCCATCGGCCTGCACCATCGCGACAACGGACGCCTTCTAGCCGCGCTGGAAAATTTGCGCGACCTCGGCAACACCGTTCTCGTAGTCGAGCACGATGAAGAAACCATCCGCCGCGCCGACTATGTCATCGACCTCGGCCCCGGAGCCGGCCGTCACGGCGGCGAGTTGGTCGCGAGCGGAACGCCGGCTGAAATCATGAACTCGCCTGCCTCCCTCACCGGAGCCTACATGGCCGGACGCCAGCAGATCGCCATGCTTCCCGAGCGCCGCAGCCCGAATGGAAAAGCGATCGCCATCCTCGGCGCGCGCGCCAACAACCTCAAGACTCTCGACGTAGTGTTCCCGCTCGGCGTGATGACCGTCGTCACCGGCGTTTCCGGATCAGGCAAATCGACGCTCGTGAACGACATCCTCTACCGCGCGCTTGCCCGGCAGCTCTATCGTTCGCGCGAAGAGCCCGGCGCGCACAAATCCATCACCGGAGCCGAGTTGATCGACAAGGTCATTCGCATCGACCAGTCGCCCATCGGCCGCACCCCGCGCTCCAATCCCGCAACCTATACGGGAATTTTCGCGGCGGTCCGCGACCTCTACGCCATGCTGCCCGAATCGCGTGAGCGCGGATATAAGCCCGGACGCTTCTCCTTCAACGTTTCCGGCGGACGCTGTGAGGCCTGCCAGGGAGAAGGCCAGCGCCGCATCGAAATGAACTTCCTGCCCGACGTGTATGTGCAGTGCGAAGTCTGCGGCGGTCGCCGCTACAATTACGAAACCTTGTCGGTACACTACAACGGTTCTTCCATCGCTGACCTGCTCGAAATGCCCGTGGCGGACGTGCTCCAGATTCTCGAAAACATTCCCCAGGTGAAGCAAAAGCTGCAAACCCTGGTCGACGTCGGCCTGGGATACATTCACCTCGGTCAATCTGCCGTGACTCTCTCCGGAGGCGAGGCCCAGCGCATCAAGCTCGCCCGCGAACTCGGCAAGCGCCAGACCGGAAAAACCCTGTACCTGCTGGACGAGCCGACGACGGGATTGCACTTCGACGATGTGCGCAAGTTGCTCGACGTCCTGCACCGCCTCACCGATCTAGGAAACACCGTCATCATCATCGAGCACAACCTGGACGTAATCCGCAACGCCGACTGGATCCTGGATCTCGGTCCCGAAGGCGGAGAAGAAGGCGGCCGCATCGTAGCCCAGGGCACGCCCGAACAAGTAGCCCGAGTGAAGAAGTCCTACACCGGCCAGGCGCTCGCCGCTTATTTCAACGGGTCGGTAAGAAATGGGACGGCAAAAAACGGCTCGGCAAAAAGTGGCTCACCGAGAAGCGTGCTCGAGCCCACCGGCACAGGGGAACCCGCGTGACCTTTTCGTCGGACAATCCCCCGGAGAATCCAGCGCCAGGTCCGAAGCCCGCGGATGCAGTGCCCGTGTGGGGACGGGCGCCCTCGCCCGTCCAGGCCGAGCAAAGCTCGGCAGATGCCGGCGGCCACAGTGATGCTGGATTCACTTTAGCCGACGGTCACCCCTCCGACGCCCCACCCTCCAGCCTTCCACCCGCCCCTCCGCCCGATCCAGTCTGGACCGGCTGGGATGTCCTGCGCCTCGTATTCCTCTCCATCGTGGCCCTCTTCGCCGGTGTATTGGCCGTACTGATCATCGCCCGCGTCTGGGTGTACCCCCACCGGGGGCTCGCCGAAATCGCCCGCGTCCCGTTAGTCATCGTCGCGGGACAGTCCCTAGCCTATCTTCTGATCCTCGCCTACATGTACATTCTGGTGACGCGCGAGCGCCGCCGTCCCGATTTTCTCGCCGCCGTCCACTGGAACTGGCCTTCCAACACCGCCATGTACGTGTTCGCAGGCTTCGCGCTGTCGCTCGCCCTGCAAGGACTAGCCCATCTGTTGCCCATGCCCAAAGAGCTGCCCATCGACAGCTTTTTCAAAACCCCTGCTGAAGCCTGGGCGCTAGGTATTCTCAGCGTTACCCTCGCGCCCCTGATGGAAGAGCTTTTCTTCCGCGGCTTTTTGTATCCCGTGCTGGCGCGCCGCCTCGGCTTGCCGATCGCAGTCTTCCTGACCGCCCTGGGCTTCGCCCTGCTGCATGGCGCACAGCTGATGTTCTCCTGGGGCCCGGTACTCGTAATTTTCCTGGTAGGCACGATCTTGACGATGGTGCGAGCCAGAACCAATTCCGTAGCTGCCGGTGTTCTCATCCACATGGCCTACAACGCAACCATCGCGGTTGCCATGTTTGTCGCCACCGACGGATTTCGCCACCTGGAGAAATTGAATCAGTAACCAATGAGAAGGCTGCTGAAAGAGGAGGCTTCGTATCAGGGCATCGCTTTAGCGATGCTGAAAGTCTTCGAGATTCAACCGCCCCTTTAGGGGCTGAGCCCGTGCTATCGTAGAAATTCATGTCCACTGTACGACAAGAATTACTAAGACTCCTGGCGCAAAAGTCCTTCCGCCTCGGAGAGTTCAAACTATCCTCCGGCGGCATCAGCGACTATTACATCGACTGCCGCACCACGACGCTCGACGCCCGTGGCGCGCGGCTCGTAGGTCAAGTCTTCTTCGATGAAATGCGCGGCCAAGGCTGGCACGCCGACGCCATCGGCGGACTGACCATGGGCGCCGATCCCATCGTCGTAGCCGTCGCCGTCGTGAGCGGCACCCTGCACGGCTTCCTCGTGCGTAAGGCCGACAAGCAGCACGGCACCGGCCAGCGCATCGAAGGCTTCCGCGAAAAAGGCGCCCGCGTAGTGATCGTGGACGACGTCTGCACCACTGGCTCCTCCACCGTGCAAGCCATCGAAGCCGCCCGCGCGTTCGGCTTCGAGATCGCCGGCGTGATGTGCCTGGTCGAGCGCCAGGATGCCCATGGCCGCCCTACTGTAGAAGAAGCCGCTGCGCCGGCAAACTTTATTTCGATCTTCACGGCAACCGATGTGAGGAAGCAACATTTGGAGATCAGTAAATAGTGGAGGAACTGGCGTCTCGCCCGTCCAGCCCGGCGAGGTGCCCGGCGCTCCATAATTACGACTGAGAACTGAGAACTGGGAACTGAATGATCCAAACTCTCGAATGGACGAAATCCGGCGTCGTCTTCATCGACCAGACGAAGCTGCCCACCGAAGAAGTGTACGTAACCTGCACCACGCACCAGCAGGTTGCGGACGTAATTCGCAACATGGTGGTTCGCGGAGCGCCTGCCATTGGCGTCGCCGCCGCCATGGGCATCGCTCTAGGCGTAAAGAATTCCAAAGCTGAAACCGGCGCTGATCTGAAAAAGGATTTCGACCAGATCTGCGAAACCATCCGCCAGACGCGCCCCACCGCCATCAACCTGTTCTGGGCGATCCGCCGCATGACGGAGAAATTCGAGCGCATCCGCGTTCGCCCCATCCCGCAAATCAAGCAGGATCTCATCGAAGAGGCCCAGCGCATGCACGCCGAAGACATCGCCGCTAACCAGGCCATGGGGCGCCACGGCGCAACGCTGATGCCGTCAAGCGGAGGCGTGCTAACCCACTGCAATGCCGGAGCCCTGGCCACCGCCGGCTATGGCACCGCGCTAGGAGTCATCCGCGCGGCCGTAGAAGCAGGCAAGAAAATTCACGTCTACGCCGACGAGACGCGCCCCTTCCTGCAGGGCTCGCGCCTCACCGCTTGGGAGTTGATGAAAGACGGCATCCCCACCACTGTCATCTCCGACAACATGGCCGGAGCCATCATGAAGCAAGGGAAGATCGGGGCCATCGTAGTCGGCGCCGACCGCATCGCCGCCAACGGAGACGTGGCCAACAAGATCGGCACCTACACCGTAGCCGTCCTGGCCAAAGAGCACGGCATCCCCTTCTACGTGGCCGCCCCGATTTCAACCGTCGATCTGGAATGCCCCGACGGTAGCAAGATTCCCATCGAGCAGCGCAACCCGAGGGAAGTCACGCATATCGCCGGCAAGCAAATGGTGCCTGACGGAGTCCAGATCGAGAACCCAGCCTTCGACGTAACCCCTGCAAAGTACGTAGCCGCCATCATCACCGAACGAGGAATAGCCCGTGCCCCGTACGAGCAGTCCCTAGCCCAGCTAGCGAATCATTCGTAGAGACGCGGCTTGCCGCGTCTCGGTTGGCACAACCAAATCGAGGAACGGGTATCCAATTCGCAGATGCTGACAATCGCACAATCCCCGGTTGTTTTCCAGAGCGGCGCCAAACCCGTCCGCCTGGATGCCTACTTGCCAGAGGCCCCCAATGCCCCCCTCCCCGCCGTAGTCGCTCTCCACGGAGCCGGAGGCAACGTCGCCGGCATGGAGCAATATGCCGGCACGCTCGCCGCCCACGGGTTCGCGGTTTACCTGCTGCATTATTTCGATCGCACTGGCACCGAATCCGCCGACAAGGCGACAATCCTGCGCAATTTCCCGCTGTGGATGAAAACCCTCTGGGACGCAATCAGCTTCGTCGAAACGCAGCCGCAAGTGGATCGCAACCGCATTGCCCTGCTCGGTTTTTCCCTCGGAGCCTATCTCTCGCTCGCCAACTCCGCCATCGACCCTCGCGTGAAAGCCGTGGTCGAGTTTTTCGGAGGCATGCCCAAAGAAATGCACCTTTTCATGAGACGCCTTTGCCCCGTGTTAATCCTGCACGGCGAAGCCGATCAGACCATCCCCGTCGAAGAAGCCTACCAGTTGCAGAAATTGCTGGAGAAGAAAGGCATCGCCTACGAGATCAGAATCTACCCCGGAGCCGGCCACGGCTTCGAGGACGAAGCAATCTGGCACGACGCAGATCAAAGAAGCCTGCAATTTCTGCAGAAATACTTGGCCGCACCGATCGCCTAAAAGTTCACCTACTGACGGCAGCCACCGGAAACGCCTTAGATCCCGGAAACGACGAAACCTTCCACGCCCGCGGCCCAGCGGTCCTTGGGTATTGACAGCATCATACCTTGTAATGCATAGTATAGTGCAATGAAGGAGCACTTCCCGAGCGCGCTAGAGACCGTGGATAAGTGGGAAGTGCAGCTCCGCAAAGGATGTCTTGAGTTGGCCATCCTCGCCGCGTTGTGGGACGGAAAACTCTATGGGCTTGAGATTCTGCGGCGGCTGGAGAGCGATTCCGATTTGATCATCTCGGAGGGAACGGTGTATCCGCTGCTCAGCCGCCTGAAGACGCTCGGGCTGGTGCGAAGCGAATGGGTATCGTCCGGCGCCGGACACCCGCGCAAGTACTACGCCCTCACGCCGGCAGGCAAACAGCGGGCCCGCGAGATGGCTGGAATGTGGACACGGTTCTCGTCGAGCATGAGCCGGCTGCTCGCTCCACTCGCAAAGGGGAAATAGATGACCATGCCAGGTGATGCGCAGCAGAGGATCGACATTTATCTCGGCAGGTTGCGCCAGCGGCTGCGCGGCGTGAAGGATGAAGAGGTCCGCGAGATTGTCGAAGAACTCCGCAGCCACATTATGGACAAGTTCGCGGCCAGCGGAGAAGCGACAGCCGCCGGAGTTGACGCGGCGCTGGCCGCTCTGGGCAGCCCGGAAGAACTGGCCAGCCAGTACATCACCGACAACCTGCTGGCGCGGGCTGAGGTCAGCCGGTCGCCGCTGCAGATCCTCAAGAGCCTGTTCCGCTGGGCAAGCCTGAGCGTTGCCGGTTTCTTCGTGCTGCTCGGATCCATCGGGGGCTATTTCTTCGGGATCGTTCTGATGCTGGTCGCGGTGGCGAAGTTATTCCATCCTCGAACCGCTGGTTTGTGGACTCTGCCGGACAGGGCTGGCGACCTTGAGCTTTCCTTTCGACTCGGGTTCGGGAATGCGCCGGTGGGCGGCCATGACGTGCTGGGCTGGTGGATCGTACCGATCGGGTGGCTCGTAGGTTGTGGCCTCGTGATGTTGACCACGCACATTGCGGTCTGGTTTGTGCGGAAATACCGGAGATCGCGCGTGCTTCCTTAAAGTTGATCCGCTCGCTGAAACAACAACCTCAGAGGGAAGAAGGATGAAAGAGTCAATCCCCGCCGTCGCAACATTCGCGCCCGCTGCGGCTGATTCCAATCTGTCACACCCAAGGTTGACGCCGGCGTGGCGCTGGCTTTCCCTGGCGGAGTTCGTACTCGGTGGCGCGATTGTGATCGGCCATTGCGTCTATGATGTTATTCCCAACGAAGTGCCCATCCTGGTCGTAATCGGTCTGATTTCCCTGCGACTGCGAGACGGCGGATGGGGTGT
Source organism: Terriglobia bacterium (assembly GCA_020073215.1). Lineage (GTDB taxonomy): Bacteria > Acidobacteriota > Terriglobia > Terriglobales > Acidobacteriaceae > Acidiflorens. Next base: position 30,094 of record JAIQFO010000033.1, on the reverse strand, counting down.
GATTGGCTTGCGCTGGCCCATCTCGTGGAAGCGAACCGTATTGTTCGCACTCGCAGCGGCCGCCGTAAGAATTCTGGCCGGTGCTCTGGTCGTTGATCCCCTCACCGCCCACTTCTGGCCTGCTGCGGTCGGGCCGAGTGGCTTCAACGAAATCACGGGCCACTGGCTTATCGCGCTCCGCTGGCTTTTCATCGTCTGGACCTTTGCCGCATTCGGAGAAGAGATCGGCTATCGCGGCTACCTGCTGACGCGTGCGGCAGACGTGGGTGGCCGATCCAAGTCTGCCTACTGGGCCGGTGTTTTGGTCGTCTCCGTGCTCTTCGGATACGGGCACTTCTACAAAGGTCCGTCGGGGATTGTGGACTCGGGCATGGCCGGCCTGGTGCTCGGGGCCGCTTACGTCTTGTCAGGACGCAACCTGTGGGTCTGCATTCTGGCCCATGGGTTCATTGACACGTTTGGAGTGATCACCTTGTTCTTCGGATGGCAGTCCTAAGGGAAGAGCAGGTGGCCGTCGGAGAAAATAGAGTCTGCCGCGGTTGGGTCAGTACCGGCTATTGCGGCCGGTTTCTAAATTCGGGAAAAACGAAACGGAGCGCTGAGCAAACGCGCGGGCAGCATCACCACGGCCCAGACCAGCGCGAGCGCTCCGTGGACCGCGATCCCAACCAGGCGGAAGGGCAACAGCAGCAGCCATACGAACGGATACGCGATCAGGGCCAACAACGCCAAAGGCCAGCACACCACGAAAAGCAAGCACCAGAGCAGGAAGGCGACCATGAGGAAACCTCCACCCGAACTATGATACGCACGCAGAAAGAAAAAAGTTCGACGAATGAAAAGCGGGTTCGGAGCGCTGAGTTCCGAAGCGCCGAGTTTGCCTTTAAACGCCAGGGCGGGCGATGTCGCCCGCCCCCACACAAGAATTGAGAGCTGATGCCTGAGAGCCGACAGATTCCCTACATCGTCTTCAGCTCAGCGCTCACCCGCAGCTTCGCTTCGGTCGCTCGCTGCACGTCTTCGACCGTCAACCCGGGTGCGATCTCCTCGAGCAGCAAGCCTTCCGGCGTCACTCGGATGTAGGCCATCTCGGTGACGATCGTGTCGACCACCTTCACCCCGGTCAGCGGCAACGTGCATTTTTTCAGGATCTTCGGCTGCCCGTCCTTGGTCGCGTGTTCCATGGCGACCACCACGCGCCGCGCTCCCGCCACCAGGTCCATGGCGCCGCCCATGCCTTTCACCATTTTGCCCGGAATCATCCAGTTCGCCAGACTGCCCTGTTCATCCACTTCCATCGCGCCCAGCACACTCAGGTCAATGTGCGCGCCGCGAATCATGGCAAAAGATTCCGCGCTCGAAAAATATGCCGTGCCCGCCATCTCGCTGACCGTTTCTTTGCCCGCGTTGATCAGGTCCGCGTCTTCCGTGCCTTCAAGCGGATAGGGCCCGATGCCGAGCATCCCATTCTCCGATTGCAGAATCACATCCATGCCCGGCGGAACGTGATTGGCAATCAGCGTAGGCAGCCCGATGCCCAGGTTGACGTAGAATCCGTCGCGTAATTCGCGGGCAATGCGCTTCACGATGCGTTCGCGTTTGTCGAGGTCCTTGGAGGGTTTCGTATCTGTCGGCATTGGTCAGGTCTCAGGTCTTAAGGTGTTAGGTCCTAGGAAATCTCATTCGGACTAATCGCTACCCACTGGCAACCGCTTTGCGTACCGTTCTCCGCTCAATCCTTCTCTCGAACAGCTTTCCCTGGAAGATACGTTTCACATACACGCTGGGCGTATGCACCAGGTCGGGATCGAGTTCTCCGGCTTCGACCAGGTGCTCGACTTCGGCGATGGTGATCTTCGCCGCGGTCGCCATCATAGGATTGAAATTGCGCGCGGTCTTGCGATAGACGAGATTACCCCACTTGTCGCCCTTCCATGCCTTGACGAAGGCGAAGTCGGCCTTCAGCGCGTGCTCCATGATGTAGGTGCGGCCGTCGAACTCCCGCATCTCCTTGCCCTCGGCAACGACCGTTCCGACGCCGGTCGGCGTATAGAACGCGGGAATGCCTGCGCCCCCGGCCCGAATTCGCTCGGAGAAGGTTCCTTGCGGAACCAGTTCGAGTCGCAAGCTGCCGTCCAGCACCATCTGTTCGAGCAGTTTGTTTTCGCCGACATAAGTCCCGATGTGCCGCCGGATCTGGTTATTGGCCAGCAGCAGCCCCATGCCAACGCCATCGATGCCGACGTTGTTGCTGATGGTGGTAAGGTTCTTGACGCCCTTGCGGGTAAGAGCGCGGATCAGGTTCTCGGGCATCCCGCACAAACCGAATCCGCCCACCATAATGGTGGCGCCCTCGAACACATCCTGAATCGCTTCTTCAGCGCTCGCCACAACTTTGTGCATAGCAGGAGAATTCTATCGGAATTTCACTGCGGAGGCACGGACAGGAAGTCAGAAGTGAGAAGTCAGATTGCAGAAGTAAAACCAAGGCCGCGCTCAAATTGACTTGCACTTCTTCAATTTGACTTCTTACTTTTGACTTTCTCTGTGCTTCCGTGGTGAAGTCTTCCTCAACTGGTGCGCCCTCTCGAATTCCGCCGCCAGTTCACGCGAATCCAGATTTTCACGGATGTGCGCCAGACGTTGCTCCAACTTTTGCAGCGCGTCGGAAAGATTCTTCTTGTTGGTGATGGCGATATCGCGCCACATCGAATAAGGGCTGCCGGAGATGCGCGTCATCTCGCGCAGAGCCCGTCCGCCAATGTCGAGCACGGGCGCGTCGAGTCCGAATTCGTCGACCAGCGTGGCCGCCAGCGCGGTGGAAATCATCTGCGGCAGATGGCTGATCCAGGCGCAGAAACGGTCATGATCGGCGGGATCGACAGCGGCGATTTTGGCGCCCATCTTTTCCGCGCAGTGGATGAATTCTCCGCAGAGTCCGGCGTGAATGTCTTGTCCGGGAAGAGGCGTGAACAGCCAGGCGGCGCCTTCGAAAAGATCGGCGTCGGCAAACTCCACGCCCGCGTGTTCCTTGCCCGCCATCGGATGTCCCGCGAGGAATCTGGTAACGGCGTTTCGTCCAAACGATTTCGAGGCGCGCGCTACAATCTCTGCCTTCGTGCTGCCAACGTCGGTGACCAGAGTTCTGGCCGGCATGATTGGACCCAGCCGCCCGATCAGATCGAGGATCGGGATCACCGGAGTCGCCAGCACCACTAGATCGCTGCCGCGCGCAGCATCCGCAGGATTGGTGTTCCCCGCTTCGATGGCGCCGCAGTCCCGGGCCCGCTTCAAAGCCGGAGCCCGATCACACCCGATAATCCGTCCCGCCAGCCGGCGCTTCTTCAACGCCAGGCCCAGCGAGCCGCCGATCAAGCCGGTTCCGATGATGGTGACTTGCTTGAAAGCCATTTGTAATTTGTGATTTGTAATTTGCAATTACAAATTACAAATGACCAATTGCAAATGGGTTTACGCGATCTCGCGTCCCACCGCAGGCGCAATCAGGCGGAGCTGGTCCATCAACTCGGCAAACTGATCCGGGTAAAGCGACTGCGCGCCATCGGAGAGCGCCTTATCCGGCTGGTGGTGCACCTCGATGAGCATAGCGTCGGCGCCGGCGGCAGCGGACGCAAGCGCCATCGGAGCCACCTTGTCGCGGCGTCCGGTGCCGTGCGATGGATCGGCGGTGATGGGCAGATGCGAAAGTTTATGAATGATGGGGATCGCGGAAATATCCATCGTGTTGCGCGTGTAAGTTTCAAAGGTGCGAATGCCGCGCTCGCACAGAACAATTTCGTAGTTGCCGCCCGCCAGCAGATATTCCGCCGAGCACAGGAGTTCCTCAAGCGTGGCGGCGATGCCGCGCTTCAGCAGCACCGGCTTACGAACCTTGCCGAGTTCGCGCAGCAGATTGAAGTTCTGCATGTTGCGCGCGCCAACCTGGAAAATATCGATATAAGGCAGCATCAGCTCGATCTGCGAAATCTCCATCACTTCGCTGATCACAAGCAGTTTGAAGCGATCGCCCGCCTCGCGCAGCAACTTCAAGGCGTCCATGCCAAGCCCTTGAAATGAATAAGGAGACGATCGTGGCTTAAAGGCGCCTCCGCGAAGCACGCGAGCTCCGGCCTTGGCGACCAGCTCCGAGACGGTAAAAAGCTGCTCGCGCGATTCGACCGAGCAAGGCCCGGCCATGACCACAATCTTCTTGCCGCCAATTTCAATCCCGTTCGCGAATTTAACGACCGTGCCCTCCGGGCGGAAGTTGCGCCCTGCCAGCTTGTAAGGCGAAGTGATGCGGTGCACATCCTGCACCCCGGGCATCATTTCGATTTCGCGGGTATCGAAATCATGGGGAACCCCGACGCCGCCGAGCACAGTCTGCCGCGCTCCGGTGGAGCGGTGGACTTCAAAGCCGAAGTGAACCAGTTGATCGATCACCTGTTGGATCTGATCTTCACTGGCCGAATCTTGCATGGCAACAATCATGAGTACGCTCGTTTTGCCTGGCGGAGGACGCGGCGCAGAAACGTCCGCAGCTCGGCCGAAAAATTATTGTCGTTCTAGTCGTTCAGTTGCGAATCGGCATCCGTCTCGCGATCCGCGGGCCCGGAGTCGGGAACAATTTCGTGCTTCTGGATGCTGCGCATCACGTCGATGATTCGTTCGTAAATCTGCGCCAGATCGCGCTCCGCCAATGGGCCGGTGCTGCTGCGGTGCACATTGGCGATCACCTCGCGCTCCCGGTCGGGTTCGTAAATGGGCAGTCCGGTATTGCGCTTCAATCGTCCAATTTCGATCGCCGCGGCAGCGCGCTCGTTGAGCAGCGCCGCCAGTTTGCGGTCCAGGTCGTCGATCTTCTTGCGCCAATCGGAAATGTCCATAGGAAGCTGTCAGCCATCAGCTATCAGTTTAAACGCCAAAGTCGGAAGCTCAATGCGCAAGGCTCGCAAATTCAATTTCGCCAGACGCGATCATCGAGCGCTTCTCACTGATGGCTGACGGCTGAGAGCTGATAGCTGGTTTATGAATTCTGCCACAGTCGCGGCTTCCCGTCCGGGATTTTGCTCGATGGCATGGACGATGGCACTGCCGACAACCGCGCCGTCGGCAAACTTGCCAACGGCTGCGAATTGCTCAGCAGTCGAGATTCCGAAGCCAACCGCAACCGGAAGCGCGGTGAACCGCCGGATGCGTTTCACGAGAGCGCGAGCGTCTCCCGTCATCTGCGCGCGCGCGCCGGTAACGCCGGTGCGCGAGATGGCGTAAATAAAGCCAGTAGAAACCTCGGCGATCAACTTCAGGCGCTGGTCGGTCGAGGTAGGCGCCGCCAGAAAAATGGTCGCTAGTTCGTTCTTGCGAGCCTCGCGCAAATACTCGGCAGACTCTTCAACCGGCAGATCGGTGATCAATGTTCCATCAATCCCCGCCAGTCGCGCCACCTGGCAGAACTTTCCGAGGCCCATGCGCAAGATAGGATTGAGGTAGGAGAAGACCACCAGCCCGACGGCTTGCGAATGTTCGCGGATTTCGGCGGCGAGCGTGAGCACCTGCTGCAGCGACGTGCCGTGTTTGAGTGCTCGCTCGCTGGCGCGCTGAATGACCGGGCCGTCGGCAAGCGGATCGCTGAAGGGAACCCCCAGCTCAATCACGCTCGCGCCCGCATCGATGGCGGCGAGGATGACCTCACGAGTAGTCGCGAGATTGGGGTCGCCGCAGGTTACGTAGGCGATGAGCGCGGGTTTGTTTTCGAAGTAAAAGGGCATCAGGGAATTGTAGATTGCAGAGGTCAGATTGCAGAAGTGAGGATTCTTTGCGGCAAGCAATTACGCTTGACGTAATGCGTAAATATTGCTATGGTAGGCACAAGTGATTCTCAGCTATCGGGACAAGAGAACCCGAGAGTTCGCCGCCGGTGAGCGGGTGAAGGCCTTTTCCGGAGTGGAACGGCCCGCACGATTGAAGCTTGACCGTCTGGAGGCTGCTACATCGATTCGGGATCTTGCGGCACTCCCGGGCAACCGATTCGAAGCCTTGAAGGGGGATCGCAAGGGGCAGTACAGCATTCGCATTGACGCTCAATGGCGAATCTGCTTTGAGTGGGCGGGCGGTGCGCCGGGGCCGTCCAACGTAGAAATTGTTGACTATCACTGAAGGAGCATGGTTGTGGGACCAACCGCTATTCATCCTGGTGAACATTTGGCCGTGGAGCTCGAAGCGCTCAGTATGAGCGCGGCCGAGCTGGCACGTAAGATCAAGGTTCCGACCAATCGGGTCACGCAAATCTTGAACGGAACACGGACCATCACGGGCGACACTGCCCTGCGCCTCGCCCATTTCTTTGGCACGAGTGCGGAATTTTGGCTGAATCTCCAGAGCCTCTACGACCTGCGGCTCGCCCGGAAAAAGACAGGAAAATCTATTCAGGCGCTTCCCAGGCTCGAACGGCGCGACGTTGTCCACGCATGACGAAAATCTCACCCAAGCGGAGTTTCGACCCCATCAGGCGAAAAAGGCGCCTGCTGGGGACCCCGGCTTGTACGGATGCGGAGACCCGGGCCACTCGTCCTCCGATTACGACAGTCACGGCGAACCTGGGCAAATGGTGGGCTGCCCACAGAAAATAACGACAGTTGATCGTCGTTAGGTCAAGCTAATCCAGCTTCAAATTCTCTCGTAGAATCCCAATATCCTTATCGCCGCGCCCCGAAATGTTCACGATCACGATGTCCGACTTCTTCATTTTCGGAGCCCGCTTGATAACTTCGGCGACAGCGTGCGCGGATTCGAGCGCCGGAATGATACCTTCGGTCCGAGCCAGCAGCACGGTCGCCTCAAGCGCCTCGACGTCGGAGGCGGGAACGTATTCAGCCCGCCCCGTATCTTTCAGCATGGCGTGCTCAGGCCCGATCGACGGATAGTCCAGCCCTGCCGAAACCGAGTGTGTCAATGCAATCTGGCCGGATGCATTCTGCAGCACGTATGAATAGGTTCCCTGCAGAACGCCCGGCGAGCCGCCGCGAAAGCGCGCCGCGTGCTGGCCCAGCGCCTCGCCGCGCCCGCCCGCTTCGACTCCAATGAGTTCGACTTTCTTGTCTTTGAGGAAGTCGTAGAAGATGCCGATAGAGTTTGATCCTCCGCCAACACAGGCGATGATCGCTTTGGGAAGCTTGCCTTCCGCCTTAAGAATCTGCGCGCGCGCTTCACGTCCGATGACGCGATGAAAGTCGCGCACCATGGTCGGATAGGGATGCGCTCCAAGCACGCTGCCCAGCAGATAGTGGGTGGTACGCACGTTGGTGACCCAGTCGCGCATGGCTTCGTTGATGGCGTCCTTCAAGGTGCGCGACCCGGAATCGACGCCGCGAACTTCGGCGCCCAGCAGCCTCATACGGAAGACATTGAGTTCCTGGCGGCGCATGTCCTCGGTGCCCATGTACACCACGCACTCAAACCCGAGCAGCGCGCAGACCGTGGCCGTGGCGACGCCGTGCTGCCCGGCGCCGGTTTCCGCGATGACGCGGTGCTTGCCCATACGTTCGACAAGCAAGCCTTGTCCAAGGCAGTTGTTGATCTTGTGCGCGCCCGTGTGGAGAAGGTCCTCGCGCTTGAGATAAATTTTCGCGCCGCCAAGCTTCGCGGTCAGGCGGCGGGCGAAGAACAGCGGGGTCGGGCGTCCCGCGTACGTCTTCAGCAACTGGTCGAGGCGTTGCTGGAACCTGCGATCGCGCTTGGCTTTTTCATATTCGCGCTCCAGTTCCTCGAGCGCGGCCATCAGCGTTTCCGGAACGTAGCGGCCGCCGTAAACCCCGAAACGGCCTGCCGTCGCTTGTGGCGAAAGTTTTCCGGTGTCCAGGCTGCGCGCTTTCTTGGATACGCTCGCGGTCGCCATCGTCAGTTCGCCTCTTCCATTGCCCGCACGGCTTGGATAAAGGCGCGGACTTTTCGCGGATCCTTCTTCCCAGGTTCGCGTTCGACGCCGGAGGCAACGTCCACGCCCCACGGATGCAGCAGGTGGATCGCTTCCTGCACATTGCCGGGACGCAAGCCGCCGGCGACGATCAGCTTGCTGATGCTGTTGATGATTCCGGCCCAGGGCTGCACGCGTTCCCAGTCAAATGCCTGTCCGGTGCCGCCGCGCTTTTCCGCGCTTGAGGAATCAAGCAGGACGCCCGAGATCACGCCTGTGCGGAAGCCGTGGGTTTCAAGAAAGAGATCGCCGTTTTGGGCGACGTGGATTTTGTGGACCCGTTTGCCCTTATAAGCTTCATCCGGTTCTACGATTCCAACTGCGACCGGATCCCACCCCACCGATTGTCCAGCCGGAACGTCGAAAACTTTCGCCGGCCAGGTGCGGAAAATCATGGGCCGTCCGGATGGATTCGCGAGTTTCTGGAACAGCGCGCGGCTGAATTCCATGCTCTCCTCGCCGTGCAATTGCACCGCCGTAAGGCCCACCTGCTTGACGATGTCACCGACCTGGTCGACAGTTTTGTTGACGAAGACTCCGACCTTCTCGATCTGCGGCGGCAGCTTGGCGGCGATCGAGCACGCAGTTTCTAAAGTGACGTGGCGCGGGCTCCCCGGATAGAAAACGAATCCCAGCGCGTTCGCGCCCGCATCGGCGGCGGCAAGCGCGTCGTCGAGGTTTGTGATGCCGCAGATCTTGATCCAGGTCATAGAACAGCTGTCAGCTCTCAGCTTTCAGTTGTCAGTAAAACCTACTAGCCACTGACCACTGCTTTTGCTTCTTCCATCAACTTTGCCAGCGCTTCGCCCGGGCGCTTGGCTTTCATCAACGACTCGCCGATCAGAAACGCGTCGTAGCCGGCGGATCGCAGGCGAGCGATTTCTGCGCCGGACCGAATTCCGCTCTCGGCTACGCGGACGCAGGTGGCAGGTATCCTCTCCGCCAGCCGGAATGCGGTTTCGAGATTGACTTCGAAGGTGTGCAGATTACGGCTGTTGACGCCGATCAGATCGCAACCCGCGTCGAGAGCGCGTTGCAATTCCAATTCGTCGTGAACTTCGCACAAAACATCAAGGCCGTAGGATTGCGCCACCCCGGCCAGCGACACCAGTTCCCTTTGCTCGAGCGCTGCGACAATCAAAAGGATGGCGTCGGCATCGTTGGCTCTGGCTTCCACGATCTGAAATTCGTCGACGATGAAATCCTTACGCAAGCAGGGAAGGGAACTTTGGGACGAGGCCTCGCGCAAATAGTCGAGCGAACCTTGGAAAAATTGTTCATCGGTCAACACCGACAAGGCGGCGGCGCCGGCTTGTTCGAGATCGCGTGCGAGTTCTGAGGGTCTGAAATCGGCGCGGATCAAGCCTTTTGAGGGCGAGGCCTTTTTCAGTTCGGCAATCACGGCGACGGCGTTTCCGTCCCGTGCCACGCGGCGCAGTTGGGACCGAAATCCACGCGGCTTGTGCCCGGCGGCGGCGTCTTCGAAGGCGCCCAGGCCGGATTCTCGCCGGGTCGTAGACGTGAGCCCAGACCTGCGCTGGGAGAGGCGCTGGCGCGTGGCGGCGACAATCGTGTCCAGGGAGGCAGGCATGGCTGACGTTCAATTATACGGAAGCCGCCCCCATCCCGGTGCACCCGGCCCGAGGCGACAGCCTCTCCCGCACTCGTAGCCGCGTGGTGAAAGCAGGATTCGGATCTAGGTATGCCGTCAGGCGTACCGCAAATGCCGTGCAGGCGAGCGCCTTCGGGCGCTGGTGGCGGGCCTTGGCGTACCATCACAAGCTGTTGTGTGATGGCGGAGGGGTGCGCTTGGAAAACCGCACATTGCGGTGTGATGAGCGCCGTTGACCCGCCTTCCGGCGAGATGCTATAAACGAGTGCTTTATGCCGAGGGCTGGTGTCTGCGGCGCAGGCCCCATGCTCACGGCACTGGTTTTCCGACGCGGCCAAATCGGCACTCCTCTTTATTGTTATGCCTGGCGGTGGAAGCGTGTTCGGAGCGTGTTCGGAACTTCCCTGGCGGAACTCGTAGCGGATGGAATCCCGCAGCGGGCGGTTGACGCGCCGGAGAAGAATCACACGTCGTGACCCCTAAATAGGATAGGAGGATTTTCATGCGCACTTGGAACGCCAAATCTGTGCTCATCGGGCGCTGGTTTGCCAGAACTTCGGCGACCCTCACCACTCTGCTGCTTCTGACCGCCGGCTGCGCGCTGGCCCAACCCGCCGAAGAAGGCGGCGAGGCGGCTCTTAAGCTGCCTGACCTTACATCCGTCAGCTTCCTGAACAACGCTATCGACGGGCATCGCCTCCTATTGATCGGGCTGCTGTTCTGCGTGTTCGGCCTCGGTTTCGGCATGGTGATTTTTATGCGCCTGAAGAACCTGCCCGTGCACCGCTCCATGCGCGAAATCTCCGAGCTGATTTACGAAACCTGCAAGACCTACCTGATCACGCAGGGCAAGTTCCTGATGCTGTTGTGGGCCTTTATTGCCGCCGTCATCGTGCTCTACTTTGGTTTTTTGCGGCATTTCGAACTTCCCCGCGTGATCATCATTCTGGCCTTCAGCCTGGTGGGAATCGCGGGTAGCTACGGCGTGGCCTGGTTCGGAATTCGCGTCAACACCTTCGCCAATTCGCGCACCGCCTTCGCTTCTTTGCCCGGCAAGCCCTACCCCGTTTATCAGATTCCGCTGGAAGCCGGCATGTCGATCGGCATGATGCTGATCTCAGTCGAACTGCTCATCATGCTCTTCATTCTGCTCTTCGTGCCCGGCGATTATGCCGGCCCGTGCTTCATCGGATTCGCGATCGGCGAGTCGCTGGGCGCGGCCGCGCTGCGTATCGCCGGCGGCATCTTCACCAAGATTGCCGACATCGGTTCCGACTTGATGAAGATCGTCTTCAAGATTAAAGAAGACGACGCCCGCAACCCTGGCGTGATTGCAGATTGCACCGGCGACAACGCTGGCGACTCGGTGGGCCCCTCCGCCGACGGTTTCGAGACCTACGGCGTCACCGGCGTCGCGCTGATTACTTTCATTTTGCTGGGCGTCAAAGATCCCGCCATCCAGGTGCAGTTGCTGGTGTGGATTTTCGTGATGCGCATCATGATGCTGGTCTCCAGCGCCTTGGCCTATTTCATCAACGGCGCCATCGCCAAGGCCCGGTATGGCAACGCAGACCACATGAATTTTGAAGTGCCGCTGACCTGGCTGGTGTGGCTGACTTCGATCGTTTCGATCATTGCCACCTACATTGTCTCGCGTTTCATCATCCCCGATCTGGGCGGCGATCCCACGCAGTGGTGGAAGCTGGCTTCGATCATTTCCTGTGGAACGCTGGCGGGAGCGCTGATTCCTGAACTGGTCAAAGTATTTACGTCAGTGGAATCGCGCCATGTCAACGAAGTAGTGACTTCCGCCAAAGAAGGTGGCGCATCGCTCGGAATCCTTTCCGGTTTTGTCTCCGGAAACTTTTCCGCGTATTACCTGGGACTGGCGATGGTCGCACTGATGTCGATTGCCTACTTCTTCAGCCTGATGGGCTTGGGCGCGGCCGCCACCATGATTGCCGCTCCGGTGTTTGCCTTCGGCCTGGTTGCTTTCGGCTTCCTCGGCATGGGCCCGGTGACGATCGCGGTCGATTCCTACGGTCCGGTGACCGACAACGCACAGTCCGTCTATGAACTGTCGCTGATCGAGCAGGTTCCGAACGTCAAGGCGGAAATCAAGAAGGACTTCAACATCGACGTGAATTTCGACCGCGCCAAGGACTTGCTGGAAGAGAACGACGGCGCGGGCAATACCTTCAAGGCGACGGCCAAGCCGGTGCTGATTGGAACCGCCGTGGTCGGCGCTACGACCATGATCTTCTCCATCATCATGGCCCTGACCAACGGGCTGACCGCGAATGTGGAGAAGCTCTCATTGCTGCACGCTCCCTTCTTCCTGGGCCTGATTACCGGCGGCGCCATGATCTATTGGTTCACCGGCGCCTCCATGCAGGCCGTGACTACGGGCGCCTATCGCGCGGTGGAGTTCATCAAGGCCAACATCCATCTCGAGGGTGCGGAGAAGGCATCTGTATCCGACAGCAAGAAGGTAGTTGAGATCTGCACCAAGTACGCGCAGAAGGGCATGTTCAACATCTTCGTCGCCGTCTTCTTCGGGACGCTGACCTTTGCCTTCGTGGAGCCGTTCTTCTTTATCGGGTACCTGATCTCGATCGCGATCTTCGGTCTCTACCAGGCCATCTTCATGGCCAACGCCGGAGCAGCCTGGGACAACGCCAAGAAGATTGTCGAAACCAAACTCAAACAGAAAGGCACGCCCCTGCATGATGCCACGGTAATCGGCGACACGGTAGGCGATCCTTTCAAAGACACGTCTTCGGTGGCCATGAATCCGGTCATCAAGTTCACGACCCTGTTCGGGTTGCTGGCGGTCGAGTTGGCCGTCTCGCTGACCCGCGACCAGGGCACGGGGCTGACCCACATCCTGGCGCTCTGCTTCTTTGCCGTCTCCGTCTTCTTCGTGTACCGGTCGTTCTACGGGATGCGAATCTCGTCGGAGTAAAGCTCGTGTGGGGACGGGCGACTCGCCCGTCCCGCGGCGCGAAGCGCCGCAATCTCGGAAACGAAAACGCCATCCAGCGCAACTGGATGGCGTTTTTTTTGGCTGCCCAGGTACAAAAATCGGCTGCCCGCCCATGATTTTGGGGTAAAGTATTGGGCACAAAAGGGGGTGGGGCATGAAACGGGGTCTAGCTTTCGTTTATGGTGTTCTTGCGTACGTGCTGTTTCTCGGCACGTTCCTTTACGCGATTGCATTTGTGGGAAATCTTGGGGTGCCGACGTCGGTCGATTCGGGCAAGCCGGCGTCCACGTTGGCGGCGCTAGTGGTCGACGCGTTGCTGCTCGGGTTGTTCGCCATCCAGCACAGCGTGATGGCACGGTATGGATTCAAGCAGCGCTGGACGCGCGTAGTGTCCTGGTACCTGGAGCGCAGCACGTTCGTGCTTGCGGCCTCGTTGGCGCTGGCCGTGCTGTTGTGGCAGTGGCGGCCGATCCCGAGGATGGTTTGGGACGTGCGCGGCACAGCGATAGGCTCGGTTCTTGGCGGGCTGTTCTGGGTGGGGTGGGCCGTCCTGCTGTTGAGTACATTCTTGATCGATCACTTCGAATTATTCGGATTGGAGCAGGTGTGGGCCTACGTCAAGGGGCGGGAATTTCATCGTCCAGCTTTCAAGGTGCCGTTGTTCTATCAGTGGGTGCGGCACCCGATTTACCTGGGATTCTTGATCGCCTTCTGGTCGGCGCCGGCAATGACGGCGGGCCATCTGCTGTTCTCGGTCGCGACGACGGGATATATGCTGGTCGGTATCTATTTCGAGGAAAGAGACCTGATCCGGGCTTATGGCAGCGCTTACCTGGATTATCAGCGTCAGGTTCCCATGCTGATCCCGATCGGCAGGCGCTACGTGGACAGATCAAGCGCGCCTGCTGCCGTGGGCCAGTGAGTCAGGGAGGAGGGGAGATCGGCCTGGGTCCTTGAGGGAGTTTTGGAGACGAAAACGCCATCCAGTCGACCGGATGGCGTTTGACTATCCCGGACAGGCGGCTCGGGCGGACAGAAGTGTCCGCCCCACACGAACCTACAACGAACTCATCTTGGCCAGGAATTCGCTGTTCGACCCCGCCTTGGCCAGCCGCTCAATCAGCAACTCCATGGCTTCGACTGGCGACAGCGGGTTCAACACCTTGCGCAGCACCCAGATGCGCTGCAAATCTTCTTTCGGAATCAGCAGCTCTTCTTTGCGTGTGCCCGAGCGCTGAATATCAATCGCCGGGAAGGTTCGCTTATCCACCAGCTTGCGATCCAGGATGATTTCCGAATTGCCCGTGCCCTTGAATTCTTCGAAGATCACATCGTCCATGCGCGACCCGGTGTCGATGAGCGCGGTGGCGATGATGGTGAGCGAGCCCCCTTCTTCGATATTGCGAGCCGATCCGAAGAAGCGTTTCGGACGCTGCAACGCGTTCGAATCGACGCCGCCCGAGAGCACTTTGCCCGAAGGCGGAACGATCGTGTTATAAGCGCGCGCCAGACGCGTGATCGAATCCAGCAGAATGACCACGTCGCGCTTGTGCTCGACTAGTCTTTTAGCCTTTTCAATCACCATTTCCGCGACCTGCACGTGCCGGGCAGCGGGTTCGTCGAATGTCGACGAGATGACTTCGCCCTTGACCGAGCGCTGCATATCGGTAACTTCTTCCGGGCGCTCGTCGATCAGCAGCACCATCAGCACGACTTCAGGGTGATTCGTAGTAATCGAATTTGCCACGTTCTGCAGCAGCATGGTCTTGCCGGCCCGCGGAGGCGAAACGATCAGGCCGCGCTGTCCTTTGCCGAGCGGGGTGAGCAGGTCCATGACGCGCGCGCTGATATTCTCTTTCACGGTTTCGAGTTTCAACCGCTCCTGCGGATACAGCGGCGTCAGGTTGTCGAACAGAATCTTGTTGCGGGCCTCGTCGGGCGACTCGAAATTGACCGCCTCGATCTTCACCAGCGCGAAATACTTCTCGCCCTCGTGCGGAGGCCGTACCTGTCCGCTGATGGTGTCGCCGGTTTTCAGGTCAAACTTGCGGATTTGCGACGGCGACACATAAATGTCGTCGGGCCCGGGAAGGTAGTTGTAGTCGGGCGAGCGCAGAAAGCCGTAGCCGTCCGGGAGGATCTCCAGCACACCCTCGGCGAAGATGTGTCCTTCTTTTTCACTTTGCGCCTGCAGGATCTTGAAGATGAGATCCTGTTTGCGGAGTCCGCTGGCGCCCGGCAGTTCCAAGGATCGGGCGATCTTGGTCAGCTCGGTAATGTTTTTTTCTTTGAGTTCTGCAATGGTCATATTTGCCTACGTGGATGACTTTTCGGGAGGGATTTTCGTTTCTCTCGCGGGACTGGATTGCTCTGCCGCCGTGCGGGCACACGGCGGAGCTGCTTAGGCAGCTCGCCGTTGTGCTTCGGCAAAGTTCTCGGGTTCGCTCAGGATGTCATGACGTTCCGCATCAGCGATCTTGTCAAACACCTGATTCATGGTTTCCTGAATGCGGGTATTCGGCTTATGAAATTTCCGCGTTGCCTTCGAGGCAAGTTGGCAGAGCATATACCGGTTCCGCAAAGTATGTAGAGCGTCAAATACGCGATCAGAGCGCATGTTCATCGTTCTCCTCACATTAGGGATAATTTAAGCGACGATCTCATCGTCCGCCCACTGGGTGATGGTCGACTACGCTAGCCGAACTAAACGCAGGCCAAAATGCAATGGGATTTGCCAGAATTACCCAAGATAGATGCCCCGCCCAACCCAAAAGTTGCACATTCTTCAAGGAGTTGCCACACCACGAGCGGAGGTTCCAAAGGACCGGCAGAAACGTGCTTTCGTGTCCCGAGAACACCTAAGTATAACAAACCGCTAGGGAAGGTCAAGAATTATTTACACCTCGGCAATCATCCTCCCGGTACCCGTTCCACCCTCCAAAATCTGAACCTCAGAGGGCCGTGCCGAGTCCGAAAATCGAGCCCCGGAGGGGCGTCCGAGCTTCGCCCGGCGCTTCAGCGCTGGGGGGAAGTAAAGGTTGAGTAAAGTCCCGGAGGGACGACCGAGTTCTCGCGCACCCTTCCAGGGGCTAGAGGCGAGTTCAGTCCCGTGCACGCCTACTTTAGCGCGTTCAGCCGCGCCGACAGCCGCGACTTGTACCGCGAGGCGGTATTTTCGTGCAGCACACCCTTCTGAATGGCCTTGTCGAGCGCCGACACGGTTTGCCGATAGATCTGGCCGGCTGCGGCCTTGTCACCCTTGGCTAGGCTCTCGCGCAGGCTCCGCAAAGCGGTGCGCAGTTGCGAGCTGTTGGCCCGGTTGCGGACGGTTCGTTTCGCTGTCTGACGGGCGCGTTTCATCGCCGAAAAGTGATTTGCCATGAGGCTTGATTACCTTTGTTTGCCCTAGATCGCGCTAGGAGAGTATTCCGGTAGGAACCGAAGCTGTATTCTACGGGAGCAAGTTGCGCCCGGTCAAATAGATATGAATCCGCCCCAGAGTCCCATCGAACGCCTCAAAGTTTTGATCAACTCCTCCACCCCGATCGTAGTCATGGAGACGGTCGAGGAAGTGCGCGCGCTAACGCTGGTGCGCACGGCCTGCTCCGAGCTGAGTCTGGCAGTCTTTGAATGGACCATCGCCGACGGTCTGGTGCGCTCCGGCAGCGGTGTTGCCGCGCCCCCGCCGGTTCAGGCGCGGGGCACGGCTCCGCAAGGCAACAGCGAAGCCGATCGCCTGGCGCGAGCCATGCTGTCGTCGCTCGGTTCCGACGCCAGCGCCGCTCCGCGAACCGCCATGTATAACACCGCCGACCCCGTGCAAGCGCTCGCCAACCTCGAGACTATGACCATCGAGGCCGTCTTCGTGCTCAAAGACTTCCATCGCCACATGGATAACCCGATAGTGGTCCGTCGCCTGCGCGACGTGGGCCAGAAATTTTCCGCTAACCGCAGGACTCTTGTGCTCACCGCTCCCGCCATCGAAATGCCGCCCGAACTGGCGAGCCTGGTGGAATTTCTAGATCTGCCACTGCCCGACCGCGACCGCCTCCGCGACATCATCCGCGAAACCTATACCCGCCTCGCCGGAACCCACACCCTGAAACTCCAACTGGACGCCAATGGCGTAGACGCGATGGCTGCGAATCTCCGCGGTCTAACCGAAGAAGCCGCCGAGCGCGCCATCTCGCAGACGGTAGTCGGACGCCTGGCGCTCTCGCCCGATTGCCTTACCGATGTGCTCGACGCCAAGAAGGCTTTGCTGAAGCGCTCCGAGATGCTGGAGTTCGTGGATGCGACCGACAACATGGCGAGCGTAGGCGGCCTGGACAATTTGAAGCACTGGCTACAGCAGCGCCGAGGCTCCTGGGACGACCAAGCCCGCCAGTTCGGCCTCGATCCACCCAAAGGCGTAATCATTCTAGGAGTGCAAGGATGCGGCAAGAGTCTGTGCGCCCGAGCCGTAGCCGGAGAATGGAAGCTGCCGCTAGTAAAATTCGACACCGCCGCCGTGTACGACAAATTCATAGGCGAAACAGAAAAGCGCATTCAGAAAGTATTCCGAGTAGCCGAGGGCCTGGCTCCCTGCGTCTTGTGGATCGACGAATTGGAAAAAGTCTTCGCCGGAAGCGGCCCCGATTCCGCCTCCGCCGACGCCGGTGTTTCATCGCGCCTGCTGGCGTCGTTTCTATCCTGGATGCAGGAGCGCAAGCCCGCCGTCTTCGTGGCCGCCACCTGCAACAACGTAACCGTGCTGCCACCAGAACTGATCCGCAAGGGACGCTTCGACGAACTCTTCTTCGTAGACCTGCCCAGCGCAGCCGAGCGGAAGCAGGTATTTTCCATCCAGCTAACCAAACGCAAACGCAATCCCGCCGACTACGATCTGGACCGGGCGGCAGCAGCAGCCAAGGGCTTCTCCGGAGCCGAAATCGAATCCGCCGTGCAAACCGCCCTTTACGCCGCCTTTGCTCGTAAACAGGAGCTAAGCACCGAAGACCTGCTCACCGCCCTCTCGTCCACAGTACCGCTGTCGATCACGCGCGCCGAGGAGATCGCTGAGCTGCGGGCGTGGGCGAAAGAGCGGGCGGTCTGGGCGAGCGCACCGGAAGCTAAAGGAGAAAGAGCATCAGAGTGAAACTGAAATACGTAGTGCCCGTGGCTCAGATGGCGCTGGCGGTAGGCCTGCTCAAGCGGTCTGACGTATGGTACGCGGCCGTAATGAGAGTCTCAGACTCGCCCGGAATATCTCCAGCACTTAGGCTTTTGTTTGCCATTAACGCCCAATCGGTTGCCGCGACTGTTATGGTCCCGCTTTCTGCCGGGTTCTTGGGATTACCCGATATTGATAGCTGCGGTTGGCTTGCTGTGGTTTTGGGCGACATTGAACATCGATTCTTGGCGACAGCGGCGGGCAGTTTGTATGTTTTCCCGAACACCCCTCCGAATCGCGGGTGATATCCTTCTCATCGTTACTGGTATTTTCTGGGGCGGCGTATGCATGGGCCACGACTTGGATATCGGCGCAATCATCCATGGTGCATATGGTCAAATCCTTGGTGACTGCTATCTTCGGGGCTGGCAGGATGCATCGCTTTGCATCGCCGTGTTCGTCCTTCAACTGACATGGTCGCTTGTGTTGATTTATTTCTTCGGTCGGGACTTCATTCAATGCGTCTACCGGAAGAACCGGGCAAGTCGGTAAGTTCGTCAGTACGAGATCCTTGCTGCGCTCCGTGCGTCTCCCCACTCGTTAATTAATCTCAACTCCGTAATCCACTTTTCCAAATAGGAGTGATCCATCGCACCCCATCTCACCCTCAAGATTGCCGCCGCGTCTTCAATCTGCCGCTGCGATTGCGCCAGCTTTGCCCATTCGAGTTTTGCCAGAACTACGTCTTCGGCACTCGCAACAAAGAGCGGAACGTTATGCAGCGTGACCCGTTGACGACGGCGGAATTCTTCCAGGCTAAAGGCGCGCGACTTGCGAATAATCAAATCAATCTTCCAGCCGGTTGCCAAGTCAATCACGTTGAACATGGACTGCCGGTTGTAAGCTTCCAGAGCCGTGTCCCAATCCGCGTAGTATTCGCTGCTTGGCAGCGCTTCTATAAACTTCCGCAACTGCGCGGGGGTAGCTTCAATTACGAGATCAATGTCTTGTGTGGATCGCGGCGCTCCATAGTGGGCGCTAGCAAAGGACCCAGTAAGCATGTAGCCAATGCCAGATTGGTCAAGCGCAGAGGAGATTCTCTGGAAGACTTCCGAAACACTCATGGCAGCCCGGCCGGCAACGGTCCCGGAAGAAAGGCCAGCCGCAATAATTCCCGTGCAATCTGCGCGTCTGACCAGTCCGGATGATCCCGCCGAATTCCTTCCCTCGCCAACTCCCGAGCGAACATGCTCATCTCATAAGCAAGGGTCATGCGTTGCTCTCCCGACATTGCGCTCTGAATCTGAAGCTGGAGAGCTTGCGCCACCGGGCTTGTGTCGCTAATCGCCACGGCCAGATGTTACCACGCAACTGCGCATTGCAATTCGGCCAAGCTCCACTGTCTTCGGCATTTCCCTTTATCCACTGCCTGCCCATCTCCCAAGACTCGCCAGATCGGCCAAAAGCTGGCATCATTGCGGAAAGCCACCCGCTTTGGGGAACCTCATTTCATGGGCGCACAAGACCTAACGACCCGCTTCTGTGTTGCGCTTTCTATAGCCGCCGGGTTGTTGCTGGCGAGTTGCGGCGGTGGCGCCGGCGGCTCCATGAATGCGGCGGCTCCGGTGATTACGACGCAGCCTTCGAATCAGACCGTGGCGGCAGGCCAGACCGCCACGTTTTCGGTGGTCGCAACCGGGACAGCGCCCTTGAGCTATCAGTGGCAAAAGGGCACCAGCGTCATCGCGGGAGCGACATCTACCCGGTACACCACGCCGACGACGGGCGCCGCGGATAGCGGAAGTACGTTTCGGGTCCTGGTGAGCAACTCCGCCGGAAGCGCCACCAGCAACGCCGCCACGCTCACCGTCAATAGCGTTTCGACAACCACCGATGTCTTGACCTACCACAATGACATTGCCCGCACCGGCCAGAATCTCACCGAATCGACCCTGACGACCAGCAATGTTGCTTCGGCAACTTTCGGCAAGATTGGCTTCTATCCGGTCGACGGTAAGGTAGACGCACAGCCGTTGCACGCATCCAACGTTCCCGTCCCCGGCAGCGGCACACACAACGTTCTGATCGTCCCAACTGAACACGACTCTGTCTACGCCTTCGACGCGGATTCCGGCGCCAAGCTCTGGCAGACGTCGATGTTGGCAAATGGGGAAACCCCTTCTGATTCTCGCGGGTGTGGCCAGGTGTCGCCTGAGATTGGCGTAACCGCGACGCCGGTCATTGATCGCACGCGTGGTCCGAACGGCGCGGTATACGTAGTTGCCATGTCAAAGAATGGATCGACGTATCACCAGCGCCTGCACGCGCTCGATCTGGCGTTGGGAACGGAGCTCTTTGGCGGGCCGGTAGAGGTCCAGGCCAGTTATCCAGGGACGGGGGACAACACCAACGGCACGGACGTCATCTTCGATCCCGCGCAGTACAAGGAACGGGTTGGGCTGTTGCTGATGAACGGCGTGGTGTACACGGGATGGGCGTCGCACTGCGACATCCGGCCCTACACGGGTTGGATCATCGCTTACGATGCCGCCACCTTGCTGCAGACCAGCGTGCTGAACGTGGTTCCCAACGGCAGCGAGGGCGCACTCTGGGCTGCGGGCGCTGGGCTGGCCGCCGACAGCTCCGGCAATATCTACTTCCTGGATGCCAACGGCGCCTTCGACACCAGCATGAATGCCAGCGGCTTTCCCAGCAACGGCAATTTCGGAAATGCGTTTATTAAGCTTTCGACTACTGGGGGGCTCGCGGTAGCGGATTATTTCGAGATGTTCAACCAGCAACAGGAGAATAACTCGGACACGGATCTGGGTTCGGGTGGAGCGCTGGTTCTACCCGATCTTATCGATGCGGGTGGACACACCGTTCATCTCGCGGTGGGCGCGGGCAAGGATTCGAACATCTACGTGGTAAACCGGGATGCGATGGGCAAGTTTAATTCCAGCAGCAACAACATATACCAGGAGTTGGCAGGAGCATTGCCGGGAGGCGTTTTCTCGATGCCGGCCTACTTCAATAGCACGGTCTATTACGGTGCGGTGAGCAGTCCCATCAAAGCCTTCAGCATTGCGAATGCGAAGCTGTCCACTGCGCCTGCCTTTCAGACCAGCAACACGTTCTCCTATCCAGGTGCCACACCAAGCATCTCGGCGAACGGTACCAGCAACGCGATTGTGTGGGCCGTAGAGAACGCCAGCGTGGCCGTGCTGCACGCCTACAACGCAACCAACTTGAATGAACTTTACAACAGCAATCAGGCGCCCGGCGGCCGCGACCAGTTCGGCGCGGGAAATAAGTTCATCACGCCTACGATCGTGGACGGCAAGGTATTCGTCGGGACGCCGAATGGCGTGGCGGTTTTTGGGCCGCTGCCATAGCAGTCTTGTCTTCGACTGATGGAACATCGCCCCGCATCCTCTGCCATTGACTCCCCCGCCCGCCCGCGCTACGCTTGAATCAAATGATGGCTGTCCGCGCCCCCTTGGCGCGCGTTCCGGAACCTTCCACCCTTACACACAATTCTTGCGTGCAAAAACCGGACGCCCCGATCCAGATCCATTGGGCACGAAGCGACCATCGCAACAGGGCCCCCAGGCTGCAGGAGGCAGCGGCATAACCCTGAATGAAAAAAAATATTGAACTCACCCCCGACATCGAGACCCTGTTCGGCACCCGCGATGAAAATCTCCACGTGCTCGAAGACGGCCTGAACCTCAATATCGACCTGCGCTCCGACCGCATTGAACTGGAAGGCGCGCCGCGCGACGTGGCCCGTGCCGAACAGCTATTTGCCGATTACGAACATCTCCGGAAGTCCGGCCACCAGTTCCTGAACGGGGACCTCAGCAGCATGTTGCGGGTGGTGGTCAGCGACCCGAACACAACTCTACGCGGCCTGGCCGAAGCCGGACGCCAGCGGTCATTTGGCCGGCGGACGGTGCAGCCCAAAAGCCCCAATCAGCGCCGCTACCTGGAAGCCATCGAGCAGCACGACATGGTGTTCGGCGTAGGCCCCGCCGGCACCGGCAAAACTTACTTAGCCGTGGCCATGGCCATCTCCGCCTTGCTGAACAAACAGGTCAACCGCATCATCCTGGCGCGGCCGGCGGTCGAGGCCGGAGAGCGTCTGGGCTTCCTTCCCGGCACCTTGCAGGAGAAGATCGATCCCTACCTGCGCCCCTTGTACGACGCGCTCTTTGACATGCTCGAGCCGGAGCGCGTCGAGCGTTATCTGGAAAAAAATATCATCGAGATCGCGCCCATCGCCTTCATGCGCGGACGCACCCTGAACGATTCCTTCGTCATCCTCGATGAGGCGCAGAACACCACCTCCGAGCAGATGAAGATGTTCGTCACTCGCCTGGGATTTGGCTCCAAGGCGGTGATCACCGGCGACGTGACGCAAATCGACCTGCCCACCGCGCGCCGCAGCGGATTGATCGAAGCGGTCGAAATTCTGCAAGGCGTCAACGGACTGGCGTTCGTGCACTTCGACGAAAGCGACGTGGTGCGTCATCACCTGGTGCAGAGAATCATCCGCGCCTATGACGACCACAAGACAAGAGTGGCGGAGCAGCAATTGTCGCTGCTGGAGCCAAAGCCGGTCGCGTCCCCGGCGCCGTCGGAAGAACCGCCGCCGCTACGCAATTAACCGCATTTAATTTGGATTGTCATTAAGAATCTGGATTGTCGTTAGAATTTGTATTGTCATCTTGTAAGAATTTGAATTGTTATCCTGAACGAAGCGAAGGACCTGCTGTCTTGTCGATGCAAGAGACAGCAGGTCCTTCGCTTCGCTCAGGATGACAACTTGGTGGGGATGACAAGTAGGGTGGAAACGTGGTCATCTTTCAAAAGCGCGTCGCCGACCTGACCGAACTGGCGCTCAACCGCTTCGTGGCGCGCGCCCGCCGCGCCGCCGGACTAAAAGGTCGAGTCGACGTGCTCCTGACTTCGAGCGCCGAGATGAAGTCTCTGAACCGCCGCTTCCGGGGAAAAGACAAGCCCACCGACGTCCTCGCTTTTCCCGCCGAGCCAGCAGCTCAAGAACAGTTCGCCGGCGAAATCGCCATCTCGGTCGAAATCGCCGCCCAAAATGCCTGGGCGCTGGGCCACTCGCCGGCCGAAGAAGTAAAGATTCTCGTCTTGCACGGCATCCTGCATCTACGCGGCTACGACCACGAGTGCGACAATGGGCAGATGGCAAAGCGCGAAAAACGGCTGCGCGCGAAACTTCACCTCCCGCTCGGACTCATCGAGCGTGCCGGGAGGAAGCGCTAGCCAGTCACTATGATCGGCGTCGGCATAGCTCTCGTGCTCCTGTTCGGCCTGTTGACCCTGGTCTCCTACGTCGACCGTCTTTACCAGGAGCTCGGCAAATTTCTCTCCCGCGAATTTCAGGACAACATCGACGCCTTCGAGCAGATCGTCGAACCGCGCCTCGGAGTGACTCGCGCCCGCGCCTCGCTCTCCATGGCCATTCTCACGCAACTGGTCACCGCCGCCATTGCCATGATCGTCGGCTTCACCGTCTTTCGCGACCGCGCCTGGAGCATCAACGAAGTCCTCGAAGCCACGCTCAGCCTGGTGTTGATCATCATCATTTGCAATCGCCTGCTGCCCTTCGTCTTTTTTTCAAGAACCCAGGGACGCTGGCTCCGGTACTGGACGCTGCTCTTGCGCGCACTCATCTACCTGGTTCTGCCCGTGACCCTGGTGCTCGGATTCTGCCAGTCCGTTGCCGCCCTCACCCGCGAGCACGCCGACGCCCCGCCCGAGACTTCCTCCGAAGCCGTCGACGCCCTGATTGAAGCGGGACAGGAAGAAGGCATCATCCAGGAAGGCGACCGCGACCTGATCCAGTCGGCGGTCGAGTTCAGCGGCAAGACCGTTCGCGAAGCCATGAAGCCCCGGCCGGAGATGGTCGCCGTCCCCTCCGAATGCACCGTCGAACAGGTGGTCGAGTTGCTCAGGGGCAAGCATTTCTCGCGCATCCCTGTCTACGAAGGCTCGATTCACCACATCAAAGGCATTCTCCACACCCAGGATGTGCTGCAAGTTCCCGACTCCGAGGCGCACACGCGCACGGTCGCGACCCTGATGCGAAAGGATGTGCACTTCGTTCCGGAAAGCAAATTAGTAAGTGATCTGCTGCGCGAGATGCAGCGTAGTAACGTCCGCATGGCAATCGTAGTAGATGAGTACGGAGGTGTAGCCGGCCTGGTTACCATCGAAGATCTGGTCGAAGAAATCGTAGGCGAAATCAGCGACGAGCGCGAGAAAGCCCAGGTCGTGCGGGAAAACGACCATTCCTACATCGTCCCCGGCAACATGGATGTCGACCACCTTGACGAACTGTTCGGCATGAGGCCGGAAGGCCGCGAGTCCTCCACCATAGCCGGCCTGGTCAGCGAACTCGCCGGACGCATTCCCAAGAAGGGCGAGGTCGTCGAAGACGAAGGCCTGCGGTTCGAAGTCCTCGATGCGACCGATCGTCGGGTCGAGCGCGTGCGCATCACAACTGCCGAGCCCAAGCAGATGAAGTTGATTTGAATCCATGTGTCATCCTGTCGGTCATTGTGACATTCCTGTATAACATGTCACATATTTCGGAGCGTGACATATGAATGCTGAAACTCGAATGCGGGTCAACGAAAACGGCCGGGTCGTCATCCCCGCTTCCTATCGGAAAATGCTGGGCATCAAGGCCGGAGACGAAGTGATTTTGCGCATGGAAGACGACGAACTGCGGATCACGACGGTGAAGCGGCGCCTGGAGCGCGCCCAACGACGC
Source organism: Terriglobia bacterium (assembly GCA_020073215.1). Classification (GTDB taxonomy): domain Bacteria; phylum Acidobacteriota; class Terriglobia; order Terriglobales; family Acidobacteriaceae; genus Acidiflorens. Next base: position 5,561 of record JAIQFO010000033.1, on the reverse strand, counting down.
ATTCGGCAATACGTGAAACCGGGCGTATCTCTGGCGGACGAACTCATCGCTGAACGCCGCGAGGCCGCAAAGCGTGAGTAGGATCGTATTGGACGCGTCCGCAATGCTCGCGGCGCTCAATCATGAGCCGGGTTCGGAGAAACTGACACCTGAGATGTTGAGCAATGCCGCCGGCAGCACGCTTAATCTGGCGGAAGTTCATGCCAAGCTGGTGGGTCGCGGCGGCGACCCCGAGGAAGCGTGGGAGGACGCTCTCAGCGCGATCCAGGAGCCCGTGCCATTCAGCGAGGAGCACGCGAGAATCGCAGGTGGTCTCGTAGCCGTGACGCGCGCCCTCGGTTTGTCGCTGGGAGACCGGGCCTGCCTGGCTCTCGCCCTGACTTTGAAAGCTCCCGTCTATACAACGGACCGAGCGTGGAAAAATCTGAAACTCGGCATTCGTATCCATGTGATTCGATGATGACGCGAGGTGTTTGCTGGCGGCCAGTAGCCAGAACCTAGTAGCCTATCCCCATGTCCTTCCACTCCGGATTCGTTTGCATTCTCGGCCGCCCCAATGCGGGCAAGAGCACGCTGCTGAATGCGCTGGTCGGCGAGAAGCTGGCCATCATTTCGCCCAAGCCCCAGACCACGCGCAACCGCATTCTCGGCATCATCAACGTCCCCAAACAGAAACAACGCGAGGCTGGGCAAATCGTGCTCATCGACACGCCCGGAGTGCATCAATCCGGCTCCTCGCTCGGCCGCAAGATGATGTCCGAGGTGCGCGAGGCCCTCGAAGGCTGCGAACTTATCCTGATGATTGTCGACGCCAAGAAGAAGTGGGGCCGCGACGACGCCTTCGTCCTCGACCTCGCGAAGAAAGCCGGAACCCCGGTCTTCCTGCTGCTCAACAAAATCGATCTCCTTGCTGACAAGAGCAAGCTGCTCCCGCTGATCGCGCAGTTCCAAACGCTGCACGAGTTCAAGGAAATCGTCCCCATCTCCGCCCTCAAAAAGAAAGGCCTCGACGAGTTGCTCGCCTGCGTGCTGAAGGCTCTGCCCAATGGCCCGCGCTATTTCCCCGAAGATCAGATCACCGATCAGCCGGTGCGCTTCATGGCGGCGGAGTTGATTCGCGAGCATGTTCTCATGCAGACGCATGAAGAGGTCCCGCACGCGGTCTCAGTTCTGATCGAGCAATTTGAAGAGAGTCCGCGCCTGACCCGAATTGCTGCGGTGATTTATTGTGAACGCGACGGCCAAAAGGCCATCCTGCTCGGCAAAGGCGGCCAGATGCTCAAGAAGATTGGAACCTCCGCCCGCCTCGACATCGAGAAGATGGTAGGCACCAAAGTTTTTCTCGAACTCTTCGTCAAGATCAAGGCCGGCTGGCGCGACTCGCGAAGTTTTGTGGAAGAACTGGATTGGCGGCGTCAACTACAGCAGATCGGAGGCCCGCCCGAAGCTGAGGAGTCGTGAACCGGCTTCTTCGTAGAGACGCGGCTTGCCGCGTCTCCTGCCGCGGGCGGAGACGGGGCAAGCCCCGTCTCTACAGGAGTTTTTCTTGTAGGCTTCAAGGCCAGAGGTTTCAGGTTGTTAGGCCGGCGGTTGACATTGGTAACACGCGGTCGTAATCCACCAAGGTTGCTTGAGATCGAAAAAAGTTTGCATCTCAGCCCATAAGTCCCTAGAATCTTTGAGCGCCTTCCTGCATCTTAGTCAGAGGATAGGCTGGAGCCAGGACCACAGCCGAATATGGAACATTCTTCCTCATCCTCTGCGCAGCCGCCGCAATCGTGTAACTTCGACGCGGAGAAGCTTGACCTCAAACTCAGCGTGACGCTTTCGGGCGATCGCGATGCCATCGACCCGGTCGTGCGCAGCGTGATGAAGGTGGTGCGGGAAATGAAATGCGCTGAGGGACGCGAAGACGCCATCGAACTCGCGTTGACCGAAGCCCTGGCCAATGCGGTCGTGCACGGAGCGAAAAGCGATCCCTCTAAAGTGATCGAATGCGACGTGGCGTGCGACGAACAACGGGGCATGCTGATCGTGGTGCGCGATCCCGGCCCCGGTTTCGATCCGGCCGAGATTGCCAATCCCTGTCACGGCGAGAACATCTATTCCAATCACGGCCGTGGCATCTACCTGATCAATCAGCTGATGGACGATGTCCAGTTCCACAAGAACGGGACGGAGATTCACATGAGGAAAAAATAGGAGAACAGGTCCCAGGTGTTAGGTCTTAGGTCTTAGGAAAAGCTTCCACATACACCTGTAGTTCGGTTTTCCTAAGACCTAAGACCTGAGACCTGAGACCTGAGACCTGAGACCTGCTTCACTCCTTCGCCGCAATCCCCAAACTCTTCATCTTCCGATACAGATGGCTGCGCTCCAGTCCAAGCACCTCCGCCGTGCGGCTGACGTTGCCATGATTCTCGTCGAGTTTCTTAAGGATATAGTCGCGCTCATAGGCCGCCCGTGCCTGGTGCAGGGTTGAGCCTTCCGTACCCGCCACGCGTCTGCTGCCGTCGCGGTGCACCAGCGGCGGAAGATGCTTGCGCTCAAATCGCGACGTGGTGGGATTCATGATCACGATGCGCTCGATCACATTGCGCAGTTCGCGGACATTCCCCGGCCAGGCATAGCGCATCAGCGCCTCGATGGCATCGTCGGTGATCTCTCGTGGACGGCGCCCATAGGCCGAGGCAAATTCCTTCAGAAAATGCCGCGCAAACAACGGGATGTCTTCCTTGCGTTCGCGCAGCGGCGGCACCACAAACGGAACCACATTCAACCGGTAAAAGAGATCCTCGCGGAAGTTCCCCTTGGCGATTTCTTCCTCCAGGTCTTTATTAGTTGAGGCAATCACCCGCACGTCCACCGTGACCGGATCGTCGCTTCCCACCGGATTGAAGCGCTGCTGCTCCAGCGTGCGCAAAACTTTCGACTGCGTCTTCAGGCTCATGTCGCCGACTTCGTCCAGAAATAAAGTCCCCTTATCCGCCTTCTGAAACTTGCCTTCCTTGTCCGCCGTAGCTCCCGGAAACGACGATTTACGATGTCCAAACAGTTCGCTGTCGATCAGGTCTTCGGGAATCGCGGCGCAATTCATCTCGACAAACATCTCCTCTTTGCGCAGGCTCTGCATGTGGATGGCATGCGCGACCAGCTCTTTGCCCGTACCCGATTCGCCATAGATCAGCACGCGTCCGTTGGTAGGCGCCATCAGCGCGATCTGCTGCCGCAGGGCCTTCATGGGAACGCTGTCTCCCACGATTACGCTCTTCGCCTGCAACTGCTTCCGCAGGTCGAGATTTTCATGGCGCAGCCGCCGCGCATCGATCGCATTCTTCACCAGGATCAGCGTCTTCTCCAGCGACAGCGGCTTCTCCGCAAAATCGAAAGCGCCCAGCTTGGTCGCGCGCACCGCCGTCTCAATCGTCCCGTGGCCTGAGATCATGATGACCTCCGGCGGGTCCTCCATCGCGCGGATCTTTTCCAGCACGTCCAAGCCATCGATCCCGGTCAGCCACACATCCAGCAGGATCAGGTCGAAGCTGCTCTTGCGCAACAACTCCAGGCAGTCTTCGCCGCTCGGGCTCACGCTGATCTTGTATCCCTCGTCCTCAAGAATGCCGCGCAACGATTCGCGGATACCAGCTTCGTCATCGACGATGAGAATGTGTGCCATGGCTGTCAGCTCGCCGCCGGAGCGCTGACCGTTTCCGCTGCGATGGGCAGCTCGACCACGAAGCGGCTGCCGAAAGGTTTGTTTTCTTCCACCCGGATCGAGCCACGATGGTCTTCCACAATTCGACTCACGATCGCCAGACCCAGCCCGGTGCCGCGTTGCTTGGTCGAAAAATACGGCAGGAACAGCCGTTCTTTCACATCCCGCGAAACTCCCTGCCCCGTGTCGGAGACGGCCAGCTCGACGGCATCGCGGCTGGCCACCAGCGAAGTTGAAATCGTGATCTCTTTCAGCATCGCATCCTGCATGGCCTCGGCGGCATTGTCCACCAGGTTCGCGATCGCGCGCTTGATCGCTTCCGGATCGGCCATCACCGCCGGCAGATCGTGCGCCAGTTCCGTACGCACGCGAATGCCCTCCAGCCGCCCATTGAACAGGATGAGCGCCCCCTCTACCAGCTGATTCAAGCTGGCGGGTTGTGGACGCGAGGCGGGAAAACGTGCCAGCGCCGAGAATTCGTCCACCAGCGTGCGCACGCTTTCAACCGCGTTCCCGATGGTTTCCGAGCAAGTGCGGATCACATCGAGCGATGCCGCATCGGGAGCCGTGCCGCGCGTCAGATGGCGATGAATACGTTCGGCGGAAAGCGCGATCGGAGTCAGAGGGTTCTTGATCTCGTGCGCCACGCGCCGCGCCACTTCGCGCCAGGCCGCCTGTTTCTGCGCCCGCAGCAGGTCCGACAGGTCTTCGAACACCAGCACATACCCCAACCTCTCGGCGTGGCTCAACGCCGACACGGTGACGGCGACATTCAACTGCGCCCGGGGCAGGTCAAGTTCCATGTTGGCAGCCGTGATGCCCATACGATCCGCGCGGCGGAGCAGCGGTTCCAAGTCGGCGAGCACGTCAGCGGGCATTACCTCCCGCAGCGGCAGGTTCACCAGTGCCGCCGGACTCACATACTCGCTTCGCTCCACGTAAAACATGCGCGAGAACGCGGCGTTCGCCAGAGTCACACGGCGGTCCGCGTCGATCGAAATCACTCCCGTCGGAATGCTTTCGAGAACGGTTTCAATATACCGGCGTCGTCCTTCGAGCGCTTCGTTCGCGGTGCCCACATCGCGGCTGGAGGCTTCGATTTGCCGCCGGCTGGACTCCAGCTGTTCCGCCATGCTGTTGAAAGACTGCACCAACTCCGCCAGTTCGTCGGTGGCGCGAATATCGACGCGGTAGTCCAGTTGCCCTTTGGAGATGGCCTCCGTTCCGGCCGCCAAAGCCGCCACCGGACGGTTGACCAGCTTCGAAAGCAACAGCGCCAGCCAGGTCGAAGCGAACAGCACCAGCACAGTCAGCAGCAGCAGAAAGCCGATATACGTCCGCCGGAACAGCTTCCTTTTTGCCGCCAGTTCGACGTAACGTTTCTGGCTATCCTGAATCTGCTTCGCCGTTTGGGCAAATCTTGCCGGCAGAGGCATGGCGACAAACACCGCGCCGCCACGAAGCAGGGCCGCCGCGACCAGGTAATCCGTCTGGCCCCACTGGAAATGCGGATGCTCTCCGCGCAGGGCCGCCTGCACCGGGAAACGATCCTTCATGTCGGCCCAATGCGCCGGGGGGTTTAGCTTCGCGACCACCGTGCCATGTGCCATGACCAGCACGAATCCGCCTTGCAACGTAGGAAGGTGCTCTTGAAGTTCTTGCGTGGCGTCATTGAAATTCCCGCTGGCAAATGCTCTTTGGAATTCGTCCGTCTGTGCGACGGCCTGCGCCTCCGAGGCTGCATTCTCGCCCGCGTAGTCATAGAGCAGAGCCGACATCGCAGCCGTATCCGTGCGCACTTCCTCGACCGGCTGTGAGAACCACTTGTCGATCGAGCGATTCATCA
>JAIQFO010000032.1 GCA_020073215.1 Terriglobia bacterium | reverse complement strand
GAGCTACACTGGCTCAGTTGGGCCGGCGGTGAAGATCGAGTTGCTGAAAGCGGGTGGCCCGTGGTCCACCCTCAGCGCATCAACTCCTTTCGGCTCGGGCGGGACAGGGTCGTTCAGCTGGAATATCGATCCGGCAGTGGCGGCAGCATCCGACTATCAGATCCGCATCACCAGCACGAGCAACACCGCGATCGCTGACATCAGCGACGCCAACTTCTCCCTCACTCCGGTTCCGAGTTACACCCTCACGGTGACAGAGGCGGGCGCGGGCAACGGAACTGTAACTGGCGCCGACATCAATTGTGGGACCGATTGCAGCGGCATTTACCCCCAGGGAACGCAGGTCACATTGACGGCCAGCGCGGCCGCGGGCTCCACGTTCGTGGGTTGGGGCGGCGCATGCACCGGCACAAGCGGCTGTTCGGTCGTTATGGACGCGGCAAAGAGCGTTTCAGCTACTTTCGATCCCTTACCCTCATTCGATTTCGGGGCACCGCCACCCTCCGCCACAGTTATTGCAGGCGAACCCGCAAGCTTCGCAATCGTGTTGAACGGCCAGGCAGGATTCACCGGTTCAGTGTTGTTGTCCTGCACAGCGGGTGTCCCACCGGCAGCAGCTTGCAGCTTCAATCCTGCTTCGGTGAAACCCGGCAATCTAACGGCGACATCTACTCTCCGCGTCAGCACAACGGCACGGACAACCGCTTGGAACCACGCGCGTGTGAAAATCATGTTCGCTTCTTTGATCCTTCCGCTCGCGTTACTCGGCGCCGGGCGGTGCCGCAGCCCTGTCGCAATCTTGGCGACCGCTCTGATTTTGGCGGCGGTGATGTCAGCTTGCGGAGGTGGCGGAGCGCAGGTCAATCCGCCGCCACCGACTGGAACGCCGGCCGGGACATATACCATCGCGATCAACGCGACCTCTGGGTCGACAACGCGTACGCAGACAGTCACATTGGTCGTGAATTAATCGAAGTTGGACTTAGTAGATTCGTCGAATGCGAACGGATCTACCGCGCCTCGGTACAGGATCCGTCGTGACACATAGGAATTTGTCGTCCTAGAGTGAAGCGGTCCGACCGAACTCAGGCATGCTGACTGAGATAGCACGAAAGTGAGGGCTTGGAGCAAGCCAGAAGCGTTCTGCTTCGGCCCGCCCCGCTGCCATTGACCGTCAAGAGAGCTTAGGGCCGGGTTCAAAAAACGGGTGTTAGTTGAAGAGCTTTTCTGGCCCCATCCGGCCATTTGGATTCAGCGAGTTGCAGACGCCAGTCGAGAGACGTTTCCTGAACGCATCCCTTTAGGATTTCAGGAAGTGCCTCAACAGGAAAGAAGTAATCATTGCTGGTGTGGCAGGGCGAGATTTCGCAGGTCTCGATCGAACTTACTTGCGCTTTAGAATCACCCACGGCGATCACCCATGATTCACTCGTTTTCTCGTACTTTCCAGTGTTTAGCAGTCCCACGGCAACCATTGAAGTTGTTGGAAACACTGGAACGATGAGTTCTGAAAAGGCTGGCGTCGGCGGCTCAACTCCGTCCCTGGCCACCATATTTTCAACTGCTTTACAGGTTTTGTTAACCCTCCTCCTCATCCCAGACATCGTCTCCATCGTGGGTGGAAACGCAACCTCGTCGTCGTAGTGCTAGCCATTGATCTCCTGTCACGTGAATAACTTGGCCACAATAGTCTTGATGCAGAGCGCAGCTTTTAGCTGTTTTGCACTCTGGCTTACCAATTTCAACGGGAAGTCGTGCATTATCTGCGGGATGGAAACCACACATCATCGACACTTTGGCCTAAAGTCTGCTGATTCTTGGATTCGAGTCTACGAACACCACTTTGCAGACAAAACCGAGGGACGGATTCAATGCACGAGTCCAGTGAGCGAGCGAGGTTTTGAGCGTACCCCGAAAGTTATGACGCAAGAGTTTTGTCCTCGTTCAATTCGCGCGATCATTGGCAGACCAACTTCTGTTGATTGAGACTGATGGTCGTTTTCTCGGTTAGACCAGGCTGAAAACGCGCGTAAACGACTGAATACGCATCCGTGTTTTCTCCTTCCTTGCTGGCGCTTCCGGTCACGGAAACGGCGATCGTTCCATTGGCGTTGTAGAACGTATCGTGCGATCGATTGGCTGCGTAGGCGTGCGTTTTTTTGAAGCCAGGCAGATGAGCGTCATACCATGCCAGGGTTGCATCCACCTTGGAGTCATAAACGGAATAGAAATCGGCCTGCATTATGCTTTTGCAGACGCTCGAACCGGGTAAGCGGACGGGTTCGTTTCCCAAGTGGAGGCGTGAATCCGTTGCGGGATAGACAGGAAGCCCGGTCAATGGGTCCGTAGTCAGCAGTTTCGTTCCGCCGCGCGCCAAGAGAGCGAAACTCAAGGCAAGTATGGCAGCAAGACCTCCGGATGACGTTCCCGTTCTCATTGGCCATCTCTCGCCGTATTCATCACACGGACTTGGGTCATCATTCTTCGAAGCGTTGCGTCGAGGGCCGATCCGTTATCTCGCGCAGCGCCCGACTTGGTCGTGAATGCCGAGGATGCGCCATAGACGATCACTATAGGCGCGCGACGGCCGCGCAATGGTTTAGATCCGACAATTATTTCGGATGCGATCGTTCCATGTTGGAAACGCTGTACCAGACGATCCTCCACGGTCCATCGCTATGACGCTTGAATTCCGCAATGAAGTTCGTCTTATGGGTCATCGGCACGCCTGCACTACTGCTGTCTTCGTTATAGGTGCCACGGTAGACTGCCAAGTCTCCGCTACTCGCAACATCTACAGCCTCGTCGATGAGACTGACTCTCCAATCGGCGTCGTGGGCAAAGCCCAGCCTGAAGCCTTCTCTATCGGCTTCGACCCCGATAGTTGAGGGACTACCACACTCCATGGAGACAATATTCGGGGCATCATAAGCTGTTGCCTTGACTGCGTCGTGAGCATTGATCCCAGCGACGAGTTGAGCGACGTCCGTCTTGATTGTTTCGGCGATCCCAGTTGTATCAACCGCCACGGCTGGTGCCGATGACTTCCCGCTTTCGTCCCCCTGCGCATCGCTCTTGCCCGGTGTGGTCACCTTCGTGGCATGGACTGTAAACAACCGCTTCCGCGGCCCGCCGGGCTCGCCAGATTCCCCGGTCTGGGTGAATGAAGTGGGAGTGATATCCGACCAGACCTCATGCCACATGGATTTCTTGCCGGTGTTTGACGTTTCCATTTCATCGATGATGAACTGTTTACCGTCCCAACTCATCGTGATGTCATTGAGGGCGCCCTTTACGTCACATGTGTATGGAAGTAGATTCTGGCATTCCATTCCATGCAGATTCTTCATCGTCGAATTCCACCACACAACGCCGAGAAGAAAGAGATCTCCCTGGGGCCGGCGCAGGTGTTCTTCCTCCAGCAACGTGTATCCCCCGGGGCCTGCTCGCCAGTTTTCTTCGCCAGTATTGACCAGCCCATTGGGCATCGAAGTGTCGGGTTCCCACTTCACACTCAGCGACCACTCGCCCGAAAGCGCTGTGGTCAGACTCCGGATCGCCGGAGAAGCCTGTGGCGTTCCGCCTTTTGAGGCTTGCGTCGCGGCGGACAAGTCCTCCGAATGCTGCGGAGCCGGCGTTACTGGGTTCGTCGATTGCTGCGCGATCGCCGCATTGCCGTAGAAGAACAAGGCGGGAGACAAAAGCAAACTGAAAAAGGTAGATCTCATGCTGTGGCTCCTCAGAGTCATATTTGGAGAGTGATGTCTGGCCAGTTAATTTCGATTTCCGATGTCAGTGCTCGGAAATCCCTCCTCTAAAGCCCAACGCTCTAACGCTTGACTGACACAGCCCGATTCGCAACCCTGGCCGTCGATGCAGGCGGCATACCTTGCCGGCGCATTTCTTTCATGTGCTTCATCATTTCGGGGTGCCGGGCCCACCCGATGCCTGTTTCTTCCGGTGCGCCGTAGAGTTCGGGATGGATATAGTGGCCTCGCTCGCGAGCGTTCTTTTGCTCTTCCACGGGAATGCGATGCGCATTGGCCCACGCGTCATGCCGAATACCGGTCACCTGCCAGGAAACCTTCACGCCCGGCTTGTCGGTTTTTATGCTGAATTGGTGATTGGCGACTTCACCGTTAACGATGGCCTGAGCGAACTGGCCAATTACGGTTAGCTGATAACGGAAATCGCGATTGAGGGTCTCGAACCATTCCGGCAATGGGATAGTGGCATCACCGCTAGAGTCGGTGAGCACGTTGCCGTTGTAAATGTTCATCATGTCCGGCGATTCGACGAACGAGTGATAGAGATACTTGTCGGCGGGGTCGAGCGGGTGGTCGATTTTGAAGGAGCCGCTGGACTTGGAAAGGTTTCCCTCCACGTCAACATTTCCTTCGAAAAAGCCCGCCAAGCCAGAGCCGGTGTAAGCGTCGAGACCGTCGCCAGACCCGTTCCTGCTCCCGCTGCCTCCCTGGAAAACGCCGCCCGAACTGTCAAAATCGAGACCGCCGCCACCTAATCCGACTAACCCAGGCGCGCCCACGTTCACCGGGCCCCCACCTCCCCACCCTATTACGCCAGAGCCAGCCAGGCCATTGTTGGGGTTTGGTTCTCCGATTTCGCCAGCGCCGGCGCCGGGGCCTCCGAATCCTTGCCCGTAAATAGCCACGTCACCTGCTACAGTACCGATGGCCGCTAACTGAGCATCGCCGGGCGATGTAGTGCCAACGCCCAGCGCGCCACCGACGTTCAAGTTGCCCACGAAATTGTTCGCAGGCGCAGCGAGTTCAGGAACCTTGGTGGTGTCGAGATTCAACGTGACGTTGCCGCTGGTGCCGCCGCCGGTGAGGTCAGTGCCAGCAGTGACACCCGTGAGTTTGCCAGTGCCAGTTGCAGAGAACGCAGTTGTAGTCGCGGAACTCCTGGTTGAGCTGATGGCGCTCGATGCCGACGACGGTGGGGCCAGCATGAAGGCAGAGGGTGGCAATCCCCCCACGGTCTCCGCATCCGCGGCCTTCAGTGCATAGGGCACGCTGAGCAGCAGCACGCGCGGCTGCTCCAGTTGGCCTTCCGGTTGCACCCCCAGCCAGCGCGCTTCTCCCGAAGCAAAGAGATTGGTTGGCAACCCTTCACTGGTGGTGGAGCCCAGCGTCAGCGTGTAGTGCCCGGCCTTGTTGGGCCGGACGTTCTGCACCTCCATCCAGAGCGGAGCGCCGCCGTCGGCGTCCTTATACAAAGAGAAAGTGACGCCGGTCACGCCGGTCAGCGGCTTGCCGTTGAGATCGGTGAGCACGCCGCTAAAACTGGCCAGGGTGGGAACGACTGCATTGGCGGTGGTTGGCGTCGATTGCCCGGCAAGTATGGAAACTCCAAAGCAAAGCACCAACAAGAGCGTACTGATCTGCATTCGATTGCGAAACATGGCTTCTCCTCATTCCGTTCAGAATTTGTACCGACCCCACAGAAGGACACGAGCACCGGCGTTCCAAGCCCAAGCGGCAAACTTCAGCACAACATGCCGTCAATGCGCGATTTTGGCGATGCAGCTGCTGCTTCAGTTGACCGCGTTCACGGCGATCGCTGTCAGCTTGATGTTCTCCGCCCCTCCGTTGAACGTTCCACAAGTCATGGTGATGGTCGTGCCGTCCGGGACATTCAGAGCGGTGTCCTGGAGCGAAACCGAATCCTGTCCGTCGGGTTCAGCTTCCAATCGCGTTCGCACTATGTCACCGGTACTGAGTTTGCAATTGGCGCCCTGGCCCGATCCGTCGTTGTTAAAAAGATTAGTCTTAGCAAAAATGAGATAGTTTCCCGCCGGAACAGTCACAGAAGCCACCGTTGGGGAGCTGGGGTCGAGAGTCACCGCAGAGTCATTGCTATCTACATAGGCATGGCCCACGCCGTTCGCTCCCGCAGGACCCTGTGGACCCGTCGCTCCGGTTGGACCTGCAGGGCCGGTTGCTCCGGTTGCTCCCGTAGGCCCTTGTGGCCCCGCGGGACCCTGCGGACCAATTAGCTCGGCGCGGTTGTGCACGACCGAGCCATCCGGGAAAATCAAAGCGCTGCCCGTGCCCTCGATCCTTACGTTTCCCAAAACGTCAAGCTTGGCCTGGGGAGCGGCGGTGCCGATGCCGATATTTCCCAAGTACTCGAAAATACCGGAGCTGCCGATGGTGTAGGTGTCCAGGAACTTCGAGATGTAGCCCGCCGTCCCCACGCCCTTGATGGTGCTGACGTTGTTTGCAGCACTGACCTGGGTCTGGTTTGCCAAGACCAAGATGAACGCTACGGTAATGACGCCGAGCGCGGCGGCGCTGGCTCTTACGGCGGTTGAGTGTTTGTTGCAGTTTGCTTGCCAGAACTTCTGTGCTCGTTTCATTGTGTCTCCTTTTGAATTCTCAAGAAGCGTGAATCGTGCGGCGGCGAATATACCGGCCCGGCGTCAGGAAAGGCCCGAGAACATCACTGTGCGACATAAAAGACGTACTGATTGTTCTGGAAGGAGAATCCCGCAATGTCGGAATAAAGGCTTTCCGGAATCCCACCGTTCGTCAGAGCTGTCATATCCTCGTAGGTCCACGGTAGCGATGGCGGCTTATACATCTGAATCACGTGGTAATTGGTCGTGTAACCGACGTGGAACACGTGCATCTCGTTTTGGGGAGGAGTTGTGAACGCAGCCACACGAAAGCTCTGTGGTCCTGGAGCCAGTGACTTTTTCGACAAATCGGTTTTGACCCATGTCAGGTTGTTGGTGGCAGCTAGCTGCATGATGTGGCCGGCGGCGGACACGTAAAAGACGCGCATTTTTTTCGTGCCGGGAATTACCAGGGCCTGCACGCCACTTTTGGCATTAGCCAGCGGGCTCAGGCTAAGCGCCGTCAAGTCTTCATCGGACCAATCGAGGTTGTTGTAGAGAAACTGGTGAATATGGCCATTACTGGCGACGAAGTAAAAGATATTGATAGTTATCGATGTGGAAGCCCCCCGTCCGGTCCGGAGCGTTCTCACTGATCGTGCCACCGGTAATGCTGGTCAAATCCTGATCCTGCCAACTAGTGCCATTGTCCGAGTAAAGCTGGCGGATGTGCAGGTTCCAGTCGGTGTAATAAACGTGCAAGGTGGGCGAAGTGGTGAAGGCTACCAAAGGATCGGGTTGGGCGTTTGGGCCTTTGGTTAGTGCGGTCAGGTCGGTATCGGACCATCCAATGTTGTTGTAGAGCAGTTGGTGCACGTGTGCGTCGTGACCGAAGTAGTAGACGTATTGGTAATTTTCGACGGAAAAGCCGGCTACCTGGCAGGCGCCGTAAGCACCCTCCGAGGCGCCGGATATAACGGTCAGGTCCTGATCGCTCCAGCTCACGCCGTTGAAAAACAGCTGGTGTACGTGGTAGTTGGCGGTACGGTCGATGTAATAGACATGGGTTTGATCGTTGGGCGTCGTCAGGAAACTCGCGATTCCCGTATAGGGGCTCGCCGCGGCTCCATTGAGGTTCTGGTCCATCCAGCTGGAACCGTTGTATGAGAGTTGGTGAACCTGCTGCCCGTGGGCGCGCAGGGCAAAGATCAACAGAAACACGCCGATCAGGCAGATTGGAAGATGAAGAACTGGTTCCTTCGATCGCTGGGTGGAATTTCTGGTCATGATGTCCTCCTTTTTGAATCGCACTATTTCTTGGGGCGTCTGGCCTGAAGTTCGTCCAGATCGGCTCGACCCCACGCGAGCTGCCGACCGGCGAGCGGGAATGTGAATCAAAAACCGTGCGGGGTCAATGAAACTGAGTTTTAAGTTTGCTTTAACTGGGAAGTCTCTGCGGGACAGATGTTTGCGAGTTGGTCTTAACTCAAATATCGGCTGGCTAAATCGTGCTAACATTTCCCGCCAGCCGTTTTTCGGCGCGATAATGATGTCCAGTACCCCCGAGAGAACATCGCGCTATCGCTTCGGTCCGTTCGAACTGGACCCTGGAGCAGGTACCCTTTCGCGCAATGGCACTCGGGTGCGAGTCCAAGACCTGCCCTATCGCCTGCTGGTACTGCTGGTCGAGCGGCCTGGAGAAATTGTCACTCGCGAACAAGTCCGCCAACGCCTTTGGCCCCAGAACACCTTCGTAGAATTCGACAACAGCTTGGGAGTAGCCATACGGAAGATCCGCGACGCGCTCGGGGACAATGCTGACGCACCTTGTTATGTGGAAACGGTTCCTCGGCGAGGCTATCGGTTTTTGGCGCCGGTCACTACAGCCAGAGAATCACACGATGCGGTCCTCCCTGTCTTAGCGGAACCTGTAAGACCGCCGCTCTCCTCGCGCAGCGCAGAGAAACGCCTTGCTATTTCAGGCCGGAGGCTACGTTACCTGGTTATCGCAACATTCATCGTGCTCGTGATCGGCGGCGTCGCCTATCGATTTCGCCTTCTGCATTCTCGGAGAGCAACCCAGGCTGCGGCCGAGACCAACCTTCCTCTGGTACACGTGCGACGTTCTGTAGCCGTAATGGGCTTCCGCAATTTGCCTGGGCGTCCCGAGGACAACTGGTTGTCACCAGCGTTTGCGGAAATGCTCAGCACTGAACTTGCTGCGGACAGCGCTTTACGAATGGTCTCAGGGGAAGACGTAGCGCGCGCTAAACGAGAACTTCCATTAAGCGACGAGGACAGCCTGGCGAAAGAGACGCTTGAGCGGCTCCACACGAATTCTGGAGCGGACGTGGTCGTACTGGGCTCATATACGCCCTTGCCGGGACAGGGAGATCGACGGATTCGTCTGGACGTTCGGCTCCAAGACACCGTACGCGGCGAAACCATTGCCGAGCAGGCTTTTGTAGGAAGTGAAGATGACCTTTTCGAACTTGTAGGTCAGGCCGGAGCGTCCCTTCGACAGAGCTTGGGTGCCACACTAGTTTCGGAAGAGGTCGCAGCGCAAACCAGAGCTGCCCTACCGGTGAAGCCATTGGCCGTACGCCTCTACACAGAAGGCCGGGCTCGTCTGTGGGCATTCGACTTCATCCACGCCCGCGACTTGCTCGTCCAGGCGATCGCAGTCGAACCGGAGTTTCCTCTAGCGCACTCAGCTTTGTCCGAAGCGTGGGATCATCTGGGATACGACTTGAAGGCTCGCGACGAGGCCGAGCACGCGCGTGCGCTTTCTGGGCATCTAAGCTCCGAAGAACGTCTGCAAATTGAAGGTCAGTATTATTCGTCCCTGCAAAATACAAACAAGGCGATTGAGGTCTACCAGAAGCTTTTTGCGCAGTTTCCAGACAACCTCAATTACGGGCTTCGGCTGGCGGACGAGCAACGCCTTGTAAGTTCTGAAGATGCGCTGAAAACTCTGGCGGCCCTTCGGCGCCTGCCTAGCCCGGCTGCTAACGATCCCCGAATTGACATGATCGAATCACGCGCTTGGATGAACAACGACTATGCTAAAGCGCAGGCGGCGGGACGGCGGGCGGTTGAAAAGGGCTCTGCACAAGGGGCTCATTTGCTTGTCGCACGCGCCTATGGAATTCTTTGCCAGGCCCAAAATGGTTCTTCCACCGAGCAGGCTATCCGAGACTGCAAGAATGCTCGCCAGAGCTACGCGGCGGCTGGCGATCGCAACAATGAAGCGCGTACGTTGAACGACTTTGCCGGACTCTACTATCAAATGGGCCAGATCGATAAGGCGGAAAGCGTGTATCGCGAGGCCCTAACAATCTTTCGCGAAATCGGTGCTATCGACGGAATTACAACGGCTTCCAACAATCTTGGCGATGTATTTCTGGCGCGCGGGAATCTCGCCAGCGCAGAACGTGCCCTTTCCCGAGCGCTTCCAGGCTACAAAGAAATGGGAGATAAGGATGGCATGGCTCTAACGCTAAACGATCTGGGGGAAGTTGCTCGACGTCGAGGAGAACTAGACAAGGCCCTAAGAACCTTCGAGCAAGCCAAGACTGTAGCTCAGGGGGCAGATGATAAAAGTGCTACGGCGTATGTCCTTTCTGGAAGAGGAGATGTGCTCACCGATCGCGGTGATTTGGTCGCTGCCCGTAAATCGTATGAGGAAGCGCTGGCGATTCGTAAACAAACTGGCGAGAAGCAAACGGCGGCAGAGACTGAACTTGCGCTTGCGCGTCTGGCAATTGAAGAAGGTCATGCTGCGGACGCCGAAACAGTGATCCGTAAATGCAAAGAGCAGTTTCATCAAGACCAGCAGGCCGACGACGAATTGGCCGCCAGCATTGTGCTGATCGAGGCCTTTCTGTCCGAATCCAAGCTTTCTGAGGCTGAGATTGAGGGGGGACAGGCTAAATCATTGGCCGATAAGAGTGCGAACACGCTGCTCCATTTGCAGTTTGAAATGATGTTTGCTCGCGCGGAGGGATTGGCAGGCCACTTTCCGTTGGCGAGTACAGACCTAGAGAGGACTCTTAAAAGCGCTCATTCTCATCAATTGTTGGGGCTTGAACTCGAAACACGGCTAGCCGTGGCGGAATTGAAAAACAGGTCAGGACAGTCGGTCGCGACGCGTGCAGAATCGTTGAGCTTAGAGAATGCCGCTCGCAAGAACGGTTTCGGCTTGATCGCTAGTAAGGCTCTGTCCTTTCGCAACCTTCGTGACTAAGCGTCTCATTTCCTCGATCTCTGTTCATTTGACCTCCCCGCCGCAGAAATTGCTGGGCACGATGCGGATCAAAACATGGGTCAAATAAGGGTCACCATCTTGTGAATCTCCAGCATTCATGCGCGCTGTGAGTTGTCATCTGCGCCGCGAGTTAAGTCGGCTTGCCCACACAGAATCTCTGACTCCAGCGACGAGACGGGGCTGAGCTGCTCTTATTTCAACATGTCGTCGATAGTCACGATATCAGGTAGCCCAGAGCAGCCGTAGATCGCCGGTAGAATGCGATCCGCCGGGTGGATGCGTCGCAATTGTGCGACTCGCTCCGTTCCCGCCCGATAAGCCGGAAGATACATTCGGCCGAGTAAGGGATGGCGTCCCCAAGCGCCAGAGAGTTTGTCGGCGCGCTCCTCGGTGACGAGAAAGTCGCGACGCAGCGTCGCCGCGACCTCCGCCTGTGGCCTTCCCTCACCCCAGGTTAAATACGACGACTGGTTCTTGGCATCGTCCTGCAACAGGGCCAGCAGCACTCCGATCTGTAAATCTTCGTCTGGCAATTGCTCGACTTCGGTGACGCCGTGCGCGATCAGAATCGCGTTATTGGCGATGCCCTCGAACAGCGTCGCAGCGCGGGTGTTCATCGTCAGCACGGTCGTCTCAAAGCCGGCTTTTCCGCGCACGTACAAATCCTGCAAATAGGCGAAGGTGGTGACGTGGCCGGGCACAACCTCGTGACTGACAAGATGTTCAAACTCGGGAAACGAAATCTGCAGCGAGGCATTGATCTCGTAGGTGGCTTCATATTGGGGCGAGCCGTCCGCATTGCGGGCCCGCCCAATGTAATTCATGGAGCCGGAGAACCAGGCATCTTTGATGGGCAGAAAGTCGATGTTCGCGCGCGGCACCGGCGCCAGTTCTTTCGGGAGGTAGGGCAGCAGATTCTTTGCGCAGAGGTGGTCAAGCTGCGCGATCACCGCCGCGCTCAGAGCGCGCACCGATGCCAACGGGGCCACGCGCTCACGGCGCCAGCCGTCGACCGCTTTTAACAGCGCGTTCGAGTCCGACGATGCATAGCCAGCCCGGCCGAGCAATTCGGCAACGCGATCGCGTTTTTTCTCCGGCTTGGAAGGCTCCGGCGGCCTGCCCGTCGCGGCTTCCACGCAGCGAGGGTAGGGAACCGGCTTGCCTTTGCCCAGGACTTCCATCGCGAGGTCCCACATGACGTCGAGGCAATCCGCCAGGCTGATGAGATAAGGCTTGCGCAGGGCGCCGGCGGTTCGTGCGAGCTTTCTTGCTTCTTCGCGGATTCCCGCGATAGCTTCGGGAAGATTCACTTCACGCAGATACTGCTCGACCGCATCGCGATCTACGTTCTTGCCCGAGACGCCTCCGCAGGCGCGCAGCCGTCCCGCGGCTGGATGCGTGTAGGCAACGGGCAGGGGTTCGTCGGAAAACCAGCAATCGGCGATGAAGCGTCCTGTGCCAGAGGGACACATGACATCGCCACCCCAAAGCGTGTCAATACCGAGAACCGCATCTGCGACAAAACGCCCTAGCGAATCCATGCGAACCTCCTCATTCTTTCTCAGCGGAAACTTTCCTTAGCGAGCCGAACCATACGTACAGACAAAGCCCAACAAACAGCAGCGCGGAAACGATTTGGGACACGGCATTGTTGGAGTAGAAAGGCGTCTGAATCCACTCTTCTTTGAAGTGCGGCAGCACGCGCAGCGCCGCCCCAATCACGCCGCCGAGTGCGCCGCCCGCCATCAAGCCGCTGGCAATGACGATACCGCGCTCGCGGATGGTGCTGCCGTGCTCGCCGCCGGTTTTCTGCGCGCGCTTGTTCACCAGGTGCGAGAGGAATCCGCCGGTCAGGATCGGTGTGGTGAGCTGCAGCGGCAAGTAGATCCCTAAGGCAAAGACCATGGAAGAGAGGCCGAGCATCTCCAGCACTACGGTGACCATGGCGCCGATGCCGAACAACATATAGGCGACCGGCTGGCCGCTCATGAATCCCGACACCACCGCCTTCAGCGCGGAGGCCTGGGGCGCGACCAGGACCTGCCGCGGGTCGCCAGGCACGGCTTCTCCGAACTGGAAGGCCTTGGCCAGCAGGATAATGGTTAACCCGGCCGTGACGGCCGCCGCGATGACTCCGATAAACTTCACCTTCTCCTGCGCCGAAGGCGTGGAACCGATCCAGTAGCCGGCTTTCAGGTCGGTAATAAATTGTCCCGAAGCGCACAGGGCTACACAAACCATGCCAGCCAGGGCCATCACGAAGAACATGCCCGTGGTTCCGGAGAGTCCGAACTTCAGCAACACCAGGGCGGATACGATGACGGTCAGCAAGGTCATGCCGCTGGCCGGGTTGTTGGCGGTGGTGGCAATGGCGTTGGCAGCCACAGTGGTGAAGAAGAATGAGAACAGCAACGTCAGCACCAAGCCTAATGCCACCACGGTCCACGAAACATGAAGTTGTCCGAAGAAGACGGCCACTGCGATTGCCCCCAGCACCACGCCGAGGAGGATGGTGGTGATGGGAATGTCACGGTCAGTGCGTTCCGTGTGCGGCGCTTCGCCGTGGCGGAAGGCGTGCAGCGCGATGCCGAACGATCCGGCCACCACGCGCAGCGACTTGAGGAGGCCGGCGATCCCGGCACTCGCGATGGCGCCCACAGCGATGAGGCGCACGTAATTGCGGTAGATGTCCGAGGCCGCCATGTGCGAAATGGGGATGGTGGCCGGATACACCGTCACGTCGCCCATGTGGCTGCCGATGAACCAGATCAGCGGGACGAGCACAAAGTTCACTAGAATGCCGCCCGCGCAAAAGATGAGGGCAATGCGCAGGCCCATCACGTAGCCCAGGCCGAGGATGAAGCTGATCGCATCGAAATTGAAGACCATGCGCCCACGATCGGCCAGCGATCGCACTGCGGGCAAGAACTGGAAGTTCAGGTACTCGCTCCAGACGTGGAAGGTGGTGACAAAGAAGTCGTAAACCGCGGCGATGACAGTGGCCTGCAGCAGCAGTTTGGCCTGGGAGCCGCCCTTCTCGCCGGTGACGAGGACTTCGGTGATGGCCGTGGCCTCCGGGAAGGGAAACTTGCCGTGCATTTCGCGCACAAAGTAGCGCCGCAGCGGAATGACGAAGAGGATGCCCAGGCAGCCGCCGGCCAGGCAGATGAAAATGGTTTGCACCGGGTGCGGGTCGAGGTGGAGAGCGTAAAGCGCTGGCACGGTGAAAACAGCACCGGAGACCACGGCAGCGGAGGCACCGCCCATGCCGGTGATGATCATGTTCTCCAGCACGGTGGAGCGCCGCTGGTAGACGCGCGCCAAGCCGATGGCGAGGATGGAGATGGGGATCGCCGCCTCCATCCCCTGACCGACCTTGAGGGCGGAATAGGCCGACGCTACGCTAAAGATGACGCACAGCAACGTGCCCCACAGCACCGCGCGCCAGGTCACCTCTGGTGGCGCCATGCTGGCGGGCACCAGCGGCAGGTAGATTTCGCCGTCCTTCAACGGCTGGTAGGCGTTCGCGGGAAGCGACTTGGTTTCGACCTCGGCCATGCGTAAACGAGCCTCCTGACCGGGGGGCGAAACGTTCGGCCGTCATCGTTGCCCCATCGCGGTTTCCTCCGGGAGAAAGAGGCCCGCTATTTATTCATCAGCAAGTCAAACATATGGTGCGGTGGTACAGCAAGGACGGAGGTCACACACGACGGGATGATATCAATCTCGAACGATCAGCGCGTCGCTTCACCGACGAGCGTATGGAGCGTGGCCATCTGAGAGGGTACGGGCGGCTGGCAAAGTCGGCGGATCCGGAGTTTGATCGCACTTTATGACCCTGCATGGAAGGTCGCGCACATTACTTCGAGTCGTGAGACATGAGGGTACCGGCCCGAGCACCTGTTCAAACCCAGAGGGTCGACGCATAAACCACTTGGCGGTGGTTACGCAGCGCTGACGACGCTTCCTTAGAACAACTAAAGTCGGAGACCCGCTGCGGTGGGGCGGGTTTGAACAACCGACCTAAGTTTCTACGGTTCGCCGCGATAGACTCTGATTTGCGGCGTACCGCCTTCCGACGACGCCTCCGTCGCCGTGGATAGCGGAGAGATCCTTTTACACGACCTCGTCGGCGGCCTCCTGCAAGTTCATGCCCTTGTATTGCACCAGTGCACAGATGGTGCGCGCTACGCCGTGGCAACGACGCCGACGGTGCCGTACTTGTGCGTGTCAGTCCTTTCCAAGGCGGCGATGGGCTTGGCCGGAGGCGCGGGCGCATCCTCGGGGCGCGGAGGAATGGGCGAGCCGTTTACGCGCCGACAAAGATGTCAAAGAGGAATGCAGTCTGGGATTCGGCCTCGGACGTGAAATACAAGAACGGCCAGCGCATCTTCGGGAGCAGGCTCTCCCGCCATCAAATCACAAGTGGATGTGATCGCAATCACACCTCAATGCCCCAAACCAACGTACCTTGGCACAGGGTTTTCGAACGTCCGAATTGTGGGTGAGGAGGCTTCCGATGACGACATCCCTGCCCGCGCAAAAATGCCCCGCCACGAGCAAGGGTCTGAGGTTGGTTGCCAAAGGCCAGTTCGACTGGGCCGAAACGGTTCCGGGAGAACTCTCACCTGACGAAGTGACAATCCAGGTAGTAGGCTGCGGTGTTTGCCACACTGACATTGGATTTGCTTACGAGGGCATTCCCACCCGCCACCCGCTGCCGTTGATCCTCGGACATGAAATCGCCGGTCGTGTCGTGCTGGCCGGGGAGCAGTCTGGAAGGTGGATCGGACGCTGCGTTATTGTGCCTGCCGTAATTCCGTGCGGCGATTGCGATGCCTGCCGCAGCGAGCGTCCGACCATCTGCCGCAAACAGTTCATGCCGGGCAATGATGCCGATGGAGGATTTGCGACCTACGTACGGGTACCAGCACGTGGCCTGTGCCCGGTACCCGAAGAGCTTCCCAAGGGACTCACCCTGGCGATGCTGTCGGTCGTCGCCGACGCAGTCACGACTCCGTATGAAGCAATTCGCCGAGCCGGTCTTAACGCCGGCGAAGTCGCGGTGTTTGTCGGAGTCGGTGGGATCGGAGGGTTCGGAGTGCAAATTGCCGCTGCGCTTGGCGCAGCAGTCGTGGCCATCGATGTTGACGCGGACCGACTGGAGCTTGCCTCGGCGTACGGTGCCGCACTGGCACTGAATGCCCGCGAGTGCGCTGATGTGAAGTCGGCCGTGCGGTCTTTCGCCAGGCAGAGCGGCCGGCGCGGGATCGGTCTCAAGATCTTCGAAACCAGCGGGACGGCCGCCGGTCAGCAGACTGCGTTCAGCCTGCTCGACCCGGGCGCTCACCTGGCGATCGTCGGGTATACCACGCAGAAGGTGGAAGTGCGCCTGTCCAATTTGATGGCCTTCGATGCCACCGCTCGCGGAAATTGGGGATGCCCTCCCGATCAGTACCCGAACGCGCTGGCCATGGTGCTCGAAGGAAAGATTCAAATTCAGCCATTTGTCGAGATGCACTCACTCGAGGAGGCCCAGCAAGTTCTCGAGGCGGTCCATCATCGCCAACTCCCTAGGCGAGCGGTGCTGGTGCCGCAGTCGCGGGGCATATAACAAGGAACAAAGCCATGAAAGATCACAACCTGGTCGAACCGCTTTCCCCCAGCGAAATCCTGTTGGAGCGCAGGCCGGCACGCGATCGCGACGGCACGAGCGTGAAGGGGCTGCACAATGTGTGGATCACTCTGAACAATCCGCGGGAGCTGAACAGCTACACCACGACGTCGATCAAGGAAGTTATCCTCGCGTTACGCGAAGCCAGCAACGATCGCGCAGCGGTTGCTGTCGTACTCACGGGCGCGGGCACGCAGGCCTTCTGCACTGGCGGTAACACGCGCGAGTATGCGGAGATTTATGCCGGCGCCCCAGGCGAATACCGGCAATACATGCGCTTGTTCAATGATATGGTCAGCGCTGTCCTCGGTTGCGACAAGCCGGTGATCTGCCGCGTGAATGGCATGCGCGTCGGCGGTGGGCAAGAGATTGGAATGGCCTGCGACTTTTCCGTAGCCAGCGACCTTGCCGTATTCGGCCAGGCCGGACCGAGACACGGTTCAGCGCCCGAGGGCGGCAGCACCGACTTCCTCCCGCTGTTCGTGGGCATCGAGCACGCCATGCTCAGCGCCACGCTATGTGAGCCGTGGACCGCGCACCGCTTTTATCGTCTGGGCGGGCTCACGCAGATCGTTCCGGCGCTCAAAATTGACGGCAGGTATATGTCCAACCCGCTGGTCGTGACCGATCGGGAGTACGACAAATTTGGCCGCATGGTTTTCGGAGACTGGAAGACGGGAGAAGCCCGAGAGGCGGGGAAAGCCCTGATGTCCAAGGGCACCATTGATCTTTCATCGTTGGACGAAGCGGTGGAGGGACTTTGCACGAAGTTGCTGCATACCATGCCCGATTGCCTGACCAAGACGGTCGAGAGTGTGAGGAAACACAAACTGGAACACTGGGACCGCAACCGCGAAACCAACCGCGCTTGGTTGGCGCTGAACATGATGACGGAAGCCAATGCCGGTTTTCGCGCTTTCCACTACGGCACCAAGCAGCAACGCGAGGTGGACTTCGTCCGGTTGCGTCAGCGACTGGCAGAAGGCGTGCGCTGGAGTGAGGCGTTGATCGCCGAAATTGCGCCCTGGGCGGTTCCGGAAACAACCAAGGCAGAATAATAATGATGAGCGGCCTGAAACTTTCCTTCGAACACGATGGCCAAGTCGCCCGCGTCGCATTGGCTGCGCCCAAGGCCAACATCGTCGACCAGGCAATGATGACAGCTTTGGCCGCGGCCTTCGCCGACCTGCAGAATCGGACACAGCTCAAGGTGATGATTCTCACTGCGGAAGGCCCGCATTTCAGTCTTGGCGCCAGCGTACAGGAGCACCTGCCCGAGCATGTCAGAACCATGTTGTCGCGGTTCAGCGGACTGCTTGGGCAATTGCTGGAAGTGCCGGCGGTCACCCTTGCGGCCGTGCGCGGGCAGTGCCTGGGCGGAGGGTTTGAGCTGGCCCTGGCTTGCGACTTCATCGTCGCGGAGGAAGGTGCCCAGTTCGCTTGTCCCGAAATCAAACTGGCAGTTTTCCCGCCCGCGGCGGCGGTGCTTTTACCGGCCCGGGTTGGCGTGAGTCGCGCCGCCGAACTCGTGTTGACCGGAACCGCATGGAACGCCACCCAAGCTGCGGCAGCGGGATTGATCGTGCGAACCGCGCCGCAAGGACAACTGGAAGCAACGGTTGAAACGTGGATCCGCGACCACTTTCTGGCCCGTTCGCCAGCCGCGCTGCGGTATGGTGTTCGCGCTGCCCGCCTCCCGGTGCGACGGGCACTGCAACAGGACCTGCCGCAATTGGAGCGCATGTATCTTGACGAACTCATGGCCAAGTCCGACGCCGTGGAAGGACTCCGCGCCTTCATCGAAAAACGTGAGCCTCACTGGGAGAAAAGCGCGGAGAAAAAAGGAGCGCTCCGGTGAATCCCGAGCTCGAGCAGATCCTCACCCGCGCCCAGACCTTGTACGAAGACGTTGACTACAAGGCAGTCGCGGAATGGAAATCCTGCGCGCCCGGGCGCAAAGCAATCGGGTATATGCCGATCTATGTCCCGCGGGAACTGATTCATGCGGCTGGAATGTTGCCGGTCGGCATCTTCGGCGGCGGCGACCGGCTGGAAATCATCCGTGGCGACGCCTACTTCCAGAGCTACATCTGCCACATTCCTCGCAGCACGATCGAGCTGGCAGTGTCGGGACGGCTCGATGGGCTGGACGGCATGTTGTTCCCTTCGATCTGTGATGTCATCCGCAACCTGAGCGGCATGTGGACGATGCTCTTTCCCGGCCGCTACGTGCGCTATGTCGATCTTCCCCAAAACTACGACACGCGCGTTGGCGGTGAATTCTGGCGGCGGGAATTGACGGCGATCCGCGAAGACATGGCGCGGCTGGCGGGCGGACCGATCACTGATCAGAATCTCCGAAACAGCATCCGGATCTACAACCAGAACCGCCGCGCGATCCGGGAGCTCTACCAGGCGCGCAGTGAAGCGCCTTGGCTCTATCCCATCGCGCAGGTCTATGCCGTACTGCGCGCCGGTAGTGTGCTGCCGCCGGAGGAGCACACCACGATGGTGCGTCGCTACCTCGAGATGGCCTCGCAGGGATCGGCTGTTCCAGAAGACCGCAGCCGGGTCGTACTGACCGGCATGTTCTGTGAACAGCCTCCGCTGGCGTTGCTCGTCACCCTGGAACGCGCGGGCTGTTGGATCGTGGACGACGACCTGCTGTTGGGGTTGCGCTGGTTCACAGGCGAGGTACCCGAAGAGGGTGACGCGATCGAAAACCTGGCGCAGGCTTACCTGACGCAAAGCGTGGCCACGGCCTCCTGCTATGCGCCCGATGGGCAACGCGGGCGATGGCTGGTCGAGGCCGTGCGGCAACATCGTGCGGATGGCGTCATCTTCTGTGCTCCCAGTTTCTGCGATCCCGCGCTGCTGGAGCAACCTATGCTGGTCGCCGCTCTGGAGCGCGAACACATTCCCCACACCCAGTTCAAGTACTCCGAGGATACGGGACAATTCGCCGTCATCCGCGAACAGGCTGGCACCTTCTCGGATTCCATCCGGCTGTGGAGCGAGGTATGAGCGGAGACACTGCGAAGGCATCAACCGTCCAAAAAGAGCAGAGCATGGTCCTGCAAAAGCAACTCATCGGGGACTACTACGATTCTTTGGGACGGGCGCGGGAAGAGGGAAGGCGAGTTGTCTCCACATTTGTTCCCGGGAACTTGACCGAACTGCTGCGCTCCTTCGATCTGCTCCCGATCCTGCCGGAGATCAACGCGCTGCAGTCCGGCATGCGCAAGCTTTCCGCCAACTACATTGCGGAAGCGGAAAAGCAAGGGCACAGCGAGGATGTCTGCACCTATGTGAAATGCGATATCGGCATGCTGAAGTCGGGCAACATTGGTCCCACCGGCGTGAAACTCCCCAATCCCGACCTGCTGTTGCTCTCCTACACGGGATGTTTCACGTTTCTCAAGTGGTTCGAACTGCTGCGCCAGGAGTATCAATGCCCGGTGGCCATGCTGCATGTGCCGTATCAGGCCAACGGACGCATTGAACCCCACCATGTCGACTACGTGGTGAAGCAGTTGCGTACCGAGGTGATCCCAAAACTGGAGCAAGTCAGCGGCCGGCGCTACGATGAGGCTCGACTTTCCGAGATGCTGGCTCTTTCCGCCAAGGCAGAGGACGATTTCGTGTGGGTGCTGGAGAGCGCGAAAAACGAGCCCTCGCCGATTGATGCGTACTTCGGCGGCGTGTACTACATCGGCCCGATCTTCACCGCCTTCCGAGGCACCAGCGAGGGCGTCGAGTATTACCGCGTGCTGCGCGAAGAGATTGCGGAACGGGTCAGGCTGGGACTTGGCCCCGTCACTCCCGAGGGCACGATGAAGCGCCAGCGCTATCGCCTGGTGGTGGAAGGCCCGCCCAACTGGACGAGCTTCCGCGAGTTCTGGAAGATGTTCTACGACGAAGGCGCGGTCGTGGTGGCCAGCAGCTATACCAAAGTGGGTGGGCTCTACGATCGCGGTTTCCGCCACGACCCCAACCGCCCGCTCGAAAGCCTGGCTGAATACTGCCTGGAGTGCTACACGAACCTCGGGCTACCCGCTCGCGTCGATCTGCTCGAGAGTTACATCCGCGAATACCGCGCTGACGGCTTCATGATCAACAGTATCAAGAGTTGCAACTCGTTCAGCGTCGGCCAACTGCTGATGCTGCGGCAACTCGAGCAGCGGACGGGTGTGCCCGGCGGATTCATCGAGAGCGATCTTGTGGATCCGCGATATTTTTCGCCGGCGAACATCAAGAACCGCATCGAGAGCTACCTGCAGATGCTCGAACAAAAGCGCGGAGCCGGGGTGACGGCATGAGCGTGGTGGAGGTTCTGCTGGGTATCGACTTGGGCTCGACCACGACCAAGGCTGTCGCGCTTGATCGAACCGGCCGGGTCCTGGGCCGCGGCATCACTAACACCCGCAGCAACTATGAAGTCGCTTCCCAGATCGTTCGTGACGAAGCGCTCGTCCAATCAAGATTTGAACTGGTGCGCCATGCCATGGCAGCCGATCCGGAACTCTCGGGAATCGAACGCAAGTTTATTGGATCGCTGGTGCGTAATTTTCGACAGCAGCAACACCTGGAACAGCTGGAGTGGCTGGAGACGGCGCTGCACCATTGTGCCGATGCGCCCCGATATGCGCCCCACCGGGAGGTCGTCAAGGAAGCGCTCCATCGTATCTGCCAGGCGATGCGGGCGCGTGTTCCCGGCCATTTCAGCGAATTAGCGGTGCGGAAAAGCGATTTCTTCCGCGATCTGGCCGCCGCCGACTACATGCAAGCCGCGGAGCAGTTCAGCGATTCGAAGCGCACTTCCTTCGATGTCCTGTGCGGCCTGTTCGACGCCGCCATCCTGGTGGTCGAGAATGCGGCAGGTGACGGGGCATTTGAACGGCACGCCGGGCCGGCACTTGAGCAAACGCTGGCCACCGCGCCGGCGGACATCCGCCAACGGGAAGCAAGACTGCGCTCTGCTGTTGAGTCGGTGAGATCGACCGAGTTCCGGGTGCTTGGAATGGTCGGTACGGGCTATGGCCGGCAGCGGCTTCCGTTCCCGAAAGAACAGATCCGCAGCGAGATCCTTTGCCACGGCTTGGGCGCCCATGCCATGTTCGCCGGCACGCGCACGGTGCTCGACATTGGCGGCCAGGACACCAAGGCGATTCAGGTGGATGGCGCCGGCATCGTCACGAGTTTCCAGATGAATGACCGGTGTGCGGCGGGATGTGGCCGCTACCTGGGCTACATCGCCGACGAAATGAACCTCGGCCTGCACGAACTCGGCAGGCTGGCACAGGAAAGCACTTGCAGCGTGAAGATCAACAGCACCTGCACGGTCTTTGCCGGAGCCGAGTTGCGGGATCGCCTGTCTCTGGGGCAGAAGGTGCCGGACATCCTGGCGGGACTGCACCGGGCGATCATGTTGCGGGCGATGTCGCTGCTGGCGCGTTCCGGAGGAATTTCCGACGAATTCACGTTTACCGGGGGAGTGGCCCGTAACCCCGCTGCGGTTTCCGCCCTGCAAGGCTTGGTCCAACAAAACTATGGTGTGCGAACCCTAAATATCTCTCCCGAGTCCATCTACACCGGGGCCTTGGGGGCGGCGTTATTCGCGCAGCGCGCTGCCGACGGAGGGCATGCGGCATGAACGCTGCAGAGAGTATCCTCGCCGCGGGCGTCGACGTGGGCTCGAGTGCCGTCAAGTTTGCGCTGGTGCAGGACGCTGGAGACGGGGCGGCGAGTGTGCTGGGCCTGCACAACGAGCGCATCCGCCGGCGCGAACTGCGGAAGGTGA
The DNA here is from genome assembly GCA_020073215.1 of Terriglobia bacterium. Taxonomy (GTDB): domain Bacteria; phylum Acidobacteriota; class Terriglobia; order Terriglobales; family Acidobacteriaceae; genus Acidiflorens. The sequence goes on along the minus strand of JAIQFO010000032.1, from coordinate 33,327 downwards.
TTCGCGAAGGTTATGATGTTTTCCTGGAAGCAGCCGGAGTGCGCCAGAACGAGATCGCATATACCGCCAGCACCGGGGAAGGCGAGTTGGTGGATTTCCGTCGTGGTCACTTCTACGGCATGACGACGCACGCGCGAGGAGCGGTATTCCTGATGCCCGGCACCGGCGCCGTGATCGACATCGGGGCCCTGCACGCGCGTGCCATGCGGGTGGACGAGCGCAGCCGCGTATTGACGTACCGCATGACCAGCCAGTGCGCCTCCGGTTCCGGACAGTTTCTCGAGAACGTTGCCCGCTACCTGGGCATTATGCTGGAGGACGTCGGACCTTTGTCCTGCGAAGCAAAGAATCCGGAGTCGGTGAGCAGCATCTGTGCGGTGTTGGCCGAGACCGACGTTATCAATATGGTGAGCCGTGGCATCTCGCGCAGCGACATCCTGAAAGGAATTCACTTGTCGATGGCGGGGCGTTACACAAAGCTTCTGCGCTCGATCGGTGCGAGTGGTGACGTGGCAATCACCGGCGGACTAGCCGCTGATATCGGGTTGTGCCGCGCCTTGGATGAGAAGATCGCCGAAGAAAAGCTGGCCATGCGTGTGCGTACTCACCCGGACTCGATCTATGCTGGAGCAATCGGGGCCGCGCTTTGGGGTGCGTACCGCCATCGTGTACTGGCGCGGCGCACCGAGGTGGTGGCGCGATGAGCGCTCTGGAAAACAGGATCGCCGTCGTGACGGGGGGCTCCGGCGCGATCGGGTCCGCCATCATGGCTGGGTTCGAGCAGCAAGGAGCGTGCGCGGTTTCGCTGGATGTGGCGCGTCCGGCGGCGGGGGCTGCGCCCTTCCAGCGTTGTGATGTGCGGGACGATGCTTCCGTGGCTTCGGCAATCGCAGAGGTGCAGCGCACTTACGGGCGCCTCGATCTGGTCGTACACGCGGCAGGAGTCTCCCGCGAAGCGGTTCTATGGAAGCTTGCGGTGGAGGACTGGGATTTTGTGCAAAGCGTGAACCTGCGCGGGGCCTTTCTTTTGCTGCGCCATGCCATCCCTGTGATGCGCGCCGGCGAAGGCGGACGGATCGTGCTCATCGGCTCCATCAATGGTTCGCGCGGAAAGTTCGGCACATCCGCGTATTCGGCAAGCAAGGCGGGTTTGATTGCTCTGGCCAGAACAGTTGCGCGCGAGGTTGCCCGCTTGAAAATTCTCATCAACGTGGTCGAGCCTGGATGGGTGCGCACACCGCTCACCGACAGCCTGCCGCAGGCGGTCCGCGACGCTGCCTTGGCGGAAAGTCTAGTGGGAAGATACGTCGAACCTGCGGACGTGGCCAACGCCGTCGCGTTTCTTTGCGGGCCTGGAGCGCAGCAGATCACCGGGCAGATCCTGCGCGTCGATGGCGGACAGTCGCTCGGCAGTGTTTGAGAGAGGAGCCATATGAGTACCAAACCTCTGGAAGAACCGGGAGTCCTGGAAACCGACAGTGTCCTGGTACGCCTCATGAATGCGCATGACCTGGAGGCGGTGGTTGCGATTGACGCGGCAGCCAGCGGGCGGCGGCGTCCTCGCTATTTCGAACTCATGTTGGAACGGGCGGTGAAACAGGCGGCGCTGCAAATCTCGCTGGCCGCGGAAGTGGATGGGCGCGTTGTTGGATTCGTCATCGCATCGCTTTACTATGGTGAGTACGGAGTCAGCGAGCCCACTGCCTCGCTGGATGCGATTGGCGTGGGCCCGGCAAACCGCCGACAGCACGTAGGCAAAGCCTTACTGCGGCAATTGCGGCTGAATCTATCCGCTCTCCGGGTCACGACGCTGCGCACCGAAGTAGCGTGGGACGATTTTGATCTTCTCGCGTTCTTCAAGAAAGAAGGATTTTCCCCGGCACACCGTCTGTGCCTGGACTGCGCGCTCGATCCCACACGCTTTGAGTGACGCGTAAGTCGCGTAAGTAAGGAGGATCGTATGTCAGAAGCGATTGATGGCCCTGTACGTTGTCCCCGCTGCGGTTACCTGGGCGCCACGGCGGATAAGTTCTGCGCCGAGTGCGGGCGTTTTCTCCGCGACGCTTCCATTGATCAGCGGCTTCTCTTGGCCCTGGTGCATGAACGCGACGGACGGGGGCGGGAGGCGCGGCAGGAGCTCCAGCATTTGCTCGATGCCGAGCCCGACAACGTCCTGGGCAACCACCAGCTTGGAAACCTTCTGTTCCACGAAGGCCTGCTCGACCTTGCCATCGAACACTATCGCCGGGCGGTGACGGCCTCGGAGACATTTGTGCTGGCCTATTACGATCTTGGGGTCGCCTACTATCACCGAGGCAATATGCCGGAGGCAGCTGCCGCCTTCCGCCGCTGTCTCGACATTAATCCCAACTACAACGCCGCCCACTACCGGTTTGCGCTGGCGCTGTTTCACCAGGGACAACTGGCAGAGGCCCGCGAACACTTTGAGCTTTCTGCGACCCTCACACCCGAATATGTAATGGCCCACTATCATCTGGGCGTGATTCACGAGCGGGAAGGCGCGACCGAGATCGCTCGCCGGGAATTCGAACGGAGCCTGGACGAGGGAGTTCACGAGCTCAGCAGTTTGTACCACCTTGCGATGATCCGTCGTGCTCAGGGTGATAATGCCGGAGCACAAGAACTTCTCCGGCAAGCGGGTGAGTTTGGCAAGTTGCGCCCGGCGGCATCCGAAGTCCGCAAGTAAACGAGAGAATACGGCATGGGAATCTCGGTGGGAAACGGCCTCATCTTCGACTGGGCAAGCGCGGGCCTGCGGACTACTGTCTGGCCGGCACACGTCATGCTTGATGATGAGACGCTGCGCGACGGTCTGCAGAGCCCCTCCGTTACCGATCCGCCAGCGGCGGTGAAAGTCGAGATTCTCCATCTCATGGAGAATCTTGGAATTGAAACCGTTGACGTCGGGCTGCCCGGAGCGGGCGCGCGTCAGCGTGAAGCTGTACTCGCACTCTGCCGCGAGATCTCCTCCCAGCGGATGCGCATACGCCCCAACTGCGCCGCCCGCACCATGATGGTGGACATTCGTCCGATCGCGGAAGCATCGCAACTAACGGGCGTGCCGATTGAGGCTGCTTTGTTTATCGGCAGCAGTCCCATCCGCCAGTACGTGGAAGAATGGACCCTCGATCAAATCCTGCGCCACACCCGGGAAGCGATCCGCTTTGCCGTGCGGGAAGGCCTCGACGTGATGTACGTGACCGAGGACACCGTACGATCTTCGCCAGAGCACCTGCGTATCTTGTTTGCCGAAGCGATCGAGGCTGGGGCCAAGCGGCTCTGTCTCTGCGACACTTGTGGGGCTGCGACTCCGGAGGCGGTGTGGAACCTGGTGTCGTGGGTTAAGAAGTTCCTGTCGGAGAGTGGCGCCGGCGTCGGCATTGGCATCGACTGGCACGGTCATCGCGATCGCGGCCTCGATTTGGCGAACTCCCTCGCCGCCATTGAGGCGGGGGCAACACGCGTGCACGGCACCGCGCTCGGAATCGGCGAGCGCGTGGGAAACACGCCGATGGAACAGTTGCTGGTGAATCTCAACCTCCTCGGCATGAGGCACGACGACCTCAGTTCTCTGCCGAAGTATGTGGACTCGGTTTCGGCCGCGACCTCCGTTCCAGTTCCAGTGAATACTCCGATGATCGGACGCGATGCCTTCCGCACCGCCACCGGCGTCCACGCGGCGGCCATCATCAAAGCCCAGAAAAAGGGCGACCGCTGGCTGACCGACTTCGTTTATTCAGGAGTCCCAGCCAGCCTGATCGGACGAAATCAGGAAATTGAGGTTGGGCCCATGTCGGGCAGTTCGAACGTTATCTTCTATCTATCGCAGCGGGGAATGGTGGCGAGTCATGAACTCGTACAGGCCGTCCTGCTGGCTGCCAAAGAATCCAACCGGATTCTTCAGGAACCGGAAATCCTGGCCATCGTACGACGCTTTGAAAGTGGGACTTCGTAGGATACGTTTCTGGCTGGAGACTTCGCGAATAATCCAGGCCAGGCGGAACAACTGGAAGCCGAATCACCGTGAAAAAAGAACTCCTAGAACTGCGCGTTAACGGTCTTACCCACGAACTCGCCATCGCGCCGAGCGCGCTGCTGCTCGATGTGCTGCGCCGCGATCTCGGTCTCACGGGCTCGAAGCGCGGCTGCGACGACTCCTCCTGCGGCGCCTGCACCGTGCTCGTGGACGACACGCCGATGCTCGCCTGCACGCTGCTCGCCGGCAGTTGCGAGGGGCAGGAGATCACTACCGTCGAAGGCATCAGTGAGCACGGCAGCCTGGCCGCCATCCAGAAGGCTTACGGAGATTGGGGCGGCGCGCAATGCGGATACTGCACGCCCGGTTTCATGATCACGGTGAAGCATCTGCTCGCGGTGAATCCGGATCCGACGGACGAAGAGATTCGCAGCGCGTTGAGCGGCAATCTCTGCCGCTGCACTGGATACACTCAGATGTACACCGCGATCAAGGCGGCGATTGACGCGGAGAAGAAAGGGATGGCAACTAGATGAGCCCCGTCAGCAAAGGCATCGCCATATTAGGGCTGCTACTACTTTCCACCGTGGGCTCAGGCCGTGCTCACGATACCGCATCTGCTTCTGAAATTGATCCTCAGAAACAATTCGCTGATCTCGCCGAGTCATTGGCGAATGGATCAGTCGCGTCGATCGACATTCTGCACATGCCAGACCTAGTCGAGACACGTGTATCCGTCGCTCCGGCCAACCTTGAGAGTTGGTTCGGTTCCAGGGTCACTATCAACAAGGTGAGTGAATGGTCGGGCCGTGAGGAACTTGTCGAAATAATGAAATCGACCGCCGTGACGAGGAAATCTCCAATGCCCGATCTACGCTCTGCGGTCATTTTCTACGCTTCGGACGGCCGCCGAATCGGAACATTATATTTAGGACGGTACTTTGGGCGTTACCTCGGTCAATTTAGCGGTGCAGCGGGAGCTGTCGGGGACACGCCAGTTTCCTTCAAGGGAAATTTTCCTACTTGGCTCAAGCGGATGATTCCGTCTCCACTTCAATGAACGACACCTATGACTGAGCTTTCCATCATCGGCAAATCCGTCGCCATGATTGACGCCGCCGGTAAGACTACCGGCAGCGGCAAATACACCGACGACCTCTCCCTGCCCGGCATGCTCTACGGAAAGATTCTGCATTCGCCACATCCGCATGCTCGTATCAAGAGCATTGACACCAGCCGGGCCGAGCGTCTCGACGGTGTAATCGCGGTGGTCACGGGCAAGGACGCTCCCAATCCCTTCGGCATCCTCCCCGTGGGCCATGACGAGCATGCGTTGGCGCTCGACAAGGTTCGTTACGTCGGCGACAACGTGGCCTGCGTCGCGGCGGTCTCCGAATCCATTGCCGAGAAGGCACTCGAATTGATTGCTGTGGATTATGAGCTTCTGCCCGCCTACTTCGACCCTGAAGAGTCGATGAAGGCCGAGACGAATCTCATCCACAACAAGCCGAACAACCTGGAGAAAGACTACCACCACGTCTTCGGCGATCCTGACCAAGCCTTTGCGGAAGCCGACTACATCGCCGAAGGCCGCTTCCTCGCGAACGAAGTTACCCACGCCGCCATGGAGCCGCACTGCACGCTGGCTTCGTTCGAACTCGATCCGCACACCGGTACACTCGGCCGTCTGACGGTCTGGTCCTCCACTCAGGTTCCTTATTACCTCCAACACAAGCTGTCGCTCGTACTCGAGATGCCCATGTCACAGATCCGCGTGATCAAGCCGCTGGTGGGCGGTGGCTTCGGCGGGAAAAGTGAAGTGATCCCAATCGAAATTATTGCCGGCATCGCTGCTCGCGCGGCGCAGAAGCCGGTGAAGATCACCTACACTCGCGAGGAAGTTTTTTGGGCGCACCGCGGGCGCCCGCGCACCATCGTGGATCTCAAGACCGCTGTGAAGAACGACGGCAGGATCACCGCCGTTAAGGCGCGGGTTGTGCAGGATGGTGGAGCCTACTGCTCCTATGGCGTGGTCACCATTCTTTATTCGGGCGCGCTGCTGGGCGCGCTCTACGATATTCCCAACATCCAGTACGACGGATATCGCGTGCTCACCAATAAGCCGGCCTGCGGCGCCATGCGCGGACACGGCACGGTCAACGTTCGCTTCGCCTTCGAATCGCAGCTCGATGAAATTGCGGCCAAGCTGAACCTCGATCCCGCCGAGATCCGCCGCCGCAACCTGCTCAAACCTCCCTGCATCACGATCAACGGTCTGCGCGTGCAGAGCTATGGTCTCCCAGAATGCATTGACCAGGTCGTGACGCGCTCGCGCTGGAACGTGCGCAAGGGAAAACTGCCCAGAGGCCGGGGCCTCGGCATTGCTTGCAGCCACTACGTGAGCGGAGCGGCCAACTCGATTATCCGCTCCGACATGCCTCACTCCACCGTGAACATCAAGATTGACCGCGACGGCGGTGTAGTTGTTTACACCGGCGCGTCCGATATCGGCCAGGGCTCCGACACGATGGTTGCGCAAGTGGCCGCGGAAACGCTGGGCTGCGCCCTCTCTCGTGTCAGGGTCATCGCCGCCGACACCGACCTCACGCCAATTGACATCGGCTCCTACTCCAGCCGTGTTACTTTCATGAATGGCAATGCGACGATGCGCGCTGCCGAGGAAGTCAAGAAGCAGATCGCCGCAGCGGCTGCAAAGAAAATGAACTGCGCCGCCGAGGACATCGTCTTCAAAGACGATCATTTGGAGCGGCAGGACTTGTGTGGGGACAGGCGCCTCGCCCGTCCAGGCGGAGCGGAGCTCCGAAGCGAATCCGCGACCGTCTCCGGCCGCGTCGAAGGCCAGATCCTCCGTGGCTCCCTCCAGCAAAAACGCGTCGACGAAGGCCCGAAAGATTCGATGACGTTCGAGGAAGCGGTGGTCGCTGCGATCGACTTCCACGGCGCCCTCAGCGGCACCGGCTCGTATGCGCCTCCGCCGGAAGCCCGCGGCGGCAAGCACAAAGGCGCGGGCGTTGGACCCTCGCCGGCCTACTCCTACTCGGCGCAAGTCGCCGAGGTCAGCGTGGACGAAGACACCGGCGAGGTCACTGTCCACAAAGTCTGGGCGGCACACGATTGCGGGCGCGCGCTCAACCCGGTTTCCGTCGAAGGCCAGGTGATCGGCTCGGTATGGATGGGGATGGGCCAGGCGCTCACCGAAGAGATGATCTGGAAAGACGGGCTGCTGATGAACCCCGGCCTGCTCGAATACCGCAGCCCGTCATCGGTCGAATCGCCGGAAGTCGAAGCGATCATCGTCGAAAGCATCGATCCCGAAGGTCCGTTCGGCGCGAAGGAAGCCAGCGAAGGCTCGCTCGCGGCCACCATCCCCGCGATTGCCAATGCGATCTACGATGCAGTCGGTATCCGTCTCCACGAGTCGCCCTTCACCGCGGAGCGCGTGCTGGCTGCGCTACGCGCGAAGAGGAACGCCAAGCCGCTGAACCTGACGGAAGGTGTGGACCCCACCGCCCCGACAAGATTTCGTGAACACGGGGGAAAGTTGTGTTTCAAAGGCAAAGGCCCGCAGCGGCATGAAAACGATTCCGCGCGTCAACGGGTGCAGCTGGAAGGTGCGGATTGACCCTCCCCGAGTTCAAACTCCTGCGTCCGCGAACCACCGCGGAAGCGATCGCACTGCTGGCTCAACACGCCGGTAGCATCCGCATCCTGGCCGGCGGCACCGACCTGCTGCCCTCGATGCAGCAAAAGCTGTTCGAGCCGCAATACGTGCTCGACATCGGCCGCATCGCGGAACTGAAAGGCATTCGACGGCAACCCGACGGCGGTGTCGAAATCGGTGCCCTCACTGCACTCACCAACATCGAGCGCTCTGACGTACTGCGTCAGCACTATCCCGTTCTCCCCGAAGCTGCGAAGACTGTCGCCTCGCCCGTGTTGCGTAACATGGGCACAATCGGAGGGAACATCTGTCTCGATACGCGCTGCCTTTGGTACAACCAGTCGTTGCAGTGGCGAAAATCCTGCGCCTTCTGCATTAAGAAAGATGGCGATCTCTGCCACGTCGCACCGGGCGGCACGGAGTGCTGGGCGGTTTTTTCGGGCGACACTCCGGCGGCGCTGCTTTGTCTTGACGCGGAAATCGAGATTGCCAGCACCTCCGGCTTGCGCTGCGTGAGGCTCGCGGACTTCTACACGGGCATCGGGGATGACCACCGCAGATTGCGACCCGACGAACTAGTAACCCGTGTCTTCCTGCCTGCATCCTCGGCCGGCTATCGCGGCGCCTACCGAAAACTGCGCATCCGCGGCTCGATTGACTACCCGCTCGCCGGAGTCGCCGTGGTTCTGAAGCGGTCCAGCGAACACATCGAAGACGTCCGCGTCGGACTGACCGCCGTGAATCCCGCCCCCGTGCTGGTGAAAGGTACCGCCGAACTCTTGGCAGGGAGGCGCATGACGGAAGAGTGGGCTGAAGCCGCCGGTGTTCTCGCAGCCCAGACCGCGAAACCGTTGACAACCTCGGCCCTGCCCCCTGAGTATCGTCGCGAGATGATTCGTGTGTTCACGAAACGCGCGGTTTTTTCGCTCGCTACTGAAACCTGATTACTTGCTACTGCTGTTCTCCGCAAAAAACCTGACGGACTAAAAGTGCACGAGTTTTCGGTGCAACTGGGGGAAACCTTTTGTGTGCCGGCACCCGTATGCTACGGCTGGAGCCCGCTGCAGGAAAGAAGTTCAGTGGCGGCGCGCTGGCCGCTGGCGATGGCGCCGTGCACCGTCCCGTTGTGTCCGCTGCAGTCCGTCGCTTCTCCTGCAAAGAACAGGGTATTCCCAACCGGCACAGCTAGTCTCTGAGGAGCTTCCCTACTATCGGCAAGAGCGTAGCTGTAGGCGCCCCGGCAGTAAGGATCAGACTGCCAGTCGTGCACAAAAGACTCTTGCACCAAGTCCCGCAAGGTTTCCAGGGGTACTCCGAAAACGTGGTGCAAGACCTCCAATCCACGCTCCATGATGGCTGCACTTCCGAGACCGGAGAGCCGCTCAGCACGGACTCCGCCGGACCAACCAGTCAGCATGGCGGTTCCTGCAGACACAGACGACCACCACGTCGGGAACACTTCTTCAGGAGACGACAAGAAACTCATGTCGGGCATGGGCGATCGCACCAGCTTGGGGTCTGTCCAGAAGCAATGGCGGAAACACAGGACGAGCCGGATCGCAGCGCCCATCTCCAACTGTTTGAGTGCTTCGGCCTTTTCGGTCAGCTCTGGCCGAAAGCAGACTGCGCCGCCACTTCCAGGCGGCGCCTGCAGAACACCGAGAGGCAAAGTAATAACGGCAGCGTCTGCACGAATACTGGCATGTCGCTGGTGCTCGAGCCATTGGGCCGTCACCTCCACCGTACTTGGACTCCAAGCTATCTCGGTAACGACGGTGTTCAGCCGCACCGTGAGGAGCTCGGGCTTGCTGGCGGAGACAAGCGCTCGAACCATACCCTCGTATCCATCGGGGAAACGGAAGCCGCGGTGTCCTTGGATCTTCTGGTCGCTCCGATACCATCGCCCCAGTGCATGAGCGCTGATCCGGCTTGCGTTACATGCGTGGAAGCCCTCGACAAATGCGGCAGCCTCGATCTTCGTGTGCTGAGGTAGATCGCCACAAGCCTGCTCCAGGAAATCCTGGAATGATTGATCCGGTGCAGATTCATCAATCCTGAGGAAGATACTGTCGATCAGGTCCCAGGAACCACTCATGGGCGCCAGCCTTCCTTGTTCCAGACGCCATCGGTTTCCAGTCAGTTCGTGAGTCTCGAGGCCAGCCCGCTCCACGATCTGCCACACCTCCCGAGGGAGACCATGGATGAATTCTGCGCCTAGTTCGACCGGCGCGTTTGTCAGGGAGGGATGCACGGTCCAGATGCGTCCACCGACACGGCTCCGCGCTTCGAGAATTGTTACCCGCAGACCAGCCTCGCAGAGCTTCTGCGCGCATGCGAGTCCAGCCACTCCAGCTCCGATTACCACAACCTCAGAAATCCGTTTGGACATGCCTTCCCCCGTCATCCCCCAGCTATTCGCTGGCGCCCTCACGAAGCTTGAAACGTTGTATCTTTCCTGTGGCTGTCTTCGGAAGCTCGGGAAAAAATTCTACCCGATGCGGGCGTTTGAAGACCGGCAAGCGGCGGAGCACAAATTCCAGCAATTCACGGGCAAGTTCAGGCGTACCCGCGGCGTCATCGCGCGTCACGATGCAGGCGACCGGCTTGAGCAATTCGTCTTCGTCCTTGCGGAAGACCACGGCCGCTTCCTGCACGGCAGGGTGTTCGATTAACGCGCGCTCAATCTCAACCGGGCTGACCCACACGCCGCTCACCTTCAGCATGTCGTCGGACCTTCCGGCGTACCAGAAGTATCCGTCTTCATCCTGATAGTATTTGTCGCCCGTCCGGATCCAATGGCCCTCAATTGTGTCTTTGGTTTTTTCATGCTGGTTCCAATAGTAAGCACAGGTGGAATCGGCCTTCACCAAGAGATTACCGATCTCGCCCTGCACAACCGGCCGTTTGTTGTCGTCCACGATTCTGGCTTCAAAGCCGGGGATCGTCTTTCCGCTGGAGCCAGGACGCACCGCGCCCGGGGTATTGGATATCATCATGTGCAGTGCTTCGGTCGAGCCGAGGGCATCCAGAATTTCCACTCCGAAGCGCTCTTTGAAGCGACGGAAAACCGTGGCCGGCAAGCCCTCCCCCGCGGAAATCCCGTGCCGCACGCTAGAAAGGTCGAACTCCCTCCCATCGGCGGAAACGTGAGCGAGAAGCTTGGCATAGTTCGATGGAACCGAAAAGAACAACGTTGGCCGATGGCGTTCGATGACCTCGAATACATTCTGAGGTTTGGGTGGGCCGGATAGCAGAATGCTGGCAGCGCCCACGGACAGCGGAAAATAGAGTCCGTTGCCCAATCCGTAGGCAAAGAAAAGCTTGGCGACACTGAAGCAGCGATCGTTGTCGGTGATGTTCAGTATGCCTTTCGCATACCGTTCGGCGCTCACCACCATGTCATGTTGGAGATGAACGCAAGCCTTCGGCTGTCCCGTACTGCCGGAAGAGTAGAGCCAAAAGGCGGCATCATCCTTGCTGGTCGTCTCCGGTTGAAGCAAGGGAGAATTTTCTCGGGCCAGCTTCTCAAACGACAGAGTGCCTGTCCTGGGTTCGCCACCAACCACAATGGTGGTCTCCAGATAGCGCAACCGGTGTCTGGGAATCGCTTCCAGGGCCGGCAGTAATGACTCACTGACGATCGCTACTCGCGCTCGCGAGTTGTTGAGCAGATATTCATAGTCCGCGGATTTCAGCAGAGTGTTAATCGGAACCGGGACGGCTCCAATCTTGATGGCGCCGAAGAAACTGGCGGCAAACTCCGGCGAATCCAACAGCAGCAGAAACACGCGCTCCTCGATGCGCACGCCTAACTCTCGTAGCGCATTGCCCACTTGGTTCACGCGCTCATAAAGCTGGCGATAGGTGACCTGAACGTCTCCGCATTCGATGGCGACTCGATCGGCGCGGCCCTCTTTCACATGACGGTCCACAAAGTAGGAGGCGGCGTTGAATTCATCGGGAAGAACGATCGGGGTTATGGAACTCATGGCAAGATCAGCTCGCAGGAACTGCGGCTCCTCTCATTTACGCAGCAGAGCGGCCTCCGCATTGGACGGAAGCCAGCTTCACCTGCGGCAAGACCCGCCAACCGCTTTTGAGGACTGCCGGAAGCTATGCCCGTGCTGCTTTCGCCTGCCTGCCCTTTATCTCGCGCTCGGCCTGAAGCCAATCGTCCAATTCGTGGCCGCCGGTCCCCCCACGCCGCTCGGAAAGCTCGTAGGCGCGTTGTTGAATCTGTTGCTCAGCCGGGATCAGGACGGTCGACTCGTCCGGCTTCGCCGCGAGTGTTGACGGCTTTTCTTCGATCTCGTCTGGACCGCGATCTATCCTTTTTTCTTGCTGTTCAGTCTGCCGCTGTAATCTGTCGGCCTTGGTGCGTTTTTTGCCATACCCACAGCTTGACACAAACCTGATGCCAAAGCGAGGTCCAGACATCAACGCCTCCGCGATGGCAGGGTGAACACCTGTGCCTTGCACCAGTAGTGACTTCGCCCGTGGGAAAAGCCATCATGCCTAAGGCTGATTTATCATGCCCAATCGGAGAGGGGGACAACCGCATGGTCAATCCCACGACGAAGAAGCTTGGCCTGAACCCCGGCATGCGTGTGCTGGTGGTCGCCGCGCCTTCCGGCTATTTGAAATCGCTTGCACCCTTGCCCGAAGGCGTCGTCATCCATTCTTGATGGAATTGGAGTCCCAATTGCAGTCCGCGGTCGCGAGGAACCCCTCGGTAGTGCAGATTTTCTCGATACATTCCCAAAAGAGCCTTTGTTTTCCCCTGTCTCCGCGTGCATCGAACAGAAAACAAAGCCACGCGCCTTTTGGCAAAGCTCTTGCACTTCAGGGGCAACCTGAATCGAGATGGGAAAAGGAGCAAACTTTATGCTAGCGAATATATTGGAAAAACCGTCAACGGTTGAGAATCCTCTTCGCGAGGTCTCCAAGATTAGGTCTAGGGTCACGGATGCGGTGGAAGATGGCGTCCGGTCGGCAAGCCAAGCGATCAGGCATGGCCGACATGCTGCCGAAGATGCAATCGAGGAAGCGAAACACACGGTCAAGAAGAGACCATTGCAGGCAATGGGCACAGTTTTTGCAGCCGGGGTCTTAGCAGGGACCTTTCTATCCTGGATCGGCTTCCGTCGTCGCTGAGTGCCGGACAAGAAAGCATTTCAGGCCGCCTCAGGTCTCCAGGGAGAGCGAAGGCTATGTTCGCGTTGTCCCGCTCCGTTACAGGCGCGGGAGGCACCATCGGATGTTGGTGGCAGAAATTCCACGCGTTCCCACCGCGGTCCGCACTCAGCTTGAGAAGGACGCGAGTTTCCTCATCCTGGAGGCCAGCGCGCACGCCACCGCCGGGCGCGCCCTCAAGAAGCCGTCCCACTATTACAGAAAGCTCGTTCGCGCTATACGGCACAGCGCAAAAATCCGCCCGTTGATGTGGAAATCGGCTGACTTCCACGCCCTGCTTTCAAGGTGAACAAGGAGATTCGCGTTAAGATACGAGACGAGAGTCCATGATCTGCAAGGAGAAATCCTCTCCGCGAAGGGAACTCCCCTGGACTTCTAAACGCCAGCGGCCATCGGCGTCCGCAGCGCGAAGATGAAAGGGAGATCCGGGCGGGTACGATCACAACTATGTGCTGAGCCGGGAGTGCAGTTCTACTCGGGGAACTTCCTGGATGGAACGATCACTGGCAAGCGCGGCGTGGTGTATGGAAGCACTCCGGATTTCTGCCTGGAAACTCAGCATTTTCCGGATTCGGTCAGCCATCCCGGATTTCCTTCGGTGATCCTGCGGCCGGGCGAGATCTACCGGACGGAAACGATTTACAAATGTTCGGCCAAGTAAGGCTGTCGCTTCTGCACCATTTTTCGGTGGACGCCATTTCGTCCTCAACGACGGAAGGGATTCTTATGAATCGATTCATCGCAGCGTTCGCACTTGCTATTTTGCTGGCTGCGAGCTCAGGTTCTGCTCAAACCACGGTGGTGCAAGACAGTGACAGGGCCGCGAGCCATGCGGCGGCAGGACTTCTCGGCGCTCCTCTGGCTCGGGACCCGATCTTTGTCTACAACAACTGGTCCGCCTATGACGAACTTTCCGACAACGTTCCGCTCGCCGAGCAACTGGCGATGAAAGAGTTGGACGAAATCCTGCGTCTGCGCGGTTTCGGGGTGCGCTTCGATTACTACATGATGGACGCATTCTGGTTCGACCCCGACGGCGGTTATCGCACTTGGCGCAAGCCCAATTGGCCCAATGGTCCGGACGCGTGGATTCGAAAATGCCGGGAGAATGGCATCATGCCCGGGTTGTGGTTCAGCACCAATACCCTGGTCAAGATCAACGCGGCGCGGGAATGGCGGGACTCGCTCAACGAAAAGAAGGGTTCGATGTCGTTTTCGGAGGGCGGCTTTCTGCCCAGTTTCATGGACACGATGCAGTACTGGTACGACCGCGGCATCCGTATGTTCAAGTTCGACTTTGTGGATTTTGGAGCGGCCACTCCGGAGACCGCAGGATCGAAGTCTCCCGAAGAAATTCGCAGGGGCAATGCCGATGCCTTTCGGGAGGCCTTGAAGAAATTCCGCGGGCGAAATCCTGACGTCGTGTTGGTGGCCTTCAACGGCTTCGGCGGTGACGTCGAATCGACGGCCGGTCCCTTCCCTTTCCATAACTCGGTGGACTTGCGCTGGCTGGAGGTGTTCGATTCACTCTACTCCGGCGACCCCCGGCCTTCCGATGTGCCCGAGATGAATTTCTGGCGTTCCATGGACATCCATAGCGACCACATGGTGCGCCGTTACGAACAGAGTTTTCTGCCGCTCGAGAGGATTGATTCGACCGGCTTCATGCTCGGTAACACGGGCACGATTTATTACCGCAAGACGCACGCCTGGAAGGGAGCGCTGCTGCTGATGATGGCACGCGGCGGTTGGGTGAACACCGTTCATGGCAACCTGGAGTTCCTGAGTGATGACGATGCGCTTTGGTTTCGAAACGCGCAATCACTCTATCTTCGGTTGCAGTCGTTGGGACGGACAAAAACCTTTGGCGGCATCCCGGGTGATGTTCAGCCTTATGGATTCGGCTCGCTCGACGCCGATGGGTCCGTGTACGCCGTGGTGAATCCGGCGCAGAGTGTGGAAGAGATCCTCATGCCACGCCTTTCTTCGGAGCAGCCCGGAATCGGGAGCGGGAGGGTGCTCTTCCGCGACGCGGGGTTTCAGCCAGTGCTGGCAGGCGACCATGTGAGGCTCGGACCGGGCCAATTGGCGGTAGTCGGTTTCGGCAAATATGCGAACCTGCAATATGATCTGGGCGTGCAGGACGACGTTGTAATTCCGCGGTCGATCGCCTCAGCGCCCGCGGACTTTTCCGTACACGGCAAGAACATGATCCAGGCGGAGGTGATCGCTCCCAAGAAGGGAGATCTGCGAGTCGTCATGCCGCAGCGGTCGGCCAAGGACGGAAGCATCATGCGGAGTTGGAAGGGCGGACCGCCGAATGGCACGAACATGGGCAAGGTGTTCGTGCTGAGCGCCTCCCAAGATGGCAGCGCAGGCCTGCTTGCAACATTCCTTGCGGTTTACAGCCCAGTCATTTTCTCCAAACGTTCCGGATACCGAGCTCCTTCCACTTTGATCTCCGACGCGGCGGAATCGATGTCTCGCAGGTCTTCAGGCGTCAGTTGGATCGACAGCGCTCCAATGTTCTCTTCCAGACGGTTTAGTTTCGTCGTGCCAGGAATGGGAACGATCCACGGTTTTTGCGCGAGCAGCCAGGCCAGTGCGATCTGAGCAGGAGTCGTGTTCTTGTGCTTCGCAATTCTGCCGAGCAGGTCGATCAGCGCCTGGTTTGCCTTCAGAGCCTCAGGCGTAAAGCGAGGCAGCGTGCTGCGAAAATCGGAACTGTCGAATTTCGCATTTTCGTCGATCTTGCCCGTCAGGAACCCCTTCCCAAGCGGGCTATAAGGCACGAAACCTATCCCGAGTTCCTCGAGTGCGGGTATCACCTCCTGCTCCGGCTTCCTCCACCACAGCGAATATTCGCTCTGAACTGCGGTGAGCGGCTGGACCGCGTGGGCGCGGCGAATGGTATTTACGCCCGCCTCGGAAAGTCCGAAGTGCTTGACCTTACCGGCCTGGATCAGTTCCTTCACCGCGCCCGCCACGTCTTCGATGGGCACGTTCGGATCGACGCGGTGCTGGTAGTAGAGGTCGATCACGTTGGTCTTTAATCGCTTGAGCGACCCTTCGACGGCCTGCTTGATGTGCTCGGGCCGGCTGTTCACACCCGGCGCTCCCGGCCGATTGTCGCTGCCACTCAGATCGAACCCAAACTTGGTGGCGATCACCACTTTCCCGCGGACAGGAGCGAGGGCTTCGCCGACCAGCTCTTCGTTCAAGAAGGGGCCGTAAACTTCGGCCGTGTCAAAGAAAGTGATGCCGCGATCCACCGCAGCCTGGAGCAGTTTCGTCATCTCCTGTTTGTCTTTGGGTGGGCCGTAGGAGAAGCTCATTCCCATGCAGCCAAGACCGATGGCAGAGACTTCCAAATTGCTGTTTCCGAGTTTCCGTTTCTGCATTGTTGATCCTCCGTTGTCACTAGCGTGCTGCCACGCTGCCGATATGACTTTGATGCCTCAACCCTACCGGCCGAATGGCATGGAGCGGTCTTTCGACACCCGCCTCAACGAGTCTGCTGATTAATGAGTGCTCGCTGGTTTTTCTGCGTCCTGGTGACGGCGATTGCATCATTTCAATTGTTCCACTAGCCGACAGAAAGGAACGTCGAATGAAGTATCCCACCTTTTATCGCACGGCACAGATTGATGGGCTGTCCATCTTCTACAGAGAGGCTGGCCCGAAAGACGCGCCGACGCTTCTCCTTCTGCACGGACTTCCATCCTCCTCGCGGATGTTTGAACCGTTCTTCGCGCGAATTTCCGATCGCTATCACCTGGTCGCGCCCGATTACCCGGGCTTCGGAAATAGCGACTGGCCGGACCCGAAGCAATTCGCCTATACGTTCGATCACTACGCCGACATCATGAACCACTTCACCGAAGCGCTTGGGCTCTCGCGCTACACGCTTTACGTGCAGGATTACGGCGGCCCCGTGGGTTTTCGCATGGCCATAGCCCATCCGGACCGGATCGAGGCTCTTATCGTCCAGGATGCCGTGGCACACAACGAAGGACTGGGGGCGAATTGGATGACGCGGCGGGCCTTTTGGGCCGATCGCGCTGCCAACGAAAGCGCGCTGCGCACAAATCTCCTGTCGCTGGCGACCACGCGCACGCGCCATGTCGGAAACGATCCGAACGTGGAACGCTATGACCCCGATCTCTGGACCGACGAATTTTATTTTCTCAACCAGCCCGGCCAAGCCGAGATTCAAAGCGACCTGTTTTACGACTATCGAACCAATGTGGACTCGTACCCAAAGTGGCAGGCATGGATGCGCGAGAAGCAGCCGTGCCTGCTGGTGATCTGGGGCAAGTACGATCTGTCGTTTGATCTTGGAGAACCGGAGCGGTACCGGCAGGATGTGCCGAACGCTCAAGTTCACGTTCTCGACGCGGGTCATTTCGCATTGGACACCGCGGCAGATAAGATCGCAGGATTGGTCCGAGACTTTGTCGGTTCTTCACGTCGGGACCTTGTGTCTCGGCGCACCGGGTAGGCATGTCGTGTAGTACTTCTACCATCTGCCATTGAGGCATCGCAGAAATTAGGATGTGGTACGGGCCTTATGACAACGTGGATTGCTGCGCAGGCCGGCGCCGGAGCGTCAGTGTGGGGCGTGGACAGCAGCGAGGAGCAACTCGCGGTGGCTGCGGATAACGCGAAGACTGCTGGGCTGCATAACCTGTTTTTTCCTCTGGCTCCGCTTCGCGAAGCTCAATCCGCGATTGCGGCCTCGGCGGGCCAAATCTCGCAGGGATTGCAGGTTGAGCTGCGGCAGTTATTTTTGTTTGAAGGCGGAGCCGAATTGCGCCAGGCGCGTATGCAAATGTTTACAGAGCAGGAACGAGAACACATTCGCCAAGAATTGGTTTCGGCGGCCGCGGGAGATGCACGTATCGTCGGGGCGGCACACTTAGGCTCCGCCGCATTAGGTCGGCAGGACCAGTGGTCTGACATTGACCTGGCTTTGTGTCTAGCGGCAGATGCCGACTTCAATGAAGTATTAGTGGATTGGACTCAGCGTATGTACCGCGATCATGCGGCTGTGACGAACTATGATGTGAGGCGCGGTACGATTCTCTATCGCGTATTCCTGCTAAACAGCACTCTTCAAGTCGACCTCTCATTCTGGCAGGCCACTGAATTTCGAGCGATCGGCCCCAAGTTCAGCCTCATCTTCGGTGTTGCCGGAGATGCCATTCCGGCTCCACAGCCCGACCCGATGGATGTGATAGGAATGGCTTGGTTGTACGCGCTGCACGTCCGTTCCAGTATTGCGCGAGGCCGACGCCTGCAGGCAGAACACATGTTAAGCGGCATGCGCGACAACGTGCTCGCGCTTGCCTGCAAGCGGCATGGAGTCGCTGCTGTCCAGGGGAGAGGTCTCGACGATCTTCCGGAAGAACTGCAGGCCCAAGCTGCAGGTTGCCTTCCCCATTCCCTGGAACCGGCCGAACTCAAAAGAGCGTTTCGCGCGACAACGGATATATTGCTCGATGAAATTCGATACGCTGATGCCACCCTCGCGGCAAAGTTGACAGCCCCGTTGAATATTGTTGTAGGTTGTTTGGACATCGAATGTGGCTGTTGAAAAACTCCCTTTTCCTCTCAGACAGCCAAAATTGGGGGGATAGAAAATGTCTACTCGATCGGAGAAGATCGATTGTGGGGCCTCCTGACGCGATTTTATTTTCGCGAATTTCGCGGGTAGGAGTTTTTCAACAGCCACGAATGATTCCAACAAAGTGCCGTCTTAGGGGGTACCCCGGGGGTGAAACCCTTAGAAGGGTCACAATCGTAAAGGGCGCGGCCGCTCTGCGCTCCACCCAGCACGAACAAAGAACAAGGGTTTAAGATTGCCATTCACTCAGTCGCGGCTCGAATCTCTTGAGAAGAGGTCTATGATGACGACAAACGCCAGTCCAGCGCAAAACCAGACAACCGGAACGACCAGCGTGCTCGATGCCGCAAACGGACTGGCATTGGTTCGCCTGACGATCGGCGCCATGTTGGTCTGGGTCTTTTTCGAAAATCTGGGGAAGGGTCTCTACACTTCGGCAGGCTACGCCAGTCTGATCAACTATTACATCAAGGCGAGTCACTCGCCGACCGCCTGGAAGGCGGTCATGGGTCTGGCGGCGAGCCATGCCGCGATGGCGGCCCCTATGCAGGCCGTGACCGAGATTTCTCTCGGTATCCTGCTCATCATCGGTTTGCTAACTCGACCGGTCGCATTTGTGGCTTTTCTATATCTCGGCAGCCTTTGGATCTCGGAGTGGGGCACCGCGTGGATCTGGGAACTGCTGGTTCCGGTGCTGGCATCGCTCGGGCTCTCTATCGGACGCGCCGGCCGGAGATGGGGCATTGACGCGTGGCTGTCCGAACGGTGGCCATCTTCTCCGTGGTGGTAATCTGGCCCGACTCCCTTGAATCACGCTCACGTGCGAGTGTCCGTCATCATCCCTACCCATAATGAAGCGCAGGCGATTGCGCGCGTTTTAGCCGATCTGCCGTCCGATCTCACGACCGAAGTCATCGTTGTCGACAGCAACTCGAATGACGGGACACCCGAGATCGCCGCAAGAATGGGGGCCCGCGTCGTTCAGGAACCCCGCCGCGGCTATGGGCGAGCGTGCCTCACGGGGCTGGCCGCGGCAAATTCCCCTGACGTGGTTGTGTTCCTTGATGGCGACTACAGCGATCGGCCCTCTGAACTGCCGATTCTGTTAGCGCCAATCATTGACGGACCTGCGCAGGGGCGTGCGGACATCACACTCGGTTCCCGCCTGCAGGGTCGCCGTTATGCTGGGGCGTTGCCTTGGCATCAGGTGTTTGGGAATCGGCTTGCCGCCAGCCTGATCAGGCTTCTGTATGGTGTGAACATCAGCGACCTCGGCCCGTTTCGCGCTGGCCGCGCCGATGTACTACGCGCGCTCGCCCTGGAAGAGACCACCTATGGCTGGGCGGTTGAGATGATCCTCAAAGGCGCCCTGGCCGGATTCCGCGTGGTTGAAGTCCCGGTTAGCTATTACCCGCGTATCGGAAAATCGAAGATCAGCGGTACGCTGAAAGGCACAGTCGGCGCGGCTTGGTTCATTCTCAGCTTGATAGTGCGCTATTATTTCCGGCATCGAAGAGCCGGGGCATCACGGCCGGCGTAGGTCCGGGTCAAAATTACTTTATGAAATCCGCGAGTGAGACGGTAGTGCGTTCGTCAGATAGCGATCGTGTGCTGGTAATCATGGCGAAAGCACCAAGGCCGGGCGCGGTGAAAACCCGCCTGGTGTCCAGCCTTTCTCCCGCAGGTGTCACTGCTTTCTATTGCTGTCTTCTCGACGACACGCTGGCGCTGGCGAGGTCATTGAACGATGTGGAAGTTGCCATCATGTGCCCGGAGACCGACGTAAACGAACTGGCGCAGTTGGCAGGCAGTGAGGTGAGCGTAGTTGCCCAGGAAGGTGAAGGTCTTGCCGCCGGCCTCACTTCGGTGTTTGCGCACTTTGCAGAAGGTCATCAACGACGCACCATTGCCTTCAACAGTGACAGCCCACATCTGCCACGTTCTATTCTCGAAGATGGGTTCGAAACGTTGGCCGCACATGACTTGGTCGTGGGACCAACGCACGACGGAGGCTACTATCTCGTAGGGGCAAAGACTTCTCATCCCACGCTTTTCGCTGGCGACGGAATGGGCACCAGCAGCGCGCTGGAGAGGCTCCTATCGCGCGCACGAACTCTTGATCTTTCCGTAGGTTTCGCAGATCGTTTTTACGATATTGATATCGCTGACGACCTGACTCGGTTGGCGGCGGAGTTGCGTCTGGCTCCAGCAAGGGCGCCACGTACGGCGGCGTGGCTTAAAGAGTGGGAGCTTGCGGCGGAGCAATCTCGGACAGGCGCTCGGACAAGCACTCGGATGGGATATCGGACGGGCACGGGAGAACTGTGAAGGTCACCCCCGAGTGGAGAGTGTACGTACTCGGTGCCATGTTGTGGGTGGCGCTAACCATCTGCTCCCGTAACTTCGGCGATAGGGGTGGACCGTACTTCATGTCCTCCCTGACGCTTGCCGGAATCGCTTACCTCTTGGCGATCCGTGAATTCTTCGCCACGCCAGGATTTCCGCGGCGCGTTGTCGTCCTCGGGCTGGTCCTGGCTGCTGTGTGGCACATCGAATTTCTTCGGGTGCCTCCGGGTGCCGATGATGATATTCATCGATACGTTTGGGATGGCCGCCTGCAGAGACTCGGCTACAACCCCTATATTGTTGTTCCCAGCGATCCAGCCGTGAACGGGCTGCACACTCCGGAAACCCGCAACTTGAACCACTCGGATCTACCGAGCCCATATCCAGCGGGGGCGCAGCTGTTCTTCCGCGCCGTAACCGCCATTCACGAATCTACTTTTGCACTGAAAGTGGCATTTGTGGTTTGCGAGTTCGCAATTGTTTTCGTGTTGCTCGATCTCTTGCGTTGCACCCGGCAGGAACAAAGACCGCATCTGGTTCTGGCCTTCGCCTGGAACCCATTGTTGGCCATTGAGGTGGCGGGAAGCGGTCACATTGACATTGTTGGCGCGCTATTGTTGGTGGTGTCCGCCGCTGCGCTAGTGCGCCGATGGCGGGCGATGGCGGCCGTCGCACTTGGGCTGGCTGTAGCGGTGAAATTCCTGCCGGTCGTACTCTTGCCCCTCTACTGGAAGCGGGTTCGCATTCGCGACGCGGCGCTGGCGGCAGCCGTGGTCGGACTCCTGTACGTGCCATTTCTGAATCACGGCCACATTCCGATCGGCTCGCTTGGTACCTATGTGCACAGTTTCCGCTTTAATGGTCCTGTGTTTGCGGCACTCGATCAGGTGGCGCCTCCGCAGTTGGTAGCGGGATTGGCGGTGCTCGTCGGCTTTCTCACCGCAGTCTGGCTGAGGAGCAAGGCCCCGGCGTGGTCTCCGAACCTATTTGCATGGCCCATGGCCGCATCGCTTCTATGCGCCCCGGTCGTTTATCCCTGGTACCTCCTCTGGCTGCTGCCGTTCCTGATGCCGGCGTCGACGGTGCCGATCGTCGTCTGGACAGTCAGCATCATCCCAACGTACTACGTTTGGTATCTGCGCACGCTTGGTCGTCCGTGGTTGGTCCCTGGCTGGGCAATGTTGCTGGAATACGGATGCGTAGCAACGGCCGGTGCCATGATTGCACTGCGCCGGCTCAAGCGGACAGCGACACCCGATACTCAAGTGGACTAGAACTGGTCTTTATAAACAGTTCCTTGGGCATGAGGTCCCGCCCTCAGGGGCTAAAGCCCGCATTGTTTATTGCGCTTGGCGGCACGACTGAACAGGCTGCGGAAAAAGTCGCGTTGCGGGCCGTAGCGTTCCTCAGCGGCTAAAGCCGGCATTGATTTTGTGATACTTACGGCGCGGCTGAAGCCGCGCCCCTTCAAAACAAGATCAGAACCTGAGTTTTTCCGCAAGCTGTGAAGCCGTGGCCTACCCAAGACCATTTATGAGACCAGTTCTAGTTCAGCCAAGGCCTATTTCGGGCCAACACACAACTTCTGTATCCGGAAATCCGGGGGTCTCATCCAACACACCATCTGTTCAATTCACCGAGGAGCGAACTCTATGACAAATGCAAACCGTGTAACCATGATTCCTGTTCTGGCCTTCGCGGTGCTGATCCTTGCTGCAAATTCTTGGGCGCAACAGCGCCCGCCAATTCTCGAACAGATCGCCAAAACCTATGGCCTTGATTCGTATGGGCAAATTGAAGCGATCCGCTACACCTTCAACTTACAATTCCCCGGAGTGAATCTCTCCCGTTCGTGGGAATGGGAGCCCAAGACGAGCAAGGTTTCCTACGAGGGGAAGGATAAAGACGGTAAGCCGGTCAAGGTTACCTACATGCGCTCCGAGCTCAGCAGCCAAACCGAAGCCGTGAAAAATGAAGTCGATCCGGGTTTCATCAACGATAACTATTGGCTGGTGTTCCCCTTCCATGCTTACTGGGACACCAGCGCCACCGTGACTGACCAAGGTATGAAAAAACTGCCGGCGGGCACCGGCTCGGCCGAGCTGGTCGCAGTGAAGTATCCCGCAGAGGTCGGCGGTTACACGCCTGGTGACACCTGGGAACTCTACGTCGGCAAGGACAAACGGGTCGAGCAATTTGTCTACCGTCGCGGCGGGCCCACGAAGCCGAGCCTCGTCATTGCAACGTGGACAGGCTACAAAAAGGCAGGGCCGCTGCTGATCTCGACGGAACACCGCGGCACAGCCGACGGCAAGCCCCTGCACCTCTTCTTGTCTGACGTGTCCGTTAAGCTCACAGGCTCGGATACCTGGATGAAAGCGCAGTAGACGAAGGCGGGCTTATTCCAATACGTTCTGTGGCTCGTCACGAAGCAGACTACCTGGTGATCACGACC
This sequence comes from Terriglobia bacterium, assembly GCA_020073215.1. Taxonomy (GTDB): domain Bacteria; phylum Acidobacteriota; class Terriglobia; order Terriglobales; family Acidobacteriaceae; genus Acidiflorens. The sequence goes on along the minus strand of JAIQFO010000032.1, from coordinate 10,028 downwards.
GTAGTGCACGAACGGCAGCTTGGCAGAGTGGCGGTGGCGGCCATGCGGAGCGTGGCGTGTCCGTACTCGACAGCAACACACGGCAACATGAAGTCTGACTTTGATTCAGGTGAACGCTTAGGAGGAAAGAACATGGCGAATCTGAAGTTCGACAGAGAGATCACCGCACTTCTGGTCATCGATCCGTACAACGATTTCATTTCCGAAGGTGGCAAAATATGGAGTCGCATCAAGAATGTCGCAGAACCTAATGGTTGTATCCCTAATATGTTGCAAGTCCTGAAGGCTGCGCGGAAGGCGGAGCTTCACGTTTTCTATGCGCTGCACCATCGTTACCGCCGTGGCGACTACGAGACTTGGAAGTACATTGCGCCTATCCAGAAGGCAGCTTGGTCGCACAAGGCCTTCGAACATGGCACGTGGGGTGGCGAGATCCGTAGCGAATTCGAGCCGCAACCAGGTGACGTCGTGGCCCAGGAGCATTGGTGTTCCAGTGGCTTTGCCAACACAGACCTGGATTTGCTGCTCAAGAAGCATGGCATCCACAAGCTCATCGTGATCGGGCTTATCGCACACACGTGCGTGGAAGCAACGGTTCGCTATGCCGCTGAACTTGGCTACGAGGTCACGATGATAAAAGACGCGACCGCAGATTACTCGGATGAGGAGATGCACGCCGCTCTCGGCGTCAATCTCCCAAACTATGCCAGTGGCATTGTGACCACAAATAAAGTCGTCGACCTGATCTCTTCTCGCGAAACTGCGGCAGCATAGATTGGTGACCAGTGTTGAACCAGGGCGTGTCAAGATCTGGGCCCGGCGCAGGGAGACGCTATCTCCGAGCGCTCTCGGAGCTGTAAAATGCACGCATTCCGATGAGGGCCGACATCGATCTGGATATTGGGCGAAAGACCTTTGCGTCGGGTCTGTTGCCGGAGTTGGTCGCTGTCCTGCGCCGCAGCCAGCCAGGCGATTTGGTCGCGGTGGTGGGTGACCAAGAGAGCGTTGGCCCTGAGTTGAAAACGTGGTGCCGGTTCACCGGTAATCCACTGCTCGAGGCTACGGTCGAAAGAGGCCGCTCGCGGTGGGTTTTCCGGTGCGGGGCTGTTCCGGTGCCTGCCGGGGTGCCGGGAGAAGAGAATCGGCCGGTGGGCTCTCGGCTTTGGCTGTACACGAATTTCGACTGTAACCTGCGTTGCGACTACTGCTGCGTGCGTTCCTCGCCCACCGCGCCGCGGCGGGAACTGGGGCTCGTACTCATTCGGCGGATCGCTCGGGAAGCGGCGGACCTTGGCGTCAAAGAAATCTTCGTGACCGGAGGCGAACCGTTTCTGCTGGAAGACATTGGCGACATTCTGCTTTCTTGCGCTGCAGCCGCCCCGACCACGGTGCTGACCAACGGAATGCTCTTTGCCGGACGACGCATAGAGAGCTTGCGAGCGTTGCCCCGCGATCGAATTGTCCTGCAAATCAGCTTGGACAGCGCTACGCCAGAACTGCACGATTTCCATCGCGGACCCGGCACATGGGCGCGCACGCGCGAAGGGATTCAGCGCGCTCGTGGGCATGGCTTTCGAGTGCGACTGGCGGCTACGGTTTCGACCGATGCCGAGACTGAGGCTTTCCGTCAATTCCTCGACGAGGAGAAGATTGCGGCAGAAGACCGGGTAATCCGCCGGATTGCGTTGCGGGGCTCTGCCAGCGAAGGTGTCGCCGTGAGTCGAGCCGATTTAGTGCCGGAAGTCACGATTACCGCTGAGGGTGTGTACTGGCATCCGGTCGGCGCCGAGGATGCCGACCTGCTGGTCACGCGCGACATTTTTCCTCTCTCCGAGTCCTTCGCCGCAGTCCGCCGCGCCTTCGACCGCGAAGGCGAACACGCTAATAAGCTGGCAAGGATCTTTAACTGCGCATGAATGTGGTTGATTTGCCGACAGGCCCGGTGCCCCAGGTTCGCGTCCGCACTCTGGACGCTAACCTGGGTGGAGGAACACTCGGCCTCTGGTTCGTCGCCGGTTTTGGCTCTCGCGATCCATTGCTGTCGATTCCGATCCGATCTCGACGGTTCCGATTCCTCACAACACCGCGAAGCCCAGGTTAGCGCCCAAGAACGGCGCGAACCTGGGGCACCATGCATTTCGACGCGAATAAGAGCCGGTTCGCTTCAAACTCTCACGCCGACTTCGCCAATATTTGCTCGAAGAATCCCTGCTGGGCAGCGGCTTCCCGCAGAGCAGCATAGCCATCCACGTGAGGCGGCAGCCAGCGCTGAAGTCCTTCGGCGTCGAGTATCGGGCGATGAACCGGGTTGTCGTAGCTCATGGCTGAGAGCGCGTCGGCGAATCGGCGCTCCCGCTCTGGGTCGAGATCGGGCCGGGCCGTAAACATGCAATGGTTGTAGGCCGGAGAGGACCATATCTCACGAAGGCCGCCTTCGGGCACCAGGCGCTCGCTGCGAACCGTGTTCCAGAAGGGGCTGCCGATGGCGCCGGCGTCGGCTCGCCCGTCGAGGACCGCGCGCACCACTTCCACTTCGCTGGTCCCGGTATCACCGTGTTTGCCCACATCGCTGTCGAAGCGCAGCGCGCGGTAGTCCCTGCCTTCGCGCATGCCTCGCTGCTCCAAAAAGTGAACGGGCAGAATAGCTGCGTGTCCGCTGTCTCGGCTGCCCAGCGCGAGCGTTCGATTCTTCAGATCAGCGAGCGTAGAAATGGGACCTCCTCTAACGGCGACGATCTTTGTCATCCAGCCGAGATCGGTGTCGCGCATGGCAACCGCGCGGCAGGCGTGGCCGCTCCACTCATCCGCTTGCAGGTAAGCAAGGTTTGTATTCCAGGCAATGTCGATACGCGGCACGGCCTCTCCCGGTTGGGCGAGGAGCGCGAGGACCTGCGCTTCGTAGCTCTGAAATAGTACGATCTCGACCGGCAGATGCGCTTCCTCATTAAAGTAGCGCCGCATCCCCTCCCAAATCGTCACCACCTTCGGATTGTACGCGACAGCTCCCAGCCAAATTGTTTTGCTCATAGCTCCCCACAGTTCTTTGTCGGCGGCGTCACAGGAAGATGGTACCGAAGGAAAACTTTATCGACAACGTCCCAAGGACAACGACGGACGTCAAAACAAACGGATCTGCTGCCGGCCCGACCAACTAAGATTCCGACGCTTAGGCGAACCTCGGCGCTGGTCACAGAATGGTTACAATAATGTGGCCCTCTTCACGAATTAAGTCGCTGATTGAAAAAGGACTCAGGCCCAAAGAATCCGGCCCTGAAAAGGCCGGCGTCGACGGTTCAACTCCGTCCCTGGCCACCGTTAGTCTTTTGCTTGGAATCAATGGCTTAGCGGTAACCATGAATTATCCTCACACAGACCGCACACATTTTGGGCTGTCTCCCAGGACTTAGTCTTGGCGCTGATGCGGGCACGGGTGAGACGCACATAAATATTCTTGGGCAGCGGCAGCGGCCGCTTTTTTCCGTTCCCGTCAGTCATGGACAACTCCAGCATCGTGTCCGTGGCCAGCCAAGGTGGACGGAAGGATGCGCATCAGCAAGCGGGGCCTAGTTGGCCTTAGCTGACCGTACTACCACCACATTATCCCGACGAAGCGAGCGAGGAACGCGATCCAGACGCGTGATCGTCTCCAGTTCCGGTTTGTTGAGCACGAGGGTTCCTTCGATAACCAAATCGGTTAACGCGGGGCTCTTCACACTGTCGCCAACTGGTTGCGTACTGTCGTGCAGCCAGGCGAGCAGAATGGCTGGATCCTGCACTGCCACGACCAGATCCGGGTTCTTCACGCCTTCTTTCCGCACCTGCAATTTTCCCTTGTTTACCACTAAACCGAACGTCCCGCCGCTCGTGCGGACCGTGACCGTGCGGCGCCAGTTGGCAAGATTGGCCGTCGCGCGCGGGCTGTGGGGGATCATTTCAGCCAGTTTCTGGAAATGAACTCTTACTTCCTGCAAGGTTTTCTGCAGTTGAGCAGTAGGTTTGCCAAATCCCATCTCCGAGAGTCGCCCCCACTTTATTTCACTCTCGAGAAGCGGACTCTTGGCGAGTTGCCGCCGCGTCAGTTCATTCTGGGGCACGGCAAAAATGTCCAACATCTCGCCGTGTCGTGAATCACAGAAGGCGATCTTGACCGGTGTGCCTTTCTTATAAATCCCCGGCCGTATGGTTCCCCGCGTGGTGCGGACGCGAACCAGCATCGCCGTCTCACTGAGTTTGCGGTTCGCAGTTTCAAGAAACACCCGGCCCGTGCCGAACGGTTCCTGGCCCTTAAAACGGCTGGGCGCAAAAACGGTGATCACCGGCGTCGCGGCCATGATGCCGGTGTCGTGTACGTACTCCTTTTTCATCTCCACGAAATTACATGCGGGGCAGCGTCGCATGAACGGCGGGATAATCAGGTGACGGCACTCCGGACAACGATGGCCGAACACTTTGCCCTCGTCGCGTAGCGCCCGGAAGAAATCCGAGAATTCGCCCTGCGTGTGCTTCATGGCCGTGAACATTACGTCGTTCCGCTGGAGGTATACGCCGTCCGCTCCTTGGACATCGGTGATCCCTTCCATAGGGAGCATCGCAGGGGAGATCACCGGCTTGGGTTTGCTTTTCGCGGACGCCACTGCTTTTCCTGTTTTTGCCATGATTAGGCTCTCCTCTCCAGCACTATGGCCACGCCATACATCGAAAGCGACGCGCCCGTGCCATGAATCAGGCCATGTTCAAGGTTCCTGGCTCTCATTTCGCGCATGGCACTCCAGGTTGACATCATGTTGGACCCGCCGACGAAATGTCCGCCGAACACGAGCCCGCCCGAGGGATTCACCAGCAGTCTTCCGCCGGGCAGGATGATGCCTTCCTCCACTAGATCGTTGGCCCGCCCCAGCGGCACCACGCCCATCTCGGCCAGTGTGATCATCAACTGCGGAATGAAAGCGTCGTGCAACTCGATCACTTGTACGTCTTCTATGGCGATGCCCGCCATCTTCAATGCCGTTTTCGTCGCCACGTGGTCGGAATAGATGCGATGGAGGACCTTGTAACGGGTGATGTCGTTGCCCACGAAGTAGGGCTCGTTGGCAGCGCCGACCCCGGTCAGCCAGATAGGTTCGCGGCCGGTGCGCTCTTTGATCTTCTGCGCCATTTCCGGAGAGGCAAAAATCAACGCGCACGCCCCCTCCGTGTATACGCAGGTTTCCAGAACGCGAACCGGATAAACCACGTAGCGGGAATGGAGGACCTGCTCGGCGGTCACCTTCTCGCCGAGGCGCTGGGCGTAGGGATTGTTTTGCGCCTGTTCGCAGAGGAGTTCCACGATCTTGGCGCGCGCCATGGGCGCGAGGTCGCCCGGATGCTCGTCCATGTAGGCCTGGATGACCTCGGCATAACTCTCCGAGGCATGCGCCCCCAGCGGCCGTTCAAACCACGGATCCCACGAATAACCAATGGTCTGAACCACAGCCGGCGTGCTGCTCTCGGCCTCATAGTCGTAACAATCGAGCGCCTTTTCCACGCCCAAGACCAGCACGAGATCGTGCTGTCCGCTCGCGACCATGTTGCGGGCCGCCAGCATGGCATAGGCGCCGGTCGCGCCGCCATTGGTGACCCTCATCAACGGCTTGTTTTGAAGCCCAATAATCCCCTGGAATCCACTTTCGGGAATTGCCTGGAACTCAAAGATGTCGTTGTAGATTCCCGCGACGCCGGCGTCGACTTCCTGGATGTGGATGCCCGCGTCGCGAACCGCCTCACTGACCGCCATTTGAGCCAATTCCCAAAAAGTCTTTTCAACCCATCGGGAACGACATGGGGTCATGCCCGCGCCTACTATGGCTACGTCCTTCACTGGATGCTCCTGATTTAGTTTCTATTCGTCTGAACGCCTGGATGGTTGCGAATCCGCCCTGTGCTTGCCGACAATATTGCAGAGGTCTGTCTGGTAAAGACACATCTCACAAAGACCTGACACACACGCCTCGGTCAGCGGCATTTGCGCCAATTCTTTCAACGCCTTCTCAACCAACGGGGAACGACATGGGGCCGTGCTCGCATTTACGATGGCTTTGCGATTCACTGTAGGGCTCCTCGTCTGGTTGTGCACCTTCCCGAGACACCCGTGCTGTCCGTGCGACCGCTCTAAACGCTAGCAGCTCCGAGCTTGCCGACGCAGTGACGAAGATCACCTGGGAGGGGTTGATAGCCGGGGGGGTTGCGCCATGAGCCCTTTGCAAGCCGCGTTCACTCTTCGATCACGCAAATCCCGGCCACGCTAGCTTCTGGAACAACGCGGCGCACTTGCGAGAGTCGGACGCGACACGCTTATGTCTCCGGGAGTGAGCAGTTCCTTAAGTTTTTTTCCTGGGCGAAACTCCGGACCGTTCAACTCTGAAGTTCGAATACACCAAAGGAGGAAGGAAGTTTGTGGAGGACTTCACGGCTGTGATCGACTACCTCATCATCAGCACCTCCTCCCTGTACGGTCCAGTGCAAGCCGTCAACTGGACCCCGAATGTCAGCAGTTTCCGGGCGCCGGTCGAGGACTTTGACCGCAACATCACCGCGTACAAGATCGTGGTCGCCTCGCGCCAGGACAATCCGCGCTGGGGCGTGGAATACACGCGCCTGGCGGCTACCGTCACCCGGGAACAACTGCGCCAGCAGCAAGCCATCTACCAGCGCATGCAGCAGATCCACAAGACCCTCACCGAAAATCGATGACATGATTTACCAGGGCTATCAGAGACGAAGCGCAGCCTACGACCATATGTTCGACAATTACATCCAAGGCCTGCGCGGAGTCGAAACTTACCGCGATCCGGTGAACAACTGGGATGTAGAGATTCCCGTTGGCTATGAGAATGCCTGGACAAACGGGACCGACTACGTATCCAGCGACAGCCCCAACTTCGACCCTAACGTTAGCTCCAATCAAAACTGGCACAAGATGAAGCGGGAGCAGAGGTAGAGAACGTCGCGACGTCATCTGTCCCACAATCGTGGCACTTACGGGCAGTATGGGAGTATTTGCCGCGCCATGGTCTCGTGCTGGGCCGGGTCCTGTCCCAACATCAAGACGCGCGCGCTTCCATCCAGCCTGCCGCGGTGGAAGATCGGTCCCCATTCGGTGCGAAAGTCCTTGAAGGGATACACCTGCTCGTCGGGATAGTCTCGGACCAGTTGCTGAAAAGCCGGAGCACAATATCCGGGATCAAAATCGTATGCCATAGAATGGCTCCTTGAAACGATGTGCGGATGTGGAGAATTCGCGGTCGCAGTTTCGACAAACATCCTTAACGCGACTTTTCGTCCGGACACTTGCGGCGGCGAGACGGACTAGAGCCCGCTCTTACGCTTCGACGCCGCCAGGATGCCCCGGCGAACAAAGATGTCGCGGACCGCAGCTCCGTTTGCCCCGCCATTCAACTGCTGGTCTGCCTGAATCAAGGCTTCAGCCGCATCTTGAAAGCTGGTGTCTTTCTGCAACAAGAAATGGTGCGACAAAATCAGCTTGTCGGCCGCCTTGCGCCCCATGGCCTGGCGAATCTGCCACAAACACGCAGACCATATTTCTCCATCGTCATGAACTTCCCCATCGATGTCTTTGGGATAGCGCTTCTTGCTGTCGAGCCTGCGGAGACACGGCGGATCGTCCTTGCTGTAAGCAGTCGCATCCCACGATCCCACGCAGTTCTGCAAATGGGCGGGCTTGGCATCGTTGAAGAAGCTGCCCGCGAGGTAGTCTCCGAATCCCTCGCCCATCGCACCCGCCTCCTTAGACGCGCCGAAGCCCGGAACTTGTGCATCCTGGATGGAGTGTCCGTATTCGTGGAGGATGATCTCCGCATCCTCCGCGTCGTCCACGCCGCCGGTTCCAAACGACAGGGACTTGTTGACTGGGCTGTAGAAGGAATTGTCATCTGCCTGTCCCGCGATGTTCACCGGAATCGGGCGGTGGTTTACGTTCTTGAATCCCAGGCTCTGGATATAACGCTGCATCCGATCAATATGGAAGTACGCCATAACTTCCTTAAAGCCCGCCTGATTTCGTTTGAAAAGAAATGCGTGGTTCGTGGACTTCACCCGATTCTTGGTCTCGGAGGTACTTATATAAGGACCATCGAGGACTCCGGAAGCCGCAATCCCACGCAATTGAACCTGCTCATAGGCGGCATCCGGAACTGGCTTGGAATCTCTCAGCTTAGTGTTGTTGAGCGTGACCACCGGATTGGGATCGAAAACCATGCCTTTCCCAGTGGCGGTTTTGATCATGTCTTCTTTGTGCAGAACTGAACCGCTGCGTGCACTGATATAGATCCGCCAGTCATGCGGTGGCGCGGAGACGGGAATCAGAAATTTCCAGGCTGGCTGGACAGTCTTTCCTACTGGAAAATTGACGAGTTCGCTGGTCACTTGCCCGCGAATCCGGGATTGTGTCGCCTTGACCGTTGCCAGCGCCTTCTTTTTCGCGTCCGCCTGAGTCCAGGCCCGCTTCGCTGCCTTCTCCGCCGATTTCTCTAGCATATGCACCGGCATCGTATTGTTCGTAAAGTGGTAGGCACGGTTTTGCGGATCGAGGTCCACCTTTACCCAGGCACCCGTGATGGGTTTCTTGTCGTGGTATTGCTGAAAGAGTACGTGTGTACCCAGAGGACTCTGGACCGCCTTGTCGTACTTCAAATTGCTGAGATCGGCAGGGAGCTTCAGTTGTGGTGCAATACCTTTCAAGAACGCGGTTGCGGCCTCGCGTGGCGTGCCTTTCCGGGCAACATCTTTGATGGCGAGCGCCTTGCGGGGAGTTCCATAGGTCTTGTGACGGAGAACCTTTTCCGCCGAGACTTTTCCAAGCTTCTGCATAAGGCCCCCTCCTTTTATTGAAAATCTGGGCACTCTTGCCTCGCTCGGTAGGGCGAGACAGGACTTCGAGCTTCTAAAAGTCGGAGTGTCTGATGAATAGTGAGTCTAACTCCAACAACATTTCACGGAAGTTCAACTCGGGACTCCACCGAGAGGACTGCCATTAGGCGCTCCTCCAATTCATTGACTGGTACAAAGTGTAAAATTGGCGTGCGCAGAGAGATTCGAACTCGCGTTCCCGATGCACTTGCGGAAGGGCCTTGACGCTGCAGCGCCAAGGCCCTATTCCTCGAAGTTAGTGGCAAGCCTTTAAGGAACCGTGCTGATTACCAGTACGGTCGGGTAGGCGCTGTTTTGGTTGTTAACCGCTACGATCTTGGAATTGGAAACGATGACGTCCGAGACTACCCCAGGATGGTCCGAGGTGCTGAAGGTGCCATCGGAGTTCCCCGTGAACGTCTCGCTTACAGGCTGATCGGCCTGCAGGGGAGAAGTGGTTGAGATGTTGTCACCAGTGCCGGTGGCGCCGGCGCTGGCGAGAGTGACGGTACCCGTGTCGGTCTCTACCGAGAGGTGACCGGTCATTTGGGTGCCGAAGAAGTAATTGCCCGAGATGATGGTCGTCGCCGACTGCGGCTCCATGCGACCGAAGGAGGTACTGGAACCTGTACCGAGCATCCAGCCAGTGTTCGGGCCATACAGATAAATGACCGGCGCGTTGGTTTGGCAATTGGTGCCGCTGAGGGTCACTTTGCCGTAGGAGTCAATGTATAACCGCAGGTTTCGGCGAAAGGTGCGGGAGTGGCCGAGGTGCCGACTTCGTCTTCGTAGACGCTAGCCGTCAGGGTAGAACCGCTGATGGTGACGCGTCCAAAGTCAATGATCCCTCCCGTTCCGCCCGACACGATACCCGAGGTGTAAAAGGCGAGATTGCCGCTCAGGGTCAGGGAACCGGCCTGCAGACGCGCATCGCCGATCAACGCGCTCGTCGTGGAGTGCAGAGTGTCGCTCGTCACTTCGAGAAAGCGCGTACCGGAGACAAGATAAGCGGCGCGGTGCGCGGCGATCCCGCTTAGGCTGGTGGTGGTGGTAAAGCGGCCGGTCGGAGTCGCAGGTGCAGTGTAGGTGCCGCTCAAGCCGCTGTGTGTGACATGGTTGCCGCC